>JAFAUB010000008.1 GCA_019243635.1 Pseudonocardiales bacterium
TGCCATCGGTGTCAGTCATGCCATCGGTGTCAGTCATGCCATCGGTGTCAGTCATGCCATCGGTGTCAGTCATGCCATCGGTGTCAGTCATGCCATCGGTGTCAGTCATGCCATCGGTGTCAGTCATGCCAGTGGCGCTGGTGGGGATAAGCGACGTTCATCCCGGTGACGACCGAGAAGTGCAGGGCGACGAACAGCGCGGCGAGCGCTATTGCGAAGGTGCCCAGGGCGTAGTCCCACCGGTCGACCAGCTGCGGCAGACCGGGCAGGCCCACGGTGCGGCTGGCGAGGTACGTCGCGCTGGACACCGCCGACACCACGGCGCCCAGCGCCCAGCCGAACCGGACCAGCCCCGGCCGGCGCCCGAGCACCATGCACACCGCGGCCAGCAACGCGGCCGAGAGGAGCAGCCCGACAGACGCCACCAGGTAGGCCGGCAGCGGGAAGCCACCGGCCAGCCAGTACAACCGGATCGCCGCAATGCCGAGCAGCAGCACGATGCCCAGCGCCGTCGTCAGCCGAGGGCCGTTGAAAGCGAAGTACCGGTAGAAGGAGACGAGCTTGCCCATACCCGTCCACCGGAGCACAGTGGTCATCGACATACTCCCCGACGCGGTACTGTCTCGTGCCGGCTCTCCACCTACGCCGGCAGTTGGCGACCTGTCAACCACTCGCCACACGGCCCTGCGGTGTTCCACACCGCGATACCGCTTCGGCGCGGTGTTCCACACCGCGATACCCACCATCCGCCGCGGCCAAACCTGGTGTGGGAACCCGAGCTAGCGGGGCATCGAGTGCCACTCACCCGCGAGGGCCTCGGCGAGCTGGTAGGTGTTCAGCGCCGCGCCCTTGCGCAGGTTGTCCCCGCAGACGAAGAAGTCCAGGGTGTTCGCGAAGTCCAGGGCTTGGCGGACCCGGCCGACGTAGGTCGGGTCCGCGCCGACCACCGCCGCCGGGGTCGGCCACACCCCGGCGGCCGGATCGTCGGCCAGCACGATGCTCGGTGCCGCGGCGAAGACCTCGCGGGCCTGCTCCACGGTGACCGGCCGGGCGAACACCGCGTGCACCGCCAGCGCGTGAGTGGTGACCACCGGAACCCGCACGCAGGTGGCCGACACCTTGAGATCCGGGATGCCGAGGATCTTGCGGGACTCGTTGCGGACCTTGAGCTCCTCGGAGGTCCAGCCGTCCGATCTCAGCGACCCCGCCCAGGGCACCACATTCATCGCCAGCGGCGCAGGGAACGGTGACTGGGCAGGCAGCCCCGCGGCGGCCAGCGCCTGCGCGATGTCCCCACCACGCACCCCGACGCCCTTGCCGGCCACCGCGGCGAGCTCGGCGTAAAGCCGCTCGACACCGTCGCGCCCCGCGCCGGAAGCGGCCTGGTAGCTGGCCACCACCAGTTCGGTGAGGCCGAAGTGGTGGTGCAGCGCACCCACCGCCGTCATCATCGACAGCGTCGTGCAGTTGGGGTTGGCGATGATGCCCTTCGGTCGTACGGAGGCGTCGGCGTGGTTCACCTCGGGAACCACCAGAGGAACGTCGGGATCCATCCGGAACGCACCGGAGTTGTCCACCACGACCGCGCCCCGTCGCACGGCAACCGGGGCCCACCGCTCGGAGACCTCGTCCGGGACGTCGAACATCGCGACGGCCACGCCGTCGAAGGCCTCCGGAGTGAGCTCCACGACAGCGTGCCGCTCGCCCCGCACAGTGATCTTCTTGCCGGCCGAGCGGGCCGAGGCGACCAACCGGATCTCACCCCAGGGCACCGACCGCCGTGAGTTGACGATGTCGATCATGACGGCACCCACGGCACCGGTGGCGCCGACGATCGCCAGGGTGGGCGCCGCTGTAGCTCGCGGGACACCCGCACCCGCACCTCGCGGGACACCCGCACCCGGGCTCACCGGCCGGTCCCGGCGTAGACGACGGCCTGCGTGTCGCCGCCCAGTTCGAACGCCTCGTGGATCGCGCGCACCGCGTCGTCCAGCTGTTCGGCCCGGACCAGCACCGAGATCCGGATCTCCGAGGTGTTGATGGTCTCGATATTGACCCCGGCCTGGGCGAGCGCCTCGCAGAACCGCGCGGTGACCCCCGGGTGTGAACGCATCCCCGCGCCGATCAGCGACACCTTGCCGACATGGTCATCGCACAGCACGTCGGCGAAACCGATCCGCGACTGCATCGCGCGCAGGGCCTTGACCGCAGCGGGTGCGTCGAGCTTGGGCAGCGTGAAGGTGACGTCGGTGCGGCCGTCGCTGTGCGAGATGTTCTGCAGCACCATGTCGATATTGATCTCGGCATCGGCGATCACCCGGAAGATATGGGCGGCCTTGCCCAGCTCGTCGGGCACCCCGATGACGGTGATCTTCGACTCGGAACGGTCGTGCGCGACGCCGGTGAGCATGGCCTGTTCCACGGTGAGATCCTCCACTGACCCAGACACCATGGTGCCGTGGTTCCGGCTATACGACGAGCGGACGTGGACCACGATGTGGTTGCGCCGGGCGTACTCGACGCAGCGCAACATGAGCACTCGCGCCCCGCACGCCGCCATCTCCAGCATCTCCTCGTAGGTGATGGTGTCGAGCTTGCGGGCATCAGGCACGATCCGCGGGTCGGCGGAGTACACGCCGTCGACATCGGTGTAGATCTCGCACACGTCCGCCCGCAGCGCGGCCGCCAGCGCGATCGCGGTGACATCGGAGCCGCCCCGACCCAACGTGGTGACGTCCTTGGTGTCCTGGGCCACCCCCTGGAAACCGGCCACCAGCGCCACCGCGCCCTGGTCCAGCGCATCGCGCACCCTGCTCGGCGTCACATCGATGATGCGGGCCCTGCCGTGCGCGGCGGTGGTGATCACTCCGGCCTGTGAGCCGGTGAAGGAGCGGGCCTCCACACCCAAGGCATGCACCGCCATGGCGACCAGCGCGTTGGAGATCCGCTCGCCCGCGGTCAGCAGCATGTCGAGCTCACGCTGGTGTGGCTGGGGGGACACCTGACCGGCGAGGTCGAGCAACTCGTCAGAGGTGTCACCCATCGCCGACACCACCACCACGACCTCGTTGCCGCGCTCGCGCGTCTCGACGATCCGTTCGGCTACCTTCTTGATCCGCTCAGCACTGTCCACCGATGAGCCGCCGTACTTCTGGACGACGAGCGCCACGCCGACCTCCAGACAAGCAAGGACGGGCCGTGCCCCCCTGGCGACCAGGGGGGCACGGCCCTATGAACCTCGCAGCTTACGCGGTGACGGCTCGACGGCCGCCGAAGACTCTGAGCAGCCCGGTACCGAATACGATCGTCACCGCGGCTGTCACCAGGTGCAGGTAGTTGTCCGGGTCCGTGGGCGTGATGGCCAGCAGCGTGAGGTAGCCCATGAAACCGATGACGGTGGCCAGCGTGTAGACGCCGGCGATGGCGATGTTCAGACCCTCGTTCCCGGCGGCGGTGAGCGCGAACGCCCCCAGGAACCACAGCAGGCCGACCGCGATGTGCACGATGTTGTGGTAGGGGTTCAGCATGAAGATCCCCAGGAACGCGCGGCCGGGGACCAGCTCGGTCGGGTTACTGAAACCCGTGGTGTAGAACCCGATGACCCCGCCCACGAAGTAGATGCTGCCGAGGACCATCGACGCGTTCTGCTCGAGTGTCCGCACTCTCCTGGGCTGGAGCTTGATCCCGAACTTGTCCTCTGGACTAGCAAACGTCATGTCCGTCCCCTTCCACTCGACATCAACTCCACTCGACATCGACGACTCGACGGTGAGGTGCGCAGGCCCGCGTAGCGCCCCTAGGCCTCAATGTCCCTCTGTCCATGTCCCTGACACGCACTTCGGCTCACGACGGCCCCCAGTTCACCTGCCAGCCGACAAATCACCCTATCGGATGCTGACAGTCGGTAACCAGCGGTGTGCGCGCAGTGTCACCCGACCCCGCAGTGTCGCCTGACCCCGCCATCCGGCCCTCCCGCCCGTCGGCGGACGCATCCCCCATCTCGCTAGTGGGGTGGTCCCGGGGCGGTCACGCCGCGCAAGTACGATGCTGCCCTCCGTCACGAAGGAAGTGGGCACTATGGCTGATCTGTGGAACGCCCTCCGCAGGAGACGGGCGCTGGTCATCGTCATCGGCGTGCTGCTGGCGGGCGGGCTGGGGACGTGTGGCGCGATATGGGGGCCGGGCTTGTTCAGCCATGACCAGCCCGCGCAGGCGGCGAAGACGGCCAATACGGCGAACCGGGCGGACGTCCCGGCCAAGTCCACGTCCACGCCCGTCGGCTTCAGCGAGTTCCGCAGCGACCAGGCCGGCTTCGAGATCGCCTACCCGTCCAACTGGACCAAGCTGAGCCCGAAGGACCCCCAGGTTCTGCTGCTGGCGTCACAGGGTACGCAGGACTCCTTCCTGGTGCGCGCCAGCGAGCTGCAGGACCCGGTGGGACCACAGCAGCTCCCGGCCGCCAGGCAGGTGACGGACCGGATTGTCACGTCCAACAAGTCGGTTCAGATGGTCACCGACCCGAAGCAGATCGAGCTGGGTGGGCTTCCCGGCTTCTTCTACTTCTACTCTTTCAAGGATCCCAGCACGGGGCTGGAGGGCGTGCACTCCCACTTCTTCCTGTTCAACGGCAAGACCATGATCAGCATGGTCTTCCAGAGCCTGCCCAGGGAACATTTCTCCGAGTCAGCCAAGACGTTCGACCAGATCGCCGCCTCGTTCCGCACGCTGAAGAGATGAGGACCCGCTCAGATCCACCGGCCGAGCCGGGGTAGCCCGGCGGGCGCGGTGAGGCGGTCCCCGGTGCAGCGTCCGGTCAGCCAGCCGGCCAGCTGCTGCACCGGTCCCGAGATCGACAGCGGGACGCCGGTCTCGGGACCGAAAGTGACCGGCTCCCCGTCGGGAAGCCGTAGCTCGACGCGAGCCGAGACCCGGGTGTGCATCCAGCCGGCGACGTCTCGCACCAGCGCGGTGGCGATGTCCTCGGGCATACGGTCGATCTCCACGCCGGCGTCCAGGTCCACCAGGTGCAGCCATAGCTCGCGCACCCGCACCCACGGCACCGTCGAGGCGGGCAGTGGGCCATGCCTCGTGCTCACGGTGGCTTCCCAGTGATGCGAGGACAGCTCCCGCGCCGCGCCGGCGAACGCGGCTCCGGTGCGGCGGAGGTCGTCGAGCTGCTCAGTCCGGTCCCGCCCCGAACCGGCCTCGATATCGGCGTCACGCTCCTGCACCGACGGGTACATCGGCGTCTCGATGCCGGTCCGAGCCCAGGTGAGCAGGCGGCACAGGCCCTCGGCGTTCCGGGCGAGGTGGGTGACCACGTGGCCGCGGCTCCAGCCGGGCAGCCGGGCGGGCCCGCGCAGGTCGGCCAGCTCCATCACGGTCCGCTCACACAGTGCCTGACCCTCCGAGACCCAGGACAGCTCCTTGTCCGGCCGGCTCATGCCACCCCATCCTAGGAGATCGCCCCTCACACGATCGTGCCAGGACGGTAGGCGGCGGCTTCGGGATGGCGCGCGACGACCGTCGCCACCGTGGCGATGACCGCCGCCACCTGCTCGGCGGCGGCCCCGGTGAACGGCAGCCGGTCGGGGAGCAGCGCGTCCAGGTCGGCCCGGTCCAGCGGCAGCCTGTCGTCGTTCGCGAGCCGGTCGAGCAGGTCGTTACCGGCGCCCTTCTCCCGCATCGCCAACGCGACCGCGACGGCGTGCTCTCTGATCACCGCGTGCGCGCTCTCCCGTCCCATCCCGGCACGCACCGCCGCGAGGAGCACCTTCGTGGTGGCCAGGAACGGCGCGTAGCGCTTCAGCTCCCGCTCGATCACCGCCGGGTAGGCACCGAGCTCGTCGAGCACCGTGAGGAAGGTCTCGACCAGGCCGTCGAAGGCGAAGAACGCGTCGGGAAGCGCGACCCGGCGCACCACCGAATCCGACACGTCACCCTCGTTCCACTGCGAGCCGGACAGCTCGGCCACCATCGAGGTGTACCCGCGGAGCACCACGGTCAGGCCGTGGACGCGCTCACAGGAACGGGTGTTCATCTTGTGCGGCATGGCGCTGGAGCCGACCTGGCCGGCCTGGAACCCCTCGGTCACCAGCTCGTGACCGGCCATCAGTCGGATCGTGGTCGCCAGCGACGACGGCGCGGCGGCCAGCTGCACCAGGGTGCTGAGGACCTCATGGTCCAGCGATCGCGGATAAACCTGCCCGACGCTGGTGAGCACCCGGCCGAAGCCCAGGTGCTCAGCCACCCGACGCTCCAGGGCCGCCAGGGCGGACGGGTCACCACCGAGGAGATCCAGCGTGTCCTGAGCGGTACCCATCGGGCCCTTGACTCCGCGTAGCGGGTAGCGGACCAGCAGCTCCTCCAGGCGGGTGAAGGCCACCAGCAGCTCGTCGGCCGCGCTGGCGAACCGCTTGCCCAGCGTGGTGGCCTGGGCCGCGACGTTGTGGCTGCGCCCGACCATCACCAGCTCGGCATACTCGGCGGCGCGACCCGCCAGCCGGGCGAGCAGCGCGACGCAGCGGTCCCGCACGTGCTCCAAGGAGCGACGGACCTGAAGCTGCTCGACGTTCTCCGTGATGTCCCTGGACGTCAGCCCCTGGTGAACCTCCTGGTGACCGGCCAGCGCGTTGAACTCCTCGATGCGCGCCGTGACGTCGTGGCGGCTCACCCGCTCCCGGGCCGCGATCGACTCGAGGTCGACCGTGCCCACGACCCGCTGATAGTCGTCGAGCGCCTGCTTGTCGACCCGCACCCCCAGATCGGCCTGGGCACGCAGCACCGCCAGCCACAGTTCCCGCTCGAGCACCACCTTGCGCTCAGGCGACCACAGCTGGACCAGCTCACCGGAGGCGTACCGCGCGGCCAGCACGTCGGGGATCACCACAGCAGCTTACGACGGGGTTCACCGAGCGTGTGCATGACGCAGGGTGGTCAGCCCCAGACTTACCCCCAGTCACCTTGGGCCTGGGATCAGCTCTTCGGAGCGCCGGGCCCACCACACGACAACGCGAGTGGCCTGTGTGGATCCTGCTCGACCCCACGGCCAGCCCTTGACGGCCCGACCCAGCATGCTGGAGATTAGTGGCTGTTGCTATGAGATGGCGGGATACTCGTGGAGATCGTCGTGCTGAGAAAGCTGAGGAGGTGCCTGTGGTGGGGCCTAGTGGCGAATGCCCAGCAGGCAGATCAAATGGAAAACGGCCGCCTTCCGGGTGGGTCTGCGGGGTTTCTGTATCCTCATTGACCTGCCGCCGACGTTCTCGTCGTCAGCCGCGCAGGTGATGGATTCACCCGGGGCCTTGCGGCTCCCTTTCCATTCATGCAAGGCTTAACGAAGAGCCGGTTGGATCGGCGTCATTTTGTAGCACACCTCGAGTCCTTGAGCGCATAGTGTTGCCACTCCCGAGAGTTGAGTCGGACATGACTCTGACCGATGCTCTGTGGTCGCGGCGATCGGCGTATAGTTTTGCGTGCAGGCCGCTTGAGCTCGGTTCGTTGAGCTCGTTGCTCCGGCTCGCCTTGGGGGTTGGTCGGCGTGTGGATGCGTACGGCGACCCACAGTATCCACTGAGCCTTGCCCCGAGCGCCGGGGGCCTTCGATCAGTGCGACCGTATGTGATCGTCCAACGGGCCGAAGGCCTGGAACTCGGCGTCTACCGATATGACGCCCCAGCACATGAACTGGAGCGGCTGAGTCAGGCGTGCGAGGAGCGCCGCCTGCGTGAGGTCTTCGTCCAGCCGGAGTTCGCGGAGCGCGCACCGGTGGTGATCGCGCTGGTTGCCGACTTGGAAACCGTGTTGCGAAAGTACACGTTGCGTCACTATCGGACGGTGCACGTGGACACCGGCCTGGCTGTTCAGAACCTGTACCCGGTCAGCACGGCACTGAGGCTTGCGGGCTGCGCAGTAGCGGGCTTCCACGACAGTGCGCTCGGTCGGGTTCTGGGCTTATCCCCTGGTCAGATCCCGACGCTGCTTTATGTAGTAGGGCACCGGCCGGGGACCTGAGTTCCGGTGTGGTGACGATGTCGTGCGCCCGTTGTCAGTGCGGGAGGGGGAGCTTTCGACGTTGGACCCCGAGCGTGGCAAGTTGCTCGGAAAAGCGGGCGCCACCGAGAAACGGCAGCCCCGCAGGGGAGTTCGAGTAGGTTCCGGTCACGAGGACGCGGACAACGTGAAGTCCGGCTGCCTGAACATCAGGTGTGGTCACCTCCACTGCGATGACCTGCTCGCCGGCGTCCGCGAAGCGCTGGACCATCGCCCGGACGCAGGATGCGGCTTCCGGCGTCTCCTCGGCGGGAGGAGACGCCGGCGCAGGGTCGGAGTTCGCCTCGGTCGTCGATCGCCGATCAGCGGTTTTCCACTCGTGCACGGCGTCAGCGAGCTCGGCCTCAAACGCCGCGCGGTAGACAGGGTCGAGGAACATCTGTAGGTGGCAGCCGTAGTCCACGACGTCGCGGAGGTCGGCGCGGTAGGCGCGGGAGTAGTCGCGCTCCGCGCGCCAGGCCTTCAGCGGGCTGCCAGGATGGTGAGCGGCCCGGGCGAAGGGACCGGTGGGGTTGTCGTACTCGGCCATGAGAAGTTGCAGCTGTGGAGACTCTCCCAAAGCCTTGATCATGGAGCTGGTCGAGTTCGGTAGCGCGCCCATCCCGAGCGTGACGTATCCCGTTGTCGCGTCGATGACGACCGCACCGACGACGGCCAACCTGTAGGCGTTGCCGAAGCCGAAGAACCGCACCGAGAGCGCGGAGCGCGGACCTTGGGCGAGACGGGCCAGCCACGGCGGTGGGTCGAGCGGACGCAGTCCTCCTCTTCCGGCCCAGCTCATGGTCATCGTGTCGCGTTCCACGACCTCGCGCAGGGCACTCCAACACGCGTTGGCGGTGGTGGTACCGGCCGCGAGACCGGCTTGCAGGATGGGGTTGGTGGGTGGGGCGTGGTGGTCTGCCATGGCCGTGATGTAGGAGGGCCACACCAGCGGGGCGGGTACCGCTATCCGCTGCCCGGTGTGCAGGTCCCGGCCCTCTGTCCACTCGACCTCGAGGGCACGGGTAAAAGGCACGAAGGGAAAGCCGGGCTCAGCATGCTGGGCGGTGGAGAACAGCGCGAGGCGGGTCGGGTCAAGAGCCGCTATGCCGTCTGCTGCCAGCGTGTCATAGCTCGCCTTGCGCAGCCCGGGCGGGACCAAGTTTCCGCAGTACCGTTCGATGGCCTCTCCAATGGCTGACGCGGTTGCGGCGGCTTCATCGTTGAAGGCGTAACCCGCACCAGGCGCATCGCTGGCCCAAGGACTGAACTGGATGGTGTCGGACAGGACGCTGCTGATGATCTGGAATGCCGGCGGGAAGTGGCGGGGGACCTTCGGTCGCTCCAGTCGGCGGATGATCCCTGTCCGCGAGTCGACGAGCTCGGGGTAGGTCGCGGCCATACGACTACGCCAGCGGCAGGGGATGGCGGACCAGGGTGGTCTCGCTCACAGGGCCGGGGACCCAGCCTTGCTCGACGGGGACCTCGTAAAGACGCCGACCTCCGAGGTACGGGAACGCTGGCGCGGCGTTCCCGTAGAGCCTGGGGACGATCACGCGAACGACGCGCAAACCGGCCGCTCCCACGTCTGGGGTTTGTCAGGTCGATCGACACCGCTCTTAAGCCCGACTTCTGCAGTCGACGCAGGTAATCGGCCCGAGGGTCTGGGTCGACGATCGCCGGCAGCGCCGCGAGCGGTGTCCCGGGCGCCGGCGGTCGCAGGCGGTCCAGGGGCGCGCCTTGCATGAGGGGGTCGAGATAGAGCTGGGCGATCAGTGGGAGATCGGTGAGATCTCGGAAGTCCGAACGGAATTGCCGGCGGTAGGCCCGGTCGGCGCGGAACGGTCGGAACACCCGCGGACCGAACGTGCCCGACTTCACGGCCCGCCACACCTCGCTGTACGGATCGGTCAGCTGGAGTGTGAGGGACAGCAACCCGAAGGCCTCCGCCAGCGCCTTCTTCGCTGCCTCGACGGGGGTGGATCGGCACGCGCCGCCGAACGCGATGACGGCGTGCTTGTGATCTTCGATGAAGGCGCCGACGACAGGTACTCCGAAGGGCGAGGGGATATCGAGCAAGCGGATGCGGCGGCTGTCCGACCTGGGGTCAGCGAGAAGGTCGGCGATGCCGCCACCGTCAGAGACCAGGTTTGCCGGAGCGCCGCTGGCCCACCACAGGGCGAGGGCATCACGCTCGAAGAGCTCCGCGAGGGCGGAGCCCTCAGCGTGTTCGATGTTCTCGCCGGCCGCGATGCCGGCGTAGCACAGGGCGTTCGTGGGCGGCTCCCCCACTCGGGCGCCCCGGTAGTAGTTGAGGTAGGCCAGCGAGGCAGGTGCCAGCACGGTTCGGCCAGTGTGCAGGTCACATCCGGTGACCCAGCCGATAGAGGTGTCGGGGGTGAGCGGGGAGAAAGGAAACCCAGGCGTCGCGTACTGCTGGTCGGAGTACAGCGCGAGGCTGTGAGGATCTATTGCCTCCCGGCCGGCACTCGTGAGCGAGTAATAGGAGCCGAAGGGCAGGTCCGTGGGCACGATGTTGCCGCAGTAGCGCTCGACAGCCTCGCCCACGGCGGCCCGCCGGGCGCGTCCCGGGTCGCCGATCGCGGCGCCAAAGCCATAGCGGTCTACTTGCCAGGGCGCGTACACCTCGGTGGGGGCGACGTGCGCGCCATAGCTGACCCAGCCGGGTGGCATGTCCGGGTTCTCAAACGGAAGCGTCATGATCAGGTACGGGCGAGCGTTCAGGTCGTGGCATGCCGGTGATGTGTTCCCGTGGGCCACGAATGAGCCGTGCGCCACACTGATGTGCTGCCCCGATGCGGTCAGCTCGAGCAGCCGTGCTACCCAGTCGGTGCAGGGTGCGCTGCCGGCGACCCTGAGCCGTGCTGTCGGGGTGCCGGCGAGTGTCGTCGAGGACGCGAGCGGCGCGGTGGTGTATCGAGCGGCATCGGCGCGCGAGGCCAGGTCCACACGGTCGGTGGCGAGCTCACGTGAGGGGAACGGGTCGAGCGGGTCACATCGGAACTCGTTTTCGCCGATAGCTGTGGGGGCAGCGGTGATCAGGTCGCCGTGCCGGTCAGCGAACAGGGTCAGCTCTCGGGTGGCATCAGGTGGCCAGGTCTGGCCGTTCCACCACCCGTCGCTCCCCACCAGGAACACGCTGGCTTGCGACGACGGCTGCCCGAAACCGGGGTCCAGGACAGACCGGAGCCAGTTCACCTGCAGGCGCCCGAGAGCGACGCGCGAGGAAGGGCCGTGACTGCGGGCGCCTACGGTGGGAGGTGTCGCCGTCAGGTCGTGGGTCCAGGGCCCCAGGACGAGGCGCCGCGGTGGTCGTTCGCCTAGGGTGCTGCCTACGGTCGACCAATGGTGGAGGGTCTCGGGCAGCAGGAGGTCATACCAGCCACCGACGTGCAACGCGGGAACCGGCAGTGCGGCCAACTCGTCGTCAGTGATAGCCTCGGGACACCCGTGCGCTTCGTTCGGGCCGCGCAGCACGTCCATCAAACCAGGCAGGCGCGCCCCGAGCCTGTTCGCGATGTCGGCGACGGGTAGGTGGTACAGCAGGGTCGGATCGGCCGCGAACAGCGCGGGCACGAGCCCCGGCCGACTGGTGCGGCCGTCAGCGTGCTCTGCCCACCACAGGACGTGCTCGGCGAGGCGCAGCACTCCACTCGGGTCGAACTTCACTTGACGCAGGCTCATCGCCGGCACGAGGCTCAGCACGGCTCGTACCCGGGTGGGCATAGTGACGGGCGAGTGCCCAGGCCGTATAGGCGGCGTAGGACGCTCCGGCGGCGATGAGGCGACCGTCGCACCATGGCCGCCGCAGCACCCAGTCCAGGGTCGTGTGGCCGTCGCGGCGTTCGCCCTGGTAGGGCACCCAGTGGCCGTCGGAGTCGTATCGACCGCGAACGTCCTGGGTAACGTAGGCGAAACCGTGACGGGCCCAGCCAATGCCCTCCCGCAGGTGCGTCATCTTGCCGTACGGTGTTCGGGTGATCACCGTCGGCGCCGGAA
The DNA here is from genome assembly GCA_019243635.1 of Pseudonocardiales bacterium. Taxonomy (GTDB): domain Bacteria; phylum Actinomycetota; class Actinomycetes; order Mycobacteriales; family Pseudonocardiaceae. Next base: position 12,052 of record JAFAUB010000008.1, read on the forward strand.
GATGCTGGGGCTCCGGAAGGTACACATCGGTCGCCAGCGCGGTGCCATCCGGGACCGTGAGCCTGAGGTTCAGACGCGTCGCACCGAGAATGGCCGACTCATCACCACGGTTCGAGATCATTGACTAGGTATCCTCGGTATGAGGATGGACGTCTGTTCGCGCCGCTGAGACGTTCGGGATGGGCAGGACGGGGTGGCGGGTGACTGTCGCGGTGGCGAGGTCGACCTCCAGCTGCCAGCCCAGCGTCGGAGCGCGGCCACCTCCCAGGGCCATCAGCAGATCGGACACGAGGAGCCCGGCCACGACGGCCGATCCGGAGTTAGCGGGCCACGCGACAGCGGGCAGGCCATGGTCCTGGTCGAGATATCGCCAGAGGGCACGAAGTTCATCGGGCGCGCCCGACGCGGCGAGTCGCCGGTTGCGGGTGTCCTCGTAGCCGGCGGACCTGCCGGGCAGGTACAAGGGCCCGAGATAGCAGCGGGTGCCCTCAACGTAGCTGGTGTGCCAGGGTGTGTCGTGCCGTCGGCACCAGGCGTCGACCTGCCGCCACTCGCTGTCGGGAAGCCACCCCGCGCACGCCACGAGCGCGTCGGACCGGCAGACAGTGGCTTCGTCCACGTCGCCTCGAGTGACCTGAACATGCGGTCGCAGCAGGCTTGAGACGATCTCAGCGATCGGGTTCTGTCCGTCGACATGCACACTCGGCCGCGCGCCGTTCGCCGTGCCCGGCCATCGCGGGTCTGCACCCTCGTCGGTGGCCTCGGCGAGGATCCCCCGCTCCCGGCAGGTCGTCACCAGTGCTTGGAAGCTGTCGACCTCGGGACCGGCAAGCGGGACCTCAGAGAGGTGAAGGGTACCGTGCGCGACCCGCTGCAGCACCCCGAGCAGGTGGTCTGGGCCGTGGATACGCACGAAACGATCGCCCGGCGCGTAGTGCCGCCACTCCCCGTCGGGCCTCACGTAGAGGAGGTGCCCAGCTGTGATCATAGCTGGGCACCTCCTTGGCTGACTTCGCGACTTGGGCACCTACGTCGCCTACCCTGGTTCGCTGAGTACCACGTGGGTCGGCCGGTCAGCGCGAAGACTCCCAGGCGAACGGGTTGTGCACGAGCGCGTTGGTCGTGGAGCCCTGCAGCGCCGGCAGCGGAGCCTCTCCAGTGACGGCCTCGAAGACATACGCGTCGGTGTTCTCGGGCATTTGATCAACTCCTGTCTCAGGTCCGGTAGGCGAGTGCCCACCGGTGCGGTTCTACCCCGTCCCGCAAGAGGTAATCCTCCTGGGGTAACTCGAAGGGGCAGCAGGCCCCAGTTTGTGACCCGGAGTGACTCGTGTTCATGCACTATTAGCAGTATTTTGCAGCGAGCATCTACACGCAACAAGGTGGTGTCTGGGCTGTCGATCACAGCCGGCATGGAGTGTACTCCGGGTGACCAGTGACGTGCGTCGCGTGGGCAAACCGCCCCTGAACACCTCAAGCGCCGGAGAGTCCCTGCCGCAGACTGCGGGGTCTGGGGAACCCAGCTGTCACAAAAGTGTTGCAACTGCCTCTTTGATGTGATTACTATACGCCGTATGGGTGGTGAAGTTCCTCAGACGGTGACTAAATGGAGCGAAAACGCTCATGACTACCACCATCGTGGCTACGGTAAGCAGCCCACGTGTTTGCCGCAGCCGGTAAGGGCGTCCGGATCGATGGACGTGCGTCCTGCTGCCCTCTCCAGGCGCAGGCTCCTGCAGGGCGGGCTGGCTGTCGCCACTACGCTCGCCGCGCCTGCGGTGGTCACCGGCTGCGGCAGTTCCTCGACCAGCTCCCCGACACCGTCTGGTGGTCAGGGGAAGCCGGGCGGTCGGATGCGGGTGGAGGTGCTCGGCGCGGACAACGAGACCCTCAATGTGAACGTGACCGCCTCCGACGCCGACTTCACGCGGGTCAGCGCGATCTTCGATCAGCTGGTACTGGTCCTAGGGGACAAGCTGGTGCTGTCGTCGGCCGACTCGCTGACTCCGAACGCGGACGCCACCGTGTGGATGATCAAACTGAAGGACGCGACGTTCCACGATGGCAAGCCCGTCACAGCAGACGACGTGGCGTTCAGTTTCCGGTTCCTTGCGGATCCCAAGAGCAACTTCGGCCCCACCGCCTTCAGCGACTTCGACCTGAAGAACCTGAAGTCCCTCGACCAGCGCACACTGCAGGTCCCCTTGACGCACCCGCGCGCGGATTTCATGGAGGTCCTCGAGGGGATCTCCTACGTGTTCCCCGCCGGTATCAACGATTTCTCCAAGCCGATCGGCTCGGGGCCGTTTCAGGTCGTCAGCTACGAGCCGGGCAAGACCGCTGTGCTCAAGGGCTACAAGCGGTACCGGGGTGGGGCGCCGCCGCTCGACGGGTTGGAGATCGCCACGATCAACGATGCGGACGCCAGCCTGCGGGCGGTCAAGTCCGGCCGGCTCGACTACGCGGTGGGGATCAGCCCCACCGCGGCTCGGGTCGAGGCAACCAACCCGCAGCTGCGGATCCTCAACGGCGGACCCGCCAACTCCCACGCCTTGACGTGGACGATGAACACCACCAAGCCACCGTTCAGTGATGTCCGGGTCCGCCAGGCCATGGCGTTCGCCACCGACCGCAAGGCACTGGTCGACGTCGGCTTCGGCGGCTTCGGAGCGGTCGGTAATGACGTCATCGGACAGGGCCTGCCCGGGTTCGACGGCATGCTGCCGCCACGGCCCTACGATCCGGATCGGGCACGCCAGCTCCTTGCGACGGCCGGCCGGTCGAACCTGCGCTTCACCGTTCGCACTTATGACGCTCCCCCCGGTGCGCTCGCCGCGACCCAACTGTGGACACAGCAGTTGGCGAAGGTCGGCGTGACCGCCACCCTGGACACGGTCCCGGTGAGCGATCGTTACGACAACGCCGCCCAGAACGCCGCGCTGATCCAGCTGGGCGCGTTCACCAACCGGTCGACGATCATCCACATCGAGACCTTTCTCACGCCTGCCGTCCCGGTGGGCATCAGTGGTGGATACGCGCCCCCGGCGTTCAACGCCCTGGTCGCGAAGTCGCAGAGCACTGTCGACCCGGCGGAGCGTCAGAACCTCATTAACCAGCTGTCGACGATGCTCTACAACGAGGGTCCCTACGTCGTCTGGGGGGTACGCCAACAACCTCGACGCGGCCGTACCGGGCGTTCGCGGGGTGGTGCAGAGCCAGTCGCTGCCGCTGTTCGGCAGGGCATCCCTGGGATGAGCGGACCGGCCCGCCCCGGGGCCGGTTGAGCGGGCGGCCCAGCGAGTGTGGCGCCCGCCACCGCTGGCGCGCCTCGGGCTGCGGCGACTCGGCTGGGCCGCTGGGCTGGTGGCGGTCATCTCAGTACTCATCTTCGCTGCCACCGAGGTGCTGCCCGGTGACGCCGCGAGCCGGCTGCTGGGCCAGAACTACACGCCCGAGCGCTACCTCGTGGTCCGCAGGGAGCTCAATCTCGACGTTCCGGCGCCGCTTCGGTACCTGCGGTGGCTGTGGGCATTTCGCCGCTACTGGACCGCCCACGCGATCAGCACGGCCGGCTCGACCGTCAGCCTGGTGGTACTGCCGCTCCTGTTGTTCCAACGTACCGGGTCCGCATTGCTGACCGCCTTGCTCGGCACCGTCTACATCGCGCCCTACGTCCTGCTGGGACTGTTCGCCGGGGCACTCGCGGACCGCCTTGACCGGCGTCGGCTGATGGTCGGCTGCGAGTTCGGCAGCGCAGTCGCACTGGGCTCGATTCCGGTCGCGTCCAGCCTGGGCGTCCTCACCACCGCACAGCTGTTCATCGCCACCGCCATCGCGGGGAGCATCTTCGTGGTCTTCGACTCCGCCCGGTTCGGTGCGCTCCCGGCGCTGTTCGGACGGGAACGGCTCATCATGGCGATGACCGCGCTGGGGACAATCGACAACACCTTCTACATCGTGGGTACCGCGGTCGGTGGCCTGCTGGCCACTACGATCGGAGCGGCACCGGCAATCGGCCTGGACGCGGCGAGCTTCGTGGCGTCGGGTGTCCTGCTCACCACAGTCCGCGGGTCGTTCGGTGACCAGCGCGGCTCTCAGACCACCGCAGGGCGGTGGCGGTGGCGCAGCGACATCGCCGAGGCAGCGCGGTTCCTGTGGCACCACCGCCTGATCAGGGCGCTGACCCTCGCCGGGTCCGCGGCCGCCCTGACCGGCGGGGCCGTGACAGGTCTGCTCGTCGTGTTCGCCGTCCGCCAACTGGGCCTGAGCGACCACGACGCCCGCATCGGGCTGCTGTTCAGCGCCGGGTCGGTGGGAGCGCTGACCGCGACCATGCTGGTGCCGCGGCTGACGCGAAGCTACGACGTCCCTCGGTTGAACCTGGTCGCCCGCACCGCGAGCCTGCTGCTCGTGGTGGGCCTCGCGGTCCTGCGCAACTTCGCCCTAGCCCTCGCCGTGTACCTCGCGTTCAACGTCGCCGACATGCTGGCGATTCGAAGCGCGATCGCGTTCCGCCAACTCAACACCCCAGACCACCTGAAGGGACGGGTCAACGTGGTCGGCCGGATGACCGCCCTAGCCGGCCAACCCATCGGCGCCGCCCTCGGCGGCGCCATCGCCCAAGTCACCGACCTCCGTACCGCACTCCTGATCATGTCACTGGGATTGACCGCCGGCACCATCGGCGGCTGGCTCAGCCCGCTACGCACCGCTACCACAGTCTCCGCTCGCAGCAGCGGTTTCGGCAACGAGTCGTCACATGAAGAAACCGAGGCACCCACATCGCCGACCGCCGGAACACCGACGGTGGCATCCAAACGCCGCGACGGCCGGTCCCAGCCTCCAGCATGACGACACGACACAACGGTGGAAGTGCGGGGTAGCGGCGTCGTCGCCAGGTACCTTACGTTCCGAGGAGGTAACCGCGGTGGCTGAGCTTCTCGTCGTGGTGGACATGCAGAATGGGTTCCTCCGAGAGGGCAACCTGGCCAGTGACCGGTGCCTGGCGGTGCTCCCAGCGGTGCGCTGGGAGGTAGACGAGGCCCTGGCCGCTGGGCGACGGGTGCTGTTTACCGCCGATACTCACGAGATCGATGACGCGGAGTTCACAGTGTTTCCTGAGCACTGTCTCCGCGGCACCCGCGAGGCTGGTCTAGTCGACGAACTACTCCCACTGTTGGACCGCGACGATGTTCTGTTGGTGCACAAACGGCGGTATTCGGCGCTGTTCGAGACCGAGATGGAGGGCCACCTGCACCGCTTTGGCATCGACTCGGTGCGGATCTGTGGGGTTTGTACCGACATCTGCGTACTGCACACCACGGCGGACCTGCGCGACCGGGACTTTCCGGTAACGGTAGCCGTCCACGCCACCGCCACCTTCGACGGGCCCGGCCACCCCGCGGACCCCATCCAGGAGTTCTCACTGATGCACCTACAGCGAGTACTCGGGGCGAGACTCGACCACGGTGAGAAATAAACACACAGGACGGCATCCCGGTGACCCCGGCCGGCTGCGACGCATCGACCCACGGGTACCAACCGAACTGCCCCTACCGGCGATCGCGTGGGGTCCAAGTCCTGGCTGGAACGCTCGGCGATGCCGGGGTGCGCGGGTGCACCGCTAGCGTAGACCTGTGATACGCGCGCAGCCGTTCGGATCCTGGCCGACCCCTATCACGTCCGAACTCGTCGTGGCTGCCGCAGTGCGGTTGTCCGAGGTCCGGTTCGACTCCGGCGACGTGTACTGGTCGGAGGGCCGCCCGGCCCAGGGCGGGGGTACCCAGCTCGTCCGACACAGTCCGGACGGCACCACCGTCGACCTGCTGCCCGAGGGGATGAATGCCCGCACCGCCGTGCATGAGTACGGCGGTGCGGCGTGGTGGGTGCGCGAGGGTGTCGTGTGGTTCACGAACTGGGCCGACCAGCGGCTCTACCGGCTCGGGCCCGACGGTGCTCCGGTCCCGGTCACCCCCGAGCCGGTGGTGCCACGTGGGGACCGCTACGGCGACGGCGACGTCGGCCCCGGTGGGGTGCTCGTCGTCGTGCGCGAGCGGCACCTCGAGGGTGGGGACGCGGCCGACGTGCGCAACGAGATCGTCCGCATTGATGGCGATGTCCCTCCGGAACTGCTGGTCAGCGGTCCGGACTTCGTGACATCGCCCCGGCTGGACCCGGACGGGACCCGGCTGGCCTTCATCAGCTGGGACCACCCGTCGATGCCCTGGGATGACACCCTGCTCACTGTGCGCGACCTCGCGACCGGTGCGGACACCGTCGTCGCGGGCGGGCCGGGCGAGTCGGTGGCCGAGCCGCGCTGGGGACCCGACGGCGCGTTGCTGTTCCTGTCCGACCGCACCGGCTGGTGGAACCTCTACCGCTGGGCGCCCCGCGAGGGGGTCGAGCCCGTCATCGAGGTCGACGCCGAGATCGGGGTGCCCGGCTGGGGGCTCGGTTCGGCCCGCTACGCCCTGCTCGCCGACGGCCGGGTCGTGTTCGCCCGCTGGCGTGCGGGCTACGACGGCCTGGCCGTGCGCGGCACCGACGGCGCCGTCACCGACCTCGACCTGCCCTTCTCCGCCGTCGCGGCGCTTCGGGCGGCAGGCCCGGACCACGTCGTCGTCGTCGCGGGCACCCCGACCGTCGAACCAGCGGTGTACCGGGTCCGGCCCGAGGGCCCGGAGGTCGAGGTCCTCCGCCCGCCGCGAGAGCTCGGCATCGACACCGGGTACGTGTCGGTGCCCGAGGCCGTGTCGTTCCCCTCGGTTGACGGCGACGGGAACCCGCGGACAGCGCACGCGTTGTTCTACCCACCCGTCAGCCCTGGCCGCACCGGTCTGGACGGCGAGCTGCCGCCGCTGCTCGTGGTGATCCACGGCGGTCCGACGGGGGCGGCGGTGCCGTCGCTCTCGGTCGGGCTGCAGTACTGGACAAGCCGCGGGTTCGCCGTCGTCGACGTCAACTACGGCGGGTCCACCGGTTTCGGGCGGCCCTACCGGGACCTGCTCAAGGGCGCCTGGGGCGTCGTCGACGTAGCCGACTGCATAGCCGCCGTCCGCTGGCTCGCCGGGCAGGGTCGGGTCGACCCGGCCCGGCTCGCGATCCGCGGCGGGTCCGCGGGCGGCTACACCACGCTGGCCGCGCTGGCCCGCGACGACACCCCGTTCGCTGCGGGAGCCGACCTCTTCGGCGTCGCCGACCTGGAGGCGCTCGCCGCGGAGACGCACAAGTTCGAGAGCCGCTACCTCGACGGGCTCATCGGGCCATACCCGCAGCGGCGCGACGTGTACGTCGAGCGCTCCCCCATCCACCACGTCGAGAAGCTCACCCGGCCGCTCATCGTGCTGCAGGGCATGCAGGACGAGGTCGTCCCGCCCAACCAGTCGGAGATGATCGTCGACGCACTGCGGGCCCGCAAGGTACCCGTCGCCTACCTGCTCTTCGACGGGGAGCAGCACGGCTTCCGGCGCGCGGAGAACATCCGCCGCGCGCTCGACGCCGAGCTGAGCTTCTACGCCCAGGTGTTGGGGTTCGAGCTGCCCGCCGACGAGGGCATCGAGCCGGTCACCGTGGAGAACGTCGAGAACCTCGCAGCGCCGCCACGAACCACTCGAACACCGGCGCGAAGATCAGTCGCCAGCGCCGCCGACCAGTCCGGGATGGTTCCCTGAACGGGCAGGTCATCGGCTTCGATCTCGGCGTCGAGGCCCGTCCCGGGCGCAACCTCCCTCTGCTCAGGAGGACGAGCAACGCCCGTCAAATGCGTCATACCCAGCCAGATCGGATGGACTTGCCCGGCGAGGACAAACCCGGCTGGCCGACCGAGCTCAGTCGGCGGGGGTGGTCTTCTGCGCCTGGGTCAGCGCGTCGATCACCATCTCCAGCCAGCGCAGGCTGCGGCGGTAGCTTTCGGTGTCCTGGGCAGACGGCGCCGGTGGCAGGATGCGATCCGGCGAGCCCGTGATGCTGACCCGACCGGAGACATCCAGCACGACGTGCAGGGTCTCCAGCATCCAGCCCCACTCGGCGGCGGACGGGTAACCCTGGCCGGGGAGCTGGACCACGCCACCGTGCCGGGGCAGCGTACCGAGCACCCGGGTCAGGCTGTGCTCCAGGTCATGCAGAACCCAGCCCTCCCAGAGCCGGCGGACCGGACCGGTCTCCTTCGTGCCGCACCAGTAGTCCACGACGTAGGCGAGCCGACCGTCGATGGTGCCGATGGGTACCGGTAGCCCGGTGACCTGGGCCAGTGGGTCGTCAGTGCAGCCGGCGAGCTGCCAGCGCACCAGCTCGCGCAGCCAGGACCACTGTTCACGCAGGAAGCGAACCCCCTCCGGCGACAACGTCAGCAGCAGTTGCTCGCCTTGGCGGTCGCATATGACCATCGTCTTGCTCAGCCTCCACTCCCGCGAATGATCGCCGGGAGGTTATCGCGTCAGCCACCCGCGGGCGGCCCATTCTCGCGGCGCGTCGCGAGCAAGCCGATATCGTTTCGGTAATGCCCACCCGGCAGGTGGACATGCTCGACGCGCTGGTAGGCCTGCTCACGCGCGGCGGCGAGGTCGACGCCGGTCCCCACCACGGAGAGCACGCGGCCACCCGCCGACACGACGGCCCCGTCGTCGCGTCGGCGGGTGGCCGCGTGCAGCACCCCCTTGCCCGCCGCCCCGGTGATCACATCTCCGGTTCGCGGGACGCCGGGATACCCCTGCGCGGCTATCACGACGACCACCGCGGCACCCGGGTCCCACTGCAGCGGAGACTGCTGGGCCAGCGCGCCGGTGGCCGTGGCCCTCAGCAGCCCGGCCAGCGGGGTGCGCAGCAGCGCCAACAGGACCTGGGTCTCCGGGTCCCCGAAGCGGCAGTTGAACTCGATCACCTGCGGGCCCTCGGTGGTCAGGGCCAGGCCGGCATACAGCAGCCCGGAGAACGGAGCTCCGCGCCGAGCCAGCTCGTCCACCGCTGGCCGCACGATCCGCGCCGCGACGTCGGTGGCCAGCGACGCCGGGGCCCAGGGCAGCGGAGCGTAGGCGCCCATCCCGCCGGTGTTCGGGCCGACATCTCCTTCGCCGACCCGCTTGAAATCGTGAGCGGGTAGCAGCGGCAGGACCGTGCGCTCGCTGTCGACCAGGCAGAACAGCGAGATCTCCGGACCGTCGAGGTAGCAGTCCAGCAGCACCGGGTGGCCGCCGTCGAGCAGGGTCAACGCGTACGCTCTGGCCACTTCCCGGTCCTCGGTGACCACGACTCCCTTGCCGGCGGCCAGCCGGTCGTCCTTGACCACCCAGGGCGGCCCGAAGCGGCTCAGCGCCGCGTCCAGCCGGCCGGGGTTGTCCACCAGCTCGCTGCGCGCGGTGGGCACCCCCGCGGCGGCCATCACCTCCTTGGCGAACGCCTTGGAGCCCTCGATCCGCGCCGCCCCGGCGCGGGGACCGAAGCACGCGATGCCGGCCGCGCGTACGGCGTCGGCCGCCCCGGCCACCAGCGGCCCCTCGGGACCGATCACCACCAGGTCGGCCGACCACCGGGTCGCCAGGTCCGCGACCGCGACCGGGTCGGTGACGTCCACCCCGGGCTGCTCGGCCAGGGCCGCGGTGCCGGCATTACCCGGTGCACAGGCCAGCGCGGTGACTGCCGGGTCACCGGCCAGGGCCAGCACCAGGGCATGCTCGCGGGCGCCGGCACCGATCACGAGAACTCGCACGGTGCGCAGGGTAGAAGACGCCGACCAGCGTCAGGAACCCCGGTCGGCGGGAATGATCTTCAGTACTGCGGCGGTCGGTACACTCGCGCAAACGTCGTGGGGTCGTGCCGCTAAGGATGCTGACTGGTGCACAGAATCTGTGTGGTGGACGAAACCGGATGACCGGCCCAGCCCAGCCTGTCTCACAGGCGGAGCTGACCCGCGTCTGGTTGGACGCCGTGAGCCCGACCGCCGAGGTGCCGATGGTGGGCGGGTGGGTCGAGGAATGCCTGCGGGACCAGCTCAGCCGGCTGGTCGATGCGCTCGGCCGGGAGCCGTTGCGCCTGGAACCTGCGGCGGACGTCGGTACCGAACTCGTGGCCCGGGGCTTCACCGGCGAGCAGAGCCTGGGCCGCACCGTGGAGATCCTCGGTCATGCCCTGCCCAGGCTGCCTGAGCTGCACGCCGTCGAGGGGCTGGCCGACAAGGTCATGTCCTTGCTCGCGGCGCTGGCCTCCGGATACGCTGCGGCGCTGCGACACCGTACCCGCGCCGAGCGCGACACGTGGTTCTGGGAGGTGTTCGACACCGCCCCGGTGGGCATGGTGATCAGCCGGCTGGACGGTACCGTCACCGAGACCAACCGCGCGCTGACCGCGATCCTGCACTACCCGCCCGCCGGGCTCACCGGCCACGACCTGAGCGAGCTCTTCCACCCCACTGACGCGGTGGCGCTGCGGACCGCTTACCGGTCGCTCACCGGCGGCAGGCGGGACCGTTTCCAGTGCAGGGTCAAGGCGCTGACCGGGCACGGAGACACCACGTGGGTCGCGCTGGCCGTGTCAGTGCTGCGTGACGCGGTGGGCAGCCCGGCCTACCACGTCACCATGGTCCAGGACGTCGCCGACCAGCAGCTGCTCGAGCAGCGGGTGCGTCACCAGTCGCTGCACGACCTGCTGACCGGGCTGCCCAACCGGCTGCACTTCGCCAGTCATCTCGACTCGGTGCTCGAGCGTGACCGCAACGCCGCCCTGATGCTCTGCAAGATCGACCTGGACTGTTTCGCGGTCGTCAACGAGGGCCTCGGCCTGGGCTTCGGTGACTTCCTGCTGCGGTCGGTCGCCACGCGGCTCCAGTCGCTGCTCGCCGAGGAGCGCGCGTTCGTCGCCCGGTTCGACGACGACGAGTTCGCGGTCCTCATCGAGGAGTCGCCGAGCACCCCCAACGCCGCCACCCTCGCCGCGCGCATCAACACCGAGCTGTCCGAACCGGTCTACCTCGCCGGCCACGGGCTCGCCGTCTCCGCGTGTATGGGCATCGTCGCGCGCCGCACAGCCATGGAGGCTGACGCGAAGGAGCTGATCCGCGCCGCGGAGGCGACGCTGCACCGGGCTCGGCGAACCGGCCGAGGGCAGTGGGGACTGTTCGACCCATCCGTCGACGCCGAGGAGCGGGCCCGGTACGTCTTGGCCACCGCCATGCCCGAGGCCTGGGAGAACGGCCAGGTCACCCTGTGCTACCAGCCGCTGGTACGGCTCGACCCGGCGGCGTCCGACGCCGGCCGGACCGTGGCGCTGGCGGCGCTACTGCGCTGGGAACATCCGGAGCGCGGCGTGGTGGGGCACGAGGACTGCCTCGCGCTCGCCGAGCAGACCGGCCTGGTCCTCACGCTCGGACCGTGGATGCTGCGGCAGGCCTGCGAGCAGCTCCGCGGCTGGCGCGACCGGCTCGGGGTGGCGGTGCCACCGGTCCGCGTGGACCTGACCACGTACCTGACCCAGGACCCGGACCTGGTGGCGGTGGTACGCGACGCCTTGGCGGCGGCCCGGCTGCGACCGGAGGACATCCAGCTCGGGATGCCGGTCGAGGTGATCGTCGCGGGGCACGGCGACGCGGTGGACAACGTGGTCACCCTGGCGGACATCGGGGTGCGCACCGTGCTGATCCGGTACGGCCAGGCGCTGGGGAACCTGGTCCTGCTGGAGTCCCTGCCGGTGCAGGGAGTGGAGATGGCCGGCCCGCTGGTACGCGCCGCCGCGCGCACGCCCGACTCTGTGGTGCGCGCCGCGGTGGCCGGCATGGTGCCGCTGATCCGCCGCACCGGCACCGCCGTGGTGGTGGCGGGTATCGACGACACCGAGCAGGTGAGCTGGTGGCGTGATGCCGGTGCCGACTCGGCACGCGGCGCCGCGCTGGCCCCGCCGGTGGCGCCTCAGGACGTCCCCGCGCTGCTGCGCTGACAGGAGTCCTGCCGGCTGGTCACGCCGCGCCGCGCAGCCTCGCCAGCTCGCGGCCCAGGTCCTGGCAGGCCGACTCGCGCCGGGCGGCGGCGGCCTCGTGCAGCGGCTTGAGACCATCCCGCAGCCGCACCGAGCGCAGGCTCCTCGTCAAAGTGATCACCTGTGCGGCGGTGGTCAGTCCGGACCGCAGCTCGCCGCACCGCAGCTGCGCCGCCGCGAGCAGCGCGGAGTTGTTCACCGTGCACACCACGGCGTGGCTCGCTCCCTCCGCCGCCGCAGCGAAGGCCACCGCAGCGCGGTCGAAGCGCCCCAGCGCGAGGTAGGTACGGCCCTCAACGTGCGGTAACGCGGTCGCGAAGCCCTCCCAGGGCCGGGTTTCCTCGCTCGCCGACTCGAAGGACTCCGCCGCCCAGCGCAGTTCGCGCAGCGCGTCCTCCGCCAGGCCGAGCATCCCGAGCGCCAGGGCGCAGTCATACTGCAGCACCGCGCGGGTGAGCCGGGTCGGCGCGGCCGCCGCACCGAGCTGGAAGAACCTCAGCGCCTCGCTCGGCTCGGCGCGCAGCTCAAGAGACCCCAAGTGGGCCAGGTTCACCACCACCCGCCGCCGGTCACCTCCGGCGCAGCCACACTCCATGCTGCGGCTGTAGTGCTCCCGAGCCAGGTTCCGCAGCCCGGCGCCGCTGGCCGCGCTGCCGGCGATGCGGTGCGCGTCGGAGAGCGCGACCAGCAGCCGCCGGCGGACCGGCTCGCTCATGGTGGCGCCGAGCAGCGCCTCGCCGGCCCGGGTGTGCGCGGTCAGCGCATCGGTCAGGGGGATCCCGCCGAGATCACCGGCGAGCCGGCTGAGCCGGTCGGTGGTGGCCGCCACCCGAGTGACGTCGGCGGTCCCGACCCGGCTCGGCACCGGGGTCGGAGCCCCCTTGGCGCGGACCCTGGTGGCGGGGGCGCAGGGCGGCGCACCCCACACCACGGTGGCGAGCACGGTGGTGGCCTGATCGATCATGATGGCTCTGGTCTGGGCCTCGGTCAGCACGTGCCGCGGCGGCGCCGGCTCCGGTTCGAGGCCGGCGCTGTACGCCAGGCCCATCCAGCCCCGGGGCACCCCCACGCCGTCGGCGATCCGCTCCAGCACCGCGACGGACTGCACCCGGCGCCCGGCGAGGATCTCGGAGACCTCCGACTCGCGCTGCCCGGTGGCGCGCGCGATGCGGACCTGGCTCACCCCCGAGTCCCGCAGGATGCGGAACACCGCCGCGATATCGCGGCGGGCCAGCGCGTCCCGCGCGGCCGCACCGGTCAACAGAGCGGCCAGCTCATCCATCACATCCTCCGGATCTGTAAGGCTATCCCCGGTTCCACCCGGTGAGGCGTCTCGCGACTCGTCGCGCGGCAAGTACCGTCGGGTGTCAGGCAACGACACCGGAGGTTTACCATGTTCGACATCACCACCGCCCAGCCACTCGCCACCTTCTGCGGTAAGTGCAACAACTGCGACTGCCCGCAACTGTTCGTCGACGAGTCCGCCCCGCCCGAGCAGCGCGTCGTGCTCACCGACGACTTCGGCGCCCAGGTCCGGATGAGCGCCGGGCAGTTCGGCGACATCATCGCCCAGGCCAAGAGCGGAGCCCTGGACAGCGTCATCTGATCCGCACCACCCTGGCGTTCCCGAACTCGGCAGCGGAGCCTCCCCGCGACCAGCTCTCCTGTTGAGTTCGGGACGTCCGGCACCGTGGGCCAGGGGCTCAGACCAGGCGGTGGTCGCGGTAGCACCAGCGCCAGGCCTCCCCCGGTTCGGCGGAGCGCATCACCGGGTGCTCACTGCGGTAGTAGTGCGCGGTGGCGTGCCGGTACGGGTTGGAGTCGCAGCAGGCCACATGCCCACAGGTCAGGCACATCCGCAGCCGCGCCCACTCCGACTCGCCCAGCGCGACGCAGTCCTCGCAGCTCGCCGCCTCCGGCGGCTCGGGCGCCGGCTCAGGCAGCTGCCCCACGTGTTCACAGCTCATCTGGTCCTCCGTAGTCGCCATTCGGAGCAGAGTAGCGGTGCGCGGCGACGTCCGAACGCTGTTCGGGTCCGAACAGCGGCTCAGATCGCGCGAAGCTCGATCGTCTGGTGTCGGCTGGGGCCGACGCCGACCGCGGAGATGCGGGCTCCGCAGAGCTGCTCCAGTCGGGCTACATAGGCTTGGGCGTGGATTGGCAGCTCGTGCGGGGTGCGGCAGCGGGACAGGTTCTCCGACCAGCCGGGCAGCTCCTCATACACCGGCACGGCGTGGTGCAGGTCGGTCTGGGTCATCGGCATCTCCTCGGTGCGCCTGCCGCCGACCTCGTAGGCCACACACACCGGCACCGTGTCCAGACCGGACAGCACATCGAGCTTGGTCAGGAAGAAGTCGGTGATCCCGTTCACCCGCGCCGCGTAGCGCCCGATCACCGCGTCGAACCAGCCGACCCGCCGGGCCCGCCCGGTGGTGACCCCGATCTCCCCCCCGGCCTCGCGCAGCCGCTCACCCATGGCGTCGTGCAGCTCGGTGGGGAACGGGCCCGAGCCGACCCGGGTGGTGTAGGCCTTGAGGATGCCCACCACGGCGGTGATCCTGGTGGGGCCGATGCCCGACCCGGCGCAGGCGCCGCCCGCCGTCGGGTTCGAGGAGGTGACGAAGGGGTAGGTGCCGTGGTCGACGTCGAGCAGGGTGCCCTGGCTGCCCTCCAGCAGCACCGTCTCGCCGCGCCGCAGCGCCGCGTCGAGTATCAGCCGGGTGTCGGCGATCCGGTGCGCGAAGCGCGCACCCTGCTCGAGCACGGTGTCCACCACATGCTCGGCGTCCAGCGCGCGCCGGTTGTAGACCTTGACCAGCACCTGGTTCTTGAACTCCAGCGCGGCCTCGACCTTCTGCCGCAGGATCTTCTCGTCCAGCAGGTCCTGGACCCGGACCCCGACCCGCGCCACCTTGTCCTGGTAGGTGGGTCCGATCCCGCGCCCCGTGGTACCGATCCTGGACTTGCCCAGGTAGCGCTCGGTGACCTTGTCTATCGCGACGTGATAAGGCATGATCAGATGCGCGTCGGCGGAGATCAGTAGCCGCTCGGTGTCCACGTCACGGGCCTGCAGGCCGGCCAGCTCGTCGAGCAGCACGCCGGGGTCCACCACCACACCGTTGCCGATGACGTTGGTCACGCCCGGGTTGAGGATGCCCGACGGGATGAGGTGCAGCGCGAAGTCCTGCCCGTCGGGCAGCACCACGGTGTGGCCCGCGTTGTTGCCCCCCTGGTAGCGCACCACCCACTGGGCCCGCTCGCCGAGCAGGTCGGTGGCCTTGCCTTTGCCCTCGTCACCCCACTGGGCACCGATGAGCACGATCGCCGGCATGTGGTACTCCATCAACACAGGGGGACTCGCCGCGCTGGTGCGCCGATTGAGCGTAGCCCCAGGAGGTGGGAGTGGTCGGTGCCGTGGTACTGACCTGCGGGTCCGCTCGGTGGCCCGGCACCGGCACCGCCGCGGTGGTGGCGGTGCCGGCCCGCCCGGGGCGCGAGGAGCTCAGCGACGTCCTGGCGGGCCTGGACGGTCGGCGCCTGGTGATCTGCGGCACCGACGCCGACCTGGCTGCGGTGCTGCTGCGGCTGCTGCGCGCCGACGCCGTGGGAACGGTGCCGGTGGGCTACGTGCCGTTCTCGGCGTCCTCGGCAGTGGCCCGGCTCTGGGGCCTGCCGACGGTGCCCGCGAGGGCGGCAGTCCTCGCGCTGCGCGGCGAGCCGGATCGGGTGCCCCTGGTGCGGGACGACTCCGGTGGTGTACTGGTGGGGCTCGGGGTGGTGCGGCCGCTGGACGGGGTGGCCTACTGCGACGACGAGGTGGTGCTACGCGGGCGGGCCCGCCGGCTGGAGGTGGTACCGGACCGCGCGCTCGGGCTGCTGGTCCGGGTCGTGCTGCCCGTGCTGACCGGGTTGCGCGGGCTGACCGGGTTGCGCGGATTGCCCGGGCAGCGCGGGTTGCGCGGGCGCCTGGTGCGGTGCGCCGCCGGGCGCGCCGTGCAGCTGGGTTGCCGGCCCACCGGCGTGTGGCGCGACGGTGTCGCCGACCAGACCACCGACCGCTGGACCTGGTACCGCCACACCGAGGACTGGCGGCTCATCCGCAGTTGACCCGCCGCCGTGTCCGACGCTCGTGGACCTCGACGAGCCGGTGTCAATGTTGGCCTGCCACCTCGCAGAGAACTTCGGCTACGCAGACTCCGGAGCAGTCACAGGCGCACTCACCCTCAGAGTACCGTTCCCCGTCCGGCTAGAGCTCGACTCACTGATCTGAACCGGCCCGCTCTGCGGCAGACGCTGACGAGCCCGGACGCCGGTGTGCTGAGACCCGAGTCCTGCCGCATGCTGATCGCTCCGACCACCGTGGACGAGGTCGGCGCCGTGCTCTCCTCAGCGGTGAGCGCAGCATGGTGCGGTGGCCGCCAGAGGTTCCCGCCCCCGATGTCCTGAGCTTGCTGTCCGACGAGCATCGGCAGCTCGGTTACCTCGGCCTGTGCACGTTGGACAGCCGATCTCGCTGTTTATGATCAGCTCTACTGTCGCCGAGTTCGACAGGAGGGCTGCTCGGGCGCATTGGGACAGCGCCCCTGTCGAACTCGGCGCACTGGAGAACGCCCAGGATCTCGGGGCCGGCAAGGGGTTATGGCTTGGGGGGCTGGGGTGTTCTGCGGAACACTCCGACTACGCCGCAGGGGCGGCACCGCCCCTGACCTGCGTGAAGAGGGTGTGCTCGCCTGGTGGAAATCCGCTCATGGGCACTGCGGGCCCCACCCGGGTCAGCTCAAGCCCAGGGCACCGGCCGCGGCGGGATCGCATTCGTCGAGGAGCCCCCGGCACCGCTGGGCCTCGGCTTTCTCGCCGATCTCAGTGGCCGCCCGGGCCAACGCGGCCAGCGCGGCCAGGAAACCCCGGTTGGGGCCGTGCGACCACGGCACCGGGCCGTGACCCTTCCAGCCGGCGTGCCGGAGGTGGTCCAGGCCGCGGTGGTAGCCGGTGCGGGCGAAGGCGTAGCCGGCGACGGCGTCCCCCTCGTCGAGCGCGCGGCACGCCAGCGCCGCCCATGCGGCCGAGAAACCGGGGTATGCGGCGGCGGCCGCCGCGGGATCGTTCGCCGCAGCGAGTGCGGCCTGCGCGTCGGGCTGCTCGGGCAGCAGCGTCGGGTGGGGTCCCAGCAGGTTGCCGTGCACGGTCATCGCTCCATCCTGCCGTGGTGCCGCGATCGGCTACCGGGCCAGCGTGCGCCCGGCGCAACGGAGGTTCTCACAGGCCTGCACCACCCGGGCGGCCATCGACTGCTCGGCCTGCTTGAGATAGGACCGCGGGTCGTAGACCTTCTTGTCGCCGACCTCGCCGTCGACCTTGAGCACCCCGCCGTAGTTGGTGAACATGTGGTGGGCGATCGGGCGGGTGAAGGCGTACTGGGTGTCGGTGTCGACATTCATCTTGATCACACCGTAGGAGAGCGCCTGGTGAATCTCCGCCGGCTCCGAGCCGGACCCGCCATGGAACACCAGGTCCAGCGGCTGTGAACCGGTGGGCAGACCCAGCTTGCGGGCGGCGACCTCCTGCCCCATCTGCAGGATCTCCGGCCGGAGCTTCACGTTGCCCGGTTTGTACACACCGTGCACATTGCCGAACGTCGCGGCCAGCAGGTAACGACCCCGCTCACCACCGCCAAGGGCCTCGACGGTGTGCTCGTAGTCCTCGGCGGTGGTGTAAAGCTTCTCGTTGATCTCATTCGCGACGCCGTCCTCCTCACCGCCGACGACACCGATCTCCACCTCCAGAATGATCTTCGCCTTGTCACAGGCCTCCAGCAGCTCGGCGGCGATGGCGAGGTTGCGATGCAGCTCGGTGGCCGAGCCGTCCCACATGTGGGACTGGAACAGCGGGTTCTCCCCCCGGGCCACCCGCTCCTGGGAGATCGCGATCAGCGGCCGGACGAAGGTGTCAAGCTTGTTCTCCGGGCAGTGGTCGGTGTGGAGCACGACATTGACCGGGTACTTCGCGGCCACCACGCGCGCGAACTCGGCCATCGCCACCGAGCCGGTGACCATGTCCTTGACCTTGCCGCCAGAGGCGAACTCCGACCCACCCGTGGACAGCTGCACGATACCGTCACTGCCGGCCTCGGCGAACCCGCGCAGCGCGGCGTTCAGCGTCTCCGACGAGGTGACGTTGATCGCCGGGTAAGCGAACTCGCCGGCCTTCGCGCGGTCCAGCATCTCGCTGTAGACCTCGGGCGTCGCGATGGGCATGGTGGATGACCTCCGGCTACTCGGTGTGGCTGTGCAGGGTGGCGCGGTGACTCGCGGACGGTGGCTCGCAGTATGGCCCATCCATCCAGCCAGACGCGATCGGACGGGCCCGATGTGGCCGCAGTACGTTTCCGGCGTGGCCCCCGACGAACCACTGGACCGCGTGACCGTGCAGCACTCGGTCGAGACGACGCTGCGCCACCTGCGGGTGCTCGACGCCCCGGTCGACGTCACAGTCGACGCCCCGCTCCAGGCCCCGGTCGACACCCCGCTGACGTTGGAGGATCTGTACCGCCAGCACCGGACGCGGCTGGTGCGGCTGGCTATCCTGCTGGTCGATGAGGCGGCCACCGCCGAAGACGTCGTGCAGGAGGCGTTCACCGGACTGCACCGGCACTGGTCGGGACTGCGCGACGAGGCGGCCGCGCTGGGCTACCTGCGCACCGCGGTGGTCAACGGCTCCCGCTCGGTGCTGCGCCGCCGTAAGACCGCTCGCGGCTACATCCCCCCGCACCAGGCCAACGCGCGGTCAGCGGAGTCGCTGGCGATGCTCACCACCGAGCATCAGGCCGTGGTCGTCGCGCTGGGCCGGCTGCCGCCGCGGCAACGTGAGGTGCTGGTGCTGCGCTACTACGGAGGGATGAGCGAGGCGGAGATCGCGGCGGCCACCGGCGTCAGCCGCGGCACGGTGAAGTCCAGCGCCAGCCGCGCGCTGGACGCCCTCCAGCGGATGTTGGAGGGCTCGTGAGTGTGACCGACGAGGTGCACCGGAAGCTGTCCGCCGCGTTGCGTGCCCAGGCATCCGGGCTGGGCGGCGGGTCGCCGATGGGGCCCACGCCCGGTCCCCGACCGGCGCCGGCGGGACCGCCCGGTCGCGGACCGGCGCATGCCAAGCCCAGGCTGTCCGCCTCGACCGTGCTCATCCTGGCGGTGCTGCTCGGAGCGGTGGCCGGCGCGCTGGCCGGCGTGATCAGCGCCTGGTGAGCGCGCCTGGTGGCAGCGGCGTACCGCCGGCATGTCGGGTCTTGCGGCTACCGTGGCACCGTGACGCCCTCCCCCGCCAGCGTGTCGCTGGCCCTCGGCCCGGCCTGGCTCGACCCCGCGCAGCTGCTGCGAATGCTGGGCCCCTCCGTGTTGGTCGGGCTGTGCCTGATCATCTTCGCTGAATGCGGCCTGCTCATCGGATTCTTCCTGCCCGGCGACTCGCTGCTGTTCACCGCCGGGCTGTTCGTCGCGAACGGTTTCATCGGCACCCCGATCTGGCTGGTCTGCCTGCTGCTCACGGTGTGTGCCGTGGTGGGCAACGTGGTCGGCTACTATCTGGGCCACCAGGCGGGGCCGGCACTGTTCAACCGGCCGGACTCCCGACTGTTCAGACAGGAGTACGTGGACAAGACGCACACCTTTTTCGACAAGTACGGCGCGCGGGCGATCCTGCTGGGCCGTTTCGTCCCCATCGTGCGGACCTTCATCACGGCGATCGCGGGGGTAGGTCGCATGAATCCCCGAAAGTACTTCACCTACTCGATCGTCGGTGGCGTCCTCTGGGCCACCGGAGTGACTCTGCTGGGCTTCTGGCTCGGCCGGATCACGTTCATCAAAGATAATGTGGAGCTGATCCTGGTCGGCATCGTCGCACTGTCGATCATCCCGATCGTCATCGAGACGCTCAAGGTCCGCAAGCGGAGCCGGCTGACCGATCGCGGATAGTTGGTAACCACCGCGACCGAGTAGCAAGATGGTGGGGATGGCACCTCCCGATACGCCGGTGAGCCCAGACGGGCACCGCGCCGGTCGCAGCGCCCGGTGGCTCGCCGTTGGGGCCGTGCTGGGCGCGCTGGTGGCGCTGGTCGCCGTCGGTGTGCCGACCGGGAAGGCGCCCCTGCTCGCCGTCGGGCCCAGCACGGCCACCACACCTAGCGCACAGTCGCTCCGGGCCCCCGCACACACCTGCCTGAGCTGGCGGAAACCAGACGCCGTCGATGCCGACGCGGTGAGCTGCGCCCAACCCCACCTGTTCGAGGTCACCGGGACGCTGGATCTCCAGGACTTCGGCGCCCGGGCCGCTTTCCCCGACCCGGCGCGCTGGCAGCAGCTCGTGACGCAGCGCTGCACCCAGCTCACCATCCAGGCGCTGGCCGATCACTTCGACCCGTTCGGCCGGTTCACCGTGGGGGCGATCAAACCCAGCGAGGCCAGCTGGGCACAGGGAGACCGGACGCTACGCTGTGGGGTGCAGTCCGCCGGCCGCACCGGAACGCTGTTCCTCACCACCGGCAGCGTGCTGGGGCAGGACCAGTCCGACGTGCATCCGCCCGGCACCTGCCTGGGAAACGACGGTAAAGCCCTGGGCGACCCCGTCGACTGCGCGGACGCCCATGCCATAGAGGTCGTCGGGGTGGTCGACCTCAAAGGCGCCTTCCCCCAGGGGCACCCCGACGAAGCCGCGCAGGACCGGGTGCTGAACACGGAATGCACCCGGCTGGCGAAGGACTTCGCGGGGGGCCCCGCAGTCGTCGCGAACAAGAGACTCACCCTGTTCTGGGAGACGCTGCGAACGGAGAGCTGGCAGGCCGGTAGCACCCGGGTGGACTGCCGGCTCGGCGCGTTCCTGCCCGACCGTTCCGGTTTCGCCCCGGTGACCGGCAGCGTGAAGGGGCCAGTGCAGGTGGGCAGGCAACCTGCCCCGGCCGCTCCGCGCGAGGCGGGACCGGCGCCCGTGGCGACGCCTCCGGTGACCCAGGTCGACGTTCCCGCAGCCTCGCCGCCCTGATGGGCACCTGGCTGAGCGCCCACCGGTTCGACGAACTGGTGGCCGATGCGCTGGACCTGATTCCGGCCAAGCTTTCCGAGGCGATGGACAACGTGGTGGTGCTGGTCGAGCCGAGCAACCCCGACGAGCCCGGGTTGCTCGGGCTCTATGAGGGGGTCGCGCTGACCATGCGTGACTCGCACTACGCCGGGGTGCTCCCCGACCGGATCACCATCTACCGAGACGCCCTGCTTGAGGTATGCGACGACGAGCAGCAGGTCGTCGAGGAGGTTGCGGTGACCGTGGTGCACGAGGTGGCGCATCACTTCGGCATCCCCGAGCACCGGCTGCACGAGCTCGGCTGGGGTTAGCGCGCGGCGGGGCGCCCCGGTGCCGGTGTTCCACGGCTTCGCCTTCCTCCTCACGACGCTGCCGACGAGCACGCACTCCGTGACCGCCCGGTTCACCCCACGCACCCAGCGGCCTTCGCCCCGTCCACATCCTCACCGGTGTCGTTGACGGTTCACCCGCTCTTCTGACTGCATCGACCGCCATGTCGGATCCGGCCGAGACACGCCGGATGAGCGGGATACGGCGAGGCGTTGACCCGAGCGCGTCCCGCCCCCCTGGATCTGAACGTCGGCCTGACGAGGCGCTGGATCTGGTCACTGAGAGTGACCAGATCCCCTGATCGCATGCGTTCTGTAACGAAAAGCCGCTTTGCTGACGGTATCAATGGTACAACCGCCCGGTCATCGGGTAGCTAACACGGGGAAGGGTCCGATGCAGCTCGTACCCACCACAGACGGGGCGGCTCCCGCTCCCAGGCCGATCCGGGCCGTGGAGCGCTGGCGGGTGGCCTGGCACGGCCGCCGCGACGCCCAGCGTCCACCCGCTGACCCAGACCAGCCGCCACCCTACCTGGAGTCGTTACGCGCCCACGCGGAGATCAGCCGGCGAGCGGTCAACGGATGGCTGCACGGGAAGATCGACCCGATTGACCACGAGGCGGTGCAGGTTCTCATTCTGCTCGACCAACACCGCCGGGAGCAGGTGATGCCCCCGGAGGTGGCCCCGGTGAAGCCGGCAGCCCAGGACGCCGAACCGCAACCGCTGTCCAGTATCCCGCCGCGGGTGCTCGAGGCCCGGGAGGCCGCCGCGGCGCGGAAGGCGTACCAGCGCTGGGTACGCGAACAGAAGGAGGCCGAACAAAGGCTCGGTCAACTCTTCAGCACCCGGCACCACCTCATCGCCCTCGCCCGGGAGGCGGCCAACGCCCATGTCGCGCGTTACGAACACCTGGTGAAGATCTATCACACCGCGCTCCGCCGGCGCTGTTCGGACCCGCATCGGACCGGGCCGCCGCCGGCGGTCAGCACTGAGCCATGGCCCGAGAGTGACCTGCCGATTCTCGTCCTCGAGATCGACGGCCGGGACGCGGAGAGATATCACTGGCGCCTCAGGGACTTCCTCAGCCGAACGCCCGCGCTCACGCTACCGGCCCGCGACGTGACCGACGAAACCGAACCGAGAACAGGGGAGTGATCGCGGTGCCGCTGCGCAAGAAGCCCCCGGAACCCGTTCCGAGCGAGGACGACATCCACGTCGTGGCGGGCCCGGACCCAGGCCCTGGATCGATGAGGCCATGTTACGAGATTTCGTCGAGTCCGAGGCGCGCAGGGACGCGGCCAGCGACATGTACGACGTCAACCTCGGTACCCACGGCCATCCGCTGATCATGGAAAACAAGATCGACCGGTGGAACCACCGCTGGTCGGCGGAGGCGGAGCTGCGGCAGCACAAGGACCGGAAAACCGCCCAGTTGCTCTATCGGGCCGCGATCCGCAAGCACGCGGCAGCAGAGCGGGCCGACAACCAACTCGACCAGGAGCTACACGAGGCTTGCTCATATCGCGACCGCATGCAGAGTATCGTCGACGGCGCGGAGCCCGGCGACAAAGGGGGATACTGGCCCGCTCGGAGCCGGGTCGACGAGAACCGTCGCGGGGAGGCCATCAAAGACTGGCTGACATACCTGGGGGCTGCGGTCGCCGAGATCGGCCTGAACTACACCGCGTTCCAGCTGATGGGGAGCTCCCTCGGGGAGACAATGGTGCTGTCGGCATCCATCATCCTGGTGAACGTCCTGCTCCCCAAGCAGCTCGGCGAGCTGCTCGCCCGAGTTCGCCGAGGACGGCACGGTCGCGGTGCTCTCGTCGCGGGGCTGGCGGCCGGGACGGTGCTGTGGGTGGGCGTGTCATTGTTCGTGGCGCAGGTTCGCACGGCCTATCTGCTACAGCAGCCCAGCGGTGCGCAGCCCGGCGAGCCGTCCCTGCTCGAACGCGCCGGCATCGGCTGGGGAACCCTCACTGTCGGCTGGCTGCTCGTCGTGCTCGCCATCGGAGCGGTCGTCCTGATGCGCAGCGCCACCAGGTACAACCCGTACCTGAAGAATCTGCGCGCGGCCCGGCTCCGGGTGACCGAGCTCGGGGCCGAGCTGGTGGCCAGGCACACCGACCTGGTGGTGACGCGCTTCGACGTGGAACGCGCCCGTGAGTCGGAAGCCGATCTCGCCGAGCAGTGGGCCGGCAAGCGGGCCGCGCAGGATGGTTTCGCCGCCGAACTCAAGCACCACTACCAGCACCATCTCGCCCGCAACCTGGCCAACCCCACGGTGACTGATGGGGTTGAGATCGCCGCCGGCCGCGCGTCGCGCCCGGACCTCACCACGGTCCCGGGTCCAGGGAATCTGGGCCCAGGGAATCTGGGACCGGGGAACTGAGCCGATGGAGATCTGGTCATGGTTCTGGAGAACCATCGGCGGAACCGGTACCGACACAGCCCAAGTGGGAGCCTGCGGCTACTGCGCCAGCTCACTGCAGCTGTGCCCAGACTGCCAGGGCGCCTGGCGTGCTCACCACTGCGAGAGCTGCTCCCTTGGCCTGCGCTGCCCCACGCACCGCACTTACTGGCTCGCTCGTTGAGCCGCGTCTCTTCACCTTCAAGGACGGCGACAATGCATCTCCCGGTTTCGTTGGGAACGAGGCGCGGCCTGGTCAGCAGCGCGCTCGTGCTCGGCTCGCTGCTCTGCGCCGGCTGCGGCGACAACACGGCGACCACCGCCCCGGGAGCGCTCGCCGTGGTCGTGGGGGCGCATTCCAACATGGTGGCGCCCAGCCTGCTGGACACGGTCAAGGCCGAGATCGACACCGCATCCGAGCTCGGCTCACCCGCAACCGTCATCGTGGACGACGGGAGCCCTACCGCGTCGGCCCCCATCTCACTCAAGACCGGGAACGACAATCCTCTCTATCACCAGGATCAGGTCAACCAGCTCAAGAACCTGATCGACAAGGC
Source organism: Pseudonocardiales bacterium (assembly GCA_019243635.1). Taxonomy (GTDB): domain Bacteria; phylum Actinomycetota; class Actinomycetes; order Mycobacteriales; family Pseudonocardiaceae. The sequence goes on from JAFAUB010000008.1 coordinate 36,376, forward strand.
CCGCGCGGGCAACCCTGAGGTGGACCTGCTCGACGCCGTCAACCTCGCGGCGCGCTCAGTAGGCGACGCGGTCGGGCCCAAGACCATCGTGGTGATCGACAGCGGTCTGCAGACCACGGGTGCCCTGCGATTTCAGGACCAGGGCGGCGCGCTGCTCGACTCGAACCCCGACGAGGTGGTCGACCAGCTCCGACGCACGCAACAGCTGCCCCACCTCGCCGGGATGCGGGTGGTGTTCACCGGACTCGGCGACACCGCGCCGCCGCAGCAGCCGCTACCCGCGCCGGCCCGAGCCGTGCTGGTCGCGCTCTGGACGGAGATCGTCGAATCGGCGGGCGGCAAGGCAGAGACCAAGCAGGCTCCGCTGCCCGGCACGCGAACGCTGAACGGGCTGCCCCCCGTCACCATCGTGCCGGTCGCGGCCCACTCGATCGGACCGCTGCCCTCGATCACGGTGCTGCGGGACGGCGCCGTCGGCTTCGTGCCCAACCAGGCCGTGTTCCGAGATCCCGACCAGACCCGCGTGGTCCTCGCTGACTACGCGCAGGCTATCAAGAACGGGAAAAGGGCGCTGCTCACCGGAACCACCGCGTCGGACGGCACCACAGAATACCGGCTCCAGCTGTCGGAGAAACGAGCTGATGCGGTCCGTGATCTCCTGGTCACCCTCGGCGCCCCAGCCGACCGGATCAGTACCCGCGGACTGGGCAGTGACTTTCCCGGGTTCGTTCCCGATCGAGACCAGCAGGGCAACCTCGACCCCATCCCCGCAGCACAGAACCGCCAGGTGATCATCGAGCTGACCTAGCGACGCGAGCGCCCCCCAGGGAAGGTGCACAAGCATCCATGAGACCCCGGGCAACTGTGCGTAAAGGTGCACAAGCATCCATGAGACCCTTCGGACGAGGAATGAGTGACGGCGTCGACTTCGACGGGGCGCGCGTGTACTCCATTCCGATGGCGACACGGTTTCGGGGGGTCGTCGTTCGGGAGGGGATGCTGATCGAGGGGCCTGGCGGGTGGGGCGAGTTCTGTCCGTTCCGGGAGTACGACGACCGGGAGGCGGCCGGCTGGCTGGCCACGGCGGTCGAGGCCGCGACGGTCGGGTGGCCCGGGCCGGTCCGGGAGCGTGTCCCGGTCAACTGCACGGTTCCGGCGGTCGGCCCGGAACGTGCCCACGAGATCGTGTCCGCCTCCGGCTGCGGCACGGCGAAGGTCAAGGTCGCCGACCACCCCGGCTCCCTCGGTGCGGACCTGGCCCGCGTCGAGGCGGTGCGCGATGCTCTGGGCCCGCGGGGAGCGGTCCGGATAGACGCCAACGGGCTCTGGGACACCGATACGGCCGTGGCGGTGATTCCTCAGCTCGACAAGGCCGCCGGCGGGTTGCAGTACGTGGAGCAGCCCTGCCGCACCATCGAGGAGCTGGCCACCGTGCGCCGCAAGGTCACGGTGCCGATCGCCGCCGACGAGTCCATCCGCCGAGCCGAGGACCCACTACGGGTCGCGGTCGCCGCTGCCGCCGACATCGCGGTCATCAAGTGCACCCCGCTAGGCGGGGTGCACCGCTCGTTACGGGTCGCCGAGGCCGCCGGGCTGCCCTGTGTGGTGTCCTCCGCGCTGGAGACCAGCGTCGGCCTGGCCGCGCAGACCGCGCTGGCCGGGGCGCTGCCGGAACTGGGCTTCGCCTGCGGCCTGGGCACGCTCGCGCTGCTGACGGGCGACGTGGTGAACCACGATGACTCGCTGCGACCGGTTGCGGGCTCCTTGCTCGTGCCCCGCACACCACCCGCCCCCGACGCCGCCCTGCTCGACACCTTCGCCGTGACCGACCCGGGACGAGAGCGGTGGTGGCGTGCTCGACTCGTTCGCGTCCGGGCCGAGCTGAACCGTGCTACGGGCTCGCGTGACTGAGCACGGCGCCGGCCGGCTAGTATGGCCCGATGCCATCGCGGCGGGCGGCAGGCGAGCTCGAGGCCGAGGTGCTGGCCGCGTTGTGGGCCGCCGACGGGCCACTCACGGCGGCCCACGTGCGGCGGGCGGTCGGCGGTGGGCTGGCCTACAACACCGTGCAGACCATCCTGGTCCGGTTGTATGAGAAGGGGCTGATCGGCCGGGTGGCCGACGGCCGCCGCCACGAGTACTTCCCCGTCAAGGGCGCCGAGGAGCTCGCCGCCGAGCAGATGCAGGCATTGCTGAGCCGCGGCCGGGATCGGCAGGCCGTACTGCAGCGGTTCGCCACCTCGTTGTCCGTGGAGGATGCGCGGTCGCTGCGGGCGATGCTGCGGCGGCGCCCATGACGGTCAGCGTGTACGTGCCGGCGGCGCTGTCACTGCTGCTGGCCGCGATCAGCCGGATCGTCGTCGCCCGGACAGCGCCGACGCGAGCCGCCGTGTTCGTGGTTGCCGCGATGTTGTGCGCCGCGGCGGCGACCTGGGGTCTGGTCCTGCTGTCGGCCACCCTGTTGGGTTATACGTCGCTGGTCGCCGATGAAGCCCTGGAGCGCGGAGTGCAGCTGCAGGATCCGGTACCCGAGCTGATCGGGGTCACCGCCGTGGTCCTGCTGGTCTTCGGCGCGATCCGGGTGGCGAAGGTGCTGCGGGCCCGCCGGGCCACGACCCGGGAGCTGCGGGCGGTGTGCAGCTCATGCGGGACCGGTGAGCTGGCCGTGGTGGCGCTGGACGATCCCCACGCCTTCGCCGTGCCGGGCCGTCCAGGCCGGATCCTGGTCACTCGGGGCCTGTTGTCGGTGCTGGATGGTGACGAGCGACGGGTGGTGCTGGCGCACGAGCGCGCGCACCTACGGAGCAGGCATCATTGGCTGCGGGCCGCCACGGAGGTCTGCGCCGCCGTCAACCCGGTGCTGATCCCGGTGCGGGAGGCGGTGGCATTCCTCGTCGAGCGCAGCGCCGATGAGCACGCCGCCGCGGTGACCGGCAGCCGGGAGCTGGTCGCGCGAGCGCTGACCAAGGCGGCGTTGGCCAGCAGGGCCGCCGGCCGGGTGTCCCGCTGGCCGACTGCGTTACCGTTCGCCAGATGCGGGGTGTCGGCTCGGGTCGCCGCGTTGCACTCAGACCCGCCCCGTCCCGAGAGCTTGGTTCCCAGCAGCGTGCTGGCGCTCGGGGTGGCCACCGCGATAGCCGCTGTGCAGGCCACCATCGCGTTCTACCAGCTCATCTACTGGCTGTGGCCGAACTGACGGCCAACCGCGCCGCTCCTGTCGACTCACTCTGCGTGAGACTCTCGGGGGGAATCGTCACACCACGCGACATCCGCTAGTCTCTTACACGCTGTAGGAGACAGTCCTGACATGACCGGGCGGCACGTGGGATAGGCAGGGACCGAATGGGCGGGCAGGCAGCGGACACGGCGGTACGGGTGCTGGTCATCTCGGGCAGCGTCGGCGCGGGGCACGACGGTGCCGCCGACGAGCTCATCAGTCGGCTCGCCAAGCTGGATGTCGCGGCGGACCGCCGGGACTACCTGGACGCGCTACCGCGGATATTCCGGTACATGCTGCGGGATGGCTACCGGTTGAGCGTCGGCTATGCGCCGGCGTTCTTCGACTGGATGTTCGCCCATCTGGAGCACGCCGGCTGGGTGCAGCGGGTCGCCCTGGGGCTGTGCCGGATGGCGCAGCGCCACGTGCTGCGCTGGGTCGGCGATCACGACGTCGTGGTGTCCACCTACATGCTGGCCAGCCAGACGCTGGGCCAGCTCAAGGAAGCCGGGGTGGTGGACGCGACCCTGCTGACCTTCCTCACCGACCCGGCGGTGCACCGGCTGTGGGTGCATCCCGCCGTCGACCACCATGTGACGGTGACCGAGGCCACGGCGCGGATGGGGCGCCTGGTCTACCGCACGCCCATGCGGGCCGTCGGCGGTCTGGTGTCACCCCGGTTCGCCCATCAGCCCGACCTCGCCCATCGGCAGCGGTTGCGCGCCGAGCTGGGGCTGTCGCCGGACGGCCTGGTGGTGCTCCTGGCGACCGGGTCGCTCGGGATGGGTGACGTACCCCATGTGGTTCGCACCATCAGCTCCTCCGGCGTCGCGGAGGTGGTGGTGCTCTGCGGGCGCAACGACCGGCTCCGCACCCAGTTGTCGAGCCAGCCCGGTGTGGTCGCCCTCGGCTGGCGCGACGACGTTCCGGAGCTGATGGCGGCCGCCGACGTGCTGGTACACAACGCGGGCGGCCTGTCCCTGACCGAGGCCTTGACCGCCGGGCTGCCCGCGGTGACCTACCGCCCGATTCCCGGACACGGGATAGCCAACTCCGAGGTCCTCGCCGAAGCCGGGCTGGCGCCTTGGCCGAGGGACGAGGACGGGTTGGTCGCCGCGATACGCCAACAGGCGCTGCGCCGGGGCAATCCCAGCCATGTGGTGCGCAACCCGGACACCGCGTCGGTCGTGCTGGATCTGCTCGCCGAACGCGGTCAGCACGCTGTTCCCGGCCAGGACTCACGACCGGCCTGAGCCGGCCTACCGCCGGCGAGGTGGTCGCGCAGCGGTCCGACGGTGCAGCCCAGCTGCTCGACGAGTTCGGCCAGCCGGGGTAGTGCCTGCACAGTGCTTCGCCAGCTACCGGCCACCCGGGCGACGCAGTCCGAGTCGTGCAGCAGCACCGTGCCGCCCGGCCGGAGCCGGCCTCCGACGGTGCCGGCCACCTGGGCCGGGCTGCGGGCTTCCCAGTCCCGACCCCACGCCGTCCACAGCACCGGTCGCAGCCCGGCGCGCCGAGCCGCGACCAGCGACCCCAGCGTCAGCACACCATAGGGTGGCCGAAACCAGCTCGGCTGCGCTCCGGTCGCCGCGGCGACCACCGCCGTGGCGAGCGCCACATCCCGGTGCACCTCGGCCGGCCCACGGGCCAGGTGGTTGCGGTGGCTGAACCCGTGCACCGCGGCCTCATGCCCGGCGGCCACCACCGCCGCCGCCACGTCTGGATGGCGCTTCACCTGCGCACCGAGCATGAAGAACGTGGCGGTCCAGCCGAGTCGGCCCAGCGCGTCGAGTACTGCGGGGGTGCCATCGGGGTCGGGCCCGTCATCGAAGGTCAACGCCACGCTGCCCGGCCGGCCGATGCCGGCCAGTCCAGGCCAGGCCGCGACGCGCAGTACCCGGGCTCGGAGCAGCGCGGGTGCTGCCCAGCCGGCAACCGCGATCGCCGCCACGCCCAGAGCCGCCGCCGGTCTGATCATGCGTCGAGGCTACCGACCCGTACGCAGCGGGGCTGTGCATTCCCTGCTTGAACGACGTCCGCGACTTAACTTCACCCAGTCGTGGTTGAGCATGCCGTACGTGCCGGGCGTCGCTCGTCCTCTTTCCTGTGACTACTGGTGTGAGCCGGTGGAGGAGATTTAGTCACACACCCGGGAGAGACCAGGATCATTCTGAGGGAGGCGACCGATGGCCGGGCACGGCAGCAATCATGGCGCGGAGCACGTGCCGCGAGATCTTGTCCTGATTGTCGAGTCGGAGCCGGATGTCGATCCGAATGAGGTCGATCGGTCGGTTCGGCAGTTGCGTGCCGAGATCAAAGACCTCGACGTCGAATCCGTCGTCCCGGTGGCCTCGGAGAACGCGCCGCCGAGCGCCAAGGGTGTCGATCCGTCCAGCCTCGGTGCTCTGCTGATCACGCTGACCGCGACCCCCGGAGTCGTCACCGTCCTGATCGGGACCGTGTGGGACTGGCTTGCCCGGCATGCCGCGGCACGCCGCATCGTGGTGACCATCGATGGCGACACGATCATGTTGGAGAAGAGCTCCGCACAGGAGCGAAGCGCACTGATCGACACCTACCTGCGCCGCCACGAGGTGACCTAGCGTGCCGCGGCGGCTGGCGTTGCTGGTAGCCACCTACCACTACCACGACGTGGGGCTGCGCCGGCTGACAGCTCCCGGGCACGACGCGGAAGCGCTGGCGAAGGTCCTTCGCGACCCCGAGATCGCCGACCTCAAGGTGACCACCCTGATCAACGAGCCGCTTCAGGTTGTGGGGGAAGCCATCGGCGAGTTCTATCACAACCGGCGCAGTGACGATCTCACGTTGCTGTACTTCACCGGACACGGCATGAAAGACGACCAGGGCCGCCTGTATCTGGCCATGACCAACACCACACGCGATAACCGCCCCAACAGTGACCCAAGAAACAAGAAAACGTCGAGGGTCGCATCGTCATTGCCCGAAACATACACTGGAACCTGCCGACCTACCTTGACAACGTAATCGAAGGTCCGTTCGCGCCGGACCGGCTAGCGGCCCTCGACGGCCCAGCGCGAGGCCGAGAAGCCAGAATGGGTACCGGCGGTCTCGCCCAGCGCACGACACAACCGGGCCGAAGAGAAAGGCGAAAGGCGGGTCGCAACCCTGCCACCCCCTCCGGATAGGTCGCCGACCGCGTCGGATGCCGTCGGCGCCGGCCCCCCTCCACCCGGTGTGCTCACCGACGGCGGGCGCAGACCCCGGCTTCGTCGCGGTCTCCCCGAATGGCAGCCACGTCTACATCGCCAACCAGGACACTCAGGGCAGCACCGTGCTGGATACGGTGGTCGACCAGGTCACCGCGACCATCCCGACCGGGGCAGGCCCGACCAGTATCGCGGCGCCACCCAACAGCCAGCGCCCCAGATCTCACCATCAAACCCCCGGCGCCCGCATTCAGCGGGCTCAGCGGGGTTATCGACACCTGGTTTACCCCGCTGAGCCCGCTGAATGCGACTTCAGAGCAGGGAGGGGAGGGCGGACAGGAGAGTGGTGACGGCGCGGTTCTGGGCGTTGTGGCCCATCAGGCCGATTCGCCAGCCGGTGCCGGTCAGGGGGCCCAGGCCGGCGCCGACCTCGATGCCGAAGTGTTCGCGCAACACCTTGCGGGCCTCGGCGTCGACCACACCGGCCGGGAGCCGGGCGGCGGTGAGCTGCGGTAACCGGTGGCCCGGCTCGGCGAACACCTCGAAACCGTGCTCGGGCAGCGCCGCCTGGAGCCGCTCGCCCACCCGCGCGTGCCGCTCCCACACCGCCGGTAGGCCCTCCTCCAGCAGCCGCCCCAGCCCCGCGTGCACGGAAGAGATCAACGTGGAGCTCGCCGTGTGGTGGTAGCGCGGGGGATCACCCTGGTAGTAGGCGTCCAGCAGGCTCAGGTCCTGGTAGAACGAGCAGACCGGCCGTTCCCGGTCCCGGATCCGCCGCACTGCCCGGTCGGACACGGTCACCGGGGCGACTCCCGACGGCGCGCCCAGGCACTTCTGGGTCGCCGAGTAGCAGGCGTCGACGCCCCAGGAGTCCACCTCGACCGGGATCCCGCCCAGCGAGGTGACGGTGTCGAGGAGCAGCAGCGTGTCGGTGTCCCGCAACGCCGCCAGCGGGGCGATCTGGTTGCGCACTCCGGTGGAGGTCTCGGCGTGCACCACCGCGACGAGCCGGGCGCTGGGCGCCCGGCTCTGGGCGTCGAGCAGCGCTTCGGGATCCAGGGGCCGCCCCCACGGGGCGTGCACGGCCTGCACCCGCGCGCCCACCCGGCGAGCCACCTCGCACAGCCGCTCGCCGAAGTAGCCGTTCACCCCGACGATGGCCAGCTCACCCGGCTCGAGCAGGCTGGCCAGGCAGGCCTCCATCCCCGCTGAGCCGGTACCGCTGACCGGCAGGGTGAGGCGGTTGCGGGTGCCGAAGACGGTCCGCAGTCGTTGCGCGGTGTCGGCCACCAGGGCGAGGAACTCGGGGTCCAGGTGTCCGAGCACCGGCCGGCTCAACGCCTCGACGGCCTCCGGGTAGGGGTTCGACGGTCCAGGGCCGAGGAGCAATCGGTCAGAGTGCACGCTGAGTACCTCCCACCAGAGGACGCCGAAGAGTTGACGGTACCTTCGCCGATCATGGACAGCCTGCGCAGTGTGCGACAGTGGCCGGTCGACACGGTGGCCGTCGCGGTGGTGGACGCCTCCGGTGTCGTGGTGGGCAGCCACGGCCCGCAGAACCTGCCGTTCCGGCTCACCTCGGTGACCAAGTTGCTCTCCGCCTACGCGGTGCTGCTGGCGGTGCAGGAGGGCGCGCTGGACTGGTGCCGGCCTGCCGGGCCGCCCGGGGCCACGGTGCGCCACCTCCTCGCGCACGCCTCCGGGCTGGCGTTCGACACGCCGGAAGTCGCGACGGATCCGGGAACCCAGCGGATCTACTCCAACACCGGGTTCGTGGTACTGGCCGACGCGTTGGCCTCGGCCTGCGGTATCCGCTTCGTGGACTACCTGGCCGAAGGGGTGTTCCAGCCGTTGGGGATGTCCTCGTCACGGCTGGCGGGCTCCGCCGCCGCCGGTGCCGTGTCCACCTGCGCGGACCTGGCCCGGTTCGCCGCGGAGCTGCAGGCGCCGACACTGCTGGCCCCGCAGGTCCTGGCCGAGGCGACCCGGGTGGCCTACCCCGGCCTGGACGGGCTGCTGCCCGGCGTGGGCATGCAGCGTCCCAACGACTGGGGGCTTGGCTTCGAGCTGCGAGACCACAAGAGTCCACACTGGACGGGTAGCCGGAACTCGCCGGAGACCTTCGGGCACTTCGGGCGCTCCGGCACGTTCCTGTGGGTGGACCCGGTAGCCGGTGCGGCCGTCGTCGCGCTCACCGACCGCGACTTCGGTCCGTGGGCCCGCGACGCCTGGCCCCCGTTCAGCGACGGCGTGCTCGCCGAGCTGGTGGCCCGCTGAGCGGGGACGTGGCCGTCCCGCGTCAGGGCCTACGCACGCCCCGGGAAGCGACCAGCGCGGCACCGACGAGGAGCACGGCGGAGATGAGCAGGGCGCTGACCGTCGCCCCGAGTGCCGGATCGGCCAGCGCCCAGCCCCGGGCGGCGTCGACCGCGTAGCTGAGCGGGTTGATGGTGGCGATCACCCGCATCCACGGCGGCAGCCCAGCGATGGGCACGAACGCGCTGGACGCGAACATCAGCGGGAAGATCACCATGAAGCCGAGCATCTGCATCAGCTCGACGTTGCGCACCCAGCTGGCCAGCGCGATGAACACCCAGGACAGCCCCGCACCGACGGACAGTCCGATCAGCAACGCCAGCGCGGTCCCGAGGACCCCACCGGCCGGGGCGTAACCGAAGAGCAGCGCGGCCAGGACGAGCGCGACGAGCTGGATGGCGTTGCGCAGCAGGTCGAACAGGCTACGGGCGACCAGCAGCGACATCATCGAGATGGGCAGCGTGCGAAACCTCGCCAGAGCCCCGTTGCGCAGGTCGGTGGCCAGGCCCGCGCCGGACCAGACCGCCGACTGACTCCCCGTGGTCACCAGGATCGCCGGCAGCAGGTAGTCGATGTAGTTCGCGCCGGAGGGGAAGCCAGGCGAGTTCGCGATGGAGCGGAACACCTGGCTGAACAGCGCCAGCATGATCAACGGCTGGAGCAGGCTCAGCGCGACCAGCCGAGGGTCACGCAGCCGGCGCAGCGCCCGGCCGGTGAGGACCTCCACCTGGGTGAGCACCCCGCTGCCGGCTGGACGTACCCGCGTCGCGGCGGTGCTGGGCGACGTGGCGGTCGTGGTCATGGGCGGGCTCCGGTCAGGGTGAGGTAGACGTCGTCCAGAGTCGGCTCGTGCAGACCGAGCTCGTCCGCCTCGATGCCCGCGTCGTCCAGCGCGCGCACCACGACGGCTAGCGCGCGGGACGACTCGACCGGGGCGGTGAGCGTCCGGCCCGATTGCAGCGGGTCCAGCCCGGCTCGCCGCAGAGTGTCCAGCGCGGGGCCGATGTTGACGGCGGCCAGCGTCGCGCTGACCGTCCGCCGGCCCACGCGGCTCTTGAGCTCGGCCGCAGTGCCCGCCGCCACGACCTGCCCCTGGGACAGCACGGTGATGGTGTCGGCCAGTCGGTCGGCCTCGTCGAGGTACTGGGTGGTGAGCAGCACCGTGGTGCCGCCGGCCACCAGGGTGCGCACGACGTCCCACATGCCCAGCCGGCTCTCCGGGTCCAGTCCGGTGGTGGGCTCGTCGAGGAACACCACATCGGGCCGTCCGACCAGGCCACTGGCCAGGTCGAGTCTGCGCCGCATCCCTCCGGAGTAGCCCTGGGCGGGCCGGTCGGCGGCCTCGGCGAGCCCGAAGAGCTCGAGCAACTCGGCGGCGCGCTGGCTCGCCTCGCGCCGGGAGGCACCCAGCAGCCGGCCCAGCAGCACCAGGTTCTGGGTACCCGTGAGGTCCTCGTCCACCGAGGCGAACTGCCCGGTGACGCCGATCCGGCGGCGCACCTGCGCGGCGTCGCGCACCACGTCGAGGCCGGCTACCGTCGCGCTACCAGCGGTCGGGACGAACAGCGTGGTGAGGACGTTGACCAGGGTGGTCTTGCCCGCGCCGTTGTGCCCGAGCAGGCCGTGCACGGTACCGGCGGGAACCGCCACGCTCACCCCGTCCAAGGCGGTGACGTCGCCGAACGTCTTGCGCACGTCAACGGCGGCGATCATCAGCCCGCTCACTCGTGCTCCTCTCGTAGTGCACCATGCTCCGGGAATCTCGAGCAGCTCCGGCGAGGCCACCGGGACCAGCGGCCCCGAGTCCGGTCAGCACGCTTTTGCCCGGTATGTCTCGGTTACCGTACACGACATGGGGTGAACGTCGCTCAGCCGTTCCGTGACGAACAGCTCAACATTCTGTGTGCATTTGACTACAAAACGTCATCAAAGGTACCCGTTCGGGTACTATACTCCCTCGTCCTGGTGACACACAGTCTTTGCTTTTGCACGATGACAGTACAGGGAGCGCCAGCAAGGGAGGCTGGATGTCTTTCCTCCGCTGTGTGCTCACCATCATGGTGTTAGGCGCGTGTGCACTGCTTGCAGTCACCGTGAGTACGACGCGGCTCGGCTCGGTCGAGCAGTCATCAGCGTTGATACTGCGGCCCGACTCCCCGAATATCATGCTCGCGCCCAACCTTGTGGGGTTACGGATCCCGAGCGGAATCACTGCCGATGTCATGCCAGCAGACCCGGGAGGCCCGGGAGACCATGGCCACGGAGGAGACCGAGGAGACCGGGGCTACGGAGGAGACCGAGGAGGCATGAACTGCCGAGGGGGCCGGGGGCACGAGGAAAACCAGGGCTGCCGAGGAGACCGGGGAGGCATGAACTGCCGAGGAGGCTGGGGCCACAACAGAAACCAGGGCTATCAGAGGGACCCGGACTGCCCGACATTCCCGCCGCCGGTTCACGTACCTCCTCCGGCCCACGTGCCTCCGCCGGTCCATGTAGCGCCGCCGCCGGTTTATGTACCTCCTCCGATCCACGTAGCGCCGCCGCCGGTCCCTGCGGCCCCTCCTCCGGCCCCTCCCCCAGCAGCCCCCGTAGCGCCTCCTCCGGCCCCTCCTCCGAGCCTTCCTGTGGTCCCCGCAGCCTTCGAGCTGAGTCCGTGGTTGTGGCTGATCCCGCTGGGCATCGGACTATTGGTCGGGCTGTTGGTCTTGCTTGCCACTCAGGCCCGGAAAGGGCAGAAGTGGGTACGCGCGCATGTCCAAGCTGTTGCTGGAGCCGCTCCCAGCGCTGTCGCCGAGGTCATGGAGTCCCGGACAGACCGTTCACCGCCGACATGTGTCGTGCGCATCGAGCCACACGTCGATAGCGGCACGCAGGTTCTTGAGGGAGTGCACCAGTGAGCCCAGCCGACCTCACCGAACCGTTGTCGGCCCGGGTGTTCCTTCTTGGCGATACCACCGACACCGTGGAGATACTCGCCCGCTCGCTCAGCGAACAAGGCCTGTCCCCCTTCACGATCCAGGGCCTCCGCAACCTGTCCGGCTCAGCCCTGCAGGCCGTCAACCACGAGATCGCCACAGTCGCCGACGGACTCCTTGACCTCGACCTCGGGGACGTCCTGATGTCCGGCTGGTGCAAGTACACCGAGCTGGCTCAAGCAGCGGACCGCACGTTTGCCAGTCCGGGCAGCGAGGAGGTTGTGGTCCTGGCGACTCACCGCGTCAGCTCGACACACCATCCGTCCGTCGAGCTGCTCGTCGATGATGTCACGGTCCACACCTTCGTTTTCGAGCTGAAGGTGGTGTTCGACCTCACCAGGGTCGCGGCGGTGATACGAGGGGGTGACCTGGTGGCGCTGCGGGGAGGTGAGTGCGTCATCACCGCCACGCTCACCTTGGAAGGAACACCGTTGGAGCTGTCGCGGAAAGGTCGCGTCGACCTCACCCTGGTCGTTGCGCTCCGCCGGCCTATTCCACTGGTTCGGCGGGGCCACTGTACGCCCACGTCTCGCCTCGACCGTCTGGCGCCCTTCGGCCGGCCTTAGTGGTGGGCGCCGGAAGTCCGTCGGGGGTGCCCTGGGCCAGTGAGAGTGCGTTAGCCCCCAGTTATCCGCGCACGGGTCATCCGCAGACGGCGCCCTGCGCGGCGGAGCCCACCAGCCGGGCGTACTTGGCCAGCACACCGCGCAGCGGTCGCTGCGGGGCCGTCCACTCCCGCCGGCGCCGCGCCAGCTCCTCGGCGTCGACCTCGAGGTTCAGCTCGCGGCGCGCCACATCCAGCACGATCGGGTCACCGTCGCGGACCAGCGCGATCGGCCCGCCGTGCGCCGCTTCGGGAGCCACGTGACCGACGCACAAGCCGGTGGTGCCGCCGGAGAAGCGCCCGTCGGTGAGCAGCAGGACGTCCTTGCCCAGCCCGGCGCCCTTGATCGCGCCGGTGACCGCGAGCATCTCGCGCATCCCCGGCCCGCCTCGCGGGCCCTCGTACCGGATCACCACGACGTCTCCTGGCCGCAGGTCCGGGACAGCTTCCATCGCGGCCTGCTCACCGTCGAACACCCGAGCGACCCCGGCGAACTCAGCGCTGTCGAAGCCCGCGGTCTTCACCACCGCACCGTCGGGGGCCAGCGAGCCGCGCAGGATGGTGATCCCCCCGGTGGGGTGGATCGGGTCGGCGAGACTGTGCAGGATCTTCCCGTCCAGGTCGGGCGGGTCCAGCTCGGCGAGGTTCTCGGCGACGGTGCGCCCGGTGACGGTGAGGCAGTCGCCATCCAGCAGTCCCGCCGCCAGCAGCGCCTTCATCACCACCGGCACACCACCGACCTGGTCCACGGAGGCCATCACATGGGCACCGAAGGGCTTGACGTCGGCCAGGTGCGGCACCGCGGCGCCCACCCGGTTGAAGTCGTCCAGCTCCAGCGGCACCTCGGCCTCGTGGGCGATGGCGAGTAGGTGCAGCACCGCGTTGGTGGAGCCGCCGAAGGCCATCACCACCGCGATCGCGTTCTCGAACGCCTCCCGGGTGAGGATCCGCCGGGCGGTGATCCCGCGTTTGATCAGGTCCACCACCGCGCTGCCGCTGGCGCGGGCGAACCCGTCACGACGCCGGTCCACCGCAGGCGGGCTGGCCGAGCCGGGTAGCGACATGCCCAGTGCCTCGGCCGCGCAGGCCATCGTGTTGGCGGTGTACATCCCGCCGCAGGCACCCTCACCAGGGCAGAGCGCGCGCTCGATCGCATCGACCTCCGCCCGGCTGATCAGGCCGCGGACGCAGGCCCCCACCGCCTCGAAGGCGTCGATGATGGTGATCTCCCGGTCACCCACCAGCCCGGGCAGGATGGTGCCGCCGTAGAGGAACACCGCCGCCAGGTCGAGCCGCGCGGCGGCCATCAGCATCCCGGGCAGGCTCTTGTCGCAGCCGGCCAGCAGCACTGTTCCGTCCAGCCGCTCGGCTTCGACCACGGTCTCCACCGAGTCGGCGATCACCTCGCGGGAGACCAGCGAGTAGTGCATCCCGATGTGTCCCATGGAGATGCCGTCGGAGACGGTGATCGTGCCGAACTCCATGGGGAAGCCCCCAGCGGCGTGCACGCCCTCCTTGCTCGCCTTGGCCAACCGGTCCAGGGACAGGTTGCAGGGGGTGATCTCGTTCCAGGACGAGGCGACTCCGATCTGCGGCTTGGCGAAGTCGCCATCGCGCATGCCCACCCCCCGCAACATGCCCCGGGCCGCCGCCCGTTCCAGCCCCTCCGTGACATCCCCACTACGCGGCTTCACATCCGACGCATCCATACCCCCCAGCATCCCGCATCCCAGCGCCGCGCTCTTCCCTGGCATGGAGACATATCGGGGTCATCGAGCGCTCGAGCCCGTTATGTCTCCCATGTCGGGAGGGATCCGGGGGGATTGGGCGGGTCTTGGGCGACATGTCTCGCCGACTGGGCGATCGGCGATAGCATCGACCCACTATGGGGCTCACTCTCACCAGCTCGGTCTTCGCCGACAACGCATCCGTTCCCGTCCAGTACACCTGTGACGGCGACAACGTGTCGCCGCCGCTGGCGTGGTCGGAGGTACCGGAGGGCACTGCGGAGCTGGTCCTGCTCTTCGAGGATACCGACGCCCCGGGAGGCACCCAGGTGTACTGGGTCCTCTTCGGGCTCAACCCCGCCAGTGGAGGGCTGGAGGAGGGGAAAGTGCCCGCGGAGGCCGTAGGCGGCAAGAACGACTACGGCCGCACGGACTGGGCCGGACCATGCCCCCCGATCGGGCGGGCGCACCGCTTCGTCTTCACCCTGCTCGCTCTGTCGGAGCCCAGCGGCCTCGCCGAGGGTGCCAGCCCGCGCAACGACCTACCGCAGGCCCTCACGGGCAAGGTGCTGGCCCAGGCCCAGCTCACCGGTGAGTACGCTCGCCGGCGTTAGGCGCCACCGGCCCGGTCCGCTACCTGACGCCGGTGCCTCGACGGCAGGAGCGGTGGCGCGCATCAGCCGGTCAGATGCTCGACGTGCACAATGACGTCATGGTGTGCGCCGACGTCGTGGTGTGCGCCGCGATATGCCGGGTCGCGCCACACCATGCTGACGCGGGCGACCGTCCACCAAGGAGAAGCGATGCCTGACCAGGGGCCCATGACGGACGGCCGGTGCGGGGACCCGGAGCTGTCCCAGGAGCTTCGAGACGCGCTCACCCTGCTGCGTGAGCACAGCGACAACGACGACTTTCACACTCTGGTCGATGACCTGCTGGCTGGGCGGTGCGGCCTCGTCGAGGCGTCCGGCACGGCGGCGTTCAGCGACGTGGTCTTCGCCGGTATCGCCCGCGAGATCGGTCATCTGACCGAGGACGAGAAGCGGCGTCTCGCCGCACCAGCCGAGTCATCCGCCGCCGCGGCGGAGTCCTGCGCCACTCCCTGCGCCGACTGCTCCGGAGTGTGCGCGCTGCGCGGCTCCTCGAGTCAGTGAAGCCTCACACAGACGCCGCGGAACCGACGTGGCCGGGGCGCCGTGAACTCGACGAAACCAACCTGTGGGCAAGAAGGCACGAGCAGGCGCCGGTCATTGCTGGACGTACCCGGTCTCCTCGACCAGAGCTTCAAGACCATATCGCGCCACGTGCTCCGCGTTGTCCAGATCGATGGTGCGGACGCCGTCGCGCCTCAGCCGTTCGTTGACAGCAGGCAGGTTGCTGCGCACGGTCTCCTTCTCGGCTTCCGTGGTCTTACCTCGATGCGGCCTGCCCGCATACTCCAGAACCGAGTAGTCCAGCTTCTCAGTCGCCGCCGCCGGGGCGGGCCTAGCGTACCTGCGCGGTGGGTACGCCGGTTCTGCTCGCCGGATGACGTCCACCATATCGACACCGCCGGCAAGCTTGTTGAACGTTTCGATCTCCATCGTGACGGCTTCCGGCTCTGACCCGTCACCCTGGTAAAGCTTGAGGCTGACGACGCTCAGCGCACCCTTTCGGATGGGCTCAACCTCGTCCTCGGCAACCTCGATCTCCACCGGGCCATCGCCGAGCGCCGGGTGCTGCTC
This sequence comes from Pseudonocardiales bacterium, assembly GCA_019243635.1. Classification (GTDB taxonomy): domain Bacteria; phylum Actinomycetota; class Actinomycetes; order Mycobacteriales; family Pseudonocardiaceae. Next base: position 52,127 of record JAFAUB010000008.1, read on the forward strand.
GATGACGACGCGTACCACAGCGTCGTCATCGATGATCTTATTGGTCAAGTCCGAGAAGCGAACCATACGCTGCGCCATACCGTGCTGCACCTCTTCCTTCCGCGGAACAGACTCGCGGAGGATGTTACCACCAGCGTCGACGAGCCTTCCAGAGGGGTATTGACAATGGGGTCATGAAGCCACACCGTCACCGGCGCGCTCAGCCGAGCGCGAACCTGACTCAGGGAGTTTTTCGCGGGCATCCCCGAAGACGGCCTAATCATTGCCATCGGCCGGGAGACTAGTTCGCCAGCCTCCCCGCGTGGAAGGCTGACCGAGTCATCGGACCGTCATGGCACTCATCCGAGGAATCCGTCACGGCCTGCGACGGATGACATTCCGATGGCATCGCCGGAAGGGCCGTGCCGCACACGGTGACGATCACAGGCTTGCGGCGCACCGACCATGGCGAGCCGGCCGAGTACCACCTGCCCCACGGCCGTTTCAAGATCATCAATTGCGAGTTCGGTGCGGGGATGGACCACTGTCACCGGGTGCACGGCCCCGCCAGAGCCACAGGAACACCCGTGACCCGCAGCCATGCCCAGCGGCGAGGTATAAGAGTGAGAGCCGACCAGGGCTCCCCACCTCCCCGCTGAGATGAGACTCTGCCGGAGCCCTGTCACCGGGTGCGGGCAGGGGGTGGATATTCCTTGGTGGATCGCGCCCACCGGGGCGGTATCGGGGTGTGATCAAGGTGGGCGAATCGAAATCCTGGCGCAAGCTCCGAACCAATGATCTTGAAACGACCGTGCCACCTGCCCACCTGCGGTCGTTCGCCGCCGAGGGCTCGCGCATCCACGTCACCGGAGCGCGGGGATCGACACGCTCGCTGGACTGGCTAGCTCAGCGCACGGTGAAGCCGGTCCGGGAGCCACGCGACCGGTGGGAATCGAGCCGGGCGGCCCCGTTGAAGGGGCCGTATGAGCGGACTCGTCGATATGGGTATGGTCGTGCAACGTAAAGACGCCAGGGGATGAGCCACGAACCCGGGAGCAAGATGGTGAGCGCCACGTTCGCGACTCGTCTGCTCGGCTGGAAGGACAGCCCGAGGCGGGATGGTGAACCGAAGAACAAGCTGGCTTGGGCGCACGTACCCAACTGCGCAGACGTGGACAGCGCCGAGTCGATGCGACTGGCCGCAGGCATGCTCGATAACCTCGAGGTAACCCGTGGAGTCCTGTCTGATGTTCCGCTGAACCCAGGTGGACCGCTTGAGCAGTTGGTCGCAGCGGATCTCGCCGACAGGCTGCCCGTGCGCGCGCCAGGACGGCGCTGGAACGTTCGACGAGGACAGGTAGTCACCTCCTTCGCGCAGTACGAGCACCTCAACGAGCTCGACCGACTGGTCAACGCGAATCCCGAATTGCGTATCACGATCGGCAAGGATTACCTCATCAAACCAGACGTCACGATCGGCCTGGAGGACACGTCGATCCTTGGCAAGAAACCCTTCCTGCACGCCGCGATATCATGCAAGTGGACAATTCGCAGCGACCGAGTCCAGAACATCCGCCACGAGTTCAATCAGATGATCAGACACCGCAGAGGTCGTCAACCCCACCTCGTGACGGTGACGGCGGAGCCGCTACCGTCACGCCTCGCGTCAATCGCTCGAGGTACCGGGGAGGTCGACGCGGTGTACCACGTCGCATTGGAGGCGCTGGCGGCTGCAATTGATGCCGAGGGCAACGATGAGCAGGTCGATGCATGGGACGAGTGCATCGGGCAGAAACGTCTGCTGAGCTACGACGACCTCGTGGAGACGATCGCCGCCTGGTGAGGAGACCCACAGGTGACGATCACCGGCACGTCGACGGCCCGGCGCACCTCACCCTCGGCTCGTGGAGGCGCCGTCGCCGTGCTTGCCGCTGGGTCGTCGCTCGTTCACGATCCTGTGGATTCTGGCAGCAGCCTGGTGCGGGTCTTCGTGCTCCCACACCCGGATGCTGGTCCACCCTGCGTCAGCGAGCCTGCGGTCCGTGTCACGGTCTCGTACCCGGTTGGTGAGAACCTTCTCCGCCCAGAACGCGGCGTTGGTCGCAGCGACGGTGTGGTGCTCGGGGCAGCCGTGCCAGAAGCAACCGTCCATGAACACAGCGACTCGCGCCGAGCTGAACACCATGTCCGCGGTGCGCCTGACCTGCGGAAGTGGTCGCGCTGATACGCGATAACGGAGTCCCAGAGCGTGGACGGCGGAGCGCAGGGCCAGTTCGGGCTTGGTATCGCGACCCCGGTTGGACTGCATGCTCGCCCGTGCCCCGGGTGACGATGCCCATGAGTCCGCTGCCACATGCCGAGCCTAGAGGCGGCGTGCCGTGCGGTCACCGTCGGTGTGGGTGCATAGCATGACCGACGTGTCGAGAACGTTGACGATGATCGACCTGTTCGCAGGCTGCGGCGGCATGACTGCGGGCTTCGTCCGTCACGGCTTCGACCCGGTCCTGTCCGTGGAGTGGAACCTCCCCGCGGCGGCGACCTACGCGGCGAACTTCGGCGAAGGCCACACCTACTGGGGCGACATCGCCGCGCTCCCGGACAGCGCGATCCCCGAAGCCGACGTGGTCATCGGCGGGCCTCCTTGCCAGGGCTTCTCCAATCTCGGCAGCCGTGATGTCAACGATCCCCGAAACCAGCTGTGGAAGCAGTACCTACGCGTCGTGCAGCACGCGCATCCGCAGGTGTTCGTGATTGAGAACGTCGACCGGTTCATGCAGAGCCCTCAGTTCCAGCTGCTGCGCAGCGAAGTCGACCACGGCACGATCAAAGACTACGAGCTGTCTTACGGCCTGCTGCTCGCGGCGGACTACGGTGTGGCACAGCGTAGGCTCCGCACGATCGTCATCGGCTCTCGGATCGGCCGGATCCCGCTGCCTACCCCGACGCACGCGAAGGTCCCGTCGGGGGCGTTGAGGCCGTGGACGTCCGTTCAGGAGCGGATCGCCAGGTTACCCGAACGGCCGTCGACAACCGAGCTCCCCGAGGCGCGGACGACCTTCTTCGGTGAGACGGTGCCCGGCCGGTTCACGGGGCTCGACCTTCACTTCGGCCGTAAACCGCGGGAGCTGTCGCTCATGAGGTACGACTGTGTGCCCCCGGGCGGGGGACGATTCGACCTGCCGGACGAGCTGCTGCCGAACTGCTGGCGAAACAAGGCGACCGGCACTACCGACGTGATGGGACGGATGCGCTGGGACGCACCATCGCTCACGATCCGGACCGAGTTCTTCAAGCCCGAGAAGGGTCAGTACCTACACCCGCAGTGGGAGCCCGGCAACCGCAGACGCAGAGTGAACCGTGTCATCACACACCTCGAAGCGGCCTTACTCCAGGACTTCCCTGACACGTTCACCTGGTGCGGATCCAAGATCGAGATCGCCAAACAGATCGGCAACGCCGTGCCCGTCGGGCTCGCGTCGTGCATTGCTGCGCATCTGCGTCGGTATCTCGTCACATGAGTCACATGGTTGGGTAGCGACGGTGGGCTACCTGAGGGGAGGCTGCGGCTCCTCGTCGTCGCTGCCGGTGAGCAGGACGTGGGCCACCAGCTCGGGGTTGTCGTTCATCGGTACGTGTCCGCAGCCGGGCAGCCGCAGCAGTCGGGCGTGCGGGATCAGCCGGGTGACCGAGGCGGCCCGTGGCCGCCGGAACACCAGGTCCCGCGATCCCCAGGCGATGGTCACCGGCACGTCGGACACCCGACCCGTGAAGATGATCTCTTCGCCGGCCGCCAGACTGGGCCGGAAACCCACCGCGTCGATCATCGCCCGCATGTCCTCCAGCAACACCCTCGGCTCGAGCAGGTCCGGACGGCCGAACAGCACGCCGCACATGAGGGTGCGCCCGGCCGCCGACCGAGACAACCGGACCGCGACCTTCGGGGGCATGTACCGCGCGGTGCGGTGCACCGATCGCACCATGCTCAGCGACACGCGCCGCTCCATCGGGCTCCACAGTCCCGCTGGGGACAGCGCCGTCGCGCTGCTGACCATCCCGTACCGGGCCAGCTCAAGGGAGATCAAGCCGCCCATCGAGTTCCCCGCCACATGAGGCCGGTCCAGCCCGAGGTCCGCGAAGAACTCCTTCAGCACGACCACCGCGGTGTCCAGGCCGTAGGACAGGTGGTTCGGCAGTGGGGGGGACTCACCGAAGCCCGGAAGGTCCAGGGAGATCACTTCGCGGTGCTCGGCCAACCGCTCCCGGACCGGGAGCCACCCCTGCCGCCGGTGCCCGGCCCCGTGCAGCAGAACCAGCGGCGGCCCCGCGCCGCAGCGGTCATAGGCTAGCTGCACGTCACCACTGTAGCGATTTGTGACCCACGAGTAACTAGTGCTCTAGGGTGTGTAATGGGGCCGGCTCAATGGTCCCGGCGCCCAGCCGGCTCCGTTCCCGCGCGATAAGGAGATCGCTGCTCGTGCGCGAATCGTCGGCCGATCCGCGGGTCGCGCGCCGTGTCGCTCGCCGGGGGGCCTCGGTGCCGCGGATCCACTACCCGCGGGCGTTGCCGATCAGCCGGCACACCGGCGAGATCGCCGCGGCGATCCGGGACCACCAGGTGGTAGTCGTCGCCGGGGAGACCGGGTCCGGAAAGACCACCCAGCTTCCCAAGATCTGCCTGGAGCTGGGCCGCGGCGTCCGGGGCGTCATCGGGCACACCCAGCCGCGCAGGCTGGCGGCGCGCACGGTGGCCGAGCGCATCGCCGAGGAGCTGGACGTTCCGCTCGGTGGCGTGGTCGGCTGGAAGGTGCGGTTCACCGACACGTCGTGCGAGGACACCCTGGTCAGGCTGATGACCGACGGCATCCTGCTGGCCGAGATCCAGTCTGACCCCACGCTGGAGCAGTACGACACATTGATCATCGACGAGGCGCACGAACGCTCGCTGAACATCGATTTCGTGCTGGGCTACCTCAAGCGGCTGCTGCCTCGCCGTCCGGACCTGAAAGTGATCATCACTTCGGCGACCATCGACCCCGAGCGGTTCGCCCGGCACTTCGACGGGGCACCGGTGATCGAGGTCTCCGGCCGTACCTACCCGGTGGAGATCCGGTACCGCCCCTACGGCCCGGACTCACCGGACAGCACCGACGACCGCGACCAGACGCAGGCGATCTGCGACGCGGTGGCGGAGCTGCGCGGTGAGGGTCCCGGTGACATCCTGGTCTTCACCTCCGGTGAGCGGGAGATCCGCGACACCCGGGCCGCCTTGCACGCACTCGGGCTACCGGACACCGAGATCCTGCCGCTGTACGCGCGGCTGTCGGCGGCCGAACAGCACCGGGTCTTCCAGCCGCACCGCGCGCGCCGGATCGTGCTGGCCACCAATGTGGCGGAGACGTCGCTGACCGTACCGGGCATCCGGTACGTGATCGACGCCGGCACGGCCCGGATCTCCCGCTACAGCCGCCGGCTCAAGGTGCAGCAGCTGCCGATCGAACCCATCTCACGAGCCTCGGCCGCCCAGCGCGCCGGTCGGTGCGGACGCACCGCGGACGGCATCTGCGTCCGGCTGTACTCGGCGCGGGATTATCAGTCGCGACCGGAGTTCACCGAGCCGGAGATCGTGCGCACCCACCTCGCGTCGGTGATCCTGCGGATGGCGGCCCTGAACCTGGGCGAGGTGGCCGCGTTCCCGTTCATCGACCCACCGGAGGGCCGCCAGGTCTCTGATGGCGTACAGCTGCTGCGGGAGCTGGGCGCGCTGGAGATGTCCACGATGGAGCCCACCCGGCTGGGGCGCACCCTCGCGCGGTTGCCGCTGGACCCCCGGCTGGCCCGGATGGTGGTGGCGGCGCAGCACAACGGGTGCCTGGATGAGGTCCTGGTGATCGTGGCGGCGTTGTCCATCCAAGATCCGCGGGAGCGCCCGGCCGACGCCGAGGCGGCCGCCGACGCCCAGCACGCACGGTTCGCCGGCGAAGACTCCGACTTCCTGAGCCTGCTCGCCCTCTGGCGCCACCTCGACGAGCGGCAGCGGGCGCTGTCCTCCACCCGGTTCCGCACCCTGTGCAAGGCGGAGTTCCTGCACTACCTGCGGGTGCGGGAGTGGCAGGACCTGCACGGGCAGCTGCGCCGGATCACTCGTGAGCTGGGGATGCCGGCGCACCCCGCGCCCCAGCCCGCGCAGCCACCACAGGTGCACGTCTCGTTGCTGGCCGGGCTGCTCTCGCATATCGGGATGCTCGACCCCGAGACCCGCGACTACCTGGGCGCCCGCGGCGCCCGGTTCGCTGTCTTCCCCGGGTCAGCGCTGTTTCGCAAGCCGCCGAGCTGGGTGATGGTCGCCGAGCTGGTGGAGACCTCCCGGCTGTGGGGCCGGATCGCCGCGCGGATCGAGCCGCAGTGGGTGGAACCGCTGGCCGGCCACCTGGTCAAGCGCGGCTACAGCGAGCCGCACTGGGAACGCAAGCGCGCCGCCGTGGTGGCCTACGAGAAGGTCACGCTCTACGGCATCCCGATCGTGGCGTCGCGCAAGGTCGACTACTCCGGCGTCGACCCCGAACTGTCCCGCGAGCTGTTCCTCCGGCACGCTCTGGTGGAGGGTGACTGGGAGACCCGGCACGCCTTCTTCCACGCCAACCGGGCGCTGCTCGACGACGTCGAGGAGCTGGAGCAGCGGGCCCGTCGGCGCGACATCCTGGTCGACGACGAGACCCTGTTCGACTTCTACGACCAGCGTATCCCCGCCGAGATCGTCTCGGGCGCGCACTTCGACAGCTGGTGGCGAACGGCCGGCGTGGCCCCGCCGGGGCTGCTCGACTTCGACCCCTTGATGCTGGTCACCGGGCAGGGCGTGAGCGAGGCGGACTACCCCGACTCGTGGCGTCACGGCACGCTGAGGCTGGAGCTGTCCTACCAGTTCGAACCGGGTGCCGAGGCTGACGGCGTGACCGTGCACGTGCCGCTGCCGGTGCTCAACCAGCTCACCCCCGCCCCCTTCACCTGGCAGGTCCCCGGGCTGCGGGAGGAGCTCCTCGTCGCGCTGCTCAGGTCACTGCCCAAGCCGCTGCGCCGGCGGCTGGTGCCGGTGCCCGAGCGCGCCAAGGCCCTCCTGGCCCGGATGACGCCCTACGGTGGCCTGGTTGCCGGCTCAGCCGGCGGTGAACCGCTGCTGGACGCCCTGGAGCGCGAGCTCGGCCAGGCGGGCGTGCCGGTGCGCCGTGAGGACTGGCGGCTCGACCAGGTGCCGGACCACCTGACGATCACCTTCCGGGTGTACGAGGGTACGGCGACCCTGGCGCGGGGCAAGGATCTCACCGCGCTGACCCAGCAGGTGCAGCCGCGGCTGCGGGCCACCGTGGCACGCGCGGATGTCGGTGGTCTGCAACGCCGGGGCCTGCGCAGCTGGGATATCGGGACGCTGCCGCAGGTCCACCAGCAGGAGCAGGCCGGTCATCTGGTCACCGCCTACCCGGCGCTGGTCGACGAGGGGGACACCGTCGCCGTCGCGCTCCTGCCCACCGAGGCCGAGCAGCGCCGCGCCATGTGGGCGGGCACCCGGCGGCTGGTGCTGCTGGCGGTGCCCGGGTTGGTCAAGTCGGTCCAGCGCGGCCTCGAGGCGCGGGCCAGGCTGGTGCTGGCCCGCAACCCCGATGGCACTACCGAGGCCCTGCTGACCGACTGCGTCGACTGTGCCGTCGACGCGCTGATCGCCGCCTGCGGCGGACCGCCCCGCGACGAGGACGGCTTCACCCGGCTGCGGGACCGGGCGCACGCCGAGCTGGCCGACGCGGCGCGCGCCGTGACCGCCCACGTCCAGCGCATCCTGACCCTCGCGCACACCGTCGAGGCGCGACTGGCCGAGCTCACCGTGCCGGTGTTCGCGGCCGCGGTCGCCGACGTCCGCGCGCAGCTGGCCGCCTTGGCCGGGCCCGGGTTCGTCACCACGACCGGCGCGCAGCGGCTACCCGACCTGACCCGCTACCTGCAGGCCATCGCGCGCCAGCTGGACAAGCTGCCCCGCGACCCCGACCGCGACCGGAACTGGATGCACCGGATCAGCGCCGTCACCCAGGCCTACCAGCAGCTACGCGACCGGCTCGGCGACGGGCCGGAGCCGCAACGGATCCGCTGGATGATCGAGGAGCTGCGGGTCAGCTACTTCGCCCAGGAGCTGCGCACCCTCTACCCGATCTCCGACCAGCGCATCTACCAGGCGATAGACGACCTGACCGGTCAGCGCTCCTAGTGCCGCAACGGCACTTCTCCGTGTCAGGGGGTTCACCGCGGTGAAACCGCAGCATGATCGTCGAAAGTGGGGTGTGGCCGTGCGGCGGCGCAGCACCGACAGGACTTCAAGATCCACTAACGATGGGGCGTGCAGATCGGGATCGGCCGGCAACCGGCCGCGGGCGAGATCCCCGTCGACGTCATCGTCCGCCAAGGCGCTCACCAGGACGCGCCGTAGCACCGCGTGCGTCTCCGCAGGTACATGGCGCACCTGGATCGTGGTCATGCCGGCACCGTAGCGCCGTTGCATGCAGCTGGCCGGCATCGGGCCGCCCCGTGGTAGAAGACGCCTTCGCCCGGGTGCGCGACCGCGTCCACGCCGAGCCGGCCGACGCGCACACCACAGTCGGCGTGCACCCACTCGCGCGATAGATACTCGGTGAAGCCGGGCCTCCACTACGGAGCGTCCCCTACCGTCCCGTCCTTAAGATCAACACTGCCGATGCCCTCTGGTGATCCTGAGGCTACTCACTCTCACCTCCTGTCAGCCTTCCTGACCGACGAAGGTCTCAGCGGTGCTCAAGCTGATCGAATCCGACGGCTGGCAGTTGACTCGAACCCGTGGATCGCACCGTCAGTACAGGCATCCGACGAAGTCCGGTCTGGTGACAGTCCCGGGAAAGCCGAGCGACGAACTGCATCCGAGGACCTTGAGCGGCATCTTGAAGCAGGCCGGGCTCAGGGGCAACACTGGCAGCACCGGTGCGGCTGGGAAGAGGAAGGAAACATGATCAGCTATCTGATCATCATCGAGGGCGACGGTTCGACCGACTACTCGGCCTACTGCCCCGACCTCCCGGGCGTCGTGGCGACCGGTGACAGCATCGACGAGTGTGCGGCCGAGATGCAGGACGCGATCGCCTTCCACATCGAGGGCCTGCACGACGCCGGTGAGCCCGTGCCACCCTCGACCAGCCGAGGGCGAACGGTCGAAGTCGCCGCCTGAAGTCCCGCAGGCGCGATGCGCCTGGCCAAGGTCCACATCAGAGGACGTCTCGGTCCGGTGAAGGGCGTGTGCTTCGTGTCGATCTGACGTTGGTATGTACCGGTCGCCACCAAGATCTAGGACCGCGACTTTCTGAGGCGACCAACGGCGGCGGACTGCGTGGACATCGACCCCGAACTCGTCGACCTCGCTCGCGAACGACTTGCCGCCAACGGTCACACCCCGACCCTGGCCGCCGTCGACGGTCACACCGGATACCCACCGGGCGCCCCGTATGACCGGATCATCGCCACCTGCGCCGTACCCGCCATCCCGCCGCCTGGCTCGACCAGGCCGCACCCGACGCGTTGATCCTCGCCGATGTCCACGGGGCACTCGGTGGCGGTTTTCCTCCTCGCCCGCGACGGCTCCCGCGCGGAAGTCGCTACCACGGCAACCGCGCGGATACCCTGTACGCCAGTACGGCCCCCAACGGCTATGGACCGCGTCGAGGAGGTCGCGACCTTCTGGAACAACGAGGGCCGACCGTCCTACGAACGCTTCGGCCTCACCGCCACACCATTCGCCGAAGTCAATGATCGGCTTGGCCTACGGGAACGTCTTCGACACTCGCCCGATGCCCCATGGCGGCCAAGGCTGAACGAAGCACTACCACTCGGAGCCTGACGTTGGGCTACCGCAGGTGTCTTACCCCAGCGCCATGTGCATCCGGACCGTGGTGCCGGTGCCGATCCTTCCGGTGGGTATCTCCACCAGGTCGCAGAGCTCGTTGACCAGGACCAGCCCGTGCCCATGCGGCTGGGACCGGTGCGGCGGGATCCGGCCGACCAACCGGTCGCGCAGCTGGCCGCTGTCGCTGATCTCGCAGACCAGGGTGCCGGTCTGCGAGTCCTGCCACAGCGACAGCACACCTGCGGCATGGGTGTGCACCAGTGTGTTGGTGGCGACCTCGGTGACCGCCAGGCACAGGTCGGTCACTCGATCGACCCGCAGGCCGGCCCGCAGCGCCCGTCCCTCGACGAACTCCCGGATGCCCGGCAGGTCAGCCGAGGAGCTGAAGACCAGCATGTCACCCCACAGCTCTGGAGGGTCGGGCAGGAATCGGAGGCTCTCGTCGGCGACGGCGCGCGGGTCCCGGTACTCGGCGCTGAGCGCCCGCCGCGACCCCTCGAGCAGCACCGGATGGGTCTGCCGGGCCTGCGCCAGTGCTGTGGCGCCCAGCCGTCGGCAGTCGTACGGGCACAGAATGGTCGCCTCGTGGCCGGCCAGGGCGATGTTGAGGAGAGCCTCGTGCTGCACCGCGGCGCGGTACTCCGCGGCGGAGCGCTCCGGCCAGATCGGTTCGGCGACGACGCGGACCCGGCGCCCCGGCTGCGCCTGGATGAACGCATAGAGCACAGCGGGGATGATCCGGCCAGGGTTACGACCCGCCTGCGCCATGTCCACGAACTGGACACCCTCGCCATCGGAGCCCAGCATCGACCGCAGCACGTCGAGGCGCGACCCTGGCACCGCGACCAGCGCCAGCTCGGACGACTCGAGCCCCTCACGCAGGAACCGCGCGATGTCGATGGCGTAGTCCTGCTCGTCACGGTGGAACAACGCCTCGTGCACCAGCCCGGTACCGTCGAGCGTTACCCCTGCGGGCCGCCCTCCCCCAGCATCGGTGAGTAGATCCACCATGCATCACCTCTTATGCTGGCGTCCATCTCTGAAGTGAAGACAATACAACTCTTCGTGCCTGGTACGCATCCGGTATTCACCCACAAGTGACGTCTGGTGATGGGTTGGTGACACCTGTGGGTGGGCATGCACGCGCACTAAGTGATCACTTGTGGTGATGTGGGGCATGAACGGGGGCGCGGCGGGCGGGAGTCGCGGCGCGGCGAGCGCACCAGGAGGACTATCGGCCCATGCGCCGTCGGTTGTTCGAGGCTGAGCATGAGGCCTTCCGGGAGAGCGTTCGCGCCTTCGTGAGCAAGGAGATCGCCCCGCATCTAGCAGCCTGGGACGCCGAGGGCATCGTGCCCCGTGAGCTGTTCACCACCGCCGGTGCGGCCGGTTTTCTCGGGATGGCGATCCCGGAGGAGCTCGGTGGCGGCGGGGTGTCGGACTTCCGGTTCAACGCGGTGCTGGGCGAGGAGGTGATGGTCGCCGGGGCAGCGGGCGCCGGGCTCGGGCTGACCCTGCACAACGACATCTGCCTGCCTTACTTCCTGGACCTGGCCACCGAGGAGCAGCGGCGTCGGTGGCTGCCGGGGATCGCCTCCGGGGAACTGATCACGGCCATCGCGATGACCGAACCGGGGATGGGCTCGGATCTGGCGGGCATGACCACCACCGCGGTGCGCCGGTCCGACCATTACCTGCTCAACGGATCGAAGACGTTCGTCAGCAGCGGCATCAACGCCGATCTGGTCATCACTGCGGTGAAGACCGACCCGAGGCAACGCGGTCGGAGTATCAGCCTGCTCGTGGTGGAACGCGGGATGGAAGGCTTCGAGCGCGGTCGCAATCTCGCCAAGCTGGGGCAGCACGCCCAGGACACCGCCGAGCTGTTCTTCCGTGACGTCCGTGTACCGGTTGCCAACCTGCTCGGCACGCACGGTGCCGGGTTCGCCCACCTGGTGGACCGGCTACCGCAGGAGCGCCTGTCGATGGCCGTCTGTGCGGTGGCCGGGGCGCGGGCAGCGCTGGAGCTGACGCTGACCTACGTCAAGAACCGCAAGGCATTCGGCCAACCGATCGGGTCGTTCCAGAACACCAGGTTCCGGCTGGCCGAGATGGCCACCGAGATCGACATCGCGCAGACCTTCACCGACCGCTGCATCGAGGCCCTCAACGATGGCGAGCTGACCGTCGCCGACGCCGCCAAGGCCAAGTGGTGGTGCACCGAGCTGCAGGGCCGGGTGCTCGACGCCTGCCTGCAGCTGCACGGCGGCTACGGCTACATGCTCGAGTACCCCATCGCCCGGGCCTTCGTCGACGCTCGCGTCACCCGGATCTACGGTGGTACCACCGAGATCATGAAGGAAGTAGTCGGCCGGTCATTGGGCCTGTGACCCGTACGCCCTCCCCAGGTACATCACTTGGAGTGAATGTGGGGGTCCGGTGGTACGTAGGGACCCCCCTCGGCGATGTCTTTACTGAGCACATCAACTCCCACTGATCAACTCCCACTGATCAACCGGAGAGCGACACAGGCTCGGTACGCATCGAGTCCGAACCACACGGAGAGGCGGCCCACGATGACCAGCTACGGCGGTGAGGCGGTTGCCCACGACATGTTCGCGCTGCTGCATGAGGCCGCGGCACCCGTGGTGACCCGCTGGACCTACTGCACCGACGACCCCTTCGCGGTGACCGTCGAGATCCAGACCCGCGGCAACCGTTTCGTCGACTGGGTGCTGGCCCGTGATCTGCTCGTGGAAGGGCTGCACGCTCCCGCCGGGATCGGTGACGTGCGGGTGCGCCCCGCCACCATGGGCGAGTGGGAGGTGACCCTGGTCGAGATCCGCTCACCCGACGGGCACGCCGTGCTGGAGGTGGACCGCGACCTGCTGCGGGAGTTCGTCGAGGCCACTATCGACGTCATCCCGCTGGGCAGTGAGGGCATGGCCGTCGACATCGACGCCGAGATCGAGAAGATCACCAGGAGCTGCGCGGACTGAGCCGAGTGCTTTTAGTCGAGGTGACGGCCGTTATCTGCGAGAATGTAGATTATGTCGGCGCCGGGGAAGTACTCTGATGAGTTTCGGCAGCGCGCTGTGCGGATGGTCTTTGAGGCCCGTCGGGAAGGTGGCGGCCAGCCCGAAGCGATCAGTCGGGTCGCTGAGAAGCTGAGGGTGCACCCCGGGACGCTGCAACACTGGGTCGAGCGGGCCCACGGTGACGAGCAGACGCAGAGCGACGAGCAGACGCAGAGCGACGAGCAGGCACAGAGGGACGAGCGGACGCCGAGGCACGAGCAGGCGCAGGCATTCGACGCGACGACGATCACCGAGTCTGATCCGTATGAGGCGGGCGTGCAGCTCGTGGAGTTCGGCGCGCTCGATGAGGCGCAGACCGTGTGGGGCACCGCCGCCGAGGCCGGCGACACCGAGGCCGCGTTCAACCTGGGTGTGCTGCTGGTGCGGCGCGGCGACCTCGACGAGGCGGCCACCTGGTGGCGAAAGGCCGCCGACGCCGGTGACCCGGACGCCGCGGCCGCGTTGGGCATGCTGCTGGTGCAGCGCGGTGAGCTCGATGAGTCGGAGAAGTTGTGGCGCGCGGCCGCCGAGGCCGGCAACACCGACGCCGCCACCGGTCTCGGCCGGCTGTTGGTGCGGCGCGGTGACCTCGCCGGGGCGGAGACCTGGTGGCGCACCGCCGCCCGAGCCGGTGACACCGAGGCCGCCACCGGACTGGGTGTGCTGCTGGAAAAACGCGGCGAGCAGGACGAGGCGGAGACCTGGTGGCGCACCGCCGCCGAGGCCGGCGACACCGCCGCCGCCACCGGACTGGGTGTCCTGCTGGTGCGGCGCGGCGACGTCGCCGAGGCGGAGACCTGGTGGCGCACCGCCGCCGAGGCCGGCGACACCGCCGCCGCCACCGGACTGGGTGTCCTGCTGGAGCAGCGCGGCGACGTCGCCGACGCTGAGACCTGGTACCGGAGCGCCGCGCGGGCCGGTAACACCGACGGCGCCAACTACCTCGGCCGGCTGCTGGAGCAGCGCGGCGACCTAGCCGACGCCGAGACCTGGTGGCGCACCGCCGCCGAGGCCGGCAACACCACCGCCGCCAACAACCTGGGCCAGCTGTTGGTGCAGCGCGGCGACCTCGACGGGGCGGAGACCTGGTGGCGCCGCGCCGCCGAGGCCGGCAACACCACAACCGCTGCGGGCCTCGGCGTGCTGTTGGAGGGACGCGGCGAGCTGGACGAGGCGGTGAGGTGGTACCGCGCCGCCGCGCAGGCCGGCAACCTGGCCGCCGCCGCCGGTCTCGGTGGGCTGCTGGAGCAGCGCGGCGCGCTGGACGAGGCCGCACGCTGGTACGACGCCGCCGCGCAGGCCGGCAACACCACCGCCGCCTACAACCTCGGCCTACTGCTCAAGCGGCGGGGCGACCTCGACGGGGCGGTGCGGTGGTCCCGGGCCGCCGCCGAGGCCGGCAACACCGATGCCGCCAACAACCTCGGCCTGCTGCTGGAAGAGCGGGGTGACCTCGAGGGGGCGGTGAGCTGGTACCGCACCGCCGCGCAGGCCGGCAACACCACCGCCGCCTACAACCTCGGCCTACTGCTCAAGCAGCGGGGCGACCTCGACGGGGCGGTGAGCTGGTACCGCACCGCCGCGCAGGCCGGCAACACCAGCGCCGCCAACAACCTCGGCGTCCTGCTGGAGCAGCGCGGCGATCTCGACGGAGCGGAAAGCTGGTACCGCACCGCCGCCGAAGCCGGCAACACCAGCGCCGCCTATAATCTCGGCATCCTGCTGGGGCAGCAGCGGTCCCGGGCCGGCTCATGACCGCTCGAGCCGGGTTTGTCGAAACCGGGGGCGGTACAACGTGGACATGAGTTCGCTGCGCTGGCTCTCGGACCTGGTGACTCGACCGGCCAGCACCGTCCTCGAGGCCACTGCGGCGCTGGTGGCGCTGCCGCGTCGGGTGGTCACGATGGTGATCGAGGTCGAGCAGACGCTCGCGGCTGTGAACTCGGCCACAACCCGGACCGACGAGCTGATCGACCGCATCAACGGCATCGCCACCAAGGCCGAGGGCGCAGTGCTGGCCGCCCGCGAGACGGTCGGTGCCGCCGCTGTGGCCATCGAGCAGGCCAGCACCATCACCGCGACCGCCGCGCCGCTGATGGCCAGCTACTCCGAGCCGCTGCGCCGCCTGGAGCCGGCGCTGCGTCGGCTGGCGGAGACGACCGACACACAGGAGGTCGACGCCCTGGTCAAGCTCATCGACCGGCTACCGCGCCTGGTCAACGCGATGGACGATGACGTGATGCCGCTGCTGGATCGCCTCGACCAGACCGGCCCCGACCTCAACCAGCTACTGGACAGTGTCTCCGACCTCAACCGGATGGCCGGCCGCCTGCCCAAGGTCTTCCGTCGCCGCCGCGACACCCCAGCCGACAAAACCTGATCAGCCACCTCAGCTCTCGACGCTCGACCTGGTAGCTCCCAACAGATGCAGCAGCAACGCCTGTTGCGCGTGCATCCTGTTCTCGGCCTGCTGGTAGATGATGGAGCGTTCGCTCTCCACCATGTCGGCGGAAATCTCATAGTCCGGATGGATCGGCATGTCGTGCATGATCCACGGATCCGCTCCGCCCAAGTTCCTCCGGTTCACCTGGAACGGGATCATCAGCTTGATCCGATGTTCCTTCTCCTCCGCATACGCCTGGTCGTTGAAGTACTCCATGTCGACCCAGGTGTCGGTGTAGACGAAGTCGGCCTCATGCGCGGCGGAGGCTAGGTCGTCCCTGCGCTCGACCAGGCCACTAGCCAGCGCCTGCTGCTCCAGCTCCTGGTCGACCGCACTCTCGTGGATCAGTGGCGTCACCAGCAGCAGCCGTACACCCAGCGCGATGCAGCCTTCGACCAGACTGTTCGCCACGTTGTTGTGTACGCCGACATAGCACAGGGTCACCCCGTCGAACCGGCCACTGACCTCCAGGATCGTCAGAAAGTCAGCGAGGGCCTGCGAGGGGTGGTAGCGGTCGTCGCAGCCGTTGATCACCGGGACCCGGCTGCTGCCGGCGAGCCTGCGCAGTGTGCTGTGCGAGCGGAGCCTGGCCACGATGATGTCGGAGTTCCGCGAGACGTACTGAGCCTCATACTCGACCGGGGTGATCGGGAAGTTCGACCTGTGCCAGTCGAGCACCACGGAGTATCCGCCCATTCGGGCGATCGCCGACTGGTAGGACAGTGCCGTCCTGGTCGAGGTCTTCTCGAACAGCATGAGCAGGCCACGGCCGTCAGCGGCGTGCCGGAAGCGCGCCGGATCGGCCTTGATCTCCACCGCCTGGCGCAGGATGTCCCCCACTGTGTTCGGGGCAAGGTCCCTGAGCCTCAACAGGTGTGCTGCCATGTGCTCCTGCCTCGATCGTGTCCGACCTCAGGAACCGTCCCTGAGCGCGGACAGAACCCCCGTCCCGATCAGTCTCACAGTAGATCCCACCATGCCCAGCGCCCACTTCCACTATGGCGTCACAGTCCACCTGGGACAACACAGGGGTGGGAGGCCAGGCCCCGGCGAAGTCCTGTCCCAACAGCTGGATCCCATGAATCGCCGGTCCCGATCTCGGGTGCACTCAGTACGCCGAGTTCGACAACGGAGCTGCTCGGCAGCTTCAGACAGCTCCGCTGTCGAACTCGGCGACAGTAGGGTTGATCACTCGGTTCGTGCGGTCAGCGGCCGCGGGCGACGGTGAGACCCCGGGCTCGGAGCACCCGGCGCTCCAGGGGAGCGAAGACGAGGAGCTCGATAGCGACTCCGACCGCCAGGATCAGGAAGATCGAGGCGATCACGAGGTCCATCGCGTTCAGCTGCCGGCCGATGTTGAGCTGCTGTCCCAGTCCGATGCCCAGCGCGGGCGAGTAGGTGATGAGCTCGGCGGCCATCAGCGATCGCCACGAGAACGCCCAGCCCTGCTTGAGACCGGCCAGGTATCCCGGCAGCGCCGCTGGTAGCAGCACGTGCCGAAGCCGGCCGACGGCACCCAGTCCCAGCACCCTGCCGACCTTGTCGAGCAACGGTGGTACCTGGTCGAACCCGGCGAGTAGCCCGCCCGCGATGGAGGGGACGGCGCCGAGCAGCACCACCGCGTAGATGGCGGCGTCGGACAGGCCGAACCAGATGATCGCCGCGGGGACCCACGCGACCGACGGTAGGCTCTGCAGCCCGCTGACGAACGGACCGAGAGCGGCCCGTAGCCACCGGCTTCGCCACATCGCCAGCCCGAGCACGGTGCCCACCACCAAAGACGCCATGAACCCCAGAGCCCCCCGGGACACGCTGATCGAGATGGCCTCGGCGGCCCGGCCATCGCGCACCGTCTGACCCAATGTCGCCAGCACGTCACGTGGGCCGGGTAGGGCATAGCTCGGCTTGAGCCCGGCGCTGTAGGCCAGCTGCCAGAGCGCGATGAACGCCACCACCGCGACGAGGGGGGGCAACACCGATCGCAGGAACACCGTCCCAGGCCCGGGCCGCGGTGGCAAGGCGGGCATCTCCAGGGCATCCAGCCCGGCCTCGAAGGCCCGGCTGTCCTCGACCGCCGGTGTCGTGCCCGCAGCGGGCATGGTCTCGTCGTCAACGACCATAGCGGCTGATCTCCGCTCGGAGGTGATGGGTGATCTCGGTGGCCAGGGCGCTCACTCCCGGGGACTCGATCGCCCGAGGCTGGCTCAGCTCGAGGCGCCACTCCCGGACGATCCGGCCGGGCCGTGAGCTCATCAGCACGACCCGCTGCCCCAGCCGGACGGCCTCGCGCACGTTGTGCGTGACGAAGATGATGGACAGCCCTTGCTCCGACCACAGCCGGGTGAGCTCCTCGTGGAGCGCATCACGGGTGATGGCATCGAGCGCGGCGAATGGCTCGTCCATCAGCAGCAGCCGGCTGTCCTGGGCCAGCGCGCGGGCCAGCGCCACCCGCTGGCGCATCCCACCGGAGAGCTCATGCACCCGCTTGTGGTCCTGCCCGGCGAGGTTCACCAGCGTGAGCAGCCGCGCGGCTTCGGCTCGGCGCTCACGCCGGCCCACGCCGCGCGCCCTGAGCGCCAGCTCGACGTTGCCGGCCGCGGTCAGCCACGGCAGCAGGGCAGGCTCCTGGAACATCAGCGCCGGAGCGCCCACCGTGACCTCGATGCTGCCGGAGGTGGGGGCGTCAAGGCCGGCGATGAGCGAGAGCAGGGTGGATTTCCCGCATCCGGAGGCACCGAGCAGGCAGACGAACTCACCGGGCCCGACGTCCAGGTCGATCCGGTCCAACACCGGTGGGCGGTCGCGCTCGAAGACCTGGGTGAGCTGCGTGACGCGGACGCCGGCGCTCGGCATCGATGCCTGCTCGTCCGCAGCCGGTGCTCGGCGGGTGGGTGCCGGCTGGAGAGTCGGATGTGTCATGTTCGCTACTCTTTCCCGAGCCCGTCGGCCGACACGGTCGGCAGGCCCTGTTGGGTGAGGATCCGGTTGAGGATCGACAGGTCATAGATGCCGTGCAGGTCGACCCGCTTGGTGGCCACTCCCGCCGTCACCGCGTTCTCAGCACTGCGTTGCAGGGACGCCGCGATGGGGTCGTCAGTGACCGTCAGGTTCCGCCAGGCGCGGTCGACCACCTCCGGCTTCAAGGATTTGCCGGTCAGGGCGTTGATGGCGTTGTTCACGACCGCCCCGGCCTCGGTGGGGTGCTGGGTCGCCCACTGCACCGCCTCCACGTGTCCCCGTAGCAAGGCTTCGACCGTCTGCGGGTAACGGTCCAGGAACTCGGTGCGGACGATCAGCTGCGTGGTGACGAACCGGCCGCCGGGCCACAGGTCCCGCTCGTCGACCAGCACCTTGGCGCCGGCCTCCAGCACCAACCGGGACGCCCACGGCTCGGGCACCCAGGCGCCGTCGAGCTTGCCCGACTTGAACAGCTGGAGGGTGTCAGCGTTGGCGGTGGGCGTGATGGTGACGTCCCCACCACCTTGCACACTGTTGCGCAGGCCGTGGCTGGTCAGCCACGCGCGCAGCGCCACGTCCTGGGTGTTACCGAGCTCCGGGCTGGCCAGCGTCTTACCCCGCAGGTCCTGCACGGTGTTGATGCCCTGACGGACAACCAGCTGCGCACCGCCGGAGGTCGCCCCGGCGATGATCCGGACCGCCTTGCCATCGCTGCGCTCGAAGGCGTTGATCGCCGGGTTCGGGCCGACATACGCCGCATCGAGGCTACCGCCGAACAACGCCTCAACCTCGGCGGGACCAGCGTCGAAGATCTGCGTCTCCAGCGCGGTGCCGCCGAGCTGCCTGGCGATGAAGCCCTGGTTGACACCGATGATGGCGGCGGCGTGCGTGACGTTGGCGAAGTAGCCCAGGCGCACGCTAGGCGCTGGGCCCGGCGCCGCACCGACCCCGCCGTCACCGCCGCCGCACCCCGCCGTGAGCACAAGAGCCCAGAGGGCGATGAGGGCGGCCATGATACGTACGACGATGGATCTGTGAAAAACGACTGCTCTGCGAGAAACGACTGCTCTGTGACAGACGACTGCTCGGGGGCGAATGACTGCTCGGGGGCGAATTGGCATGACGAGCGCGTCCTCGGCGTCTGGGGGGCGCGAGGTGACGTCGCGGCGGCACGAGGCGGCGAGACGGCGCAACCACACGCCCGGCTGATGGCGGGTCGGGCAGGGTCAGGCCGACATACAGATCATGCTGCGAGTGCGCCCATAGTCGACGTGGCGACGAACCACGAGCTTGAGAGAGAGGGCGGGCACGACGGCCACGTTACACGAAAGAGTGACTGCTGGGCTGTCATGGTCTCAGGTTCGGAGCCTCCCAGGGCTGCACCCACGGGCTGGCGGGCCAGCCCTCAGCGGCAGCCATCAGCGGGAGGGCCGTGGCACCGTCCAGCGACTCCCGAATGATGTCGGCATGACCGGCGTGACGGGCGGTCTCCTCGATCAGGTGGAGCAGGACCCACCGCACCGACCACGCCGTGACATCGCTCGGCAACCAGCTCACGCCCGGTGGGACTGGCACTGCCTGCCCCAGGTCGGCGATCTCAGCGATGATCGCGTCGGTCTCCTTCGCCGCCTGGTCGTACAGGTCGAGCACGTCGGCCAAGGTCTCCTCCGGCTCGAGGCGGAAGCCGGCGTGGTGCTTCTCCACCGACCACTCCCGGTCGCGCCGCCGGACAGTGCACATCCACCCGCGCTCCACGCGCGCGACATGCTTGATCAGCCCCGCGACGCTGAGCGGGCTCGCGGTGGGGGTCGCCCGGGCCTGATCATCTGTCAGCCCGTGCGCGGTGAGGCGGAGTACCAGGCGCTGCTGGGCGAGGTAGGCCAGCAGCGCCTCGCGCTCATCAGCTACCGGTGCGACGAGTCCAGGCATGCGGTGTGCCTCCGGGTTCGGAACGTCGTGAACGGGACCGGCTCATCGTGGCATCGGACCCTGACAGTTTCCGCGCACGCCGCAGTGGCCTCAGGCGCTGCGTCCGGCGCGCACCGCGCGCAGCCACTCCCGGGCGGCGGTGAACCCAGCCTGGTTCGGACCGGGACGGGGTGCCCCAACCCGGGGGTAGGAGCCCAGGAAGCGCACCCAGACGCACCGCCGACGCAGCTCGGCCAGCGCGTCGCCGACCGCGTCCTGCGCCACGTGGCCCTCGCAGTCCAGGAAGAACTGGTACTCGCCCAACCTGGCCTTCATCGGCCGCGACTCGATCCGGGTGAGGTTGATCCCGCGCAGGGCGAACTCCGCGAGCACCTCCAGCAGCGCACCCGGCCGGTCGATGGTCACCGCGACCAGTGAGGTGCGGTCTGTGCCGGTAGGCGGCGGCACCTCCCCCGGGTGACGCAACAGCAGGAACCGGGTCTTTGCTTCGTCCGTGTCGTGCACCCCGCCGGCCAGCTCGGCGAGCGGGTAGCGCTGTAACGCGACCGGGGCGCACACCGCGGCGTCAGCCTGGCCGTCGAGGACCGCGAGGGCCGCAGCCGACGTGGAGGCGGTCAGCACCGTCGCCGCACTCGGCAGGTGCGTGCCGAGCCAGCCGCGAACCTGGGCCGCAGCGTGCGGGTGGGTGGCCACAGTGCGCACATCAGCCGCGCCGGTACCCGGACGGACCAGCACGCTGAACCGGATCGGCAACACGGCCTCGGCCACCGCCAGCACCGGCTCACCCTCAGTCATCGCGTCCAGCGTGGCCGGCACCGAACCCTCCGACGAGTTCTCCACCGGCACGCACGCCGCGTCCACCTGACGGGCCCGGAGCGCCCCGATCGCGGCATGCACCGACGCCGCGGAACGGAGCTCGTCACCGGGGGCCAGCACGTGAGCCGCCTGCTCGGCGAAGGTTCCCTCGGGTCCGAGGTACGCGGTGACGGGCATGGCGCGCATCATCCTCGAGACGCCGGCCGGTGCTCGGGGTTCGCGAGCAGTCCCAGCCGGACCAGGTCGGCCACCGGACCGGTCAACGACACCGACCCGTAGCAGGCGAACACCTCGCGAACGACTCGCGCGCTGTCCTCGGACAGCGCGCCGGCCTCAGCGGCCAACGCCGCCCCGTCGGTGCACCGCAGTGCCTCGCGCGCGCTGGCACCGGATACCGCATGGGCGGTGCCGACCAGCATGTTGAGCAGCCCATGGTGGGTCAGCCCGGTGCTCTCGTCGTGATGGCGAACCGCATGGTGCAGCCCGGCGGTCGCCTTGAACGGCCGGCCGGTGCCGGTCGCGATGGCCAGGAAGTCGGCCACCTCCTCGACGCTGGGAAAAGACTCCACGGACTTGCCGCCGCACCGCAGCCTGGGCCAGCAGCCGGCCTCGGCGACCCGGCGCACCCCCTGTAGCCACTCCGGCCTGCCGCGGCGTGGCTCGACCACCCGGACCACGTCGTCCGGCACGAACTCGGTGAGCTGCACCAACCACGTGGAGTCCACATCGGACGGCGCCGGTACCTCGATCATCCGCAGATCCACCAGCTCCGCATTGTCCAGCGCGGTGGAGATGGCCTTGGGCAGACCGCCCAGACCGGTGTCGGCCACCAGCGACAAGGCCACCGGTCGCGTGGGACGAGCCTTGCGCAACGCACTCACCAGCGCGCCAAGCCGCGAGATCGGGCACAGTAGGAAACCGACCACCCCGGCGTAGGGCGCACGACGGGCGGCGAGATGCATCCTGACCGCGTCGACCACGCTTGCCCCGGACGGCGGGAACAGCGCCGCGTCATCGACCAGCCGAGCCAGCAGGGGTGGGACACCTGGCGGAGCGGGGGGATGCAGATTCAGCACCGTCGACACTCGACGCACCTTAGCCGGGTCCGCCGGGCGCCGGTCAGCGCGCACCTGGTTCCTTCCTGGGCTTCCTACTCGGGTGCGGCGGCCGACCGTCCGCGTATCTCACCGGTGACGCTGCGCTCGGCCACGAAAGACATCAGTGGGATCGTGCCGGCCAGCGCCACCAGCACCATCCGCCCCGGCCGCCACCGCACCGACGTGCCCAACAACACCGTGGTGACGAGGTAGCCCATGTAGAGGAAGCCGTGCACGGGTGCGCTCCAGGCCAGCCGATGGTCCCCGAAGCCGTAGTGCAGCACCACGTCCGCCGTCAGCACGAGCAGCATCACGCCGGTGGCGTAGGCGGCGGTCCGGTAGGCGGCCAACCGGGCCGCGACCTGCTCGGTGCTACCGCCGGTCCTGCTCAGCGAGCCGGGTGAGGTAGGCGTTGTACGCGGCGAGCTCATCGTCGGGGTCATCCTCCCGGATCGGTGGGTAGGCGGGGCGTCGAGGAACCGGTGGGGTCGGGTTCGCGGTGGGCACCGTCTCGCGGCTCGGCGGGCCCGCCTCGGGGGCGCGGTGCCGCTCCAGCCACAGGAACCGGCCCCAGGCCAGGGCCAGCACGACCGCGAACAACGGCCACTGCAGCGCATAGCCCAGGTTCTGCCAGTCCCCCGTGGGGGAGCGCGCCCGGTCCCACTGCCAACGCCCCAGCCGGACGAACACCGCACAACATGCCGCGACCAGCAGGTGCCCGACCCACCACCGCCGGGCCAGCACAAACCGCCACACGCGCTCACGATACGCGCGGTGAGGGGACGCCGAGCACTGCGGGGCTCGGTGATACGGCGGGTTCGGCGATGTGGGCGGGTACACAGGCGAGTACAGGGGTGCCGGAGGTGGTGGATAGCGTCAGGGGGTGAGCACGCGGGTCGCGGGGGTACGGCGGTGGCTCGCCCCGTCGCGGCCGGAGCAGCCCGCGGTGGTCACTGACCCGCAGCAGCGCCGGGCGCTGGTCGTCGAGATCGTCGTGCTCCTGGCGGTGACCCTGGGACTGTCCGGACTGCGCAGCCTGCTGGCGCTGCTGGACGCGCTGCTGGCGCCGGGGTCCCTGGCCGACCAGTCGGTGGCGATCAACGCGCCGGTGCGCAGAACCGAGCTGCTGGACCTCGCCTACCAGCTCACCGGGGTGACCCAGCTGCTGGCCTGGGGTGCTCTGGGCGGCTACCTGCTGTGGCGCGGCGGTATCGCACCGCGCGATCTCGGCCTGGGTCGCCAGCCGACCGGCCGGGACGCGGGGCTCGGCGTCGGGCTCGCCGCGGTGATCGGCGTGCCGGGGCTGGGCTTGTACCTCCTGGCCCACGCGGCCGGTCTCAACCTCACCGTGCTGCCCTCCGCGTTGGCCGACACCTGGTGGCGGGTCCCGGTACTGGTCGCCTCGGCGGTGGCCAACGCACTGGCCGAGGAGCTGCTGGTGGTGGGGTACCTGATCACCCGGTTACGCCAGCTGGGGTCGGGTGAGGGTGGCGCCGTGCTCGCCAGCGCGGCACTGCGCGGCAGCTACCATCTCTACCAGGGGTTCGGCGGTTTCCTGGGGAACCTGGTGATGGGCCTGGGGTTCGGTCGGCTCTGGCAGCGAACAAACCGCTTATGGCCCCTGATCACCGCGCACGCCCTCCTCGACACCGTCACCTTCGTCGGCTACGCACTCCTGCACAGCCACATCATCTGGTTACCGTAGGCATTCAGCGGGCTCAACGGGGTTATTCGACGCACGAAACCACGCTGAGCCCGCTGAATGCAGGGGGGTTCAGGAGGGGGTGGCACCAGGCACGCGGACTACCACCATGCGGGGGGCTGCGGTTGGTCTCACCGGGCTGAGCAAGCGGGTCAGGCGCCGTACCACCATGATCGTGGTGATCGCGACCACCCCGGCTACCAGGTCGGTGGCCACATGCAGCAGCACTCCGTCGGCGCGGGCCTGCACACCGCCGCGCAGGTTCCACAGGGCGGCGGTGCCGGTCAGCACCAGCCCCACCACCCAGATCACCCACCACCCGATGACCAGCCGAGAGGGGTGCGGTCGACGGTTCGGATCCTGGCCCAGCGCCGCATGCTCCACCTCGGCGAGCGCCGCACCCGGCACCACCAGGTTCAGCCCCGGCACCAGGACCGCCACCACCAACCGCCAACCCGACCGCGCTGGGGTGACCGCGGCGGCCTGGGCCGCGGCCGCGTTGGCGTGCACCAGCCACCCCACCGTGACCGCGCCGGCCAGCCCCGAGAAAAGCAGCGACACCACACCGCCGGTGACCACCAACGCATCGCTGGCATGCAGCGGACCGGCGGGCACAGCGTCGGTGCGGCTGTCCAGGAGAAGCGCGTACCGCCACGCCTCGGCGCCCGCGGTGAGCAGCACCAGCGCGGCGGTCAACCCCAGCAGCGGGACCGCCACAGCGGCCAGTGCGCGCATCTGCTCATCCGCCGGGGTGGACATGCGGGACTACAGAACTCGGGGTGCCGCATCCGACTCGGCCACCATGGGGCGACCCGCGGCAGCCCAGGCCCGCATCCCACCGTCGACGTTCACCGCGTCCCAGCCCGCCTGCGTGAGGTAGGCGGTGACGCGTGCCGAGCGCCCCCCAGAGCGGCACACCACGTGCACCGGGCGCTCGGGGAACACCGTGGCCAGCTCGTCGAGCCGCTGCGCCACCTGCCCCATCGGAACGTGCACGGCCGCCGGCGCGTGTCCGGCCGCCCACTCGTCGTCCTCGCGGACGTCGAGCAGCGCCGCGAGCTCAGGCACGTCGGCCACTGACACGGCCGGGACCGGAGAGGTCATAAGCGCCAATCGTGCCACAGATCAGCTGACCCGTGAGTGGCGATGCGAGTGATGACTCGCATCGCCACTCACGGGTCAGCCGGTGAGCTCCAGGACGGTCAGGGTTCCGCTGCTGAGGTCGCTTACGTAGGCCTGCCGGCCGTTGGGCAGCACCGCGATACTGGTCGGGCCGGCCCCGGTCGGGATGGTCGCGGTGACCCGGTTGGTCCGAGCGTCGATCACGGTGACCGTGTTGCTGCCCTCGTTGACCACGTAGGCGAAGCGCCCGTCCGGAGCCCAGGTGATGTCCTGCGGGTGGCGCCCGACCGGGACGGTCGCCACCACCCTGTCGGTCACGGTGTTGATCACCGACATAGTGTCGGCGCCGTAGTTCACGTTGGCGACCAGCGGCAGGTTGGGGTGTACGGCGATGCTGTGCGGGCTGGTCCCGACCGGGATGGTCGCCAGTACCTCGAGGGTGGTGGTATCGATCACCGAGACCAGGTTGGACTCGTGGTTGGCCGTGTAGGCCCGACGGCCGTCGCGGGAGAACGCGACCCAGTGCGGGTTGGGGGCGACCTTGACCTCGGTGATGACGGAGTTGGTGTCGGTATCGATCACCGACAGCGAGGCGGTGTCGTGGTTCGGGACGAAGAGCCGCTTACCGTCCCGACTGACCGCCGGGAGATACGGGCGCGCCGGCTGCGGGATTGTGGCGATCACGGTGTTCGACTCGGTGTCGAGCACGTCGATCGCATGAACCGTCCGCTGGTCGTTGAAGACGGTGACGTAGAGCGTGCGACCGTCCGGCGCGAAGGCGAGGAACTGAGGTGGGCCCGCCGCGATGGGGATGGTCGCGGTCACCTGGTTGACCGCCGTGTCCACCACGGTGACGACCCGAGCGTTCCCGTTGGCTATGTAGGCATGCCGGCCGTTCGGGGAGACCGCGACGAAGCCGGGAGTCCCTCCCACCGGGATGGTGGCGCCGAGCGCGGGTATCGCGACCTCCGGTCCGACGTCCGCCACCGTGTTGGGTCCGAGCTGGAGTGTGGTGTCCGCGCCCGGCGGTGCCGACGCCAGCACGCGGGTCATGGAGACGGCGACCACGAGAATGACCACCCCGGCCATCACCCCGGTGGCGAGGACGATCCGCCGCCGGCGGCCGCGGTGTAGGGGTGCCGGCGCGGACCACGCGGGGATGATCGGGGTACTACCGGAGGGCGTCGTGTCGAGCGGCGGCCTGGGCCGCGACGGGAGCGCCGCCTCGGCTGCCTGCGACCGTTCAGCGCCGGCTCCGGTCAGCGCGCGCACCTCCATCTCGGCGAACCTCGCCTCCTCGGCGGCCTCACCCTTGCCCAGCACGGTGCCGAGGTATCCGAGAAGAAAGGCCAGCGGCACCGAGACCAGTGCCGGGTTGCGCAGCGGGAAGATCGCGAAGTCCAGGCTGGGGAACATCGACTTAGGCGTGCCCGACACCGCCGGCGAGAAGACGATCAGCAGCACGCAGCTGGTCAGACCGCCGTACATGCTCCACAGCACGCCGCTGGTGTTGAACCGCCGCCAGAACAGGGAGTACAGGATCGTCGGCAGGTTCGCCGAGGCCGCCACCGCGAAAGCCAGCGCCACCAGGAAGGCGACGTTCTGGCCGAGCGCGACGATGCCGCCTCCGACCGCCAGCGCGCCGATGACACAGGCGGTGATGCGGGCGACCAGCACCTCACGGTCTGGGTCCAGGTTGCCCCGCTTGACCACGTTGGCGTACACGTCGTGCGCGAACGACGCCGACGCGGTGATCGTCAGCCCCGCCACCACCGCGAGGATGGTGGCGAAGGCCACCGCCGAGATGAAGCCCAGCAGCACCTCCCCGCCCAGCTGGTAGGCCAGCAGCGGCGCCGCCGAGTTCTCCTCGCCGGGCATGCCGGCGATCCGCTGCGGACCGCCGGCCACCAGCGCCGCGGCGGCGTAGCCGATCACCAGCGAGAACAGGTAGAAGATGCCGATCAGCCAGATCGCCCAGACCACCGTGCGGCGGGCCTCCCTGGCTGAGGGCACGGTATAGAAGCGCATCAGGATGTGCGGCAACCCGGCGGTACCCAGCACCAGCGCGAGCCCCAACGACACAAAGTCGATCTTTGTTGTGGTGTTCTTGCCGTACTGCAGGCCCGGCGCGAGCACGGCCTGCCCGTGCGAGGACCTCGCCGCCGCCTCGCCTAGCAGGGCGGACAGGTTGAGCCCGAACGAGCCCAGCGCCCACGCGGTCATCATGCCCGCGCCGATGATCAGCAGGGTGGCCTTGACGATCTGCACCCACGTGGTGCCGCGCATCCCGCCGACCAGCACGTAGACGATCATCAGCAGCCCGACGACCGCGACCACCAGCGCCTGGGCTCCCCTGCCCTCGACGTTGAGCAGCAACGCGACCAGACCACCGGCGCCGGCCATCTGGGCCAGCAGGTAGAAGAACGACACCACCAGCGTCGACACGGCCGCGGCGGCCCGCACCGGCCGCCGGCGCATCCGGAAGCTCAGCACGTCACCCATGGTGAACTTGCCGGTGTTCCGCAGCAGCTCGGCGACCAGCAGCAGAGCCACCAGCCACGCGACCAGGAACCCGATCGAGTAGAGGAAACCGTCGTAACCATAGACCGCGATGGCCCCGGCGATGCCCAGGAACGACGCCGCGGACAGGTAGTCACCGGAGATCGCGACCCCGTTCTGCGGGCCGGTGAACGACCGGCCGGCCGCGTAGTAGTCGGCGGCGGTCTTGGCGCGGCGCGAGGCCCGGAACACGATCACCAGAGTGACCAGCACGAAGAAGACGAAGATCCCCGCGTTGAGCAGGGGGTCCCCCACGGCGCCCTGGGCTAGCTCTCCGGTCACCAGGTCTCTCCTTCAAGCTGCCGGCGGATCCGGCTGCTGACCGGGTCGAGGCTGCGGTTCGCGAACCGGACGTAGATCGTCGTGATGGCGAAGGTGGAGGCGAACTGGAGCAAGCCGAAGATCAACCCGATGTTGATGTTGCCGACCACTGTGATGGCCATGAGGTGCGGGGCGAACGCGGCCAGCAGGACGTACAGGAAGTACCAGGCCAGGAAGAAAGCTGTCATCGGGAAGACGAAGGCGCGGAGCCGCTTGCGCAGGACGGCGAACTCCGGACTGGTATGCGCGGCGACCCAGGGGTCCACCGGATGCCCGCTGCCGGCACCGCCGACGGACCGACTGTCGGCACCGCCGACGGACGCGGTGGTGCTCATGTAAACCCCTCCAAGGCAGTCATAATGATCATGCAGATGCTACGTGCGTGCTGAGGACCGGGACACCCTAGCCGTTAGGCGTTCACCAGCACGCATCGCAATGTTGGACCGTTCGAGTGTTCCAGTGGTCACCGACGGTGCCGGCCAGGGCGTATCCGGGACAGCGCACCCGCAGCCGTCCCGACCCGGGCCCCTGGTCGGCCCCGCTGCCGATTCCCGGACAGGCCCAACCGGTCCGGTGCGTGCAGCCGCAGTAGGATACGTGACACGTCGGTCGGGACCCGGTCCCTGGTCCGGCGACTCACCACGACCATGGTCAGAAAGGCCAGCGGTACGGTGAACGCGGCTGGCTGGGCCGCCACCGCCTGCCACCCCGGCGGCAGCACGCCGGCTGCGGCGGGCAGCACCGCCACGAACGCCACCCCACCACCGAGCAGGATGCCGGCCGCCGCACCGGCGTCGGTCAGCCCACGCCACCAGATACCCAGGACCAGCAGCGGGCAGAACGACGAGGCGGCCACCGCGAAAGCCAGTCCCACCCCTTGGGCAAGGTCCAGCGAGGACACGGCGAGCATGAAGGCCAACGGGACCGTCCAGGCGGCCAGGACGGCCGTCCGGACGTTCCGGAGCCGACGGGGCAGCACGTCGGTGGACAGCACCCCGGCGACGCTCACCACCAGCCCGGTGGCGGCGGACACGAAGGCGGCGAACGCCCCAGCCACGATCAGGCCGCCGAGCAGCAGCGCCGGCCACCCGCCCAACGCCGCGCGGGGCAGCAGCAGCACAGCGGCGTCGGTGTTCCCGGCGACCAGCAGGTTCGGGAGATAAAGCCGGGCGAGCCACCCCGAAGCCACCGAGAACAGGTAGAACAGCCCGAGCAGCACCAGCACCAGCAGCGTGGTCCGGCGCGCCGCCGCCCCTTCGGGATGGGTGTAGTACCGACCCAGGACATGCGGCAGTCCCATGCTGCCCAGCAGGAGCGCCACGATGAGCGAGTACGCGGCCAGCAACGGGTGGCTGCCATGGCCCCAGGGGCGCAGCCAGCTGCCGTTGTCGACAGCGGCGCCGCTGACCACCGGGACCGGGCTGCCCGCGCCGAAGTGCAGCATGGTGCCCTTGTCGCAGCGGTGCTCACCCGGTACCCAGCGCACCGTCCCCCGAGTGGGTCGCCCGTCCTGCGTTCCCGCCACCGTGACCAGAACCGGCTCGGTGACCTCCAGGACGACATCGTGATCCAGCGAGATGTCGACGTCATGGAAGAAATGCGGTGACGCCGCGGCGCCCGGCGAGTCACGGAACCCCTGGGCGTCCGCGGCGTGGTGGATCAGCAGCACGAAGACCGGTACGGCCAGCGCGGTCAGCTTGACCCAGTACTGGAGGGCCTGCACGAGGGTGATCGAGGACGTCCACCGGGTGGAGATGTTGAACGTCACGATCACCATGACCACCGCCGCGCCGACCCACCTCGGCGCCTGCGCGACGGCATGCAGGGTGAGCCCGGCCCCCTGCAGCTGTGGCACCAGGTAAAGCCAGCCGATGATGACCACGAAGGCAGCGCAGATCCGGCGCAGACATACCGAGCCCAGCCGCGCCTCGGCGAAGTCGGGCAGCGTGTAGGCGCCGGACCGGCGCAGCGGCGCCGCCACGAACAACAGCAGCGCAAGGTAGCCCGCCGTGAACCCGACCGGGTACCACAGCGCGTCCACCCCGCCCTTGAGCACCAACCCGGCGACGCCGAGGAAGGAGGCCGCGGACACGTACTCGCCGGAGATCGCCGCGGCGTTCACCCGCGGCCCCATCGTCCGGGAGGCCAGCAGCAGGTCCGAGGTCGACCGGGCCCTCGTCCCGTAGAGTCTGGTGAGCAGGGTCCACAGGGCGATCGTCACCATCGCGGCAATGGCGACGTAGAGGTCAGCCCGGTCGGGCACGCCTGTGCTCAGCTCTCAACCCACTCGGCGAAGGCCTGCTCGTTGCGGGCGGCGCCGCGGTTGTAGGACCAGGCCACCACGACGAAGAACGGATAGACCGCGAACCCGAGCGCCAACCACGGCAGCCGCCAGCCCAGGACGGTCATCGTGTCCAGCGACGGCGCCCGCAGGAACGCCAGCGGGATGCCCGCCAGCACCACCACGGTGAGCAGCATCAACCGGAGCGACAACATCAGCTGCACCCACATCAGCTGGCGGACCAGCGCCTCACCGACCCTGGTCTGGTCCTCCACCTCGGCGAGTGTGCGCACCACCCGCCGGCTCCCGCGCCGCTCCGCGAGCACGACCCGTTCCCGCTTGCCGGGCTTAGGCCGGTCGGCGGACGCCTGGGCGGCCTTCTCCGCCAGCGCCGTTTCTCGACGCGCCTCGCGGACCGCTTGCTTCATGCCCTCCGACAGGTCGTCATTCGGGGCGGCCGCGCTCATGGCCCGGCGCTCATCGGGAGGTCCAACCCTGCTTGGCCGCGCGCACCAGGCGGTCCTTCAGGTCGCGGGTGTGCCTCCGGCTGACCGGCAGCTCGGTGGCGTCGTCTCCGCTGCCCACCCGCACCATGTAACCCGACGACGACATGCGCAGCTCGGTGACCAACGGCAGGGCGACCAGGTAAGAGCGATGGATGCGCACGAACCCGGCGTCGGACCAGCGGTCCTCCAGCTGGGAGAGCGGGATGCGGACCAGGTGGCTGGTGGCCTCGCCGGTGTGGAGCCGCGCGTAGTCCCCATGCGCCTCCACCCAGCGCACCGACGAGCGCAGCACCAGCTTGGTGGTGCCGGCGAGCTCGACCGGGATGACCTCGTCCTCGCCGCCCTGCTCCGGGCCCGCGGTGGCCGGGTCACGCCGGGCGGCTACGATCCGCCGCAGCGTGCTGGCCACTCGCTCCCGGCTCACCGGTTTCATCACGTAGTCGGCCACGCCGAGTTCGAACGCGTCGAGGGCTTGCTCGTCGTAGGCGGTGGCGAACACGACCGCCGGCGGGTGGGGAAGCTTGGCGAGCAGGTTGGCCAGCTCCAGGCCGTCCAGTCCGGGCATCTTCATGTCCAGGAACGCGACGTCAACCTCGGGGGGTGGCGTCCCGTTGGCGGGCCGCAGCATCTCCATCGCCTCTTCGCCGTTCGCGGCCGTCAGCACGGTGCCGATCCGCGGCTCGGCGTTGAGCACGTCAACCAGCATGGACAGGCAATGCGGCTCGTCGTCCACGGCGAGCACGACAAGCCCGGGGTTGTCGTCGTTGCCGCTCATCAACCGCCTTTCCGTCAGTCCAGTACTCACTAACAACCCCCCGACCGCCAATCCTGCACATGGCCGGTGTCGATGTCCACGGTTGGCGTGCTAGTGGCCCGCCCCGGTACCGAACGTGTTCGGCCGGGCCTACAAACCGAAGCGGGACCAGGCGGCGCGGTGCTCGAGCGCCTCGAGCACCGCCAGCACGGACTCCGGGCCACCACGCCCGCTCAGCGAGGCCGCCGCGGAGCCCAGCCCGACGCTACCCGGCACGAGGTTACCCAGACCCAGACGAGCCAGCAGCGGCCGGCGTCCCTCCACCGTGATGATCTCCGCGTCCGGGTACCGCTTGGCGATCTCCCCGCGCATCGTGCCCAGCCGGTCGACCAAGCCCAGCTCCAGGGCCCGGCGGCCGGTCCACACCTCGCCGGTGAACAGATCCTGCTGATCAGTGGCCAGCTGGTCACCCCGGCGCGAGCACACCCAGTCGCGGAACATGCCGTGCAGCTCGGTCTGCATGCTGCGCAGCCACACCACGTCGTCCTCCCGCTCGGGCAGGAACGGGTCGAGCCGGGCCTTGTTCGCCCCTGCGGTGTACAACCGCCGCTCGACCCCGAAGCGCTCCAGCAGACCGTGCAGCCCGAAGCCCTGGGTGACCACCCCGATGGAGCCGACCAGCGAGGTGGGATGGGCGACGATCTCATCGGCGGCGCACGCGAGCCAGTACCCACCGGAGGCGACGACGTCCTCACAGAACGCCAGCACAGGCACGCGCCGGTGGTCAGCGAGGCCGCGAACCCGATCCGCCACCAGCGCCGACTGGGTGGCTGAGCCACCCGGAGAGTTGATCAACAACGCCACCGCCCGCAGCCGGTCGTAGCCGAAGGCGCGGGTCAGCGCAGACTCCACGGTGGCCAGGTTGATCACCCCGCGCCCCAGCGGCGACGACGTCGGTGTGATCACGCCATGCAGTTTCACCGCAGCCACCACCGGGCCACGCTCCCGCTGGGTGCCGGGCAGCGACAGCCACGCCGTCAGGTCCTTGACGTCCATCCGGCAAGCCTACGGAGACCGGCCGGCGCGAGGCACGCTAGGCGCTCACCGACGGTTGCGAACGCGGCGGGCTCGGCGCCGGTGGAGCGATGGCGCGCACCCCTCGGCTGAACTTGGGCACCTTCATGCTGACCTTGGTACCCATCCCCGGCCCGGTCTCGACCACCAACCCGCACTGGTCGCCGAAGGCCGCCTGCAGCCGGTCGTGCACGTTGCCCAGCCCGA
Organism: Pseudonocardiales bacterium; assembly: GCA_019243635.1. Lineage (GTDB taxonomy): Bacteria > Actinomycetota > Actinomycetes > Mycobacteriales > Pseudonocardiaceae. The sequence goes on from JAFAUB010000008.1 coordinate 84,859, forward strand.
CATGCGCGCCGGTGATGTGGGAGTCGGTCATCTCCTCACGGAGCCGGTGCGGATCCATCCCGATGCCGTCGTCCTCCACGCTGATCACGCACTCGGACCCGACGTTCTCGGCGACGACCGACACGGTGCCCGACCCTCCCCCCAGCCCGTGCCGCACGGCGTTCTCCACCAGCGGCTGCAACGCCAGGAACGGCAGCACCACCGGCAGCACCTCGGGTGCGATCTGGACCTTGACCTGCAACCGCTCCCCGAACCGGGCCTTCTCCACGATCAGGTAGCGGTCGATGTTGTTGAGCTCCTCGGCGAGCGTGGTGAACTCCGCGTCAGCGCGGAAGGAGTACCGGGTGAACTCGGAGAACTCCATGATCAGCTCGCGAGCCTGCTCCGGGTCGGTCTTGATGCAGTGCGAGATCGTGGTCAGCGCGTTGTAGATGAAATGCGGGGAGATCTGCGAGCGCAGCGCCCGGATCTCGGCATAGGCCAGCCGCGACCGCGACTCGTCGAGCTCCGCGAGCTCGAGTTGGGTGGAGACGTACCGGGCGACCTCTTTCGTGGCCCGCATCACGCTGGGGTCAGCGGCCCGCCCGCTGATCACACCGAAGGTCCCGACGATGCCGCCGTCCACCTCCAGCGGGGAGACGATCACAGCGCGGACCGGGCAGTTGGCGCGCCCGCAGTCCATCTCACGCTGGCTGCGGACCTGCTGGCGACCGGTGCTCAGCACCTCGGTGGCGGCCTCGTGGGCCCAGTTCGCGTGGTGCCTGGCGTCGACGTCATGCGCCGGCTCGCCATCCCAGGCCAGCATCCCGCCCTCGTCGTCGGTCAGCACGACGGCGAGGCAGCTCAGCAATGCCCGCAGGTGCGGTGCCGCGCCGGTCGCCGAGGCGGCGGAGAGCCTCTCCCGCAGCGGGGGCGAGGCCTGCGCCATGGTGAGCAGCGCGTGGTAGGTGGCGAGGTCGGCATCGGTGCCGAAGGGCCGCCGACGCCGCATGCGATACATCAGCCCGGCAGTGAGCGCCGCGGCGAGGACCGCCACCACCGCAGCGTTACCGAGCAGGCTCACGAAACCATAGTCGTGGTCCCACCCTCAGGTGACAACAGCGGGTCACCCCGCTCGGATGCTCCGCAGGCGCCAGGGGCCGAATGCGGGTGCCCAGCGCCGAATGAGGAGCCTGCCGGGTGAGGAGTCTAGTGACTCAACCGGGACAGCGGCCCGTTGCCGTCGTCGGGGATGCCCCGCGTTCTCAGGTCATCGGCGACCCGGTGGGTCTCCTCCCGGGCCGGAACCATGCCGTGCACGATACCTTCCCAGTGCTCCCCCTCCGCCTCGATCGGCTCACCGGTGTGCGCCGTGATGACCCAGGGCCGTTGCATCGCCCACAACACCGGCAGCAGCAGCAGAACCAGCAGGATCAACAGCACGAACCAGGCCGGTATGACCACCCCCGTCGGGGTCCAGAACACCACGAAGAGCGTCAGCACGACGATGACCCCCAGCATCGCGACGCAGGACACGTAACCGGCGGCCATGTCGTGCTCGAACTGGTCGGCCATCGCCGGCTTGGTCCAGCTGATCCTGCTCTGGACCGTCCAGGTGCGCCTGTCGGCGGCCCGCACCACCCGCATCATGATGTGATCCCTCCCGTCAAACTCCGTGCCATCGCGTGAGCGACCCAGCGTAGCGCTGGGCTGACGGAGCGGGCCACAGGTGGAATGCTGGCGGGCGATGACGCGACCGCCCCGGTTCACCCGTCGCCGGGAGGACTTCACCTGCCTGCGCTGCGCGACCCCGGTGCGCGGCAGCGGCTACACCAACCACTGCCCGCGCTGCCTCTGGTCTCGGCACGTCGACGTCAACCCCGGCGACCGGGCCGCCGAGTGTGGCGCGGCGATGGAGCCGGTCGGAGCGCTCTGTGAGGGCGGCGAGATCGTCGTGGTGCAGCAGTGCGTGGCCTGCGGCCACAGCCGGCGTAACCGCAGTGCGGCCGACGACGACCGGGACGCCCTGCTGGGACTGTTCGGCCGGCCAGTGCCCGACCCACCGGTTCATTAGCCGCTGCTCACCAACGCTGGGCGGCGTGTCGTCGTCGATGAGGGCCGCCACGGTGCTGGGGGCAACCGGCCCGCCGGACCCGCCGGCCGGTGGACCCCAGCAGGCAGAGGACGACCAGCAGCGCGGCGATCAAGACCATGGCGGCCGTGGCGTTCACGTTGCCGCCAGGTGCGCGGCCGGTCGGGGAGGCTGACGTGGCGTTGACCACCTGGTCGACGTGCTGTTCCAGGCCGGCGGGTGGGCCGGCAGCCGCGGCACGCGCGGGAGGCGGCGGCTCGGGCAGTCTGGAGTAGTCGACCAGCCCGGTGCCCTCCAGGTCCTCCATGTGCCGGCTGAGGACCACCGACGCGTTGGCCGCGAACGAACGGATCAGCTCGTTTCGAGTGCCGGCTCGCACGCTGGTGATGACCGGCAGCATCGCACCGTCGGTGACGCGCAGCCGTTGCGCGAACATACGGTCGAAGTCCGGGCCGGACCGCGCGGAGAGGTCTCTCATCCAGCTCTGCTGCTGCGCGGTGGGTTGGTCAGGCAGCGGCACGCCGAGCCTGCCGGCGACGGAGCGAACCTGGCTGTCAAGGCCGCCGTAGTCCACCCCGGTGCGCTTGGCGACGGCGCGGACTGCGGCGCTGCTGCCCTGTCGCTGGGCCTGCCGCCCGCTCGATCCCCCGCACAGGTCCGCCTGCCGGACCATGACCAGCAGGTCTCGGTCCGCGGGCCCCAGCGGCCCCCACGGCGTCTGCGCCCATCCTGTGTCTTGCGCGGTGCTGTGCACGTTTGCCGTCCCGTACTGCGAGGTACCCCAGTACTGGAACACCGCAGCCGTCAACGCGACGACCATGGCCAGGGCGACGGCCCATCGGACGAATCGGGGTACCGGGGGGCGCACTATGAAGAAACCTTTCTCCGTCGAGGGATCTCAGAGAGGAGTGGAGGTCAGACGAAGTCGAACTGCTCGGTGTGGATCCGCGGCTGCGGCACATCCAGCCCGTCGAGCACCGTCAGCACATCGGTGACCAGCGCGGGTGGCCCACAGAGGTAGTAGTCGAGCTGGTTGCGCCGGAACCTGCCGGGCAGCAGCGCTGTGAGCACCTCCTCGTCGACGGCGCCGGACGCGCCGGTCCAGCTGGGTGGCGGCTGGCGGAGCAGCTCGACGACGGTGAGGTCCAGCCGCTGCTGGAGCTGCCTGATCTCGGCGCGGAAGAGCAGGTCCTCGATGCTCCGGGCGACCATGAGCAGCCGGTGCGGGCGCCGGTCACGGCGATGCGCCAGCGTCCGCAGCATACTCATCATCGGCGTGATGCCGACCCCGCCGGCGATCATCACCAGACCGGTGGTGCGCCGCAGGTCGATGGTGAACGCGCCGTGTGGGCCATCGACCCAGACCCGGCTACCCCGCTGCAGCAGGCGAAGCTCGCGGGTGAAGTCACCGCTGTGCCGGATCGTGAACTCGGTCCACAGCCCGACATGAGCGCTGGAGGCGATGGTGAACGGATGCTCCTGCGCGCCGAGCGAGGGGTTCAGGCGCAGCCAGGCGAACTGACCAGGGGCGAACTCGAGAGTCCGGCAGCGGCGGGACCGATCCCGGCGGGGCTCCAAGACCAGGGTGCTCACCGTGCTGGTCTCCGGCCGGACCTCGCGGACCACGTACTCGCGGCGGGCACCGAAGACCGGCAGCCACAGCCACCGGTACGCCAGCACCAGCAGCACACCCGACGCCAGCGCGGTGAACAAGGCCCGCATCGCGGCATCCCGAACCAGGTGGTGGAGCCACCAGATGTGCAGCCCACTGAGCACCAGCGCCGTACCGGCCAGCGTCACGTGCACCCAGCGCCACACCTCGTAGCGGTGTCGCAGCCGCCTGCGCAGCACCGTCAGCGCGATCAGCGCACCCAGCGCCACGGTGGCGCCGAGCGCCGCGCGAGCCCGGTTGGGCGCGTGCAGCACGTCGAGCAGGGCCACGTTCGCCGGGTTCGCCGCCACCACCAGGACGACGTGCAGGCCCACCAGCACGGTAACGGCCAACCCGACGAACCGGTGGATACCGAGCACCCCGTCGATGCCGAGCGTGCGGGTCAACGAGCGCAGCCGAGACGGCAACACGACCGCACAGGCCAGCATCGAGGTGGCGAGCAACCCCATCCCGACGGAGAGCTCGGAGGGCAGCGACGAGCGGTCCGCTGCCGGCTGAGCCGACGACAAGGCCCCGGTCCGCGGGCCGTGCAGGATGGCCGCCAGCAGCACAGGCCCGAGGAGCACAGCGAGGAAGGCCGCGGCCCACAGTGTTCTTTCCAGCTGGTGTCGCACGCCACGAACCGTATGGAGAAGCGGGTGCCTAGCCGGCGCAATCTGAGAGCGTTACCGACCCGGGGTCGCCCACCGGCCGTGCGGCGCGACGAGCGCCCGTCGATTAGCCCGAACGGCACGTCCGTTACTCCGGATGCCGAGCCAGGCACTCAACCAGACTCCGGCCCCGTGTCGAGTCACGCGTTGGACCGGTCGGGTAGTTCTGCCGCCCATCGATTGCCCAAACACCGCACGACGCGAAAGCCTTGCCGCCGATGCAGCCCGACCAGCGGTCAACAGTGCCCTTCCCTGGCTCCCCTGTCAGGACTTCCCCTGGGCCACCGCATCCGGTTCTTCTCATGGTGCCGCTGCGCCAGACAACGAGCCGGGTGCTTCAAGCGTTACGGTCCACCGGGTTCGATACCCGGACCCTGGACGCTGTCCCGGAGGTGCTGGACGCCGCCCGCGCGCATACCCTCGCGGCGATCGTGCTCGATGTCGCGCTGGCCGGCCCGGACCCCTGGGGCTTCCTCGGCGAGCTGCGCAGGATCGCTCCGCAGCTGCCGATCATCGCGCTGACCTCCCGCGAGCAACGGGAGCACACCGTGTCGCTACTGCGGTGCACCCTGGACGACTACCTGACCACCCCGTTCCCGGTGGAGGAGCTGGTCAGCCGGCTGCGGCTGCGGGTCTCCGACCAGCTGTCGGTGGACCGGAGCGTGCTCCGCGCGGGGATGGTCACCGTCGACACCGCTCTCGGGCTGGTCAGCGTCGCGGGTCGGTTGGTGACGCTGTCACCGACCGAATACGCCTTGCTCGTCGCCTTGGCGAACCGGCCAGGAGAGCCGGTATCGCAGGACCGGCTCGCCGAGGCGGTCTGGGGCCGGCCACAGTCCTCCAACGTCGTGGAGGTCTACGTCGGGTACCTGCGCCGCAAGCTGGGCCCCGACCGGATCCGCACGGTGCGCGGCGCCGGCTACGTACTCGACGGTTGATACCCCCCGTTCGACCGGATCCTCGCCACCTGTGCCATCACCCCGACCCCACCACGGTGGGTCCGCCGAATGATCAGCTCCGGACGGCGCGGCGGCGCACCGCCTCGCTCACCCACCCGGACGAGTGCCTGACCCGGCAGGAGCTCGCCGAGCTGGTCAACACCTGGGTCTGGGAGCACCACGACAAGAAGGTGGAGGCCACGGCGAACTACGTCGGCAAACTCGAACAAGGCATCATCCGCTGGCCGGGTACGTTGTGCAGGGAAGCCTTCCAGGCGATCTCCGGTGTCTCGACGGACTCCGATCCAGGGTTCGTCAACGCCCGGTCCCGCCGTGCGGCAGTGAAGCTGGACAAGGTGAAACGCAAACAGTTCATCCACAACGCCGCCGGCACCATCCGCTCCCGTCGTACCGCCGAGGAACTGCGCGAGCTGGTCCGCTACGCCGCCGCGCATCAGCACCTCGACGAGGTCGCCCACCTGCGGCACCGGATCAAGACCCTGGTGTGCGTCGACAGCCCGTAGCGGAGCGTGGCGGCGGATACCCGAAGATCCTGGGAACACGGGGGTTCAGGACCCAGCCGGGCCGGTCCCGAGCGCGAGTTGGACGATTTTGACGATGATCAGCGCCACAGCGATGAGCAGATAGACGCGCAGGGTGGTCAAGCCGACCCGGCGCAGCGGGGTCAGCTCCGGCCGCGTCAGCTCGGCCAACGCCGGGGCGCGCCACGCCGACAGGTTCCGGTCACGCAACGCCCGGCGTTCCGCGCGGCTGCTCCTGCCGACGCGGTGGTGTAGGTCCCGGTCGAGCGTGGGACCTACACCACCGGAGCCCGTGCCGGCGGCCTGGGTGCGAGCAGCCCACCACCGGGCCACCCCCACCAGCGCGGCGGCGGCCAGCCCGATGCCCGCACCGGTCACCAGACCGATCTCGATCGTGGTAGCCGACAGCTCCGGGAACAGTGTGGAGGCCCCGGAGACGAACGACAGCAGGAGCAGGGCCCACACCACGATCCCGGTCACGATGTTCTTCCAGGTCTGGTTGACCCACGGGCCCAGGACCGCCGCGTCGTTGCACAACAAGACCAGGAACACGCTGGTGGCCGGCAACAACACCCCGGTCAGCGCCTCCACGCCATCGGTGAGCAGCCCCAACGGCAGCCCAGGCAGGAGCGCGACCACCGCCGCAACGGCGATGACTCCGGCGTAGTAGCCGTAGAACAGCGGGGCCTGGGGCGCCTTGTGATGCAGCGAGCTCCGATGATGAAGCGCATCACCCAGGGTGTAGGCACTGGTGAGACCGACCAGGTTGGCGCCGATCAGGGAGCCGTCAAGCAGCACGACGGCGAACAGCACGGCCACGGTGCGTCCGCCGTGGTGGGACAGGTCGTTGATCACGGTGGCGGCGTCGTTGAAGTGCCCGGCCAAGCCGGTGCCGGCCAACCCGAACGCGGTCACCGCCATCAGCGCGACGGCGCCGCCCATCTCCACAGCCAGACCGAGCGCCAGGTCCGCGCGCTCATAGCGGACCCAGCGCGATGTGATCCGCTTGTCCACGACGGTGGACTGCTGAAAGAACAGCTGCCAGGGCTCCACGGTGGTGCCGATGAGCCCGATGAGGAGCAACAACAGCGTGGCGTTGAGCCCGCCGGGCAGGCTCGGCAGCACGCCCCGCGCGAGCTGGGTGAGGCTGGGGTGGACCAGCCAGCCCATCGGGAACACCACCAGGTCCACGGCGACCAGAAGGAACAACAGTCGCTCCCAGCGGCGAAACGTCCCCTGCGCAACCATCACGAACAGCGCCACTGCGGCCACCGGCACGCTCACGTACCGCGGCAAGCCGACGAAGGCCAGCGCCTGGGACACGCCGATGAGCTCCAACACGATCGTGACCGCGTTGATGACCAACAGGTCAGCCACGCTGAACCAGCCCCAGAACTTCCCGAACCGCTCGAAGATGAGCCGGGCGTGCCCGACACCGGAGACCGCGCCCAGCCGGATGACCATCTCCTGGTTGAGGTACAGAACCGGGGTGAGGATCACCAGCGCCCAGATCAGCGTGGTGCCGTAGTCCTGCCCGGCCTGGGCGTAGAGGACGACCCCGCCCGCGTCGTTACCCCCACCCATCACGATCAGACCCGGGCCCATGATGGTCAGCAGTGTGCGTATCCGCCGTCGCCACGACCGGCGCGGACCGACATCCGCTTCCTTGAGCCGGCCCAACGCGCCGATGACGTCCCGGTCCAGCACCAGGCTAGGTCCAGCCGAGCGTGGAGGGGATCATGTAGACCCCGAACGCGATGACCAGCAGGCACAGCGCCCAGCTCAGATACTTGCGGACACCGCGCATCCGCCACCGCGCGGGCAGCGCCTTGACCTCCAGGACGAGCAGGAAACCGAGAACGATCGGCAGCAGCAGAGCGTTCATCACCTCCACGCCCACGGTCAGGCTGACGAGGTTCACGCTGCTCAGGACCAGCACCGCGCCCAGGATATGCGCAAGAGAGTAGGTCAGGTAGAACTTCGCGGTCCGGCGGCTGGGGCGCTCGTTGAGGGTGTGCTTCCAGCCGAACACCTCCGCCAGCCCCCAGGCCCCCGCCAGCGAGGCGACGACGGCGGCGACCAGGGCCGCGCCCAGGATGCCGAGGCCGAACAGCACGGTGCCGCCGAGGTGGCCGAGATACGGGGTCAGCGCGCCGGCGATCTGGCCGACGGTGTTCAGCGCGGCACCGGGGTCACGCAGGCCGATGGTCGCGGCCAGCGCGATCACCACCATGACCATGACGAGCTGGGTGAGGAAGGCCCCGAACGCGGTGTCCTGGCGAGCCTGGCGGATCGTCCTGACCGACAGCTTCTTGTCGATCACAGCTCCCTGCTGGTAGAAGACCATCCACGGCATGATCACGGCGCCGACGTTGGCCGCGAGCAGGAACAGGTAGGAACGATCGCCCAGGGGCAACGAGCCCAGCCCGCGGACCAGGGAGTGCAGGTCGGGATGGCTCATGAGCATCGCCGGGATGAAGGCGAGCTCGGCCAGCCCGACCGCGATGCCGATCCGCTCCACCCGTCCGTAGCTGCCGGTCAGCGCGAGCCCGAGCAGAAATGCCGTGGCGAGGGGGATGGTGACCCAGCGGGAGATCCCGAACAGCTGGCCCACCCCGGCGATCCCGGCGAACTCGGTGATCAGCGCGCCGATCGCGGAGACGAACAGGGTGCTCGCCGACAGCAGCGCCCACCGGCGGCCGAACTTCTCACGGATCAGCGCGCCGTGGCCCCGGCCGGTGACCACGCCGAGCCGGACGGTCATCTCCTGGACGACGTAGAGGATCGGCATCAGGATCATCTGGGGCAGGATCATCCGGTAGCCCCACTGGGCGCCGGACTGGGCCGCGGTGACCAGTGACCCGGCATCGGTGTCGGCGAGCATGACGACCAGCCCCGGGCCCCAGGCGGCCAGAAACCCTAGCCGAGACCAACGGCGCCGGCGGGAGGGGAACGCGACGAGAGCGGTATCGACGCCGCGACCGGTGCCCGACTGTGCTTGTGCCGCTGCCACCACGTCGCCGACCTCGTTCGCCACCGTGGTCCCCCTCCGGGTTGCCTGCGCGGTCCCGGCCTCGCGCACCGCGCCGTCCGGGCCGTGTCAGAGTAACCTCGGGGAGGTAAGGCTCACCTAAACAGAGGGAGGCTGCCAGGCGCCGGCCCCGGTCCGGGCCCGCTGCACCTCGTCACTCATGATGCGCCCGTCGCGCAGCCGCACCACCCGCTTGGCGAACCGGGCGACCTCCTCCTCGTGGGTGATGACCACCACCGTGCGGCCGGCGTCGTTCAGCGCGGCGAGCAGCTTCAGGATCTCGATGCTGGAGGCGGTGTCGAGGTTGCCCGTGGGCTCGTCGGCGAGCAGGATCGCCGGATCGTTGATCAGCGCCCGGGCGATCGCCACCCGCTGCTGCTGACCACCGGAGAGCTCGTTGGGCAGATGCTTCCGGCGCTCGCCCAGCCCGACCTGCTCCAGCGCCCACCCGGCCCGGGAGCGCCGATCCCGTACTCCGGCGTAGACCAGGGGCAGCTCGACGTTGCGGACCGCGGTGGTGCGCGCGACCAGGTTGAACGACTGGAACACGAACCCGATCCTGCGGCTGCGGATCTTGGCCAGCCGGTTGCCGGACAGCCGGCCGACGTCGGTGCCATCGAGCAGGTAGCGCCCACTGGTCGGGACATCCAGACAGCCCACGATGTTCATGAGCGTGGTCTTGCCCGATCCGGACGGGCCCATGATGGCGACCATGTCACCGTCGGCTATGGTCAGGTCGACACCGTGGAGTACCGGTACCTCGACCTTACCCATCTGGTACGCCTTGGTGACATCCTCAAGCTGGATCATTCCACTCCCCTCGGCTGGGTATCGATCGCTCTCGGTCCGCCGGTGCCATGGTCTACCACTTTCCTGTGAGCAGGCTGAAAGTGTCGCGCACCCCGCACCGTCCCGCCGGTAATCGCGCGCTCCCAGGCAACTGTGAGGTTGTGTCCAGGTCACTTGCACATCACCGGGCCATACCTGATAGCGCGGGTACATAACGGCTCTCGAGGGGTGAGGTGAGGTTGGTGACGGTGACGAGGGAACGCGAGGGCGCTCCCATCGCCGACGCGACACGGTGGTCGGTGGGGCGGATCGCGACGGTGGATGTGGTGATCCCGGTGTACAACGAGGAACGCGCATTGCCGGGCTGTCTACGGGTGCTGCGTTCCTATCTGGATGATCGGTTCCCTTTCGAGTGGACGATCACTGTGGTAGACAATGCCAGCACCGACGGTGTGCTGCGGGTGGCAGGCGAGCTCGCCAAGTCCGACGATCGGGTGCGGGTGCTGCACCTGGACCGCAAGGGGCGCGGGCACGCGCTGCGCACCGCCTGGGAGTACAGCGACGCCGACGTCGTGGTCTACATGGACGTCGACCTGTCCACCAGCTTGGACGCACTGCTGCCGTTGGTCGCTCCGCTGGTGAACGGTCACTCCGACATCGCGATCGGTTCCCGGCTGGCGCCTGGTGCGCGCACCGTGCGCAGCCCGCGCCGCGAGGTGATCTCCCGGTGCTACAACACGATGGTCCGGCTCACCCACGGCACCCGGTTCTCCGACGCGCAGTGCGGGTTCAAGGCGGCCCGCACCGACGTGGTCCGTCCGCTGCTGGCGCACGTGCGCGACGACGGGTGGTTCTTCGACACCGAGCTGCTGCTGCTCGCCGAGCACAACGGGTTGCGGGTGCAGGAGGTGCCGGTCGACTGGGTGGAGGACCTCGACAGCCGGGTCCGGATAGTGTCCACCGCGATGGCGGACGTTCGTGGGCTGGCGCGGGTGGCCCGAGCCAAGGTCACCGGTGCGGCGCGGGTGCCGGAGCTGCCCCGACGGCCGGAGCCCCGGTCCGCGCACCCGGATGCGGTACTCGCCACGCGCGAGGGCGGGTTGCGCCGGCAGCTGTGGACTTTCGGTCTGATCGGTCTGGCGTCCACCGCGGCAACGGCCGTGCTGTACGCACTGTTACGCTCGTGGTCACCGCCGCTGGTGGCGAACCTGATCGCGCTGGTGGGGGTGACCCTGTTGAACACCGAGGCGAACCGGCGGCTGACCTTCGCCGGCGCCGGTGCGTCACCACAGCGAGTCCACCTGCAGAGCCTGGTCGTCTTCGCGCTGTACTACGCGCTCACCTCGGGGGCACTGTTGGCGTTGCAGACGATGGTCGCCCAACCGTCACGGTGGCTGGAGGTCGCCGTCCTCCTAGCCGCCTCAGTAATAGGCACCGCCGGCCGCTTCGTACTCCTGCGCACCTGGGTCTTCCCCTCATGACCATCGACGCACCCCCGACCACCCCCGCGTCGCGCGGGCTCAGCGGGGTTATCAGGCCGGGTTCTACCCCGCTGAGCCCGCTGAACGCGGTTCGCCCCCCGGTGGTTTTGGGGGTGATCTGTGTGGTGGGGGCGGTGTTGTACGGGTGGGGGATCGGGGGTGAGGGGTGGGGGAACCCTTACTACTCCGCCGCAGTGAAGTCCATGTCGGCGAGCCTGACCAACTTCGTGTTCGGCTCCTTCGACCCGCTCGGCGTGGTCACCGTGGACAAGCCGCCGATGGCGTTCTGGCCGATGGTCGCCTCCGCCGCGGTCTTCGGCTACCACGGTTGGTCGCTGCTGTTACCTCAGGTCATCGAGGGCGTGGCGGCGGTGTTCCTGCTGCACCGCACGGTGCGGCTGTGGGCGGGCGAGCGCGTCGCGCTGCTGGCCGCGCTGGTCTTCGCGCTCACCCCGGTGACCGTGGCGATCAACCGCGACACCAACCCGGACACCCTGATGGTGCTGCTGCTGGTGGCCGCAGCCTACGCGTTCACCAGGTCTGTGCAACGCCCCCTCGCGCCCGGCAGGGCGACTCGCTGGCTGCTGCTGGCGGCGGTGTTCCTCGGCCTGAGCTTCGTCACCAAGATGCTGCAACCATGGATCGTGGTCCCGGCGTTCGCGCTGGCCTACCTGGTGGGCTCACCAGCACCGGCGCGCCGCCGGGTGCTCGACCTGCTCGGTGCCGGCGCCGCGCTGTTGGCCGGCTCGCTGTGGTGGGTGGCGCTGGTCAGCGCCTGGCCCGGGCCCAAGCCCTATATCGGTGGGAGCACCGATGGGTCCGAGCTCAACCTGGTGATCGGCTACAACGGCCTGGGCCGTATCTTCGGCCGCGAGGTCGGCCGCAAGCTGGTCGGTGGCGCCGGTGGTCCCGGTGGCGCCGGTGGTCCCGGTGGCGCCGGCGGCGGCGGTGGTCCCGGTGGGGCTCCCTTCAGTGGGGGCCGTGGCGGTCGTGGTGGGTTCGGCGGCGGCTCCGGCATCACCCGCTTGTTCAGGGAGCAGATGGGCGGCCAGATCAGTTGGCTGCTGCCGTTGTGCCTGGTGGTGCTGGTCGCAGTCGCCATCGCGGGGATTCGCCGGATGCGGTCCGGGTCGCGCGGCGCGCCGGCGGCAGACTCGGCGCGCCGCGCCGGCTGGTTCCTCTGGGGCGGCTGGTTGCTGCTGGTGGGGCTGTTACTGAGCTATGCCCAGGGGATCTCCCATTCCTACTACACCACGGAGATGGCCCCGGCCGTCGCCGCGGTCACCGCCGCCGGGGTGGCCGCGATGTGGCGCCACTACCGCCGGCCGGGTGGGTATCACTGGTTGCTGTTCCCGGCGGCTGTGGCGTTGACCGCCCTCTGGGCCTGGGTGCAGGTGTCCCGGGACACCTCATGGAACGGCTGGCTCCGCTACGCCGTGGTCGCCGTCGGGATCGTCGCCGTGGTGATGCTCATGGCGGGGCGGTTGGCCTCGACAGGGGTGGCCCGGGTGGCCGGGGTGCTGGGTGTCGTCGCGTTGCTGCTCGCCCCCGCGGTGTGGTCGAGCGCCGCAGCGTTGGCGTCCAACGGCGGCGCAATGGCCCAGGCCGGCCCGCCCGGCTCCGGATTCGGATTCGGTGGCGGCAGGTTCGACCGAGCTGGGTTCGACCGAGCTGGGTTCGACCAGGCGGGGTTCGACCAGGCGGGGCTCGACCAGGCGGGGCTCGACCGAGCTGGGGGTGGGCCGCCCGCGCGGTTCCTGGGCGCCATGGCCGGTGCTCTGACCGCCGATCAGCGCAGGATCCTGGCTTACGCCCAGACCAACTCCGGTCGCAGGCCGATCACCCTGGCCGTGGAGGGCGGGGCGATGGCCGCCGAGGCATACCTCATCCACAGCGACGCCGTGATCGTGGGGATGGGTGGGTTCAGCGGCCAGGACCCCGCTCCGACCGTGGCGACGCTCGCCCAGTGGGTCGAGCAGGGTCAGCTGCGGTTCGTCCTGGTCAGCGGCCGAGGTTTCGGCGGCCGTGCTCTGGGTGACCGCGGCCGGCCCGGCGGAGGTAGCCGAGGCGGGGTGTCCGCGCAGCGCACCCAGTGGGTGCAGCAGCACTGTGCCGTCGTCAACTCCAGCTCCTACGGCGGTTCCGCGCCGGCCGAAAGCACCGCCGCCGGGCCTTTCGATCGCGCCGATGCGCTCTACGACTGTCAGGCCACCTGAGGCCGGCGACGGTATTCTCCATTCCCCGCAGTAAGAGTCCGCCGGGTCGCCAATGGGCGCCCGGCGGACTCCTGCGTTTAGTGGTGAGCTGAGAGCTTGCTGTGGAAACGGTGCGCTCGGGCGATCGGATGGGTACTGTGAAAATCGTAGAGGAAAGCGCATCCGAGCGTTTTCCCGACGAGGAGGAGGGAAGAAGAGAATGAGTGCACAACCCTGGGACTGGCGGCCCAAGTCCGACGACGACCGCGGTCGGCGGTGGCGGGGCGACAACGACGATCGCCGGGGGGACGACAATGACCGGCGTCAGCAGCGCCGCAGGTAGCGATGAGTCACTGACATTGTCGAGTCACTGACATCGGGGGCTCCCTTTCGCGACCAGGCGCGAAAGGGAGCCCCCGCCAGTGGAGGGGGAGCGGGCATGCGGTCGCTGAGGGAACTGATGGGTCGGCCGGTCCGGCCGGCACCGGTCGAGACCGACGGGCTGACGCCGCCGGCTCCGTCGTTGCGGGTACGGGACATCTTCACCCGGTTCTGGCCCGACGCCCGCCCCTTCCGGGTCTGGTTGGGACTCAGCCTGACGCTGGTCGTGGTGGCGCCATTACTCGACACGGCCACGATCTGGTTGTTCAAACTACTGATCGATGACGTGCTGACAGTTCACAGTCTCTCGGCGTTCCCCCCGATCGCCATCACGTATCTGGCGATCACCGTGGTCCTCGGGGTGGTGGAGTTCACCGACGACTATCTCACCGCGTGGATCGGGGAGAGTTTCCTGCATCGGCTGCGGACCCGGGTGTTCACCCACCTGCAGACCCTCTCGGCGGGCTTTTTCGACACACGCCCACTGGGAGACACCCTGAGCCGACTCACCGGAGACCTCAGCGCGATTGAGAACCTGGTGCTCTCCGGGGTCACCGGGATCGCCGCGCAGGTCGTCAAAATCGGTCTGTTCGCCGGCGTGTTGTTCTACCTGAGCTGGCAGCTGACATCGGTGTCACTGATCGCGGTGCCGATATGCTGGCTCACCGCCCGGTTCTTCTCCCGGCGGATCAAGGTCGCGTCCCGGGAGGTACGCCGGCGCGGCGGCTCGATCAACGCCATGGCCGAGGAGAGCCTGGGCAACACCCTCCTGATCCAGGTCTACAACCGCCAACAAGCCGAGATCACCCGCTTCACCGAACAGAGCCGGCGAAGCGTCACCGCCGAGCTCGCCGCCACCCGACTCCGCGCGATGTTCTCACCCCTGGTCAACCTCCTCGAGGTGGCCGGTGTCATGGTCGTCATCGGAATGGGGGTGTGGGAGCTGACCAGCAACCGCATCACCCTCGGCGGGCTACTGGTGTTCCTGGCCTACCTCTCCCAGCTCTACAGCCCCGCCCGCGGTCTCGGGCAGCTGTCCACCACCGTCTACGCCGCCGCCGCCGGCGCCGAACGCGTCATCGACCTGCTCGACCAGCAGCCCGACGTCCGCGCCCCCACCCACCCGGTCCCGCTCCCGCACCCCCACGGAACGATCTCTCTCGACCAGGTCGGCTTCCGCTACCCCGGCGCCACCACCGACGCGCTGAACGAGATCAGCTTCACCGTGGAGCCAGGCCACAGCCTCGCGCTGGTCGGAACCAGCGGCGCGGGCAAGACCACCCTGACCAAGCTGCTGCTTCGGCTGCACGACCCCAGCACCGGAGCCGTTCGCCTGGACGGGATCGACGCGCGAGACCTCGACCCGCACCAGCTGCGCGCCACCATGTCCGCCGTCCTCCAAGAGACCCTGCTACTCGATGGCACCATCGCTGAGAACATCCTCGCCGGCCGCCCCGACGCCACCCAGGCCGAGCTGGTGACCGCCGCGACAGCCGCCGACGCCCACGAGTTCATCATCGCTCTCCCCGAGGGCTATGACACCCGGGTCGGCCAACGCGGCCGGCTGCTCTCCGGCGGACAGCGTCAACGCATCGCGATCGCCCGCGCCATGATCCGAAACACTCCGGTGTTGATCCTCGACGAACCCACCACCGGCCTCGACACCGCAGCCGGCGAGCGCATCCTCACCCCACTGCGCCGGCTCATGACCGGGCGCACCACCATCGTCATCTCCCACGACCTGGCCACCGTCACCGAGGTCGACCAGATCATCCACCTCGACCATGGCCGCATCATCGACACCGGCACCCACTCCCAGCTGCTCGCCCGCAACGGCGACTACGCCCGCCTCTACCGGACCCACCGCCGCCGGCCACATCGCGCCACTGAAGTCTCAGCCCCGGCATAGGTTGCTCTCAGGCCACTGCGAGATGCTGCACACCGTGGACGACCAACGCTGCGCCAGTGTGCTCGTAGTCGACGACGAACCGAACATCCTGACGTTGCTGTGCTCCTCGCTGCGCCTGTATGGCTTCGAGGTGCATGCCGCGGACAGCGGTGCCCGGGCCCTGACCACCGTCGCGCGGACCGTGCCGGACATCGTGGTGCTGGACGTGATGTTGCCGGACTGCGACGGGTTCACCCTCGCCCGCCGGCTGCGCGCCGCCCATGATCAGCTGCCGGTGCTGTTCCTGACCGCCCGCGACGGCGTCGACGACCGGATCGCCGGACTCACCGCGGGCGGTGACGACTACGTGACCAAGCCGTTCAGCCTGGAGGAGCTGGTGCTGCGGCTGCGCGCGATCCTGCGGCGCACCCAACCGGACCGCAACGGCGAGGCGGACAACCCCACGATGACCTACGCCGACCTGGAGCTGGACGAGGGAGCGCACGAGGTGCGTCGCGGCGGCCAGCTCGTGCAGCTCTCGCCGACGGAGTTCAACCTGCTGCGCTACCTGATGGTCAATGCGGGCAAGGTGGTCAGCAAGACGCAGATCTTGGATCGGGTGTGGAACTACGACTTCGGCGGTGACAGCCGGATCGTCGAGTCCTACATCAGCTACCTGCGCCGCAAGATCGACCGACAGAGCCCGCCGTTGATCCACACGATCCGCGGCGTCGGCTACACGCTGCGCCTGCCCCGCGAGGCGCTGGACGCCGGTGTCTCATGAGGGTCCTGCGTCGGCCGCTCACGCTGCGCATCCGGCTGATCGCCGCACTGCTGGGATTCTCCCTGGTCGGCCTGACCGTGTTCGCCGTGGTGAGCGTGGCGCTGCTGCGGAACTCACTACTGCAAGGGGTCGACCGCCGACTGTCCCACTTCACCGGACAGCTTGCTCATGAGCGGGAGCTGTCCCCCCGGTTGCTGTCCCCACGGCTGCCCAGTGACGTCCAGGAAGCGATCCTCGGACCTGATGGAACCGTCGAGGTCGGACAGCAGCCGGGGCAGTCCGGTGGTCCGGACCTGGCCGCCGTGCAGCGGCATGCGGGTAGCGGCCCGTTCCGGGTGCGCGACCAGGCCGGTGGCAGCTCCTGGCAGGTTCGCGTGGTGGAGTTCCCGTATGATCGAGTCGGGGTCGTGGCGGTATCACTGGCTTCGGTGGACGCGACCATGCGGCCACTACTGATCATCGAACCCATCGTGGGCGGCATCGTTCTGGCGGTGATCGGGATAGTCGCGACAGTCGTCGTCCGGCTCGGGTTGCGTCCGCTGACCAGGATCGAGCAGACGGCCGAGGCGATCGCCGGCGGTGACCTCGATCGTCGGGTGGCCGACAGCGACCCGCGTACCGAGACCGGCCGGCTGGGCGCCGCGCTCAACGCCATGCTGGGCCGGCTGGCGGCCGCGCTCCGGGAGCGGGAGCACTCCGAGCACCGGCTGCGCCAGTTCGTCGCGGACGCGGGGCACGAGCTGCGCACCCCCCTGACCTCGATCCGCGGGTTCGCCGAGTTCTACCGTCGCGGCGGTGCCCGCACCCCCGCCGAGGTCGACCTGCTCACCGGCCGGATCGAGGCCGAGGCGACCCGGATGGGCGTGCTCGTGGAGGACCTGCTGCTGCTCGCCCGGCTGGACCAGGAGCGGGCGTTGGACATCACCGACGTCGACCTGCTCGTGCTGGCCGTCGACGCGGTGCACGATGCGAAGGCCCGCGAGCCGGATCGCCCGGTGACCCTGACCCCGGGCAACGGCGCGGTGCACGTGCTGGGCGACGAGCACAAGCTCCGGCAGGTGGTGACCAACCTGGTCACCAACGCGCTGATGCACACTCCGGCGGGCACTCCGGTGCGTCTGACGGTCCGCCCACACGTCCCGCCCTCAGCGGAGGATCCCTCAGTGGCGGGCCCCTCGGTGGCGGATCCCTCGGTGGCGGATCCCTCTGTGGGGGGCCCCTCGGTGGGGGATCCCTCAGGGGACGACCCGCCGGTGGCGCGGGCCGGGGCGGGTCAGCTGCCGCACGGGCCGCTGGGCGTGCTGGAAGTCCACGACGAGGGCCCCGGCATCCCCATCGACCAGGCCCCGCAGGTGTTCGACCGGTTCCACAGCGCCGACCCCCGCGGCTCAAGCAGCCGTGGCGGATCGGGTCTCGGACTGGCGATCACCGCAGCCATCCTGGAGGCCCACAACGGCCGCATCGAGTTGCTTACCGCCCCCCGACGCGGCACCACCTTCCGCGTCCTGCTGCCCCTGGCCTAGCCCCTCCGCCTTCTCAGCCCCTCTGCCCTGACCGGCCGCGAAGAAGCGCGAGCACCTCATCCAGTTTCGCGCCGAAGTCATCCAGGAAGTCATCCAGCTTGCGGCCTTGGTCATCGAGCTTGCGGCCGTGCTCAGCGAGCGTCCGACCGTGGTCCTCGAGTGTGGCGCTGTGGCAGGCGAGGGTCGCCTTGATCTCGCGAAGATCCTTGCCATGATCTGTAAGGATCTCGTAGATCGCCACCAGCTCGTTGTCGTGCTGGCGCACCTTGCGCTGGATGTCGGGCACGGTCATGGGAGAAGCCTATCGGGACCGCCTCCCAGCCCAGTCTCGGTCGGCCCGCTCGCGGCGGCGGACCCGGAGAACGCCCTCACCTCCGCTGAAATGTGATGGCGCGCGAAACGCGAGAGCGACACCGTCGTTACTCCCTCTGGTGGAGTCGTGCATCGGCGATCAAGGGGAGAGCGGTATGACGGTCCGATCGGCAGCCAAGCACCGGAAGAGCAGACCCGTCAGCCGGGTCCGGCTCGGATCCCGACGGTGGACAGGGCTGCTGGTACCGGTGGTGGCGGTGGCCACCGCAGCCACCGTGACCGGTGGTGGTAGCGTCGCGGTCGCGGCGGACAACCCGAATCCGACCGTGATCGTCGGTGGTGATCCGCAAGGGGTGGCGGTCGACCCCGACGGCAAGCACGTCTACGTGGCCAGCTACGCCGACAACGCCCTCCGGGTGATCGACACCGCCAACCAGCGGGTCGCAAGCATTCACGTCGGCGCCAACCCGCGCGGGGTCGCGGTCGACCCCGACAGCCGACACGCGTTCGTGACCAACTACGCCGAGAACTCGGTGAGCGTGGTCGACACCGCCGGCGGGAAGGTGATCCACAACATCCCCGTCGGCGCGAACCCCACGGCGGTGGTGGTCTTTCCGCGCGACCATTACGCCTTCGTCACCAACTACTACGGCAACACCGTCAGCGTGATCAATATCACAAATCTCAAGCTGGTCGGCACCGTGCCGGTCGGAGCTCACCCCGATGGGGTGGCGATCGACCCCAGAGGCGAGTTCGCCTACGTCACCAACAGTGGCAGCAACTCGGTCAGCGTGATCGACGTCCACACGCAGAAGGTGGCCCGCACCGTGCTGGTCGGCCGCTCCCCGCAGAAGGTCGCGATCGACCCCGACGGCCGTCACGCCTACGTGACCAACTACGGCGACAACAACGTAAGTGTGATCGACCTGCCGACCCAGCTCGGCGTGGACCTCTATAACGCGCTCCTGAAGGTCGACAACACCATTCCGGTGGGCATCAACCCGCGCGGGCTGGCGGTCGACCGGGACAGCCACCACGCCTTCGTGGTCAATGTCGGTGACGAGACCCTGAGCGTGATCGACACCGCTACCGGGACAGTGATCAGCACCTCATACGTCGGCCACTCCCCCGACGAGGTGGCGGTCGCCCCCGGCGGCACCGCATACGTGACCGCCAGGGAGGACGGCACCGTCACGGTCATCCGTCCCTCCTGAGACTGTCGATCTTGCCTCGGTGCTCTCAGTACGCCGAGTTCGACTGGAGAGCTGGTCAGGCTGCTCCCCACAGCTCTCCAGTCGAACTCGGCAACAGTGGAGTCGGTCACAAACCGAGCAGGCCACGTCTGATGAGGCGTCCCAGCGAGCTGCGACACCGTCGGACATCGAGCGCGTCCGGTACGGTACGGCCGCACGCGCGTCATCAGGCTGGCGGCCGGCCGTAACGTCGAGGACGAGGAGACCAGTGAGTGACCTGACCTATCTCGAGGCGATCGTGGTGGGGGCTTTCCAGGGGGTCACCGAGCTGTTCCCGGTCTCCAGTCTCGGGCACTCCGTCCTGGTCCCGGCGCTGGTGGGCGGTCGCTGGGCGCGCGACCTGGACGTTTCGGCGCCCGAGTCGCCCTACCTCGCCTTCATCGTCGGCCTGCATGTGGCCACCGCCGCCGCGCTACTGATCTTCTTCCGGCGTGACTGGCTACGCATCATCGCCGGGTTCATCAGCTCGCTGCGTCACCGGCGCATCCACACCTCCAGCGAGCGGCTCGCCTGGCTGCTCATCGTCGGGACCATCCCGGTCGGTGTCAGCGGCCTGCTGCTCGAGCATCTGTTCCGCACCACGCTAGGCCGGCCGATCCCGGCGGCGGCGTTCCTGATCGCCAACGGGGTGGTGCTCTACGTCGGCGAACGGCTCCGTCACCGAGCCGACACCACGGCCCCTGTGGGCGCATCGTCGGGGGTGCCCGCAGCGGCCCCAGCGGACGGGCCGGGTTCAGCCCGTGACTCCGGGGCGGTCGCGGATACCCGGCTGGCCCGGATGTCACTCAGTCAGGCCACGCTCATCGGTTCCGCGCAGATCCTCGCCCTGCTAGCCGGGATCAGCCGGTCCGGCGTCACGATGGTCGCCGGGCTGCTGCGTGGGCTGTCCCACACCGACGCCGCGCGCTTCTCCTTCCTGCTCGCCACCCCGGTCATCCTGGCCGCCGGCGCGCTGAAGATCCCTGACCTGTTCGGCCCGCTCGGCGCCGGCATCCACGGCCCGATCATCGCCGGCAGCATCGCGTCGTTCGTCAGCGCATACCTGGCGGTCCGCTTCCTCACCCGCTACTTCGAGACCCGCACCCTCACCCCGTTCGCGGTGTACTGCCTGCTCTTCGGTACCGCCAGCCTGCTCTGGCTCGTGGTCCGCTAGCCACAACGCGAGAAGCGTCCCCGCAGGTACGTGTCACGCAGGGCGGCCTGGTCGGGCAGCTGCAGGGGGGGCAGGGCAAGGCCCGTGACCTTGTGCAGGATGTGGTCGGCCAAGGCCGGGTTGCGGGCCAGCACCGGGCCGTGCAGGTAGGTGCCGATGATGTGGTCGGTGAGCACACCTTCATTGCGACACGTCGTCGTGCCGTCACCGGTGCCATTGCCGGTGCCGGTGACCACCCGTCCCAGTGGGGCCGTGCCCGGACCCAGGGTGGTGACGCCGCGGTGGTTCTCGAAGCCGGTCAACGAGCCGACGCCGGGCAGGGCACAGGTGGCGATCACCTCACCGACGGCGCGCCGGCGGCCGGGCGCGGTCGTGATGTCCAGCAAGTCCAGGCCCGGGTAGTGGTGGCCGCCGGCGTCGGTCATCGTCCGGCCCAGGATCTGCAGCCCGGCGCACACGGCCAGCGTCACCGCACTGGTCTCCAGCACCCGACGTAGCTGGTCATGGCGACGCAGCCAGTCCGAGGCGAACTGTTGCGCGGTGTCCTCTCCCCCACCCAGCAGGTACACCGCGCAACCGGTGGCGGGGACGTCGCGGGCCGTGATGGTGCGAACCTCGGCGGGAATGCCACGCCAGCGCAGCCGTTGCGCCAATATCGTGGCGTTGCCGGCATCGGAGTAGGTGCCCAGCACGTCGGGCAGCAGCAGGCCGATCGTGACCGTGGACTCCGCGCTCACCCGGTCACCCCCGTGTTCGACTTCCTGCCCAGCCGGCGGCGGAAGTGATGGAAGGCGGTGTAGTTGGCCACCACGTCGATCTCCCCCGAGGGCAGCGCCGCGAGGGCGGCCAGCGGGTCGGCCACGGTCTGGTGCTCCAGCCCGGCATAGCTGAGCCGCACGCCAAGGTCAGCGGCGCGTTCTCCGCTGGCCACCACGTGCGGAGAAGCGAGCTGCTCGAACGGGACGTCCCATAACCACGAGGTGTCCCGCCCGTCGGCCTCCCGGGCGTTGATGATCACCAACAGCGGCCGCGCCTCGTCCAGCATGGACAACGTCCCGGCCCAGCCTGCCGGGTTCTTCGCCAACAACATGCGCAGGCTCTGTGACCCGCAGCGCACCACCGCGTACCGGCCGGCCACGACGTCAACCTCGCGCAGCGCCGAGACGGCCCGCTCGGCCGGGACACCGACAGCGCAGGCGGCAGCCAACGCCATGGCGGCGTTGCTCCGGTTCACCTGGCCGGGCAGTCGAATGTCCAGTGGTAGCACCACGTCGGCGGTGCATGCCTTGCCGTCCTCGAGCCACCAGTCCGGGGTGGGGCGGGCCAACCCACACGCACACTCCCACCCGGGCTCGGTGAAAACGAGTGCGCGGCCGCACCGAGGACAGCTGGACGCGTCACCTAACCAGCTGGACCCAGCGGCCACCCAGACGCTGCGGGGGGCCGGCCTCGCCGCCGACACCACCATCGGATCATCCGCGTTGGCCACCACCACCGTGTCGGGCCGCCGGGCCAGCGCACGCCCGACGGCGGACGCGATCGCCCCTACCTCAGTCGCCCGGTCCAGTTGGTCGCGGGTCAGGTTGAGCAGGACCACCACCGTCGGGTCGACGGCCTCGGCGACCGCCGCCAGGTGCAGCTCGTCGACCTCGATCACCGCGTACTCGGCGTCCGGAGCCTCGGCCAGCGCCGCCACCGCCCCGTCGGCCATATTCGAGCCGCCGGCGTTGTGCGCCACCGACCCGGCGGTGCGCACCGCCGCCGCCACCAGATGGCTGGTGGTGGTCTTGCCGTTGGTCCCCGACACCAGCACCACGTGGCGCCCCGCCGCCAAGCGCCGCAGCGCGTGGGCGTCCAGGGCCAGCGTCACCCGACCACCGATGATCGACCCGGCGCCCAGGCCCAACCGCCGCGACAGCCCCGCCGTCGCCAGCCCGGCCCGCACCGCGGCACGCGTCCACCACCCCAGCCGGCGTCGGCCAGCGGCGGAGGTCTCCCCCGGACCCACCCCGGGTGTCCGCACCACCATCGCCCCCAGCCTCCCACCATCCCTGCCCAGCGATGCGCTGACGCGCCCCTCCACCACGGTGATCTGATGACCCGTGAGCAGAGGGCTGGCGGCAGTATTCCCTATCCGGTCAGCCTGCGTTCGAGGCCCCGTTGTATCGGCGACCTTTCGGGCGCCTGGCGACTGCCGGGTGACTCGCGACCGGTACCGGTGGCGGCCGCGCGTCGATCACCGGTGGCGAGCAGCCATACCCCGGCCAGGGTCAGCGCCAGCCCAGCGGCCTGGACGACGGCCAGCGGCCCGGTGGAGAAGGACTCACCGAAGACGATGGCGCCGAGGCTGACCGCGATAACGGGGTCGACCACCATCATCGCGGCCAGCGGGCCGCGGAGCGGACCGGACTGGAAAGCGGCCTGGCTCAGCAGCGCACCCAGCAGGCCGCAGCTCAGCGCCGTCCACAGCTCCCAGCTGGTCGCCAGCGCGGGGAGCCCACCGGCGCCCAGGATCTCACCCCAGGTCTTGACCAGCGCGGCGGACAGCGCGAACGTCGTCCCCGCTGCGGCGCCCAGTCCCAGCGACCTGGCCCGCCCCCGCCGGGCCAGCGCGACGCCCAGCGCGGCGAGCGCCGCCGTCGCGGCCACCAGCAGCCCCGGTAGCCAGTCCGTGAAGCGATCCGGGTCTCGGGACTCCACGGTCGGTTGGACCGCCAGGAAGACCGCCAGACCGGCGACGGTCAGGGTCGCGGATAGCAGCGCCCTGCGACTCAGCGGGTGCCCGAGCACGACCTGCAGCGGCAGGGCGACCACCAGGCCCACCGTCAGCAGAGGCTGCACGACCGACAGCGCCCCGAGGTTGACCGCCACCATGTGCAGCGCCACACCGGCCACTTCGGCCACGATCCCCAGCAGCCACAACGGTTGGTGGGCGACATCGATCAGCAGCCCAGGGCTCAGCGGGAACCGTCGGCGTACCCGGTTCGCGCCCTGATGCTGGAGCACCGAGGCGGTCCCGAAGCACACCGCGGCCATGAGCGACAACACGACGGCAAGTGTCACAACCTGAGCGAGCCTACACGGTGTAGGTGCACAGCCGCGCCAACGCCCGGCCAACCGAGAGCGAACACAGCCGGCGCCAGCCTCCGACATCATGCCCGAACCCGGGTCGTCAAGCAGCTCAGAGGGAGAGAACCAACCGCTCGCACGGATCGACGTGGGGGGGCTGAAACGGGACCTCACACATCACCGCGCCAGCCCCCGACCCGACCAGACACCACCATCGGCCGCCAGCCGGTAGCCTGCGCCGCGGACGGTCTCGATCGCGCATCGCCCGAAGGCGATGTCAATCTTTTTGCGCAGGTAGCGGACATACACCTCGATGATGTTGGGATCGCCGTCGAAGGCGTCGTCCCATACGTGCTCGAGGATGTCGCGCTTCGATACCACCCGCCCGGTGTTGCGAAGCAGGTATTCCAGGATCGCCACTTCCTTGGTGGTCAGGCTCAGCAGTTGATCACCGCGCCAGACTCGCCGGCTCGCCGGGTCCAGCCGTAGATCGCCGGCTGCGAGGATGGGAGGGCATGGCGCCGCGCCGCGCCGAAGCAGCGATCGCAGCCGGGCCACCAGGACCGGGAAGGAGAACGGCTTGGTCAGGTAGTCGTCCGCGCCGATGTTGAGGCCCATGGTCTCATCGAGCTCGCCGTCCTTGGCGGTGAGAACGAGGATCGGGGTCCAATCTCGGTGATCGCGCAGTGTGGCGCAGATCTGGTAACCGTGGACGTCGGGCAGCATGAGGTCCAGCACGATGGCGTCGTAGCGATGTTCGCGCGCCATCGACAGCCCGTTGTTGCCGTCGAATGCGACGTCTACCGCGAACCCGTTGGTTTTCAACCCGCGTTGCAAGGACAGGGCGAGCGGCTGTTCGTCCTCAACGATCAAGACGCGCATGGCGCCTCCTGTGTGGTCCGGGCGGTAATCCAGCTGTGGCACGGTAAAACGTGTAGCTCGGCTTAGACGGCAGGGCCGTCAGGCGGCCGAGTCGGTCAGTCAGATTGTGGTGCGCCGAGATCTGACCTTCCCCGAGCAGACAAACGACATTTGCCGGCCACCAGGTCTGGGGGACACCGCGACTGCATTCTACCCCGTGAGCGCTGGTAGCGGTCAGCCGATCACGAGAGTTCACCGATCTGGATCCGCCCAGTTCATGAGGGGGTGTGGTGTCGGTCGGTCAGCGGTGTCCAGAACCCGGGGTCCTGGGCGCCGAGGCGCCACAGTTCGACCCCGCCGAGGCGGTACCTGGTCGCGAGGTCGAGCTTGAGGGTGAGGCTGCGGGCGTTTTCGTACCAGACCTCGTGGTGCGCACCGTCGCGGTCGTAACTCAGGTAGGGGGCGTTGCTGACCGGGTCCCAGCCGCTGGTCACGTCGGGGATGTGAGCGAGGGTGTCGGCCTGCCGCCAGGTGATGGCCTGTCCTTGTCGGCCGACCCAGTCGTAGCCGTAGAGGCCCAGCCCGAGGACCAGCTTGTCGGCGGGGATGCGGGAGCTCGCGTAGCGCAGGACGTCGTTGACCCAGTTCAGTGGAGCGATCGGCCCGGCGGCGCTGGTGGACCAGCGCCAGTCGTAGGCCATCACGATGACCTTGTCGGCGCTGCGGCCGAGCGCGGTGTAGTCCTGGGCCAGGTTGCGTTGGTCGTAGCCGGCGTCGGTGGTCTTGGGGTGCACGGTGACGTAGAGGACCTTGCTGCGGGCGTGGAGCGCATCAGCGAGCTCGCTGATGAATCGGGTGAAGATGTCGCGGTCGGCTAGCGTGAGGTCCTCGTAGTCGATCTGTAGGCCGGTGAACCCCCGTGTCGTGGCGAGCGTGACCAGCTGCTGTTCGTGGGCGTGGCGGCGAGTGGGGTCGTGCAGGATCGCCTGGATGACCATAGGCGCCCAGACGTGGTCGGTCGTGTCCGCGATCGAGGGCACCAGCCCGACACCGGTGGCGGCCAGGCGGTTCAGCACGCCCTGCTCGGCGCCGCCGCCGCCGGGCACTTCGGATATCACCGAACCGTCGTTGCCCAGGCTGTACCACCAAGGCGTCACTTCGTCGATGACGTGCCGGTGGTCGGTCACCGTCTGGAGGGATTGGGGCAGGTCCCAGAAGGGCACGGCCCCGATCACCAGCGGTAACCGGTAGGGCCGCTCGAGCAGTCGATACATGCTGATCCCGCCCGCGACGAGCGTCGCGATGATCACCAGTGCTGTCAGGAGCCGCGCCGCGCGCCGGGAGCCGGGAGCGGTACGGGTGGTGCGCTGGGCAGGCCAGTGCCGGGGCTCGGCAGGCATCACCGTCGGGCCAGGCATCGATTCCACACGTTCGCGAAGATCCTCGCCTCCATGGACATCCGTTCGGCGCTCGGGCAGGCGGGTCGGCCGTGCGCTGGGCCGGGGGGCTAGAGTACGACGCCCTGTGTGGTCACGAGGGTCCGCCATGGTCCTGCCGGGACGTCGGCGCCGTTCACGAGCTGCCAGTTGACCGGTCGTTCTGGTCGCTGAGCTCAGCGAATCCCAGACAGCCGTTGAGCACGGAGGAGACGTCCATGCCGGCGTTGTTGAACCGGATGTTCGCGCCGAAGCCGTACGCGGCGTCGTCGTAGACTGCGGGGCCTGCGTCTTCGAACACGGCCCGACCCCTCACCTGAGGCGCGATCCGGCGCGGGACGAGCTGCCTCCCGGAGGCGCCGGACCCGGGGCGCGGCGTTGTGGGCTGGCCCAGATCCCGGCGGACTGCGTGGACCGAGTCTGCCAGAGGGAGCGCAGGCACAGCCACGCGTCGAGGCAGCGCAGCGGCAGGAATCCCAGCCCCAGCAACAGGTAGGCCGGACGCCGTTGAAGCACGGCTACCAGCACGGTGAGCGCATAGTCAGGCACCGCGACACCGAGCAGCACGTCGCGGGGTGGCAGCACGGATATGGTGGCGTCGGCCAGGCCGCCGAGTGTGCCGTGCGCGCTGGCCAGGTTCACCCACAGCTCCGCGGCGGCGGTCAGGGCCAGGGCGGGACCGAGCAGGACGAACAACACGCTGCTGGTGAGGAGCTCGGCGACGAACGCGACCAACGCGACCCAGAATCTGCCCAGGCGCAGGCCGTGACGGCGCAGTGTCTGCCAGAACCCGAGGTTCCAGCGCCTGACCTGCTTGATGTAGTCGGGCAGGGTATGCGGGTCCTGGGTGTAGGCGATCGCGGCACGGGGATGGAAGGCGATGCGACCCAGCCGGTGGGCGTGCACCTCGAAGGTCATGTTGAAGTCTTCGATCGCCAGCCCTCGGGCCTCGATGTGGATCGAGCCGAGCACCCGGGTGCGGTACATGCTGGCGAAGCCGGGCACGATCGTGACCACGTTTGTATACGCGCATGCCTGGCCGTACTTGAACAGCACCTGGAACGCCACGTACACCCGCTCGCGGTAGCCGCGCAGAACCTGGCCGAGGACGCCGAGCCGGTCGCCGCGCTCCCAGACGGTCGCGGCGCGACCGGCCACGGCGACGACGTCGGGGTCGTCGAACAGCGGCAGCCCGGTGTCGAGGTAATCCGGGGCGGGCGCGGTGTCGGCGTCGAGCAGCATCACGACCTCGAAGCGTCCACGCAGGTCGAAGTGGTCGATCCCGGCCGCCAGCGCCCCGGCTTTGCCGCGGTTGGGGTGTAGGTCATAGACGTTCGCGTCGGCCTCGCGGGCGCGCTGCACGGTCTGGTCGGTGGAGCCGTCGGAGATGACGAAGACGTTGCCGCGGGGCACCTGCCGGTGCGCGGCGGCGACGGTGGCGCCGACGCCGAGCTCCTCGTTGTGCGCGGCGATCAGGACGGCGACCTGCCCAGGCTTGATCCGCCGGTCGTCGCTGAGGTCGGGCCGGGTGCGGTGCAGGCACCCGGCCACCCAGCGCACGGCGCCGATGGTCGTCCAGAACAGCACGTTGACGCCCAGGGTCAGGACAAGCAGCATCCAGGTCATGAGGCGGCTCAGCCGGGCACGATCGCGGTGCGGGCCCCCGGTGGGGCACCGGAGGTGACCACCGTGGTCGTCGCGGCGGCGACGCGCCGGATGATGTCGTCGACCGTGGTCCGCGGCGAGAAGCCGACCAGCTCACCCGCGAGGGTGTTGTCCGGGACGCGGCGGCGCATGTCCTCGAAGCCCGCCCCGTAGGCCTGCCCGTAAGGCACCAGGACGATCTCGCTGGGGCTGTTGAGCACCTCGACGGTCCGCCGGGCCAGCGCACCGATGGAGATCTCGGTGGCCCCACCCAGGTTCACCGCCCGACCCAGCGCCGCCGGGTGCTCGGCGAGCGCGGTGATGGCCGGCACGATGTCGGCGACGTAGGAGAAGCAGCGGGTCTGGGTGCCGTCACCGAACACCGTGAGCGGCTCACCGCGCAGCGCCTGCCCGACCAGGGTGGGCACGACCATGCCGTAGCGCCCGGTCTGGCGGGGGCCCACGGTGTTGAACAACCGCACGATGGCCACTTGCAAGTCCCGCTCGCGCCAGTAGGCGTGCGCGAACGCCTCGTCGATGCCCTTGGCCGCGGCGTAGGTCCAGCGCGAGACCAGCGGTGAGCCCAGGATGCGGTCGGCGTCCTCGGACAGCCGGTCGGCGGTGTTCTTGCCATAGATCTCACTGGTGGAGGCGAGCAGCACCCGGGCCCCGGCTCCCAGCGCGGCATCGAGCACGTTCTCGGTGCCGTGAAGGTTCACCCGCAGGCTCTGCAGCGGCTCCTCGATGATCACACGCACACCGACTGCGGCGGCCAGGTGGAAGACCCGGTCGCACCCGGCGACGGTGTCCACGACCAGGGCACGGTCGAGCACGGAACCGTGCAAGAAAGACAACCGCGGATGCCGGTCAACAGCCTGCAGATTGTCCAGCGTGCCGGTCGACAGATCGTCGAGGACAACCACATCGTCGCCCGCAGCCAACAGATACTCCACCAGATGGCTGCCGATGAACCCGGCGCCTCCGGTCACCACACTACGCATCCGAAAACTCTCCTGTCGTGTCCGGAACCAGAACGCGGGCCGCGAACCATGACAACGCATCGTCGCCATTAATCCGCTACCTTCAAGCATGACTTTCCCTACCGTTCGACCACTGTCGACCACATCTGGGGTCGAGTCGACGGTCGGACTCGAGGCCTCGGCTCCGGTCCGGTCCACTCCATTTTCGTCCGTTACCGGAAGAGTCGTCATCCACCGGGATGGTGTTACCGAAAAACCGACGACATCCTCCGAACCCCACCCGACCAGACCAGTGACTCCGTGGGTTTTAAGCTCTCCTTCACCTGTGCCTGCCGATTTAAGCTCTCCTTCAGCTTGAGGTTAATATGCAGCTCAAGACGGTTGCAGGTAGATCAACTGGCATCGATGCAACCGGGTGAGAGTCTGCCGCCGCCAGCCGTCCGGTTATCCCTGAAGGGAAGCTGAAAAACTTGCCGACATCTCCGGAGCCAAGTGGCTCGACTAGTCCACCCATCTGGTTCACGTCACCTCGTGAGCGCGCTCAGTCGCGGGCGGTAATACGTTGACTGATCGTTTCATGAACCGGCTGAGCCCCTCTGGAACGTCGTGGAGCGTTGTGGCATCCTTGCCCGGGGCGAGCCGCTCCTCCCGGGGAGTGCTCGAATTCGCTCCACACCAACACTAAGCGCGAATGCGTCCGCTTGATTACCTCAACGGCGCGAACAACCCTCTAGGAGTTCTCATGACAGCCCCACTGTCCGCGCCGGCGCGCTCCGGGTCAACCTTTATGCCGTCGTCGGCTGAACCGGTTTTCCGGTATGACGTCGGCATCGTCGGGCTCGGCTACGTCGGGCTGCCCACCGCGCTCGCGTTTCATGCGGCGGGGCGCAGCGTGCTGGGCTTCGATGTCAGTGAGGGCCGGCTCGAGGACATCCGCGCCGGTCGTGTCGATCTCCTGGAGTCCGACCGCGATCGGCTGAAGGCCGCTCTCGACGCGTCGGCGGAGACGTACGAGCTGAGCAGCGACCTTGGTCGGCTGGCTGAGACCCGGGTGGTCATCGTGTGTGTACCCACCCCGGTGGACGAGTACCTGGTGCCCGACCTGACGATCCTGGAACAGGCCTGCGCGGCCGTCGTCGCGCAGGCCGTCCGGGGCCAGGTTCTGGTCCTGACCTCGACGACGTATGTCGGCACCACCGCCGAGCTGCTCGTCGGCCCCCTCGCCGCCCGCGGGCTGCGGGCTGGGGTCGACATCGCGGTCGCGTTCAGCCCCGAGCGCATCAACCCCGGTGATGACACTCACGCCCACGAGATCGTGCCGCGCGTCGTGGGCGGGGCGACGCCGGACTGCACGGACAAGGCCGCCTGTGCCCTTTCCGGCTACGCGCTTCAGGTACATCCGATGTCCTCTAGCGGTGCCGCCGAGATGACCAAGCTGGTGGAGAACACCTTCCGGGCGGTCAACATCGCACTGGCCAACGAACTCGCCGAGATCGCCGGCGTCCTGGACCTGGACGTCATGGAGGTCATCAACGCGGCCGCGACCAAGCCGTATGGCTTCATGCCCTTTTTCCCCGGGCCCGGCGTCGGTGGGCACTGCATCCCGTGCGACCCGCACTACCTGCTCTGGCAGCTGCGCAAACGGCGACTGAGCACCCCGGTGATCGAGCAGGCCATGAACGGCATCGCCGGGCGCCCCCGGCGGGTCGTCGAGCGCTGCGCCGAGGTGCTCGCCGCAGCCGGCCGCCGCGTCGCCGGTGCCCGGGTGCTGGTCGTGGGTGTCGCGTACAAGCCCGACGTCGCCGACGTCCGGGAGTCCCCGGCGGTGGAGATCCTCGCCCAGCTGGCGGCGCAGGGCGCGCACGTCGGCTACCACGACCCGCTCGTCGCGCACCTGATCCTGCCTCCGGGCGCCCGGCTCACTCACCTCGCGGACCCGATGGCGTTCGGCGCGGACCTCGTCGTGGTGCACACGGCCCACGCCTGCCTGGACCTGGACTGGCTGGCCGCGGCGCCGGCGGTGCTCGACACGACCTACCGGATGACCGGCCTGCCGCGCCGCGTCGTCGTCTAGGCGGGCGGCATGTGCGGCATCATCGCCTGCCGGACGCCGGTACCGGCGCTGGAGTTCCTCCTCCCCGGCCTGCGCAGGCTGGAGTACCGGGGATACGACTCCGCGGGGGTCGCGGTGCACACCACGACCGGTGCGATCGCCCGGCTGCGCGCGGTCGGGCGGATCGAGACGCTCCAGAAGCGGCTGCCCGGCTGGGCCGGCCCGGACCTCGACGGCGTGGGCATCGGGCACACCCGCTGGGCCACCCACGGCGCGGTCACCGAGCAGAACGCGCACCCGCACAACGACTGCTCCGGGCGGATCAGCCTGGTGCACAACGGGATCATCGACAACGCCGGGGAGCTGCGTGCCGAGCTCGCCGCAGCCGGCCACGTCTTCGAGTCCGTGGTGGACAGCGAGGTCATCGCCCACCTCGTGGAGGACCGGTTCGACGAACTCGGTGACCTCCGCGCCGCGGTGCGCGCCGCGCTGACCCGGCTGCGTGGCTCGTGGGCACTGGCCGTTCTTCAGGGCACGACCGGACGGCTGGTGGTCGCCGCCCACCGGTCCCCACTCGTGGTGGCTCGCGGCGAGCACGGCGACTTCGCGGCCAGCGACCCCGCCGCGATCACCGAGTGGGTCGAACACCTGCGGGTGCTCCGCGACGGCGACGTGGTCGAGCTCGCTGACGAGCACCGCTGGAGCGGCCTGGAGGCGCCGCTCGCGGCCCCACCCGCCGTGCCGTGCACCTGGAGTGCGGAGACCGTGCAGCTCGGTGACTACCGCGACTTCATGGCCAAGGAGATCGACCAACAGCCCCAGGTGGCCGCCCGAATACTCGACGAGCTCGGTCCGGGCATCGTCGACGGCGCGGTGTGGACCGGCCTTGGCCTGCCACCACTGCGCCGGATACACATGCTCGCCTGCGGCACCTCGCTGCACGCCGGGCAGGTCATCGCAGGGCTGCTGCGCCGCGTCG
The DNA here is from genome assembly GCA_019243635.1 of Pseudonocardiales bacterium. Classification (GTDB taxonomy): domain Bacteria; phylum Actinomycetota; class Actinomycetes; order Mycobacteriales; family Pseudonocardiaceae. The sequence continues at coordinate 116,544 of JAFAUB010000008.1, forward strand.
GCGGGATCCCGGTCACGCTGTCGGTGGCCAGCGAGGTCGACGAGGAGATCCTCGAGGCCGACACCCTGACCGTCGCGATCAGCCAGTCCGGCGAGACCGCCGACGTACTCCGCGCCGTGGAGGGATCCTCCGCGGCGTCCGGCTCGCCGCTGCTGGCGCTGACCAACAACCCGCACTCCACGCTGGCCCGCCGCGCCGACGCCGTCCTCAGCTGCAGTGCAGGGCCGGAGATCGCCGTCGCGGCGACCAAGACCTTCCTCAGCCAGGTGCTGACCGGGGTCGGTGTCGCGCTGTCGGGCCTCGTCGCCTGCGGACGACTCGACACCACCCGAGCCCGGGCGCTGGTCACCGAGCTCGACGCCCTACCCGACCGGCTCGCCACCGCAGCCCTCACCGCCAACCAGTTGCTGCCCACCCTGGCCGCCGAGCTGACCCAGGCCTCCGGCTTCCTGTTCCTGGCCCGCGGCACCGGGCTGCCCTACGCCGCCGAGGGCGCACTCAAGCTCAAAGAGCTGACCTACCGCTGGGCCCAGAGCTACCCGGCCGGTGAGCTCAAACACGGCCCGCTGGCCTTGGTCGAGGCCGGCACCCCGGTCATCGTGATCGACGACGGCGACCCCCGCATGCCCGGCAACCTCGCCGCAGTCCAGGCCCGCGGCGCCCGGATGATCAGTATCGGCGGCCCGGGCTGCGCCGTGCCGGTGATCCTGCCCCGGGCGACCGCCGGGCCGCCACCATGGGGGCCCCTGGAGACAGTAGTCCCGCTGCAGGTGCTGGCCCGCACGCTGGCCCTCGCGCTGGGTCGTGACATCGACAAACCGCGCAACCTCGCCAAGTCCGTGACCGTCGAGTAGCACCGACCCCCCGAAGCCCACCCGGGCCACAACCGACGACCCGGTCCTGTCATAAGGAGTCACACATGTCCATCCCAGCGCCTCCGCGCCCGTCACGGGCCGGGGGGCTGCCAGCACACCGACGGATCATTCTCGGTGCACTCGCGATGATGATGATCACCGCAGTCGGGGTGATCGGACCGACCAGCGCCGCGGCTGCGGCGCCGCTCACCAGGGTCAGCTTGACCTTCGACGACTCCAACGCCGACGAGTTGACCGCCGAACAGACACTGGACACCAACGGGCTGCACGGGACCTTCTACACCATCTCGAGCTACATCAACGCACCCGACCACTTCACCCTGGCCAACCTGAACACCATCGCCGCGGATGGCAACGAGATCGCCGGGCACACCGTGACCCACCCCGACCTCACGACGCTCTCCACGGACGAGGCCACCCGGCAGATCTGCAACGATCGGGTCAACCTCACCAACTGGGGCTTTCAGGTCACCGACTTCGCCTACCCCTTCGCCGCAGCCACCGCCGCGACCGAAGCAATCGCGAAGGGCTGTGGCTACAACAGCGCCCGCGGGCTGGGTGATATCAAAACCCAGATCGGCTGCGGCGGATGCGCCTTCGCCGAGACCACCCCACCGGCCGATCCCTACTACACCAAGGCCCCCGACGAGGTCGACAGCACCTGGACACTGACCGACCTGCAAAACGTCGTCACCAACGCCGAGACCCATGGCGGCGGCTGGGTCCAGCTGACCTTCCACCACATCTGCGCCGGCTGCAACCCACTCTCGATCACACCCGACCTGTTCAACCAGTTCGTCGCCTGGCTCGCCCCCCGCGCGGTGACGAACAACACCGTCGTGCAGACCGTGCAGCAGGTCATCGGCGGCCCCCTCCAGCCCGCCGTCGCCGGCCCCGCCGTGCCCCCGGCCGCCCCGGGCGTCAACGGCGCCCAGAACCCCTCGCTGGAGACCGCCGGCACCACCGCCCTGCCGCAGTGCTGGATGGCCGGCGGCTACGGCGCCAACACACCCACCTTCACCACCACGACCAACCCGGCCGCCGCGCACACCGGCGCCAAGGCCGAGCAACTCGGGGTGAGCGGATACTCCTCTGGCGACGCGAAACTCCTGCCCACCCTCGACCTCGGAGCGTGCGCGCCCAGCGTCACCACCGGCCACACCTACTCGCTGCGGGCCTGGTACACGTCCACCGCGGTCACCCAGTTCGTCGTGTACTACCGCACCAGTCTCGGAAGCTGGGCCTACTGGACATCCAGCCCCTGGTTCGCCTCAGCCCCGGCCTGGACCCAGGCGGTCTGGACCACTCCCGCGATCCCGGCCGGCGCCACCGGCCTGAGCTTCGGACTCAACCTGTTCGGCAACGCCACGCTGAACACCGACGACTACAGCCTCTACGACACCATGGGCGCACCCGCGACCGCCGCGACCCGCGCACCTGCGGGTGCCTCGGCCGGCCGGCTCGCGCCGATCGTGCCCGCGCCGCCGGGGGCCTCGGTCAAGGTCACCACCCAGTCGCCGCTCTACGCGCCACCCGACAACGACGAACCCGTCGGCCCCGCCGCCCACAAGGCCCGCGCCGACCGGCACGCGCCCTCACCACCACGCAAGATCCACCTGGTGCCAGGACCGAACCTCCTCAAACCCGGAGTGCCCTTCGTGCTTGAAGAGGGAGCGATGACCGGCTGACCCGAGCCGGCAGCCGGGCACCGTGACCCGGCTGCCGGCCCCGGCGCGCACTGTCGCAGGAGCGCGCCATCGCCGCCACCATCGCCCAGCGCATCACCACGGTCGTCGCCGCCCACGGCTCGTTTACTCCCCGAACCTCGCACCCAGGGCCGGCACCATCTCGCTGGTGACCACGCCGTGCTCGGCAGTGAGCTCGTCGACGATGTCGAAGGAGGTCGCGATCCGGTCGGTGGTGTCGATGATGATCGTCACCACCGGGACGCGGCGGCCCAGTTGCAGGAGGCGGTCGCCGTGCGGGGCGGTCTCGCCGTGGAACCCCCACATTCCGCGCAGGACGGTCGCGCCCCGGGCGCCGGAGGAGCGCAGCCGCCGCACCAGTGCCCGGTGCACCGGCTGCCCGTCATGCAACGCCCGTTCCGAGGTGTAGACCATGAGCTTCTGCCACATCGCCGTGCCGAGCTCGTCGGTGGTCGGCGGAGCGTGCGGGCGCTCGACGAGCTCGCCGTCGCGCTTGCACACCCGGACCTGTTCGAGTGTGATCAACGGCTGGCGCAGCAGGCCGCCGAGCTCGGGAACGATCCGGCCGATCCGCTCACCCGAGCCGACCGCGATGATCATCATGGGCACTTCGGCGTTGCGTCCGAGGAACCGAGCACGCCTGCGCCGGCCGTGGGCCGTCCCGTCGACGCCCAGCAGCGCGGTGGCGCCGGCGATGCCGCGGCGATGCAGCAGCTCGCACACCGCGGCGAAGGCCGGCACCCGGTACACCCGCTCCTGCCGGCCGACATAGACGGTCAGCTTGACCGCTCCCATCAGCTCATCGGGCAGGCGCAGGGGACCGAGGTCACCACGCAGCATGCGGGCACTCTCCAGCGTCACCAGCCCGCGGTGCTCGACCGCGGGAAGGTCCTCGAGCAGCGCCTCGATCCTGGGCCGGGTGTCCACCGCGACCGAGACGACCGGCAGGTCCTCGGACAAGGTGAGCAGCCGGTCGGTCCGCAGGTGATGCTTGAGCCCGAACCCCTCCGCGCCGCGGAGCAGGATGCTGGTGGTGATCTCCCGCCGCCCGAACAGGTCCAGCTGAGCGTCGGCGAGGAAAGTCCGGCCGCTGCGGTGCCGCTCACCGGAATACGTGGTCAGCTTCAGGCAGTCCGCGATCACAGATGGCTCCCGACCAGCCGGCCCAGCGCCGCCGCGGCGACGCCGGCGAACAGGCTCACCACCACGTTGGCCGCCAGGTTCCGCATCTGGCGATCCTCACCGAGGCGCTGGGTCTCGAACATCCAGGTGGAGAAGGTGGTGTACGAGCCCACCGCGGCGGTGCCGGCCAGCAGCGCCTCATCACGGCCGGGCGCCAGGCCGGTGATCAGGCCGAGCAGGACCGCGCCGGAGAGGTTGACCACCAACGTGCCGTACGGGAAGGCGCTCCCCGTTCGGGAGGCGATCACGCCGTCGACGGCGAAGCGGAGCACCGAGCCCGCGCCGCCGATCAGCACCACCCCGACCCACAGCACCACGGTCATGCCCGGATCCGTACCCGTCGCACCATGGCGGTCGCGAGGTGGACCGCGCCGTAGCCGCCGACGACGCTCGCCGACGTGTAACCGGCGGCAAGCCCGAAGTGCCGCGCGTCGATCATCATGAGCAGCTCGACCTGCATCGTCGAGAACGTGGTGAGCCCACCGCACAGACCAGTGCCCAGCAGCGGCCGCCGGTAGCTGGACAGCGGCAACCGCTCCTGCAGGCGGGTGACGAAGTAGCCCAGCAGGAAGGCGCCACCAAGGTTCACCGCGAAGGTCACCCACGGCCAGCTCCCCGCCGCTGCGGGGTACACCTCCGCCAGAAGCCCACGACACAGCGCCCCGATCGCGCCAACGGTGAAGACCGCCGCCAGCTCCCGGCGGTCCGGTAGGGGCATCATCGTCGGATTTAAACACGGGTGGTTCGCGGTCGACCGGGCGACGGGTGCTTCACGGTCGCCCGGGGCGCTTGTCCCGGCCCCGGGCGACCTCACCCCCTCGGGACCCCCACACAGTCGACGCCTATCGAGTGTCGCTCATAACACCAGGCGTGACCACCCATAAAACATACCAGTGGGTATGTTAGCACCGCCACTGAAAATCCACCACCCGTAAACTGGTTACAGCTCAACAGGCCCAGCACGGGTAGCTTCGAGGAGTCATGTCCAGCACCGGTCACCCAAGACCCGGAGCCGGCGACAGCGATGCCCGCTCACGCCGGGTCAAGCCGCAGCCGCGGGCCCGGGCCACCCGGCTGGCGATCCTGACCGCCGCCGCTGAGCACTTCGCCCGAAACGGCTACCACGCCACCTCGCTGGACGGCGTGCTGGCCGACAGCGGCGGGACCAAGGGGGCGCTGTACTTCCACTTCGCCTCCAAGGACGCCCTGGCGCGAGCGGTCATCGCCGTGATGGCGCGGGGATGGGGAGATCTCCGCGAGCATGTCAGCGCTCGCGGGCTCGACCCGCTCTCGGCGCTGCTGGCGATGGCCGACGAGGTGGTCGCGCGGCTGGTCGACAACCCGATCGCCCGAGGCGGCATCCGGCTGGTCAACGACCGGCCACTGAGCGCCCAGGACACACCCTGGCACTACGGGTTCGCCGAACGTGACGTCCTCGCTCTGTTGACCCAGGCCGCGCAGGCCGGCCTGCTCCAGACAGGGATCGAGCCGGCGCTACTCGCCCGGCAGGTCGTCGCCGTGGTAGCCGGCCACCGGCAGGTATGCGAGTCGATGGGCGGCCGCCACGACCTAGGACAGCGCGTTGAGGAGGCCTGGGACCTGCTGCTCCCCGCAGTCGCCACCGAGGCATGGCTGGCTGCCTGGCGCGCCACACGATCCCGGTAGCCCTGGTCGGTGTGCGGAGTGACGGGATGATCGTGCGGGAGCGACCGGTGATGATGAGGGCCCCGACGTCACGGGGGCAACGCGACGCCGGGGCCGTGAACCCGATCCGCCCGGGCGCGGTCGGACAGATCGGGGGCTTGTTGCGGCGGGGGTTGGTCGACCGGGGACCGGCCAGGCCGGTCCGTGGGACCGGTCGCCGGCAGCGGCGACCTAACCCAGGTGTCGCGAGGTCAGCCCGGTGATGTGGAGGGCCGCGCGGCGGGAGACTGCGGGAGGTCGCCGGCGCTGAGGTAGCGCGGGCGATGCCCCGGGGCCGGCCCCGCGCTCGCCCAGCCGGCGCTGACCGCGACGTGCGATGCGCTCTTGGGGCTCGCGCCGCTTCCGGTGCCGCCGGTCATCAGTACTGAGGTGGTGCGTCCAGCGGGGCTCACCGGAACCGGTGCCGATGGGTTGTCGCCGAGCGCCGGCCACCCGGCGAGGGGGTCGGCGGTGGTGGCACGGGTCAGGTCGACGGCGCGGCTGCGGTCCACCGTGGTATGCGCGATGGCGGGCCGCGCACTGGGCCCCAGAATGGGCGCGGGTGCCGTTGCGATGGCCACCCGAGTGGTGGGCTCAGCCGGCGGGACCGCCGCAGGTTCGTCGGCCGGTGCCCGGGACCGGACATCGGCGTCGTGCTCCGCGGGGCGAGACAGTGCCGCCAGGGTTCGGGACGCCAGGGCTGGGGACTCCAGGACTCGGGACTCCACGACTCGGGCCAGCGGTTTCGCGTCACCTGTGACGTCCACGACGGATGTCAGAACGCCGGGTCCTAGATCATCGAGGCGCGCCGGTGGTCGGAGGGATCGCAGCGGTACCCCGACGGCGGAGCACGCGCTCGTGACGGCCGAGACGACCGCGGGCGAGGCACCGAGCTGACCGCTGGTCCCCTCGTCGGGTCGCGCGGCACGGGGACCCGGGTCGCCGGCCGGCTGGACCAGGCCGGTGCCCGGATGCCCCAGGCTCTCACTCGCCAGGCCGACTCCCGATCCCAGCAGCCACCCCGCGACGACCAAGCCGCCGAGCACGACGAGCCGCGACAGCGCGCGCATCACCCCGCGGGGCGCGCACCGCGCGCCACCTGCGTCGGGGATGGCGGCCACCGGTTCCCCCTCGACCTTCCGCCCAGTCCGGCCTTGCCCGGACAGTGGTGAGGCCACACTACACGCTGTGACCGCTCAGCGTAAGATCTGTAAGGACCGCCGGTAATGGGCTCTGCGGTACTGCCGGCTGACGGGCACAATCGGCAGCGTGGAGCTGACCAGCAACGAACGGGCCAAGCAGCGAGGGCTGCGCCGGATGAAGGCGGTCGCGCTGGCGTTCCTGCTGGGTGCCGCGGTGGTGTACGTGGTGGCGGGGCGCAACGGGAACGCCGCCCCCTGGGTCGGGTATGCGCAGGCGATGGCCGAGGCCGGCATGGTCGGCGCCCTGGCCGACTGGTTCGCCGTGACCGCACTGTTCCGACACCCCCTCGGGTTACCGATCCCGCACACCGCGATCATCGCGCGCAAGAAGGACGCGCTCGGGGAGAACCTCGGCGACTTCGTGAGCGACAACTTCCTTGCCCAGGAGGTGGTGGCCGACAAACTGCGCCGGGTGGGGATCGGCGGTCGGCTCGGCGGCTGGCTGGTGCAGCCCCGCAACGCCGAGCGCGTCACCGCTGAGCTCGCCACCGCGGTGCGCGGCGCGGTGGCTGTGCTGCGCGATGAGGACGTCCAAGCTGTGCTGGAGAATGCGCTGGTGAAACGCCTGGTCGAGCAGCCGTGGGGGCCGCCGCTGGGTCGGTTGCTCGGTCAGCTGCTCGCCGACGGGGCGCACCACAAACTCGTTGACCTGGTCACCGAGCGGGCCTATGAGTGGGTACGCGACAACCACGGCGCGGTACTGCGGGTGGTCAGCCAGCGCTTGCCGGGGTGGTCGCCGAGGTTCGTCGACGAGCTGGTCGCCGACAGGCTGTACGCGGAGGTGTTGGCGTTCGCCTGGTCGGTGCACACCGAGCCCGATCACCCCATGCGCAAGGCGGTGGACACCTTCCTGATGGAGTTCGCCCAGGACCTGCGGACGGACCCGGCCACGATCGAGCGCGCTGAGGCGGTCAAGCTGCAGGTCATGGCGCACCCCGAGGTGCGGATCCTGGTCGGGTCGGCGTGGGGAACCGCGAAGAAGATGCTGCTCGCCGCCGCCGAGGACCCGTCCTCGGAGCTGCGACGCCGGGTGCGTGACGGGCTGGTCACGCTCGGCGAGCGGCTGACCGGGGACGCGGAGCTGCGATCCAAGGTGGACACCTGGCTTCAGGGCGTGGCCGGCTACGTGGTCTCCAACTACCGCAGGGAGATCATCACCCTGATCACCGACACGGTGCAGCGCTGGGACGCCCAGGAGACCTCCCGCAAGGTGGAGCTGCAGGTCGGCCGGGATCTCCAGTTCATCCGGATCAACGGCACCGTGGTGGGTGCCCTGGCCGGTCTGGCCATCCACATCGTCTCCCGGCTCATCATGTGACGATCTCCGGATGGCGGGGACGACCAGGGACGCGGACCGGCTGTCAGGTTCGGGCACCCCGGGTCGGCCGTCGTCTGCGTATCCTGGGCGGGTGCTGCTCCAGTCGCTGGACATCTGGGTCTTCGAGATCCTGCACTGGCTCGCGATCCCAGTCGGGCTCTTCACGTTCATTCACGCCGCGCTCCAGCGAGCCGATGCCTACACCGCAACCGACAAGCTGACCAAACCGGCCTGGCTGGGCATCACCGGCGCCGCCACCGCCGCCCTGGTCCTGTTCGACCCGGGAGACAGCTTCCTGCTGCTCTGGCTGATCGCCCTGGTGGCGGTGCTGGTCTATCTGGTGGACGTCAAACCGGCGGTGACCGAGGTACAACGCGGTCCCCGCTGGTGAGGGGGGAACAGACCAGTATCCGGTTGCCACCGGCTCGGAGTTCGTAGCCGAGAACTCACCTTATGCGCGGATACGCATGTGTGTAGGGTGACGCGCATGGGTGGCCATGGGCATGGGCATGGTGGCGAAGCGTCAGACCGCGGCCGGCTCGGCTCGGCGCTGGTGATCATCTCGGTGGTGTTGCTGGCAGAGGTCCTCGGCGCCGCCCTCACCGGTTCGCTGGCATTGCTCGCCGATGCCGGACATCTGGCCACTGACGCGCTGGGCCTGGCGGTCGCGCTGATCGCCACCGTGCTCGCGCAACGCCCACCGAGCCACCACCGGACCTACGGTCTGGGCCGCGCGGAGGTTCTCGCCGCCGCGCTCAACGCGCTGGCGCTACTTGTGGTGGGCGTGGTGGTGGCAGCGGAGGCGGCGGCCCGGCTGGCCGCTCCGCCACCGGTCGCCGGGGTGCCGCTGCTGGTGCTCGGCGCGCTCGGGTTGGTCGGCAATCTGGCCGCGCTGGCGGTGCTCACCCGCGGTGGGCCACCCCAGAACGAGTCTGGCCAGAAGGGTTCTGACCAGCGCAGTCTCAACCTGCGCGGCGCGCTGCTGGAGGTGATGGGCGATGTGCTCGGCTCCGTCGCGGTGCTCGGGGTGGCGGTGGTGATGCTCACCACCGGCTGGCGTCAGGCCGACCCGGTGGCGTCCCTGGTGATCGCCGCCCTGATCGTGCCGAGAGCGCTGGCGCTGCTCCGCGAGGCGGCGCACGTGCTGCTGGAGGGCACTCCGCGAGACGTGGACACCGCGGAGGTGGACCGGGTGCTGCGGAGGGTGCCGGGCGTGCACGGCGTGCACGACCTGCACCTATGGACGATCACCTCGGGCCGGCATGCAGTCTCCGCGCACCTGGTGGTCGACGAGGCCCGGTCGCTGCGCTGCGGGGACGCCTGCGTCCTCGACGCCGCCGCGACGGCGCTGCGCAGCAACTTCGGGCTCACCCACAGCACCCTGCAGGTCGAGCACGCCGACCACGCCGACCACGAGCACACCTGCTGAGCTCGTATGATCGGATCATCGGCACCTGCGCCGCGCGCCGTATCCCCTGGGCATGGTACGACCAACCCACCCCTGGTGGCCGACTGCTGGTCGACTTCAGACCACAAGGCGGCAACCTGGTGCTGCTCGAGCGAGAGGCCGACCGGCTCGAAGGCCGGTTCACCGCGCGGTACGGCGCGTTTATGGTCATGCGCCGGCACGACGACCACGACAGCCCAGGTCCCTCGTGGACAACACCATTCGCTCGGGTGGTCACCTCATATCTCGTCGATGATGTTGTCCGACCGGGTCGGCTCGGGGGTGCGACCTCGCGTCGGCGTCGCCGGGGGGGTGGGAGCTGTTTGATCATTGCGTGGTAGACCGGCGCGCCGGGGAATGGTCGGATCCGGCCCACTGGCCGGTAACCCCACGCGCGGTACGCCTGTTGAGGTGCGGGTGCCTCCGGGCGCACGAGGAGTGTGACCCGTTCCTCGGACAGGCCGGCGATCAGATGGGTATGGAGTCGGCGTCCGACGCCTCGACGCCGGTAAGGGCGCCGCACCGCCAGCTCGATGATCGCGAAGGTGCGTCCGGGATACTCGGTGGTGATGTCCTCGGGCAGCGGTGTGAGAGCGCCGTCCCACCACGTCGTCGAGACTCGAAGCGGGACGCCGAAGGCGAACCCGATGGGCTCGCCGGCCCACCGGGCGACCACGAGCCGAAAGTTGCGCTGGTCGACTGTGCGGTGCCGGCCGGACGCGAAGTCCGCCACCTCCGCCGGTCCCTCGTGGTACGGCGGCTCCGCGTACACCTCAGCGTAGAGATCACGAACCGTATCGCCCTGGGCACCGCTGGTGTCCGTGCCGTAGACGGTCACCGTGAGCTGGTCCACACCAACCCGAGCGGAGCCGCTCATGTCACGTCGCGGGGAGCAGGCGGCGGGCGGCGGCCGCGAAGGTGGTCGCCGGGGGGTACTTCTGCTGCCCCAGCAGGTCAACAGTGCGGTGCAGGCTGGCGACAACCCGACCGGATCCCCGCACCGCGTGCACTGCTTGAATGGCCTCACCTAGGACACTGATGGCCTCATCGAGCTGGCCACGCTGGGCCAAGACCGAGCCCAAGTCAGCGGCATAGAGAGTGCGGTTGCGCGGAAACGATGTCGCGTCGACGCTCGCGAGAGCGGCGCGAGCGGCTACCTCGGCGGACTTAACCCGCCCAGCGGCCAACGCGACCCGCGTCTCTTGCCAGGCGAGATCGGCCGGGCCCCAGAAATCCAGCCAGAAGGGCTCATCCCCGCGTCGCCCGCGGTCAAGCCACTGGTGGGCCTGGCCGATAGCGGAGACAGCGGCCCCGCGATCGCACGCCTGGGCGTGCCCGATGGCTTCCCGCGCCGCCGGCAGGGACAGCAGCGGGCGATTCTCCTGATCGCGGGTCGCGGTTTTCCTGGCGGCCTGGACCAGGTCCACCGCCTCCCGGCCGTCACCGGCATCGCTGGCTTGCCGCGCCATCGCGGCCAGAGCGGACACTCGGACATCGGGCACCGCAACATGTTCGTGAGATGGCACGTCTCGAGCCACCACCGGCGCGCCCTATCCTGCCGGCCCGCGTCGTAGGAAAGCCACCCGGCCTGGTCCATGGCGGCGGCCGTGATGCTCTGCAACTCGCACCCGACAGCGGGGGCAGGTAGCTACCCCGGCGAAGGGCGTCCTGGAGCCGTTGCACCATCCCCTCGGCCACCTGACAGACGACGGCGCCTCCCTGGTGGGCATCCAGCTCTTCGAGGCGGCGCAACGCCGTCCAGCACTGAGCAGCGTCGGCGGCGTCGATCCGCCCCGGGGTGGCCACGCTTTGCGGCAGCAGCGCCATCACAGCAAGACCCACGGCCCCACCGAGGAGCTCACGCCGATCCACGTTATCCAGGATAGGCCGCCGGTCCGAGGCACCGGCGACGCCCAGGACGGCGGGAGACACCCCGAGCGCATCGGCAAGGTCGGTCCGCACGGCGGTGTCCCGCGCGGCGCGGCTCACCCCGCGCTCCACCCGCGAGATGGTGGCCTGCGAGTAGCCCGACCGGTCGGCCAGCTCCTGCTGGTTCCAACCATGGGCTTGACGGAGCAGGCGGATCACCGTCCCCGTCGCGCCCGCGGCAACGGCGGCGCGACCCCGCGGCGAGACGAGGACCGCGGCGACCACGCTGGGGTCCATCACCATGTCGCACGACGCTGCGCGAGGCCATGCGGACATCCGGGGGCCGCAGCTCGATGGAGTACCGGGTGAGCGCGGCGCTGGACGCGCTGCTGGCCGCTCACCCGGTTGACCAGCGGGGCCGGTGCACGTCATGGCGCCCGGGGACGTTGCTCGGGTTGCGCCGCCCTCCGTGCCTGATCTGTATGACGGCGCGATACCGGCTGCGCCAAGTCCGATGAGCACCGACCCCCACCTGACGAGCGGCAGCTCAGGTGGCCGCTGAGTTGCGCAACCACTCCAGGGTGAACCGATACTCGGTCTCCATCAGCGCGGCGACGCCATCGGTGATCGCCTTCTCCACCTTGCCGCCGATCAACGGCAGCCCGGCATCAGCGGTGAGCTCGGCGCCGAGCACGCATCCGGCTGCGTCCGGCTCGAGGTGCATCACCCCGGTGATGGTCCCCGGGGCTCCGTCGACCACCGCGTGCACGCTGCCACCGGAACTGTTCCACGTCTCGGTGCGGCGGATCGTCAGGCCGCCGGGCAGTGCGGCGCGCACGAAGGACGGCACCGCGTCCTCGGGCACCGCCTGATGCAGCACGACGGTGACGCCGCGCTCGTCGCGCTCCCATGACATCAGCTCGGCGTGTGGTCCGCCGACCGCGCGGAGCTTGTCCCGCAGGTACTCCCGATCGGTGAGCACCTCCCGGATGCGCTCCGGGGGCTCGGGGTACCGGTGTTGCAGCGCTAGTCGGCTCGCCATACCCGGAGGCTACCGTGGGCGCCTGTGATGGCCCCCGCGCCGTCGTTGACGTCGATACTGCACTGGTCACCCACGACACTGTCAGCCACGACACATTGAGGGAGAGCGGATGCGCGTCACCGGGCTGGGGCACGCCGGGTTGTACATCGAGACGCACGGGGCCAGTGTGCTGTGCGACCCGTGGGTCAACGCCGCGTTCTTCGGGTCGTGGTTTCCGTTCCCGGACAACAGCGAGCTGGACTGGGACAGCCTCGGGCAGGCCGACTACCTCTTCATCTCGCATCTGCACCGTGACCATTTCGACGCCGAGCTGCTGCGTCGGCACGTCCGCAAGAACACGACGGTGCTGCTGCCGGAGTATCCGACCGACGAGCTCCAGCGCGAGCTGTCGGCGCTGGGCTTCACGGAGTTCCTGCGCACCGAGAGCGGGGTTCCCGTCGAGCGCGACGGGCTGCGCATCATGATCACGGCGCTCACCGGGCCGAGTGACGGCCCCATCGGTGACTCGGCGCTGTCGCTGGACGATGGGCGAACCGTGCTGCTGAACCAGAATGACGCGCACCCGCTCGACATAGAGCGGCTACGCGAGTTCGGGAACGTGCACGCCTACTTCACGCAGTTCTCCGGCGCGATCTGGTGGCCGATGGTCTACGACCTGCCCGGGGGTGCGAAGCGGGAGTTCGCGCGGCGTAAGCGCGCCGGGCAGTCCGATCGGACGCTGCGCTACATCGACGCCGTCGACGCCGCGCAGGTGTTCCCGACCGCCGGGCCACCGTGTTTCCTGGACGAGGAGCTGTTTCACCTCAACGGGCACGGTGTGGACGGCGAGAGCATCTTCACCGACCAGGTCGAGTTCCTCGCCGAGCTGCGTGCCGCGCGGCCCGCGGTCTCCGCGCACCTGCTGCTGCCGGGCACCGTCGCGGAGCTCGACGGCGCCGACTGCACGCTGAGCCACCAGCGGCACACCGACATCGAGATCCGGCACATCTTCCAGGAGAAGACGGCGTACCTACGGGAGCTGCAGGCACGCAAGCAGCCCGAGCTGGCCAGGGAACGAGACAGCCGGGCCCCGCTGCCCGTCGACCTCCTTGACCAGCTCAAAGCATGGTGGGAGCCACTGCTCAAGCGCGCCGACAACATCTGCGGGGGGGTCGGCGGCCCGGTGCGCCTCGACGCCGGCGAGCTGCCGATCGTCATCGACTTCCCCGCCCGCGAGATCCGCCACTACGCCGGAGAGACCTGTCGCTACCGGTTGTCCACGACCGCGGACCTCATCGCGACGAACCTTGCACGCCGAGAGGTCGACTGGTCCAACAGCCTCTTCCTCTCCTGCCGGTTCACCGCCCGCCGCGTCGGACAGTACAACGAGTACGTCTACATCTTCTTCAAGTGTCTGTCCGAGGAGCGCATCGACTACGTCGAGAACTGGTATGACGAGCGCAACGACGACGGCCAGGACATCGAGCTCGGCGGCTGGCGGCTGCAGCGGCGCTGCCCGCACCTCCGTGCCGACCTCACCAGGTTCGGCAGCGTGGAGAACGACGTGCTGACCTGTGCCCTCCATGGCTGGCGCTTCGACCTCGCCACGGGACGCTGCCTCACCTCCGGGGGCCACGAGATCCGCGCGGCTCGCACAGACGCGGGCTCCCCGGTCGGGGAGTAGCAGCCACCAGAGCAACCGGGGCGAAGACGGCGGTAGCGTGCGCTGCCGTGCACACGATGCTCGCCGGGCTCACGACGATGCGTCTGGGTGGTCTTGCCGGTGAGTACGAGGTCGCGCGCACGCCCGAGCACCTTGTCGCGCTGATCCGGGAAGCCGACGCCGCGAGCAAGCCGGTTCTCGTGATGGGGGGCGGCTCCAACCTCGTCGTCGGCGACCAGGGCTTCGAGGGCCTGGTGGTGCGGGTCGCCACGTCCAGGCTGGATGTCCACGGGGAGGATGTCACCGTCGACGCCGGCGTCGAGTGGGACACCGTCGTCGAGACCTCCCTCGACGCGGGACTCGCGGGACTGGAGCCGTTGTCGGGCATCCCGGGCTCGACCGGGGGGACCCCCGTGCAGAACGTGGGTGCCTACGGCGCCCTGACCTCAGAGCTGCTCCGCCACCTGACCGTGTACGACCGTGTGACCGGCACAGTCGAGCGGTGGGCGCCGGACAGGTGTGGCTTCGGTAGCCACCGGCAGTCGGTCTTCAAGCACACCGACCGCTACGTGGTGCTCGACGTGACCTTCCGCCTGACCCGCTCCACCCGGTCAGGCCCTATCCGCTATGCGGGTCTCGCCGAGCGGCTCGGCATCGTGCCCGGCGCAACCGCGCCGAGCACGGAGGTACGAGAGGCCGTCCTCGCGCTGCGCCGTGAGCGGGGGATGATTCTCGACGCCGACGATCACGATACGTGGAGTGTCGGGTCGTTCTTCATCAACCCTGTGCTCGCCTCAGTGCCGGACACGGCCCGGGACTGCCCGCGATACCCCGATCCAGGGGGAACGAAGCTGTCGGCGGCGTGGCTCATCGATCATGCCGGATTCCCCCGTGGATACGGCCGCGACCGGGGTCGCGGCGCGGTCGCCCTGTCTTCGAAGCACACCCTGGCCGTGACGAACCGCGGTACCGCCACGACCGCCGAGGTCATGGAGTTCGCCGCGCATATCCGGGACGGTGTCGAACGACGGTTCGGCATCCGTCTCGGGCCGGAATGCGACCTGGTCAACTGCAAGTTCGGCTGGAGTGCTCCTGAGACGCTCGACTCAGCGAGCGCCTGAGCCTGCCGACAAGTGCCTCCCGCGCGTGCTCAGGGGCGCCGGTAGGCGCGCATCGCGGAGTGCTGGTCGCGTGGCTTGACCACGATCAGATCCAGGTTGACGTGCGCGGGCCTGGTCACGGCGAAGGCGATGACCTCCGCGACGTCCCGCGCGGTCAGGGGGGTGAGACCGGCGTAGACCCGGTCCGCCTGCTCGGCGTCGCCGTCGAAGCGCACCAGGGAGAACTCGGTCTCCACCATGCCGGGCGCGACCTCGACGAACCGCACCGGCTGCCCGAGATGCTCGCCACGCAGCGTGCGGTGCACGGCCGCCTGCGCGTGCTTGGCGGAGGTGTAGCCGGAGCCGTTGTCGTAGGTCTCCAGCGCGGCGATCGAGGTCACGGTGACCAGCACGCCGTCCCCGGAGTCGATCAGCTTCGGAAGCAACGCCCTGGTCATCCGTAGCGTGCCGAGCACGTTGGCCTCCCACATCCAGCGCCACTGGTCTTCCTCGGCCACCATCACCGGTTCGAACCCCTTCGCGCCGCCGGCGTTGTTCACCAGCACCCGCGCGGCGGGCACCGCCGCGGCGAAGGCGGCCACCGAGTCCGGGTCCAGCACATCGAGCGCCATGGCGGTGCCGTCGATCTCGTCGGCGATCTCCTGGCAGCGCCGCACCCGGCGCGCCCCCAGCACCACATGGAACCCGGCCGCTGCCAGCGCCCGAGCCGTAGCCGCCCCGATCCCACTACTCCCCCCCGTCACCACCGCAGTCGCTCTCTCCCCACCCACACTCCCACCCTAAATCCCGCCCCCCGCATTCAGCGGGCTCAGCGGGGTAAAAAGGGGTCTACAACCCCGCTGAGCCCGCTGAATGCGGTCGAGGTGGTGATGGGGGCAAGATGAGCGGGTGATCGGGAGGGTTGGGGGGGTGTTGCGACGGGTGGCGGTGCTGTCTGTGCATACCTCGCCGTTGGAGCTGCCGGGTACGGGCGATGCCGGGGGGATGAACGTCTACATCGTGCAGACCGCGACCCGGCTGGCCCGCCGTGGTGTCGAGGTGGAGGTCTTCACCCGGGCCACCTCCTCCGAGCTGCCCCCGGTGGTGGAGCTCACGCCGGGGGTCACCGTGCGGCACATCGCGGCCGGGCCCTACGAGGGACTGGCCAAGAATGACCTGCCCGCGCAGCTGTGCGCGTTCACCGCCGGGGTGCTGCGAGCCGAGGCGCGCCGCGAGCCGGGCTACTACGACCTGGTGCACTCGCACTACTGGCTGTCGGGCCAGGTCGGGTGGCTGGCCCGGGACCGCTGGGGAGTCCCCCTGGTGCACACCGCGCACACCCTGGCCAAGGTGAAGAACGCCGCGCTGGCCCAGGGTGACGCTCCGGAGCCGCATACCCGGGTGATCGGCGAGCAGCAGGTGGTGACCGAGGCCGACCGGTTGGTCGCGAACACGCCGGCCGAGACCGCGCAGCTGGTGGAGCTCTACGGTGCCGACCCGGCCCGCACCGCCACCATCACGCCGGGAGTCGACCTGGAGCTCTTCACGCCGGGATCGCGGGAAGCCGCCCGGGCTGGGTTGGGCCTGCCCCGCGACGCCGTGGTACTCGCCTTCATCGGTCGCATCCAGCCGCTCAAGGGACCGGACGTGCTGTTGCGCGCCGCGGCCGAGATGCTGCGCCGCCATCCGGCGCTGCGCGACCGGCTGCGAGTGCTGGTGGTGGGCGGACCGTCGGGGAGCGGACTGGCCGAGCCCACCGCGTTGCACCAGCTGGCCGCCGGCTTAGGGATCTCAGAGCATGTCGTGTTCGCTCCCCCGCAGGGTGGCTCCGCGCTGGTCGGGGTGTACCGCGCCGCCGATGTGGTGGCGGTACCCAGCTACAGCGAGTCGTTCGGCCTGGTCGCGCTGGAGGCGCAGGCATGCGGAACACCGGTGGTCGCCGCCGAGGTGGGCGGCCTGCCGGTGGCGGTGGCCGATGGAGTGTCCGGTCAGTTGGTGGCCAACCACCACCCAGCCGGCTGGGCGGACATCCTGTCGGCTGTCGCGCTGCACCCGCGGCGGCGCGCGGAGCTCGCGGCTGGTGCCGCCCAGCATGCCCGGCGGTTCTCCTGGGAGCGCACCACCGCGGCGCTGCTGCGTGTCTACGCCGACGCGGCGGCCGCCTACCGGGTGGACACCTTGGCGCGCGAGGTGGCGGTGTGAGCCGCCCGGCACAGCTGGACCAGGTCATCGCCGGGGTACTGGAGGGGGCCGGGCTTGCGCACGAGCACCGCGGGCCGGGCAGCTTCATCGTCACCCTGCCGGGCACCAAGAAGCTGCAGACCACCTGCTGGGTGCTGGTGGGCCGGCACGGGGTGCTGGTGGAGGCCTTCGTATGCCGGCATCCCGACGAGGCACACGAGGACGTCTACCGCCTGCTGCTGCGCCGTAACGCGAGGCTGTACGGCGTGCACTACGCGCTGGACAAGGTCGGCGACATCTACCTCATCGGTCGGCTGGCCCATCATACGATGACCGCCGATGAGCTGGACCGGGTGCTGGGCCAGGTGCTCGAGGCCGCAGACGGTGACTTCGACACCCTGTTGGAGATCGGGTTCGCCTCCTCGATCCGACGGGAATGGGCCTGGCGGGTGGCCCGTGGCGAGTCCCTGAACAACCTTGCCGCATTCGAGCACCTGGTGCGCTGAACCGATCTCCCTGCTGACCGTGCTGAGGGTGATGGCGGAGCGGCCCGGGGGGAGAGGGGGAGTCGCACACTCGGAGCCGCCCCGCCACTGGTATCCCGCGTAGACGGATCCCCATGGGTGAGGGGTACCCAGGAGCCCTGGCGGGCCGCAGTCCGAGGGGGGAGGACGGACTGCGGGCTTCTGCTCACCTGCCCGGAAGTACGGTGGGAGCGGCGAGGAGAGCGGTGAAACCCTCTCAGTCAGACGAACGGATCTCAAGGCCTTCGTGGCAACTGATTCCCAGCACAACCCGATTGGCCTACCGTGTCCGCTCCGCACTGACCCGCCCTACCGGCGAGGCCGGCCGGTCGGACCGTACCGGCAAGAAAGAATCTTGGACGCCGAGTAACATCCGGGCCGGCCACCGCGACAACACAGTGAGTACCGGGATATCGCCGGCACGAGGTGCGACCGGACCGCAGGATGTATGGTGCACCGATCTCTGGGAGGTAGACGGACATGAGCATGGCAGCGATCCTGGCCGAATTGCCGGACATGTGGCGCAGCGCGTTGACCGCGCATGTGGCTGACCCGCAGGGTCGCTGCTGGGCTTGCCGCGACGAGAACGGTGTCGCGGCGGCGTGGCCGTGCCTGACCCGCGAGGTCGCCGAAGAAGCCAAGTACCTCTACGAAGGCGGGCTTCCGGGCACCTTCGGCGGCCGTCACGCCGCACGCAAGGGCTGACCGCCAAGAAGCCTCCCGACAGGGGTCCCCAGGTAGGGGACCCCAACGCAGGGAACCCCCAACGCAGGGAACCGCTGTGCAACCAGCCGTTCCCGGGGGGCGGGGGAAGCGGGCGACCAGCGGTTCCCTGCAACGACGGTGGGGGTGTCAGCAAGGGGTTCAGCACACCGTCGTCGCAGATTAATGTACGGGTAACCGGGCAGTCACCGCCAGCGCCCGTTCGGGCCATCTGGTTGAAGATGGACCGATCCCCGGTGGCCGGACCTCGCGGCAGGGGGGGTCGCGGCACCTGTCAGTCTTGTCGACATGAGCTTGGGAACCCTGGTCCTACTCCGCCACGGCGAGAGCGAGTGGAACGCCAAGAACCTGTTCACCGGGTGGGTGGATGTGTCGTTGTCGGCTCGCGGTGAGCGCGAGGCGGTGCGCTGCGGTGAGCTGATGTGCGAGTCCGGGCTGCTACCCGACGTCGTGCACACATCGCTGCTACGCCGCGCGATCTGCACCGCCTACCTCGCGCTCGACGTCGCCGACCGGCACTGGATTCCGGTGCGCCGCGACTGGCGGCTCAACGAGCGGCACTACGGCGCGCTGCAGGGCATGGATAAGACGCAGATCCGCCAGGAGTACGGCGACGAGCAGTTCACGCTGTGGCGCCGCTCCTATGACACCCGGCCACCGTTGATCGAGCGCGGCGGCGAGTTCGGTCAGGACGGCGACCCACGATACGCGGGCGTCGAGGTCCCCAGAGCCGAGTGCCTGGCCGACGTGGTGGGCCGAATGCTGCCGTACTGGGAGTCGTCGATCGTGCCCGACCTGCGGGCCGGGCGCACCGTGCTGGTTGCCGCGCACGGCAACTCGCTGCGCGCGTTGATCAAGCACCTGGACTGGCTCGACGCGTGGACCATCGTCGGCCTCAACATCCCCACCGGCATCCCGCTGCGGTACGACTTCGACGACCGGTTCCGGCCGGTCGTTCGGGGCGGCACCTATCTTGATCCTGACGCGGCGGTCGAGGCCATCACCGCAGTCGCCCAGCAAGGCCGGTAGTTCACCAATCCGGATGTCGACACAGCGATGAAGGATGAACTCAGGGTGAACACGGGGCGAAAATTCACCCAAATGCGGGTGGTTGGGGTCACTCCGGGTACGCCAGCACTAGGGATCACACCCGGTCCGGTGTTTACGATTGACACGTGACACTCGCAGCCGTCGTGGTCCCCGCGATCGGCACGCTGATGGTCGGGCTGGTGGTCGGGATCCTGATCAGCCGGCGTGCCGGCGCACCGGCACCGCCGCCGCCCGGGGACGACGCGATGATCGCCGAGCTGGTCCAGCGGGTGGTGCTCTCCTCGCACAACGGCCTGGTGCTGCTCGACCGGATGGGCGACGTGGTGCTGGCCAACCCACCGGCCCTGGAGCTGGGCCTCGTGCGCGGCTCGCGTCCGGACGAGCGCGCGCGCAAAGCCGCTGAGCAGGCGCGCGACACCGACACGGTGGTCCACATCGACCTCTCGCCACTGGACCGTAGTGCGCGATCCGGTCGGGGGCCCACCGCTGTACTCGGGGAGGTCCGACCGCTGGGCGACGGCTTCACCGTGATCGACGCCTCTGACGAGTCGGATGCGGTTCGGCTCGAGGCGACCCGGCGGGACTTCGTGGCCAACGTCAGCCACGAGCTGAAGACGCCGGTCGGGGCGATGGCGCTGCTCGCCGAGGCGGTGCTGGACGCCGCCGACGACCCGCACGAGGTGCGCCGGTTCGGCACCAAAATCCTCAACGAGGCCAACCGGTTGGGCACGCTGGTCACCGAGCTGATCGCGCTGTCCCGGCTGCAGGGCGCCGAGCGGCTCCCCGCGCTGGCCACTGTCGAGGTCGACCAGGTGGTGCAGGAGGCGCTGGGTCGTTGCCGGCTGGCCGCCGAGTCGGCCAACATCCGGATCACTGTCGACCAGCCCAGCGGGCTGGTGTTCAACGGCGACGCGACGTTGCTGGTGACCGCGCTGTCCAACCTGCTCGACAACGCGGTGTCCTACTCGACACCGGGCAGTCCGGTGTCGGTCAGCAGGCGGCTGGAGGACGGTTTCGTGGAGATCGCCGTCACCGACCGCGGCCTGGGCATCGCCCACGAGCACCAGGAAAGGGTGTTCGAGAGGTTCTTCCGGATCGACCAGGCGCGCAGCCGGTCCACCGGCGGCACCGGGCTGGGACTGGCGATCGTCAAGCACGTCGCCGCCAACCACGGCGGTGACGTTCAGCTCTGGAGCAAGCCCGGCACCGGCTCCACCTTCACCCTCCGGATCCCCGCGCATCCGGACAGCCCCCAACACACGTCACGCACGTTATCGACACCCGAGTACGTGGGAGGGTCGCCATGATCAGAGTGTTGATCGTCGAGGACGAGGAGGACTTCGCTGACCCGCTGGCCTTCCTGCTCCGCAAGGAGGGCTTCGCGCCGGCGGTGGCCAGCACCGGGTCCGAGGCGTTGGAGGAGTTCGACCGCAACGGAGCCGACATCGTGCTGCTCGACCTGATGCTTCCCGGGATGAGCGGTACGGACGTCTGCAAGCAACTGCGGGCGCGCTCCGCCGTCCCGGTGATCATGGTGACCGCTCGGGACAGCGAGATCGACAAGGTGGTGGGGCTGGAGCTCGGCGCCGACGACTACGTCACCAAGCCCTACTCGGCCCGAGAGCTCATCGCGCGGATCCGCGCGGTGCTGCGCCGCGGCGGCGAGATCCCCGATGGCCCGGCTGCGGGCGTCGCCCCCGGGCCGGTCGTGCTGGAGGCCGGGCCGGTGCGGATGGACGTCGAGCGGCATATCGTCGCCGTGGCCGGACAGGAGGTGGGGCTGCCGCTCAAGGAGTTCGACCTGCTGGAGTACCTGCTGCGCAACGTGGGCCGGGTGCTCACCCGAGGCCAGCTCATCGACCGAGTGTGGGGAGCGGACTACGTCGGCGACACCAAGACCCTGGACGTGCACGTCAAGCGGTTGCGCTCCAAGATCGAAGAGGATCCCTCCTCGCCTCGGCACCTGCTCACCGTCCGCGGGCTTGGCTATAAGTACGACACCTGAGCACGCTCGCGGCGTAGCCTGGCCCCTCGTGCGGCTCGGCGTGCTCGATGTGGGCTCCAACACCGTCCACCTGCTGGTGGTGGACGCCCACCACGGCGGCCCCCCGTTGCCCCAGACCTCGGTGAAGTCGGTGCTGAGGTTGGCCGAGCAGATGGACGCCCGCGGGAAGATCACCCGCGAGGGTGCGGACCACGTGATCCGCACCGTGCGCGAGGCCGTCGCGTCGGCGGCCGCGATGGGCTGCGAGGACCTGATGGCCTTCGCCACCTCAGCGATGCGCGATGCCTCGAACTCCGTCGCGGTGCTGAACCGGGTTCATGCCGAGACCGGGGTCACGCTCGACGTCCTGTCCGGCGAGGAGGAGGCCATCCTCACGTTCCTCGCGGTCCGCCGCTGGTGTGGCTGGTCGGCCGGTCGGCTGCTCATGGTGGACGTCGGCGGGGGATCACTGGAGATCGCCAGTGGGGTGAACGAGGAACCTGATGTGGCGGTGTCCCTGCCGCTGGGCGCCGGCCGGCTCACCCGGTCCTGGCTGGCAAACGACCCGCCTCGCAGCCGTGAGCTGGAAACCCTGCGCGAGCACGTCGTCGAGCAGCTCGTGGAGCCGACGCGCAAGTTGCGTACGGCCGGCGCTCCGGACCGGGTAGTGGGCACGTCGAAGACCATCCGGTCACTGGCCCGGCTCAGCGGTGCCGCGCCATCCTCGGCGGGTCCTCGGGTTCGGCGTACGCTCACCGATGCCGGCCTGCGCCAGGTGATCGCCTTCATCTCCCGGATGAGCGCCGAGGACCTCGCCGAGCTGGAAGGGGTCAGCGCCAGCCGGTCCCACCAGCTCGTCGCCGGAGCGCTGGTGGTCCAGGCCACGATGCACGCCCTGGACGTCGATGAGATGGATCTTTGTCCGTGGGCGTTACGAGAGGGTGTGATTCTGCGGAGGTTGGACTGGTTGGATGGAATCGACCGGATGGCGCAGCCAGGGCGCCGTCCACCTCGACGGACTAGACGCAAGGCGGGCCCAGAGTGCACGCTGAGAGATCATGAGGCGCAGTAGCGAGCCCGAGGAGCGGGCTCAGTTCACCGTAGCTGAGCTGCTGGCCCGATACGGCGAGGCGCCCCCGCCCCCCGGGCGGCGGCACCGCCGGGCCGCCGAGGACCCGGACCCGCCGGTGGACACCGCCGCGCAGCGGAGTGACTCGACCCCACCCCACCTCAACGGCCGCGCCGGCCAGGGATGGGCCCCGGCGGTAGGTCCCTCGTCGGTAGGCCCCTCGTCGGTGGTCGCGGGACGAGTGCCGGTCACGTCACCGCCGGTCGCCGAGCGAGCGCCGGTCACGCTGCCGCCGGCCCACGGGCGAGCGCCGGTCACGCCACCGCCGGTCCCCGGGCGAGCACCACTGCGCGGGACCGCGCTGTTCGACGGCTCGGTCACCGACCGGTTACCGCGGCTCGACCCGGCGCCCGTGAGCACCGCCACTCGGGCCGTTCCTGAACCGAGCGAGAACACCACCGATGAGGCCCCGGAGCAGGAGCCCGGCTCCCCGTTGTGGGAGTGGGCCGTGATGATGAGCCAGATCGGGATCGGCGTCGTCGGTGGTGCCGCGCTGTGGCTGATCTGCGAGTGGCTCTGGCAGCGGATCCCGGTGCTGGCGCTGGTCGTCGCCCTGGCTGTGATCACCGGACTGGTCTGGGTGGTACGTCGGGTTCGGCGCGCCGAGGACCTGCAGACGACGGTGATCGCGGTGCTCGTCGGCCTGTTCGTCACGGTGTCCCCGGCGGCACTGCTGCTCGTCGGCCGATAGCCGGTACCTGTGGTCTTTGAGCTGGCCGGTTCGATCCGGGTTGCGCTGTCCACCGCCTCGGTGTGGCCCGAACCGATCTCCGCAGCCTTCGAGCTGGCCGCCGAACTCGGCTACGACGGCGTCGAGGTGCTGGTGTGGGGCGACCCGGTCAGCCAGGACCCCACCGCCCTCGCGGCGTTGGCGACTCACCACCGGATGCCGGTGCTCGCCCTGCACGCTCCCTGCCTGCTGATCACCCAGCGGGTGTGGGGGTCGGATCCGGTAGCTCGGCTGGACCGCACCGTGCAGACGGCCACTGAGCTGGGCGCCCGCGTCGTGGTGGTACATCCCCCGTTCCGCTGGCAGCGGGACTACGCCACGGGCTTCGCTGCACAGATCGCCGCGCTGGAGGACTCCCGGGGACTCACGATCGCGGTGGAGAACATGTTCCCGATGCGCCGGGGCCGGTTGGCGGTCTCCAGCTATGTGCCCTCACCGGACCCGACCGACGTCGGGTACTCCCACTACACGCTGGACCTCTCGCATACCGCCGCAGCCGGCGTCGACGCGGTGGCGATGGCGCAGCGGATGGGGTCGGCCTTGGCGCACCTTCATCTGACCGACGGCAGCGGCGCCCCCCGCGACGAGCACCTGGTGCCTGGTCAGGGCAGCCAGCCCTGCGCCGAGGTGTGCCGGGCGCTGGTGGACCGCAGGTTCACCGGGACCGTGGTGCTCGAGGTGAGCACTCGCCGCGCCCGTACCCGCCTGGAGCGTCGCGCCGTCCTGAGCCAGGCGCTCCTCTTCGCGCGCCTCCACCTGTGATCCCTCCACCTGTGATCGAACCCACTACGAGTCACTAGGCTGAACGGGCGTATGGTGTGTGCTGCTCCGCAGCGGATATGTCACTACTGGTGAGTCGAAGGAGAGCGAAAGCTCGTCATGAGCACAGTCATCGTCATCGAGGTCATCGCCGCCATCCTCGTCCTCGCGGCTGTCGTGCGCTACGCGGTGCGGGACACCCGGCGACGTAGCACCGCCGGCCCGCGGCAACAACCCGCGTCTGAGAACACCGGCGAGGCACCGACGGGCGAGCGCGAGGTCGAGCAGCCCCTGAGCGAGGTCGCGGACCGGACCTGACGACCATCACCTTGGGCTCGAACGGACGACGTGCCTGCGGCGCGCCGCACACAATCCGGCCAGATCAGCTGGGTAGGTGCACCACCAGGTTGCCCACGTCGTCCACCACGGCGACCTCGCGGGTCGCGAGCAACGTGGTGGTGTCCTGCTGTTCGACCAGCGCGGGGCCGCTGACCTCGTCGCCGGCCACCAGCCCCGCTCGGGAGACCACCCGTGCCCGCACGGTCCGGCCCGTGACGCCGATCTCGCGAACCCGTTCCGGAGCGGGCTCCCCTTGGTCCCAGTCAGCCGGTGGCCGCGGCAGGATCGGGTCACCCGAAGCCACCACCCGCAGCGTGACGATCCTGACGGGCTCGTCGGGGATGGCGTACCCGTAGGCCTCCCGGTGCGCGTGATGCAGCAAGCTCGCCATGTCCGCTCCGGCTTCGGCGACGATCCGCAGCTCGTGGGACTGGCCAGCGTAACGGGCATCGGCCAGGCGGGACAGCGTGACCTCCCCCGACACCCCCTGGCGCTCCAGCTCCTCGCGGGCCTGCGCCTCCAGCGCCCGCCAGGCGGCGGTGAGGTCGTCCTCGGCCCACGCCATCACCGTCCGGGACGCCTCATAGCGGGCCGGCGCGAGCAGCAGGCCCAGCGCGCTGAGCACTCCCGGCGCCGGTGGCACCACCACCGCGCGGCAGCCCAGCTCGCGGGCCAGCGCAGTCGCGTGCAGCGGGCCGGCACCACCGTAGGCGACCAGCGCCAACCCCGCCGGGTCGACGCCGCGCTCGGTGCTGACCTTGCGCAGGGCGCGAGCCATCGTGGCCCGCACCACCGCGAGGATCCCGGCCGCCCCACCGGCCGGCTCCGGTATCGCGTCGACGGCGCGCGCGGCCGCCTCGACGTCCAGCCGCAGCCCCCCGCCCAGCTCCCGATCCGGGTCGAGGTGGCCGAGCACGCAGTGCGCGTCGGTGACCGTCGGCTCGGTGCCGCCCAACCCGTAGCAGGCTGAGCCGGGGTCGGCGCCAGCCGAGCGTGGGCCGACCCGCAGCGCACCGCCGGCGTCGACCCAGGCGATTGACCCGCCGCCCGCGCCCACCGTGTGGATCGCGACCGCCGGGGTGCGAAACGGCAACCCGGCGATCCGCGCGGAGCTCGACACCTCCGGCCGGCCATCCCTGATCAGGCACACATCGGTGGAGGTGCCACCCATGTCGAAGGCGATCGCGTCCTGGAAGCCGGCGTGGCCCGCCACCGCACCCGCCGCGACGACCCCGGCCGCAGGCCCGGACAGCAACGTGTGCACCGGGGCGACCGCCACGAAATCGACACCCGCGGTGCCGCCCCCCGAGGTCATCACAGTGATCGTCGGACCGGGCAACCGGGCCGTCAGGGTGGACAGGTAGCGGCGCATCACGGGCGCGACAGCGGCGTTGAGCACGCACGTCGAGGCCCGCTCGAACTCGCGGAACTCCGGCAGCAACGCGCTGGACCGGGTGATCGGCACGTCGAGCCCGGCCAACGCGTCGCACAGGCGCCGCTCGTGCTCCTCGCCCGCATAGCTGAACAGCAGGCTCACCGCCACCGACTCCGGCTCCAGGCGCCGCACCCGGCGCACCACCCGGTCGATCTCCTCATCGGTCAGCGCAATGATCTCCCTGCCCTGCGGGCTGGTCCGCTCGCGGACGGTCACCACCATCTCGTGCGGCACGAGCGGCTCGGGGCGGGTGACGGTCAGGTCGTAGAGCGCGGGTCGGTCCTGCCGGGCGATCTGCAGCACATCCGCGAACCCGTCGGTGGTCACCAGGACGGTCCGGGCAAGCGAGCGTTGCAGCACTGCGTTGGTGGCGGTGGTGGTGCCGTGCGGCAGCAGCCGCAACGCCGCGCCGGGCCACGCCTGTGCCACCCCCCGCTGGACACCGACGGACTGGTTGTCAGGGGTGGTCGGCACCTTCACCGCCCGGGGCCGGTGCCCGGGAGCATGCACCACGACATCGGTGAACGTGCCACCGACATCGACCCCGGCACACGCCCCGGCAGGTTCGGCCATCACCGCGTCCTCCCCTTACTCACCACCCGGTTGCTCACCACCGGTGTCGCCTCCGCCGGCCAGCCCGGCACCCGCACGAGCCGCGGCGTCGAGGAGGCCCGCGCGGGGATCAGCCTCGTCTCCGACCGGGCACACCACAGTCCACCAACCCCTCATCCTCGCCGCCCCGCTTTTCTGACGCCGGCCGGGTGCCGGCTAAGGTGCCGCTCGGTGAGCTGGTGCGTTCGCGACGCCGGCCGCCGCGTCCCCACCCGCCCCGCCACATCCAGGGAGCCCGAACTCACCATGACGCTGGAGCAGACCCTGCGCCATCTGGCCGCCCGGGGCCGTCCGCTGCGCCTGATCGCCACCGGTGGAGGCACGGGGGGGCACACCTATCCGGCGATCACCACGATCCGGGCCGCCCGGGAGCTTCTGGACGATGCGGGGGTGGGGCTTGAGGCACTCTACGTGGGCTCGGCCAGGGGGCTGGAGGCCCGCGTCGCCGAGCAGGAGGCGCTGCCCTTTCAGGCGGTGTCCACCGGCAAGCTGCGACGCTCCGCGAACCCGTTACGGATGATCTCCGCAACGAACCTGCGCGACGTCGGACGGCTGGCCCAGGGGCTGGTGCAGGCCCGTCGGGTGGTGCGCGCGTTCGGGCCCGATGTGGTGCTGTCCACCGGGGGATATGTGGCGGTCCCGGTCGGGCTGGCCGCCAGGGCGGTCGACGTTCCGCTGCTGATGCACGAACAGACCACCCGGCTGGGCCTGGCGAACCGGTTGCTGGCGCGCCGCGCGTGCGTGATCGCGGTGTCCTCGCCCACATCCGTGGAGCTTCTGCCGGCGGCGGCGCGAGGACGAGCCGTGGTCACGGGCAACCCGATCCGGGCTGAGCTGCTCACCGGCGACGGCGCCCGGGGCGTCGAAGCGCTGGGCTGGACCGGCTGGGACGCCGCCCTGCCCACCGTCTACGTCACGGGTGGGGCGCAGGGCAGCGTGCAGGTCAACCGCCTCGTCGAGGCGGTACTCGAGGCGGTGCTGCGGCGGGCGAACGTGGTGCACCAGTGCGGTTCCAGCTCGCTGCCCGAGCTGCTGCGCCGCGCCGAGCAGCTCCCCACCGACCTGGTCGGCCGCTACCGGGTGGTCGAGTTCCTCGACCCGGAGCTGCCCGACGTGCTGGCCCTCGCTGATGTGGTGGTGTCCCGCTCCGGTGCCGGCACGCTGGCCGAGCTGACCGCGCTGGGTAAGCCCTCGGTGCTCATCCCGCTGATCCCGACCGGCGGCAACGAGCAGGAACACAACGCCCGCTACCTCCAGCAGGCCGGAGCGGCCCATGCCCTGCTCGGAGAGCGCCCCACCCCGCAGGATCTTCATCGAGCCCTCGACGGCCTGATCGGCGACCCCGCACTGCGGGCGCGGATGGCCGCCCAGGCGGCCCGGCTCGGCCGCCCAGGCGCCGCCCGCGACCTCGCCGCCGTCCTGCTCGATCTCGCAACCTCCCGCCCCATCTGACCCCCACCCGCCCGCGCGGGGTCTCATGGATGCTTGCGCACCTCCTCCTGCCTGCAGCGGGTTTCGAGGCGCGCTTGACTCGGTCAGGGGGGATGCGCGGGCATTCGCGTCAGGCGGTGGTCGCCGGCCACGCATCCGGTCGACGTTCGGTCAGCCGTAACCAGGTCACCTGCATCGGTGCGCGGCAGCTCAGGGCGGACCTCGCCGGGCGGGGTACGGCCGGCGGCTACGGCTCCGGCCGACCGCCGGCCGAGCAGCCCCGCACAGGTTCCAGCTCCTGGCGGCCAGCCGGACCCCGGCCCTGGGTGCATCGAGACCCGAGTAACCGAGGCCCCCAGCAATCCAGGCACAGCGCTACCGCGAGCACGGTAGCGAGAGCTACGCAGTAGCCGGCGACGGTATCGGTGGCGTAATGAATGCGCTCGGCGACGAGAGAGATCGCGACGCCGACCGCGACCGCGACCGGGACGAGGCCGGCGACCAGGCGCGCGGCGACGCCGCGTGGCCACCGCGCGCCACCGATGAGGATCGCGGTCACGAAGGCGACCGCGGCGACCACCGTGGTGTGGCCGCTGGGGAAAGTCAGGTGCCCGAAGCGCAGCCGCCCGACAAGCGGCTTGAGGATCAGCTCGGTGATCGTGACCGCGGTGACGGTGCCGACGAGGGTGAGCAGCACGCCCGACCATCGTCGGGCGGCTGCGCAGGCGCCGGCAACGGCGGCGATGAGAACGGCGGCCTGCATGGGGTTACCGAGGCTGACCAGAGCCCGGGCGATGCGCTGATCCGAGTTCAGGTGGTTTCTGATCAGCGCATCCAGGCTGCGGTCCAGACGTCCCGGCATGTCCTGGTCGGCATAGCGCATCCCCAGCACGGCGACCACGATGATCGCCAGCACGACGACGGCCAGCGCGGGACACCGCGCGCGCTGCGCCAGCAGCGGTCGGTATGCGCTCGGATGAGGGGCCACGGAGCGTACAGCGTAACCGGTTCGGCCCCCTTGTTCCTTCCAGCCTGCGGCGTCCGTCACGTTCAGCGGGAGTTACCCGCACAGCACCGCCGCAAACGGCCGGATTGGGATAGCGTGGGCCAGGTGGGGGCAGCAGTGAGTCAGCGCCGCTCCGCCCCGACCAGCGCGCGGGGTACGGGTGCGCGGGATGCCGGCGCGGCGGGGGTCACCAGGGTTGGACCGGCCGGCGCAGGGGGGTGCGCCGAGGAGCCAGCCGCCAGGGAGGGTTGATGACCACATCGGAGGCTGCGCCGCGGATCGTGGTCGTCGGAGCCGGGTTCGCCGGGTTCCATGCCGCCCGGTGCCTGTCGCGACGCCTGACCGGCGCCGCGGAGGTCGTCGTGGTCAACTCGACGGACTACTTCC
Organism: Pseudonocardiales bacterium; assembly: GCA_019243635.1. Taxonomy (GTDB): domain Bacteria; phylum Actinomycetota; class Actinomycetes; order Mycobacteriales; family Pseudonocardiaceae. Next base: position 145,900 of record JAFAUB010000008.1, read on the forward strand.
TGTACCTGCCGTTGCTGCCGGAGGTGGCCGCCGGGGTGCTCGATCCTCGGCGGGTGTCGGTGTCGCTGGCCGCGACGTTGCCGGGGGTGCGGTTGCTCCTGGGTGACGTCGACGTGGTGGACCTGGACGCACGGCGCGTCGGCTACACCGACCCCGAAGGCGGCCGCCATCACCTGGGATACGACCGGCTGGTGCTCGCTGTGGGCAGTGTGAACAAGCTGTTGCCCATTCCCGGGATAGCCGCATACGCCCACGGGTTCCGCAGCATCCCCGAGGCGCTCTACCTCCGTGATCACATCACCCGCCAGGTCGAGCTCGCCGCCGCCACCGACGATCCGGGTCAGCGGGCGGCGCGCTGCACGTTCGTGGTGGTCGGCGCCGGCTACACCGGCACCGAGGTCGCCGCCCAGGGCCCGTTGCTCACCGCGGACCTCGTCGCGGGAAACCGCGAGCCGGCCGGGCAGCCGATGCGGTGGCTGCTGCTGGACCTGGCCGATCGGGTGCTGCCGGAGCTGGATCCCCGACTGTCCGCGACTGCGGACCGGGCACTGCGCGAGCGGGGGGTGCGGGTGTTGACCGGCACCTCGGTGGACGAGGCGACCGCTCAGGGGGTGCGGTTGAGCAACGGGGAACTCGTGGCGACCCGGTCGTTGATCTGGTGTGTCGGCGTGCGTCCCGACCCCCTGGTCGAGGAACTCGGGTTACCGCTGGAAAGGGGCCGTATCGCCGTGGACGACCGGTTGCGCGTGACCGGCCACCCGGACGTGTTCGCCTGTGGCGACGCTGCCGCCGTCCCGGACGCCACTCGGCCCGGGCAGCTCACCGCAATGACAGCTCAGCACGCCGTGCGGCAGGGCAGACTCGCCGCCCGCAATGTCGCCGCGTCCCTCGGGCACGGCCGCCCGGCGGCATACCGACACCGGGACCTGGGGTTCCTCGTCGACCTCGGTGGCCGCGACGCGGCGGCCAACCCGTTGAACGTGGCGCTGTCAGGGCTGCCGGCCAAGGCGGTAACCCGGGCCTATCACCTGGTCGCGATGCCCGGCAACAGGATCCGCACGGTGGTCGACTGGGCACTCGACGCCATCCTCCCTCGCCAGAGGGTCCAGCTGGGTCTGGTCCGCGCGCCGGCCGTCCCGCTGGAGACCGCCCGGTCGCCGTGCGGGGGCGAATCGCGGTCGGTTGCGAAGGTTACCGGCCGGTAATAGGGTGTTGTTACCGGTGAGTAGATCCGGTGCCACGACGGTGTGGGAGCGAGGACATGGGTCACTACAAGAGCAATCTCCGCGACCTGGAGTTCACCCTCTTCGAGGTGCTCCGGGTGCAGGAGCGCATGGGCGTCGGCCCGTACGCCGAGATGGACCGCGACACCGCGCACCACCTGCTCGCCGAGCTCGACCGGCTGGCTCGCGGGCCGTTGGCGGAGTCCTTCGCCGAGTCCGACCGCAACCCGCCGACCTTCGACCCCGAGACGCACACCGTCGAGCTCCCCCCGGCGTTCAAGAAGTCTTACCGGGCGCTGTGGGACGGCGAGTGGTACCGGCTGGACCTGCCCGCCGAGCTGGGCGGCTACGGTGCGCCGGCCACCCTGCGCTGGGCCGCGTCGGAGCTGATGCTGGGCGCCAACCCGGCGGCGTTCGTGTACATGAGCGGGCCCAGCATGGCCCGCGTGGTGCACGACAACGGCACCGCCGAGCAGCGGCGCTGGGCCCAACTCATGATCGACAAGGGCTGGTCCGCGACGATGGTGCTCACCGAGCCCGACGCGGGGTCGGACGTCGGCGCCGCCCGGACCAAGGCGACTGCGCAGCCCGACGGCTCGTGGCACATCGAGGGTGTGAAGCGCTTCATCACCTCGGCCGAGCACGACCTGACCGACAACATCATGCACCTGGTACTGGCGAGACCTGAGGGTCCCGGTATCACCCCGGCCCCGGGAACCAAGGGCCTGTCGCTGTTCCTGGTACCGAAGTACCACTTCGATACCGACACCGGCGAGCTCGGTGCCCGTAACGGCGTGTTCGTGACCGGCCTCGAGCACAAGATGGGCATCAAGGTCTCCACCACCTGCGAGCTCACCTTCGGCGCACACGGGACGCCCGCAGTCGGCTGGTTGCTCGGTGACGTGCACAACGGCATCGCGCAGATGTTCCAGGTGATCTCCTACGCCCGGATGATGGTCGGCACCAAGGCGATCGCGACGCTGTCCAGCGGCTATCTCAACGCGCTGGAGTACGCCAAGCAGCGGGTACAGGGCGCCGACATCATGCGGATGCGCGAGCGGACCGCGCCGCGGGTGACGATCACCCACCACCCCGACGTGCGCCGGATGCTGATGCTGCAGAAGGCCTACGCCGAGGGCCTGCGCGCGCTGTACCTCTACACCGCGAGCTACCAGGACGCGGTCGAGGTCGGTGGCGAGCACACCGAGCTTGCCGCGCGGGTCAACGACCTGCTGCTACCCGTTGTCAAGGGGGTGGGCTCCGAGCGGGCTTACGAGATGCTCACCTTGTCGTTGCAGACCCTGGGCGGGTCGGGCTTCCTGCAGGACTACCCCATCGAGCAGTACATTCGAGACGCCAAGATCGACAGTCTGTACGAGGGCACGACGGCCATCCAGTCCCAGGACTTCTTCTTCCGCAAGATCCTCCGGGATGGAGGTCGGGCGATCGGGCACCTGGCCACGGAGATCCAGGCGTTCCTGGACGCCAGCAGCGGTAACGGCCGGCTCAAGGAGGAACGGGCGTCGCTGGCTACCGCAGTGGGTGAGCTGCAGGCGATGCTCGGCGCGATGCTCGGCTTTGTGATGTCGGCGCGGCAGGACCCGCGCGACACCTACAAGGTCGGCCAGCAGACCGTCCGCTTGCTGATGAGCACCGGCGACGTGCTGATCGGCTGGCTGCTGTTGCGCCAAGCCGAGGTGGCCCTGACCGCTCTGACCGGCGAAGTGACCGCCCGAGACGAGGCCTTCTACCAGGGCAAGATCGCCGCGGCCCAGTTCTTCGCCCGCAACATCCTCCCCCACCTCCCCACCCACCGCGCCATCGTCGAGTCCACCGACAACACCCTCATGGACCTCCCCGAAGACGCCTTCTGACCGCATTCAGCGGGCTCAGCGGGGTAAAAGAGGTACCGATAACCCCGCTGAGCCCGCTGAATGCGACGCCTAGGGGGCGCAGATGACGTGAGGGATGGGGTCGTAGGTGACTTTGCGGGTGTGGCGGGTCAGTTCGGCGTGGGTTGTGGGGTCGCGGGTCACTCGGGTGTCGGTGACGGTGAAGCCTTGAGCGCCTGGGCTGGGGGTGCAGGATTGGGTGTGGATGGTCTCGGTCTTGGGGTCGGTGAAGTCGGTGCGGGGGCCGGTGACCGACTCGACGTCGACGTGCTTGGTGCCCCAGAGCGTCACGGTGATCGATGATGGCGTCCATGCCGTCTGGATGAGGATGCCGGTGGGCGAGTCATCGCGGAACTTGACGTCGATGGCGCCCTCGAACACGGTGGCCTCGCGGGCCGCCGGGTAGCGGCTGATGTAGTAGCTGTGCTCCTTGTGCTCGATGTCGGTCATGCCCGCGAAGTACGCGGCGTTGTAGATCGTGGTGGCGAACTGGGAGATGCCGCCGCCGATGCCACGGCTGGGACGGCCGTGGTCGATGATGCCGGCGTCCACGTATCCCGTGGCGGCGTTGCGCGGGCCGGTGTACCCGTTGAGGCTGAACGTCTCTCCCGGCCGCACGACTGCTCCGTTGACCTGCTCCGCGACGCGGCGGATGTTCTGCCCGGAGTCCGGGGCGAACCCGCCGGTGGTGAACGTGCTGATCGGGGTGGTGATTCCGAGTGCGCCCGCCTGCTCGGTGCTCAGGCTCGGGGGCAGGGTGACGTAGCCGGCCGACAGGGTGCGTTCGGGCCCGGAGTTGTGCAGCACGGCGAGCAGCGGCAGCAGGCTGGCGGCCCAGTCGATGCCGCGGCCGTCGACCGAGGGCAGCACCACCGGCGCGCCACCCTGGATCAGAATCTCAGCGTTCTTGCCCGGCCGCTGGGTCGACGCGAGCTGCGGGCTCAATGCGGCGATCACCGTGGGATTGTCGATCGTGGTGGTCAGGCCACCCTGGCTGTCCGGAGCGAACCGCAGCGCCGCCGCGATGACATCCGGCGTGAGCACGGCGTCGTGACCGTCACCGGTGACCTTGACCGGGGCGGACACCGCCGGCTCGACGATGTCGTGCAGCGTCGCCCGGACACCCTCGGCGGTGGTGCGCACCGGCTGTGTCACCACCGGGATGGTCACCGGGGTCGTCGCCGGAGCCCGCGCCGTGGCGCCGTGCGTCCAGGACGCGAGGATGAGGCCGGTGGCGGCGGGGAGGTCCAGGCGCTGGCCGGGTCGGGGGTCGACCGGAGTCGGCCGGGTGCCGACGAAGCGGATGGTGCCCTCGACCGGCTCCCGGTCCGTGTGGCCACGCAGCTGCTGGAGGGCCGCGGTGAGAGCCGTCCGGTCGCAGGCGGTGACCACGCCCACCTCCCGGGTCCGCCACAGCGAGACCAGGCGGGCCCACGGGTTGAGTGGCTGGCTGCCCCCCTGAGCGAGGGTGGCGGTCCAGTCCGGGGTGAGACCGGCCCGGCCGGGCTCGACGGTGGCGTCGACGTCGCCGACACGCAGCGCGATCGGACGGCTCAGCTGTGGCTCCAGCCGCGCACGCAGCCGCTGCTCGGCCGCGGCCCGCGGCATCCCGCCGACACGCACGCCCGCGACGGTGACACCGCGGGGTACCTCGCCTGAGGACATGGCGAGGTCGACGCCATAGACCAGCGCCAGCAGTCCGAGCACGGCGGCCGCGACGATGCCCACGCGACGCGTCGTCCGAGCGCGGCTCACGCCACGCGTGCGCTCAGACCGGTGCGCCGGGGTTGCGGGGACCAGCGGGATCTCGGTGGTGTGGTCGTCGTCGGCTCGGACCGGGTCGTCGAACAACGGCCACGGCCCGGGGCGCGCCGGTTCGGCGGGTGGCCTCACAAATACAGGCCTGTTCCGTGCTCGGCGCGGTCACTGGCTACCGCCTGCAGGTCCCGTTCCCGCACGACCAGGTAGGCGCACCCGTGCACCTCCACCTCGGACTGGTCGTCCGGGTTGAACAACACTCGGTCACCGACCTGGACGGTACGGACGTGGTTACCGATGCCGTACACCTCACCCCAGCACAACCGCCTGGCTACCTGGGCCGTCGCCGGGATCAGGATCCCCCCGCTGCTGCGGCGCTCGCCGCCCTCTCCCACCAGGCGCACTATCACCCGGTCGTGAAGCATCTGGATCTCGAGCTTGCTTTCGGACACCCGGAGAGGGTACGTCCTGCCATCGGCGGCGCTCGGTACGGCCCACGACCACGACGCCTCCCGGCGAGGACTCCTGACATAGGAAGGCCCCGTGAGGCTGCCGGGTCGGGGGTCCAACAGCATCACGGGGCTACCAGTGTCATCGCCGGGCCTCCCGGCGTTGTTACACGCACCGGCCGAACCGCCGGTGATTCACTCGTTCGGGGAGGACGTGACTGCTAGCCGGCCGGCGTGCCGAGCAGGAAACGTCCGAAGTGTGGGACGGTGAACGCGATCTGCCCACGTTCCCCGGAGTAGACGAGCCCCTTCTTGAGCAGGCTGTCCCGCGCTGGGGACAGCGACGAGGCCCGGCGACCGAGCGCCTCGGCCACCTGGGTGGTGCCGACCGCCTCGTCCCGGCCGCCGGTGAGCTCGGCCATCGACTGCAGGTACTCCCGCTCGGCCGGAGTGGCCCGCTCGAACCGGGACCCGAAGAACCCGACGGCGAGCTCGTTCTCGGCCTCGGGCGCGGCCACCTGGACGTCGAGGACCCCGATCGGCGACGCGGGGGCGGCGTCCCAGGCGGCCTTGCCGTAGGCCTGCACGAAGTAGGGGTAGCCGCCAGAGGTCTCGAACAGCGTGTCCAGCGCGTCGGAGGTGATCGCGGCGTCCTCCCGCTCGATCGGCGCGACCACCGCGCGGTCGGAGTCGGCGCGGTCCAGCCGGTCGATCCGCAGGTAGCGGAACAGCCGCTCGGAGTAGGACTTCGACGCGCTCAGCACCGCCGGCAGGTGCGGCAACCCGGCACCGACCACCACCAGCGGCGCCCCGGACTGGGACAACTCGTGACATGCGGCACACAGCGCGGAGACGTCATCGGGTGCCACATCCTGCATCTCGTCGATGAGCAGCGCCACCCCGGTACCGACGTCGGCCGCCAGCTCGGCGACCTCGGTGAACAGCTCCACCAGGTCGATCTCGATATCCCCGGAGTCGGCCCGGCCCGCGGCGGCCGGCGCGTCGATACCCGGCTGCCAGCGATCCCGCAGCTTGGCGTCGGGCGGCGTGGCGCGCAGCACGAAGGCCTTGAGCACCCCGAGCACCTCGGTGACCCGGTCCGGCGCGCGGTGGCGCAGCGCGAGATCACGCACCGCGCGGTGCAGCGCGGCCGACAGCGGGCGGCGCAGCCCACCCTCCAGCCGCGCCTCGACCTTGCCGGCGCCCCACCCTCGGCGCATCGCCATCGACCGCAGCTCACCGAGCAGCACCGTCTTGCCCACCCCCCGCAGGCCGGTCAGCACCAGGGAGCGCTCTGGGCGGCCGCGGGCCACCCGCTCCAGCACCACGTCGAAAGCGGCCAGCTCGCGGCCTCGCCCGGCCAGCTCGGGCGGCCGCTGGCCGGCGCCGGGGGCGAACGGGTTACGCACCGGGTCCATTCTCGGACAGTATCCGGCTGTCTAGTGTTGACCGCAGATTCCGCAATACATCGACATGCGCGTGTCGCGCACGGCGAGGCTGTCTCCGGCGCTGAAGGTCGAGCTCAGCGCCGCCATCCGTGCCGCGTTCGATCTGGACTGAGCAGCATCGCCGGTGATGCGGTACGGGGTGGTCCCTCCGGGCGGGACGGCCGGCGAGCGGCTCGGTTCCGGCCGAGCGGGCCGGCTGGGACGAGGTGTTCGTGAGGGAGGCCGTGGAAGGTCGCCAGCCGGGTCGCGACCGTCGACCAGCTCTTCGGTGGGCGGGCGATCCTCACTGTCGGGCTCGGCGCGCTGAGCACCGACCTGCCATCGATGGGAGAGGTCACGGATCTGCGTGCCCGCGCCGAGCGGCTCGATGAAGGCATCGACCTGATCCGTGAGCTGTGGGCCGGGCGGAGGAGTTCGGAGGCGGGATGCACGTGGTGGCTGGAGACGCGCTGGCAGATGCCGCATCACACCGCTGACCGCATGCGTCAGGTGCGGCAACGGCTGGCCGCCGGGCCGCCAGCGGTCCCTGGTCAGGCCGCTAAGGACATCTGAGGTGTCGGCAGCCAGAGTGGTTGGTGCACCACTGGCTTCGATCGGGGTGATGCACGCTGCCGTAATGCGTGTCGGAAGCACGCAGGACATGGGCGTCTGAATCGACGAGGTCTGCGATCGGTATGTCCGCCCACTGGCTGCGCGGCACCTTCGGCTGCAGGAGCTGGTTGGCCTCTCGCGCGAGCACCTTGGTCACGGCGAGGGCCAGGATCATCTCGCCGTGGCCGAAGGACAGCTCCGCACCCAGACGCAGTTGACGGGGGTTGTCGCCGATCAGCTTCACCCAGCCGGCCTCGATGCTCGGGGTCCAGGTGGCGAGGTCATTGAGCAGCGCTTGATCGGCCCGCTCGCTGCGCAGATTGAACCATCCGATGTGCGGCACCTGCGGAAACACCTCAGGCAGCAGATGCTTTGAGCCGCAGGTCAGCTGCAGCAAGTGGGAGGCCATCCCGGCACCGGCCGGCAACGCCATCATCGCGTTGCGGGCCTCCACTCTATCTGGCCTCATAGCGCCGGTACTCGGCGAAACGAACCTCGCCGCATGGTGGCCAGAAGTCTGCGCGGGTCACCAACCGACGGCGGTACCGACCGGCGCGATGAAGTGGAAGTTGCCATCACCAACGGAGCGGGTCAAAGTGCGAGTCACCGCGACCGCGTTGTCGTAGGGACCTCCCACGTAGAATGGGACACCGTCGCGTCCGAAGGTGATATCGCTGGTTTCCTGCCATGTGCCGAGATGACCGGATGTGGGCTGGAAGTCGGGATGGGGTGGGAACCCGAGTTCACGGGCGTAGTCGAGCGCCCCCCACACCAGGTGGCGGGCCAGGTCCAGCGGCGCCTCGATCGGCGCTGTGGCATCCCCGAATGCGCTGAAGAACATGCGGAGGAAGGCGGGCAGGTCGCGATCGTTCATCACGTCAGGACCGAGCGCATTCTTCACCCCGAGGCAGTACACATCAACCAGATAGCCGCAGACGGACACTCGTCGCGGCCGGTGTCGCCGCGCCACCACGACGCCGACGAGCCCACTGCCAGGGTTGTCCGCAGCGTTGAGGTCTGGCCACTCCTCGTGGCCGGCAACGGTGAGGCCGGCGCTCCAGCGCGGGCTCACCCAGCAGCCGGTCACCGCGGGCTCCGGCTCGCCGGCCGCCGCCTCCCGGGCGATCTCCCGCATCAGCGGTGCCACGGTGCTGGGTCGTACGCCCAGGTTACGGGCGATTTCCTTGGGGGATCGCCCGTCCGCGCGGAGTTCCCGCGCCCGGGCGAGCAGGTCGTCGTCGAGCAGCTTCTCTAGCGCCATGCGTGAGGCGTACCAGACCGCCAGGCTGCGGTCCGGGAGGCTGGGCGCGACACGCGGGCACCGGTCCGCGGAAGGAGGGCTGCCTGAGCGGCACCGGGCCCGGGCCGCGAGGGTGACCTCGGCCCAGGAGCTGTCGAGCCGACGTCTCCCGTGGACGTATTCGATGGCAGTCTCCGCGGCTCGTGTGGGAAGGTGCCCCTCGCGCATGCGGAGCTGGGACGCCCGCAGATCAGAGTCGCGCGCGACTGGAGGATGAGGGAGCTATGACTGATGGGGACCGGACCTCACCGACGTCGGGCGGTATACAGACGGCGCCACCAAGCGGGAGCGGTATCACGGGTCCGCCGAACCCGGTACGTCCTGAGCGGGTGCTCGCTCCGTTCCAGGCAGTGTTGAGCCCGCCGAGGGCGCACCAGCTGCGGCCGGGGTCCGTGCACGAGATCGACATCGCGGAGACCGCGATGTCGATCCACCCCGATCTGCCCGCTGTTCCGGCGTGGGGCTTCGGAGTCAGGGCACACGGCGTCGGCGCACACGGCGTCGGCGCACACGGCGTCGGGGTACACGGGGCCGGGGGCCATGTCGTCTCACCCGGACCACCGCTCGAGACGCCGGCCGGCCAGGAAGTGTTCGTGCGTTGGCGCAACCGCCTGCCGGCGTCGGTCGGTCCCTCGACACCGGCCCGGCTCCCCATCGCCACCGCGATCCTGGCGGACCCGGCCGGCGACACCGACTCGGTGCAGAACCACCTCGGCGCGCAGGGCGGGGCACCCGAGGACACCTCCGGTGCACCGATCGGCTGGACCACGGTGCACCTGCACGGCGCGCACGCACCGTCCGACGCCGACGGCTGGCCCGACAACATGGCGGCCACCGGCTCGGACCAGCTTTCCGCCTATCCGAACAGCTATGACAACCTCGACCTCGAGCTGGGCAAGGTCGGCGAGTTCCTCTGGTACCACGACCACGCCATGAACGGCACCCGGTATCACGCGTACTCGGGGCTGGTGGGCTGCGGGTACCTGGTGCGGGACCCGCGCGAGCGGGAACTGGCGCTGCCGACCAGCGCGGCGGACGGGGAGATCCTGCTGGCCCTGCAGGACCGCAACCTCGACGTCGTCGACGGCGAGCTTCGGCTGCTCCACAAGGTCACCACCGACACTGCCGAGTCCTTCGGCCCACTCACCCTCGTCGACGGCACGCTCTGGCCGAGGCTGCCGCTGCGGCCGATGGTCTACCGGCTGCGGCTGCTCAACGCGAGCAACGCCCGCACCTACCGGCTGCACCTGGTGACAGTGCGGAAGGACGCGGACGGCGCGCTGGTGGTCACCCCCCGGCACGACCGGGTGCTGGTGATCGGCACCGGTGGTGGCCTGTTGTGGCGGGCCTGGCAGCTCGCCGACGACCAGGCCCTCACGGTGGCGTCCTCCGACCGGATCGACGTCCTGGTCGACCTCACCGGGCTGCCCGACGGGGAACAGCTCCTGCTGGTCAACTCCGCGCAGGCCCCGTTCCAAGGAGCCCCGCCACCGTCGCTGGCCGACCTGCTGACCCGCGGCGACCGGCCGGGCCGCAACCCGTACCCATGGGTGCTGCGGCTCGACATCGACGACGACGCGCCGACCCGCGGCGTGTCCCGGGCGCTGTTCACCGACACCGCGACGGCCGTGCTCAACCCGGCGTTTCGACGCCTCGTGCGCGACGAGCGGCAACCGGGCCGGGCCGACGAGCCCGCCCAGCTCCCGATCACCACGCCCGACCAGCGGACCATCCTGCTCGCCGAGACGACTCCACCCGGCCACCTCTACCTGCATGAGGTCGTCGAGGATCCGGACGGAGAGATCGCCATCCAGTTCCCCGGCGACAAGGCCCCCACGACCTACCGGGTGGAGGGCTGGCTGGCGGGAGACCCAGCGAGGTCGAGTAGCCGGGTCTCCTTCTACGACCGGGTGGCGCTGCGGCCCGGGGTGGGGCAGTGGCAGGTGTGGCGGTTCGTCAACGCCACCGGCGACACCCATCCCATGCACATCCACCAGTCCCAGTTCCAGCCGCTGAGCCCGACCGGCAACCGCCTGGTCGTCACCGACGCGGGCGGCACGAACCTTTACAACCCCGAGACCCGCACGACGTCAGCGCCACTGGTGCCCGATCCCCAGAAACCGCCCAGAGCCTTCGAACCCAGCGAGGTCCACGGGTGGAACGACGTCATCAGGGTCGATCCCGGCAACGTCGTCGAGGTGGCCGTCCGGTTCGACATCCCCGGCCGCTACGTCTACCACTGCCATATCCTCGAACATGAGGACACCGAGATGATGCGGCCGTTCGTCATCACCGTCACCGACATGCACGACGGCGCAATGGGCCCCATGAGCGGTTAGATGCCACGGCCGACCGGCAGACCCACGGCTCGCAGTTCTGGGGTACCGGCTCGGCTGAGGCCCGGTTGTGGCCGGTCACCGACCCGGCCACCCTCAGCACCCGACGCGTCGAGGTCGGCCTCCCTCCGCTCGACGACGACACCGTCGCCGGCGCGTGGACCCCCTTACGCGAGCACGACCGCCAGATCGTCGAGGACAACACCGCCGCCGAGGCCCGTGAGTGACGTTCACGCTATCCTGCCTGGCGAAATCACGACCAAGCCTGCACCCGGGGCGCCGAGCATCAAGGGAGGTGATGCCGTATTTCTGCAACCAGCACCGAAACGCGGGTGGTTCCCTCCGTCACTCCCAGCGACCTCTCTCGCAAGGTCTGCAAATGGGCCACCTTCACGGTTCTCTTCACCTTGATGCCCCTTGGGTTCGACCTGCTCGTCCTTGTCTTCGAACGTCAGCCGATCAGCTGGCAGGTGGTCTTCTCGGATCCGTCCACATATCTGATCGGATTCGGGATCGCGGCGAGCGGTCTCGGAGAGGCGGCGTTCGACAAACGCCGCACAGGCCAAGTCTCGCTGAGTTACATCATTGCTATTGTGCTATCCGTGCTCACCCTGGTCATGGGCGCCGCGATGTACGCTTTAGCCAAGGCGGTCACGAGGGACAATCCTCTGCCCTTCTGGATACCCGTCTGCTACGGGCTCGTCGCGATCGCGTTCTCCCTCGCCACGGTATGGACCTCGGAGGGTTAGGGAGATATGGAGGGGGTTGTCCTCGTCATCCTTGCCGTAGTCGGCGCGCTCGCTGTCGTGAGTACATCGATCTTCGCCTTCGCCCGGCGGAACAGCGATCGGCCTCGGTCGGTGAGACTAGCCGTTTTCGCGGCGGTCATGACCTTCGTTGTGGCTACCGCCGGTTTTGTCGCACTAGCTCGTGCCCACTACTTCGACACCCTGGGGCGCCCGCATTCAACCGCCGGCATCCAGGTTGTTTTCACATCGCAGACCTACGATCCCGGGACCGCCCTGTTCAGCCTCAACGGCGTCGTTCGCGGACTGAAGCCCGGACAGGATCTCTGGGTCGTTTTCCGGAACGCGCAGCAAGATCACATTTTTCCGGCTCCCGCGCCTTGCGGCATCCAGCCGGGTGGCCTGTTCAGCTGCCGGCAAAGACTGACGGGCAGACTCAGCCCGGAGGTGACGAACGTCAGGGGCTCTGTCGTCGCCGCTACTCCTCAGGCGGCTGCCACGTTTATGGAGTACAACTCGGGGCCACGGGGAACGACCGGTCTGCGTGAGCTTCCCGACGGCGCGACGCGGGTCAGTCAGATCTCTGTAGGCAGCTAACACCGCAACGGCACGTTAACGAACCATCCGGTTTGCTCTACCGGTGCCCCTCTGGTGATCAAGCTACGGCTGCACCACAGTGAGACTGTCGAGACGGAGCAGTGCCGTTGCGGTACTAAAAGCGCGCTGGTGTGTGCCACCGCCATTTCACGGTCACGAGTGGAGTTGCGGTAGTCGCATCGCCTCTCCGGAGCGGGCACCCAGAGGCGGGGCCTCGACGTCGCAGGCCGCTGGGGTGGCGTGTCATGCGGCACGGGACGGGGCCGGCGCCACTCTCAGCCCTCACCCGGGTTGCCCTCACCCGGGTTGCCGGCGGACGGGTTGCCGCTGGACGAGTTGCCGGCCTGCTCGAGGTGGACGATGCGGCGGTGGACTGTGGCTAGTTGGTATTCGAGGCTGACGATGCGGGTGGCCGCAGCCAAGGGCATGTTCTCATCGACCAGTTCGCGTACCCGCATGGCCAGGGAGAGGTCGGCGCGGCTGTACCGGCGCTGCCCGCCGGCGGAGCGACCCGGGGTCAGCAGCCCGGCGGCGTCCAGGCTGCGCAGGAAGGCCGGTTGCACGCCCAGCAGGTCCGCAGCGAGACCGATGGTGTAAACGGGGTAGTCGTGGTCATCGAGCTTGTCGTTCGCATCGCGCGGTGGGGGCACCCTGGACTCCTGGGATCGCGAGTGGGTATTGGCCGCCCCCTGCTCGTGGCGGCCAATACCCCGTTGGGCGACACACCGTTGTCACCTGTGTGACAGTCCGCAGCCATCGCCTCCTAACGAAGGAAACAACATCGTGTTGTAGCACTGAAGAACTTACAGCATCGCGCACAGGTTGTCTAGCCGCCGGGTATCATGCCTACCGTGGCCGCAGAACAGGCCGGCAGAACAGGCCGAGTGTCCAGGCCAGAGCCGTGCCGGAGGCGCAAGAGACCATCCTGGGGCGGCTACAAGGTTCGGCGAGCCGTGACCAGCGATGATCACCTGGCGCACCGGCTCCATGAGCCTGGTAGCATCAAGAAGTGTCGTTCGTCAGAACCAGCTTTACACGGCTGTCAGTCAGTGGTATTAGTGGACTGTCGCTACAGTGGTGTGTACCGTCCGCGTCGTGACGACGCCCAGGAAGGAGAGACCCTCAATGCTGATGCGTACCGACCCGTTCCGGGAGCTGGACAGGCTCAGCCAGCAGCTGTTCGGCCAGAACGGCACCTGGTCGCGTCCGGCGGTGATGCCCATGGACGCCTACCGTGACGGGGAGCAGTTCGTCGTGCACTTCGACCTGCCCGATGTGGACCCCTCCTCGATCGACCTCAACGTCGAACGCAACGTGCTCACCGTCAAAGCCGAGCGCTCCCCAGCCTACGGCGAGGACATCGAGCTGCAGGTCGCCGAACGGCCCCGCGGCGTATTCAGTCGGCAGCTGTTCCTCGGCGAGACCCTGGACACCGACCACGTCGAGGCCGGCTACGACGCTGGAGTGCTGACCCTGCGCATTCCCATCGCCGAGAAGGCCAAGCCCCGCAAGATCGAGGTCACCGGCACCGGCACACCCAAGGAGATCCACGCCTGAACCGACCCGCCACCACCGGCAGATCGCCGGCAGCCCGTCGCCAAGCCGGGGGTGCCCCGCCGCGCCATAGTCGGGGCAGCCCCGGCTGACGGCCTTCAGAGGGAGGTCCCGGCTACCAGGGCCGGCCCTGGCCAGGTCCGGCCCTGGCCCAGTCCGCCAGCACGGAGATCCCCAGTCCGCCAGCACGGAGATCCCGGGGCCGTAGGCGCACACGGAGATCCCGGGCCCTACGCCCACCGGAGACCCGCGGCCCAGCGCTTGGAGCTAGTCCTTCACCCCGGAGCACCCCCGGTGGCTCACGAGGCGCGTAGCGCGTAACAGCGCAGGTTACGGATGTCGTAGCTGGAGATACGCAGGTCGGTGAAGCCGCAGCCGGAGACCAGGGCATGCAGCGACCCAGCGTCGAACATCGTGTGGTGGGCGTTCCAGATCCAGCGCGGGACGCCGCGCGCGTCGACACCCTGGTGCACGGCCCGGGCACTGTGGCCACCGAGGATCCAGTAGTTCGCCTCGGCGGTGTCGATCTCGCCGTGTACCCACTGCCCGGCGACGAACCGGGCGTCCGGCACGCCGATGTCCAGCGCCGCGCCGGGCCGCATCACCCGGGCCCACTCGCTCAGGGTCGGCTCGACGAGCTCATAGCTCTGGTGCTCGAGCACATGGTTGGCGCGCAGCGCGTCGACCGAGGTGGTGGCGAACGGCAGTCGGTCGATCCAGCTGATCACCTCGATACCAGGCAGCGGGAGAATGTCGACGTGCACGTCGTAGTCGGGGTGCGGCTTGTCCCCCGCTCCGATCTCGACTCTCACCGCTGCTCGGCTGGGGTGGCGTGGTCGACCGCGCCGATCGTCTTGATCACCTTCGCGGGACGCCCCGCGACGACCGCGTAGGGCGGGACGTCATCGAGCACCAGGGAGCCGGCGGCGACCACCGCGTGCCTGCCGACCCGCACCGGCCCGAGCACCATCGCGTGGCTGGCCACCCAGACGCCCTCCTCGATCACCACGTCACGCCCGGACCGGGGGAAGGTGGTCTGCCGCTCCCGGCCGAACTTGGTGATGTCGTGGGTGCCGGTGAGCACCGCGACCTCGTGTCCGAAGAAGGCGTACTCACCGATGGTGATCTCCCCGCCGGACACGTTGAACAGCGCGTTGTTCACGATCGCCGTCGGGTCGATGTGCAGCCGTTCCAGGATGCCGTGCACCTGGTAGCGGTAGAGCGGGTCCTCGCTGTCACCGTGGGTGAACCGGTTTCGTTCCTCGGCCAGCAAGCGCTGCACCGGGCCGCGCAGTACCCGGATCAGCAGATCGTCCATAATCGCCATAATCGGACCCTAGCGCGCGCACCTCAGCGGCAGTCCAGCATGGGTCAGCGTGTCGGACAGCCGCTTGGCCAGCGCATCCGGGCCGAAGTGGCGCTGGGCCAGCGCACGGTTGCCCGCCAGCAGCGCCGGGTTGGGGTCGGCGAGCCAGGCGGCGAGCGGGGCCGGGTCGTCGACGGGGAACCAGGCGAAGCCCAGCCGGGCCACCTCCCGGGCCACCGGGTAGTCGCTCACCGCGAGCGGTCGCACGGCCAGCGCGGACTCGATCAGTGGCAGACCGAAGCCCTCCCACGTCGAGGGCAGCACCACCGCGTCCGCAGCGGCGTAGGCGTCGGCCATCCGCAGTCCGCCGGGCAGCCCGCGGCGCACGGGGCAGCTCGCCCGAGCGAGCAGGTCGGCCAGCGCCGCGCCGTACCCCTCCTCGGCGGCCCCGGTCAGCCAGTAGACCGCGCCGAGGGCCTGGGCCAGCGCGATTCCGGCGGCGACGTTCTTGCGCGGAATCGCCCGGGTGGGCTGCAACAGCAGCCGCTGGTGCGGCGTGAGGCCCAGCGCGGCCCGCCCGGCGGCCCGGTTGCCGCGGCGCGGGAGGCGGGCGTAGCCGTGGTAGACAGCGGTCGCATCGATACCGCGCCGGGCCAGCTCCGCGGCGCTGTACTGGCTGATCGCGACGTGCCGCCAGCTGGGGTCATCCGGTGGCCAGCCACGCAGGTGCGCATAGCGCTCCCGCTCCCAGGGCAGGTCGTGGTGGCGCAGTATCGCGCGGCGACCGCGCAGCACCTGCGCGAGCGCCTCGGTCACCGGTGGGTTCATCGGCAGCGAGCAGACGTTCTCCACCACGACGAGATCGATCCCGCGCAGCGCGGCCATCAGCTCGCGCGAGCGAGCCGGGCTGCGGGCGTCGAAGGCGAGCCCGGGCACCAGGCGATCCGCCGCGCCGGCTCCCGCGACGGTGCGCACCCGGCAGCCCATCCGGCGCAGCGCCGTGACCCACTGCTCCGCCGCGACCGACACCCCGTCCGCCACCCCGAGCCGGAAAGAGACGACGGCGACGCTAGCCACTGCGCAGCAGGGCCACCAGCCGGGTGGTCAGAGCATCCGGCGTCTCCTCCGGGTGCGCAAGTGCCCAGTCGGACAGCGCTTCGGCGGCCCCGACCACCGCGTGCGCGATGGGCATGGCCCTGGCATGCCCATCGTCGCCTGAGGACCGGGCCAGCAGGGCGGCGACCATGACGATGACCCGCTCGCGCGCCGCGGCGATCTCTCCGGCGAACGAGCCGTGCACCCGGGCCTGGCGGTAGAGCACGATCCAGCCGTCACGATGCGCGGTGACGAACTCGAAGAAGGCCAGCAGACCGCGGTACAACCGCTCGTCCCGGGTGAGCCCGGCGGGCACTGCGGCGGTGATCACCTTCATCAGCCGCTGCCCCTCCCGACGGATGCACGCGATGAACAGCTCTTCCTTGGAGCCGAGGTAGGCATAGATCATCGGCTTGGAGACCCCGGCGACCTCCGCGATATCGTCCATCGAGGCTAAGTGGAAGCCACGCCGGGAGAACACCGCGACGGCCGCGTCCAGCATCTGTCGCTCGCGCTCCTGCCGGGGCAGCCGCCGTCGGGGCGGCGGCGAGGGCGGGCTCATCGTTGCGAGTCTACTTACCTGATCTTAAACTTACTCAGGAGTAGATTAAAGGAGTGACCATGGTGGACACCAGCAACGTCGATCCGCGAACGCTGTCCGCGGCGGAGTTCGCGGAGCTGCTCGCGCCGGCTACCGGCAACGGCATCGGCGCGATGGACCCGTGGGCCTTCACCCGGCTGATCAAACACGCCTCAGCCGAGCAGCTCGACGCGGTACTCGACAGTCCCACGCTGCGCCGCGCGCTGCTGGAGCGGATCTTCAGCCGGATGGCCGGCGAGTTCCGTCCGGAAGGCGCGCCGGACCGGGACTCCGCGATCCACTGGCGGATCACCGGCGGACCCGCCGGTGACGAGGTGTACGAGACCTGGATCACCGGGACCCGCAGTTCCTCGACGCCGCGGTGCTCGACCAGTGACGAGCCGTCGCACGATCCCCGCGTCACCCTGACGATGTCCGGCAGGCAGTTCCTCAGGCTGGTCTCCGGCGACAGCTCCCCCGCGATGATGCTTGTCATGGGGAAAATGAAGCTGGACGGCGACATCGGCTTCGCCGCCCGGTTACCCACGATTTTCGACATGCCGAATGCATGAAGATCGTCGGAGAGTCCGACCCGGTCCGGCCGCAGCTACTCGAGCGCGCAGCGGGCTGGAGAGACACGGTCACGGCCATCAGCCAGCTTCATCCGTCGGCGGCCCCGAAGGCCGTGCCGTAGGACACTGACAGATCGTCGCAGTCTCCGCAGTGTCGCAACCTGGGTGGCCAGGTGAAGCTGGTAACGCCACAGCGGGTAGTCGCCGCGGCGCTTCCACAGCGAATAGGCGAACTGGGTGATCGGCAGGTCGATGTAGCTCGGGACGTTCTCGAACCACTCGGTGCTGCTCACCGCCGCGTTCTGCAGACCTATTATCGCCGCGCGGCGCTTCTCCGTATA
This sequence comes from Pseudonocardiales bacterium, assembly GCA_019243635.1. Classification (GTDB taxonomy): domain Bacteria; phylum Actinomycetota; class Actinomycetes; order Mycobacteriales; family Pseudonocardiaceae. Next base: position 163,688 of record JAFAUB010000008.1, read on the forward strand.
ATCCTCGAGGGCCACCCGGAGGTCGTCGTGGGCCTCCAGACTATCGGCGAGCCCGACCGCATCCTGCATCGCGAGCGTGGTGCCCGACCCGATCGAGAAATGCGTGGTGTGCGCCGCGTCGCCCATGAGGACGATGTTGTCGTGATACCAGACCGCGTTGGTGACGCGCGTGAACTCCAGCCACGGAGTCTTGCCGAAGTCGCGCATCGGGTTCATGAGCGAGTGTCCGTCGAGGTGGTGCGCGAAGATGTCTTCCAGCAGCTTGATGCTCTCATCGGGCCCGAGCCCGTCGAAACCGAGTCCCTTCCAGGTCTCCGGCGAGCATTCGACGATGAAGGTGGTCGTGTCGGCGTTGAAGGGGTACGAGTAGAACCAGATCCAGCCGGCGGTCGTCTCTTCGAACGCGAACATGAAGGAGTCGAAGACCCGGTGGGTGCCAAGCCAGATGTACTTGTTCCGGCCCACGTCGACGCCGGTCTGGAAGTGCTCACCATAAAGTCTGCGCACGCGGCTGTGCACGCCGTCACAGGCGATGACCAAGTCAGCGTCAGCGAACTCGGACAGGTCCTTGACCTCGCGCTGGAACTGGATATCGACGCCGAGACCCGTCGCGCGCTCAACCAGGATGTCGAGAAGATGCTTGCGCCCGATGGCGAATCCGTACCCGCCGAGGTGAGCCCGCCGCGTACCCCGGACGTGGACCTCCTGGTTGCCCCAGGAAGCGGGACTGTCGAATATCCGTCGCGCGCTCTGGGGATCGTTGCGGTAGAGGCAGTCGAGCAGACCGTCGGAGAACGTGACGCCCCAGCCGTAGGTCACCCCACTCGGGTTGCGTTCGACAACGGTGATATCATGATCCCGGTTGCGCAGTTTCGCGGAAATAGCGAAATACAGACCCGCAGGCCCACCGCCGACACACACGATTCTCATATCTTCTCCGCCTCCCTCATTGACGGCGAGCGACTGCCCTGACGAGAAACTGCACTGACTAGTGCGAGGACGACCCGGTGCCACGCCATCGGGAGCCGCGGAGCAGACTTTGCGCCTCGGCGAACAGCCTGCGGCCGGTCGCGGAGCGCCACGCGAGGTCGTAGGCGGTCCGCAGCGCCGCCGGCCTGATCATCTCCACCGGTGTGGGATAGCGGAACGCGGTGCCCCCGAAGGTGACCTTGGGCTGGTCGGGGGTCGGCAACGTCTCAGCGCCGCACTCGGTTGCGTCCAGCAGCGCCGCCAGGGTCTCCGGACGCAGCCCGCCGAAGTCGAACCAGCGGTACCCCCGCCCCTTGGCCCACTTGATCATCTCCCACCGGATGGCCGCCGGCACGCTGAGCCGCATCGCCTCGCCGGCGCGGTCGAACCCGGACAGCCGGCCGCGCACCATGTCGCCGCATCCGGTCATCAGATCGGCGGCGACCGGCACGCCGTCCACCTCGCCGACGTACAGCACGGCGTGCTCGGTGGCGGCCAGCTCCCGGTACAGCGCCGTCATGTAGTCCAGTGGCAACGGGGTGTAGCCCTGATGCTGCGCCGAGCCGGCCATCAGCTCGGCGAGCAACGGAACGTCCCGCTCGTCCCCGGCCCTGACCGTGACACCGCGGGACTCCCAACGGTTGGTCCAGGACTTGAGCCGTTTCCCGAACCTGCCGCGGATCTCCGCCAGATCGGCCGTCAGGTCGATCCGGATCGAGCCCCGCGGCGCGATACCGGCCGACGACGGTCGGAACCCGCGGCGGAGCAGCTCGTCACTGGTGTCCTGAGCGCCTTCGGGCGGTTGGATGAACAGGATTCGCAGCCGCCGCCTGCCCAGCGCCACGAGGGCGTCGACCAGTGCGCGGCGGACGTCATCGGGCGCCGGGGCGCCGGGGGCCACGAGTGGGCCGTAAGGGAGATAACCCACCAGGCCCAGCACGGGCACCCGCCGGGTCAAGATCTGCGCCCCACCGACCAGCTCGCCGGCGCGGCAGGCCAGCAGGTACAGCGGAGTGAAGCCGACCCGGGCGCGCAACCCCGCCCAGACCGAGAGCTGGGTGACGTCTGTGCCAGGCGTGCGGTCCACCAGCAGGTCCCACGCATGCAGCGCCTCGACGCCGGGATCCTCCCTCACCACCACGTCGACGTCCCCGCTGAGACCGACGTCGAGAGTGCCGGCTTGGTCCTGCCGTCTCACCCCTGCCGTAGCGTTCCTGTTCCCCTCCATCATCATGCCGAGTCCGGGCCACCACCCGAGTCCTCTCACAGTCACTCCACCCCCAGCGCGTCACCCAAGCCCGTCACCTGTGTGCGTCACCCGAGCCCGTCACCCGAGCCCGTCACCCCATGCGCGTATGGGCCCGATCACCCTCGGCTATGTTGTCGTCAACGCGCGGTCGGTCGTTACGTCCGGGCACCACACGATCGACGGCGTGAAGCCGCCGCGATGCGGCGGTGCGGCGGCTGGGCAGCTGTGGCAGCGTGGACGGGTGGCGCACGAGGTGAGAGCCCACGGCGACGGCGACGGCTGGGCGCGGTGCCGCGATGGGCAGAGTCGGTGGGGACGTTTCGGTGCGGCCGGGCTCCTGCTGCGCGCCCCGGACGCCCAGCGCAGGCCGCTGGTGCTGATGCAGCACCGCGCGGCGTGGACCCATCACGGGGATCTCTGGGGGATGCCCGCCGGGGCCCGGGACAGCGGCGAGACACCGAGACAGACCGCGTTGCGCGAGGCGACCGAGGAGGCCGCCGTGGACCCCGGCCGGGTCCGGGTCCGCGGCGAGCTGGTGGAGCACCCCGGCGGTGATGCCTGGTCGTTCACCACCGTGGTCGCCGACGTCGTCGAACCGCTGCCGGTGCGGCCCAACCACGAGAGCGTTGAGCTGGCCTGGGTCCCTGAGCCCGAGGTCACCGCGCTGGACCTGCATCCGGCCTTCGCCGCCAATTGGCCCGGGCTCCAGGTGGCCAGGACCGGACTCGTGGTGGATGCGGCCAACGTCGTCGGCTCCCGCCCCGACGGCTGGTGGCGAGACCGTGCCGGTGCCGCCGAACGCCTGCTGCGCGACGTCGCCGCGGCGGGACCGGGAGTCCTCACGCTCCCCCAGGGCGGCTTCGGTTGGGTGGCGCGCCCGGTGCTGGTGCTGGAGGGGGTGGCGTCCCGGGCACCCGACGTCCCCGGCGTCGAGGTGGTCCGAGCCCCGGGATCCGGCGACGACACCATCGTCGACATCGCCCGCACCACAACCGACTGCGTAGTCGTCACCGCCGACCGCCCCCTCCGAGCCCGCCTCCCCCCACACACCCACCCCATCTCCCCGTCCAGGTTTCTCTCCTGGCTCACCCCGCATTCAGCGGGCTCAGCGGGGTAAAACGGCGGCGAATTACCCCGCTGAGCCCGCTGAATGCGGATTGGCACGGGATTTTGTGAGGGCGGTGCGGATGGTGTGGATCAGGGTCTGGGGGCAGGGTCGTTCCAAGATCGTTTAATGACTCAGTCGACCTGAGCAAGATTGATGATCTTCGGTGTGTCGCGCCGGTGGGCGAACGAAGCTCCGGTAGGACGAGTGGTCCTTCCACAGACTTCTCGTTTCCCCCGGAGCTTCGTTGC
>JAFAUB010000014.1 GCA_019243635.1 Pseudonocardiales bacterium
TTTGCCCTGGTTGACGGCGATGATCGGCAACAGGGTTGCGGTCGCCGGGACGCCGATCTCGCGTGGCGTGGGCCCCATTGGTGTGGGGACGTCGGCCAGTCGCTCCAACAGTTGGTCGAGGGCGGCCTGCCCTTCGTCGACGGCGGCGCGCTCGTCGTCGGTGAGCGGGACATTGGCCAGCATCCGCTGCAGGTTGTCCTTGGCTTCGAGCAGTTGGCCTTTGCTGGAGTCCTTGGGGGTGTAGAAGTCGCAGCGGGCGCAGGCCATTCGGTGCGGGCATTGCTCGAAGAACGTGTATGTGCAGAAGCCGTGTCCGAGGTCGTAGTACTGCCACGGCTCGCCCGACGCGGCGGCCCCGGAGGTGACCGCGTTCCGGTCAACGAGGACCTCGATAGTGCGGACGTTGCGGGCGAAGTACCCGGCGTCGTTGTAGGCCCTGGCCAGCGTGTTCGGGGTGATCTTGGCGTAGTGCTGGGTCGCCTCCGGGCTCCGGTGGCCAAGCCATGCTTGCAGCTCGAACAGCGTCATCGGCTCCTTGGCGTTGTAGAGCTGGCTGGCGATGGTGGACCGAGCTCGGTGGCTGGTGATGTTGCCCCGGACGTCGGCGGTGGGGACGCCGGCCTTGCGGCAGAGCGACGGGATGATGGTGTGGTTGATGTAGACCTTGGCGACCCGGCGTGCTCGCATCGCGAACAGCAGGTCGACGTGTTCTCCGGTCTTGGGGTCCAGCATCTTCGGCTGATCGGGTCTGGCGGCCTCCCAAGCCTCGATCGCCTTGCCCAGCAAAGGATCGACGGGTTTGGTGAACGCGGTGCCGGTCTTGTGGGTCGGGACGTCGAGTAGACAGACGGCGTCCTGGGCGAGCACGTCGTGGGAGTCGCCGGGGATCGGGGCGCCGTCGTGCTGCCACCGGATGCAGCCGACTCGTAGCCGGGAGATCTCGTCGCTGCGCTGCCCGGCGAATAGCCAGGTCAGCGTGACCGCGCGGATGAGTTCCATCGGATAGCACGGGCCGCTGGAGTTCGCTGGCAGGTCGTGGGCCTGGATGTTCAGTCCGGCCCACAACAGCTTGGCCCAGATGTCGTCGGCGATCACCCTCGGGTGGGGCCCGATGAGCGCGAGGACGCTGCGAGGGGTGGCGAGTGCGCGGGTGGGGTCGAAGCGTCGTGGAATCCACTCCCACTCTTGGCAGTCGCGGAAGAACGCCCTGGTCGCGGTGAGGATGCCAGCCTTGGTGCGGGGGCTGACAGCCTGGCCGGCGCGTTTGGACAGACCGGAGGTGCGCTGGATGTAGTCGCCGACTTTCATGCGGTCGACTGCGGCGACCCAGGCCGCGCAGGTCTGCCTAGTCCACTGGCCCGGCTCGATGATCTCGGGGTGTTGATCGGCCAACCAGCGCCCGGCTTTGGCCATCGTGCCTCGGAAGATGCCGCGGACCTTCGGGGTCAGGGTGGAGGTGGCGTGCCAGCGCTCGATCCAGTCCGCCCAAGCTGTGGGGGTGCCCTCGATGGCGGGCATAGTGCCGTGCACCGACATCGACGGCGGGTCGCAGAAGCCCAGCGAGGCGACGGCTCGCTGCATGCCGAACAGGCCACCGATGTGCCATCGATGCATGGACGAGCTCTGGCGGAGTCGGTCGAAGGCGTCGGTGGTCAGATCCTCGAGCAGGGGGCTGCGGTTGAGCAGCAACGCCTGACAGATCACGGTGGGCAGCCGCTGGTCCTCGCCTCGGCCGATTCGGTAGCCCCATCGCCCGAGGATGTCTGTGACCTGGGCCTGCGCCGTGTCGACGGTGTCTTTGCCGAACACTCGCCAGGTCAGGACCAGCCGGTTGAACCCACCGAGCTGCTCGAAACCGGTGAACCCGCCCAGCAGGTAGGCGTAGGCAGCGACGTAGGGGCGGACTGTGCCGTCGATCCAGCCTGGCCAGGGCCGCTCGAACTCCGCGACGCTCGTGCCGATCAACCGCAGCCAGTCATCATCGGACCAGCCCCAGTAGCTGATGTTCTCCTGGGCGCAGCGCAGCAGCACCAAGCCGATCGCGTCGGTGATCGCGCGCCGGTGGTGCGGGGTGTCCGGACACCACAGCGCGGCCCGCGCATCGTCCAGCGGTCGCAGAAGCCGGTTGACGGCAGGCCATTCCGGAGCGTCCTGGTCGTAGCAGCGGCGGCGCCGCAGGTTCATCCCGAGCCGACGAAGCGCCTGCAACTCGATCTCGGCGAGGTCTGGGCGGCGGTTGTATCGGGCCAGGTCGATGGGCCACAGCCAAGCTGGAGCGGCGGCCGTCTCGGTGACGGCCGCCGAAGCCAGGGAGATCACGGACTCACGACCCCCGCCGTCTCCTCGCCGAGACGGGCCAGCATCTGCACGCGCCAGCCGTGGATCTGCTCCATCCCGCGGTTGAGCTTCTCGGCCAGGTCCCGACCGGACAAGTGGATGTAGGTGAGCGTTGACTCAGTGTTGCGATGGCCGGCGAAGGTGGCGATCGCGTGCAGCTCCCAGCCCATCCGCGCCAGGTCGGACAAGCACAGGTGTCGTGTGGTGTGTGTGGAGAAGCGCGGGACACCGGCGTCTAAGGCGATCTTTCGGATGACTTTCGACCAGGTCCACAGGCTCAGCGGCCGGGCGTGGTTACGGCGGGATTCCGACAGGAACAGCGGTCCGCGCGCCCGGCTGATCGTCGCCCGGTGCGCCAGGTAGCCCGACAACAGCACCCCGGTCGGCGCGGAGTACGGCACCACCCGCTCGAGCCGGTTCTTCGTCGTCTCCGCCCGCACCCGCAGGGTCCTGTGAGCCGGGTCGAGGTCGTCGGTGCGCAGCGAGCACAACTCCTCGCGGCGCAGCGCGGCGTCATAGGCCAGCGCGAGCATCACCCGGTTGCGGACCCGCTCCCGGGCGGCGACAGCAAGGATGTCCATCCACTCCTGCTCGGTGGGGATCCACGGCAACTTCGTCAGCCTCGGCACGAGGCCGCGCTGGTGCCCGCCCCGACGGCGGGCGGGCGTGTAGAGGCCCCGGCCAACGGGATTCGACTCGCGCAGCCCCTCCTCAACCAAGAAGTCGTAGAACAGCCGGACCGGCACCAACCGCTGCTGGATCGTGGCGTTTGCCAACCCGGACCCCGAGTCGATCGACACCACGTTCGCGCCGCGGCGGCTGGGCCGCTCGGTCAACTCACGCACATAGACCGCGACGTGCGCCCGGCTCGCCGTGAGCGGATCGACGCCCTCCCGCTCGCACATCACCAGGTACTCGGCCAGGCCGCGGGCGTAGGCGTCGATCGTCCGGTGCGCACGCCCGAGATCGATCCACACTCGCAGCCAGACGGCGGCCTGCTCGTGCCGGGTCAGCACCGGCCACTTCTCCTCCAACACCATCGCGCTGCTCAACGAGTCTCCTCAGTTCACGGTCTCGCAGCGGAGAGATGATCATCCCCGCCGACAGATTCCACGTAACTGATAGCT
>JAFAUB010000059.1 GCA_019243635.1 Pseudonocardiales bacterium
ATCGGGCGAGATGCCTCAATCACCAGTCGAACGGCTTCGTCCCGAAACTCGAGACTGAACTTCCGATACTTCCGAGACATTTTCGATGGCGCCTTTCGGATACAACCCTATCGGGTCGTGGTCCGAGAACCTCGGGGCACCCCATACGCGGTTTGGTGGGTGGTGTAGTCGGTCTGCCCGGTCATCGCGTGGACCTTGGTGGTGAGGTCTGTGACGGTGAACCCGCCGGGCGCTGCGGCGAGAGCGAGCACCGGCGGCCAGGGTGGAGCAGGATCCGTGGTTTGTTCACATCGACACCGCCGATTCCAATCCGAGTGGGCAGCGGCAGCTCATCGGGGGTAGCTATTCAGCACGTTCGAACGTGAGTGATCTGGGACGGTTGCGGCGTGTCGGCTTGATCTTGTCTGCTGATGCTGATCACGTGTGGGCATGTCCGGCGGTCCGGCTGCTGCGAGCCTTCCCACCTCGGTGGCGGAGTTGCGCGCGCTGGTCGTGGGGCTGGTGGAGGTCGATGCGGGTCTGCACGAGGTGGTCGCGGCCAAGGACCGTCAGATCGCGTCCCAGGAGCAGCGGATCGCGGAGTTGGAGCGGCGGTTGGGTGCGGACTCGTCGACGTCGAGTCGGCCACCGTCGTCGGATTCGCCCTATCGCAGGCCGGCCGGGGGCTCGTCGCGGAAGTCCTCGGGGCGTCGCCCGGGTAAGCAGCCCGGGGATCCGGGGTCGACGATGCCGCTGGTCGATGATCCGGATGAGGTGGTCACCTGCGATCCGGGGTGCTGCGGTGACTGCGGGCATGACCTGTCGGGGGCGCCGGTGCTGGGAGTGGCGCGACGTCAGGTGGTAGAGGTGTCCCCGCCGCCCCGACCCCGGGTGACCGAGTACCGGGTGGTGTCTCGGGCCTGCCCGGGCTGTGGGGCCAAGGCCACCGCTGCGGCACCGGCCTCGGTGTGCGCCCGGGTCCAGTACGGGCCTGGAGTGCTGGCTCGGGCCGCGGAACTGCTGTGCGCGCACTACCTGCCGGTGGGCCGCGCGAGTCGGCTGATGCGCTCGGTGCTCGGGGTGTCGGTGTCGAGTGGGTTCATGGCAGGTGTGCGCGCCCGCGCCGCCCGGGCGCTGGAGTCGCGGTTTTTGCCCCGGGTACGCGAGTTGCTGCGCGGCGCGGGTGTGCTCCACGTTGATGAGACCCCGGGCCGGGTGGAAGGTGGGCTGCGCTACGTGCACATCGCCGCCACCCAGTACCTGACCGCGATGCACACCGGTGGGCGCGCCAAGACCGACATCGACGCCGGACAGGTGCTGCCGGGCTACACCGGCACCATCGTGCGTGATGGCTATGCCGGCTACGCCCACCTCATCGACGCCCACCACGCCTGGTGCGGCGCGCACCTCATTCGTGATCTTCGTGCAATCCACACCGCCGACCCCGACACACAGACCTGGGCCAGCGCGATGGCCACCACCCTCACCGACGCCAACACCGCCGCGGCCAGTGCCCGCGCCACCGGCCAGACCGTCTTGGACCCGCGGGTACAGGCCACCATCCGCAACCACTACCGCGGCGCCACCGCACTGGGCATCCACACCAACAGCGCCCGCGCCGGCCCGCTGGCCGCCGACGCGCTGACGCTGGCCCAGCGCTTCAGAACCCACGAAGACATGATCCTGCGCTTCGTGGCCGACCTCGCCGTGCCCTTCACCAACAACCAAGCCGAAAGAGACGTCCGACCCGTCAAAATCCAGCAACGAACCTCCGGCGGCGCCTGGCGCACCCTGACCGGCCTGGCCGACTTCGCCATCGTCCAGTCCTACCTGTCCACCGCCACCAAATGGGGCCAGGACCACTACGACGTCCTGCACCAACTGTTCACCACCGGAGCCTGGCTACCACCCGCAGCCGAACCCTGCTGAATAGCTACCATCGGGGGTGCCATCGGGCAGGAAGCCGACATCGACGCGGTCCAGCGCGGTGGCAAACCGTTCGACCATGCCGGCGAGCCGGTTGGTGGTCTCAGAGAATTTCTCGAGTACGCGGCCGCGGCGTAGCTGTTTGGTGTTGTGGATGATCGCTTCAAAGCGCGGCACGTGTTCGCCTGTGGTGTAGGCCTTCAACGTCAAGAGCCCGAAATGGACCTTAAACATGGGGCTCTACTGACGTTACTGTGGGTAACTTTTCCGTCACTTTTGGTAGTTGTTCAGGGTCGTCCGGGGAGTGGTGGGCAGAGGCCGCCGCGGGTGAGGTCGGCCATGGCGATGAGTGAGTCGGGGCTGTGGTAGCCGTAGGCGCGTCGGGTCAGGAGTCGCAGGTGGGTGTTGGTGGCTTCGGATCGGGCGTTGGACAGGCCGTGTTCGACGGCGTTGAGGATCAGCGTGCGGTAGCGGGTGATGGTCTTGGCGAGTCGGGTGAAGGCGGGGATGCGGCATCTGCTGGCCCAGGAGACCCAGCCGGCCAGCAGGGCTTTGGCCTGGGGTAGCTCGGCTTGGAAGATCATGCGGAGTTGTTCTGAGACGAAACGCGCCAGCGGCATCAGAATCTTTGAGCAGGTAGGCGCGGTAGAGCGCGCCGTTGTCCTTGGCGATGGCGGCGATGGTGGTGCGTTGGTCGCCGGTGAGCTCGGGTGGGTTTTTCAGCAGTGCCCACCGGGTTGCTTTGATCGTGGTGGCCTGGTCGGGGTGTCCGGTGCGGCGCAGTTGGGCGGCGAGTCCCCGGCGGACCTCGTCGAGGGCCTTGGTGGCCCAGGCCACAACGTGGAAGGCGTCGAGGCACAGCACGGCGTGCGGGGCGCGTTCGGTGACCACGGTGTGGATGAGCTCCGCGCCATCGGCGCTGACATGCGTCAGTGCCGCCGCCCGGTCCGGGCCCAGATCGTCGAAGAACCGGCGCAGGGTCGCGGTGGTGCGGTCTTCGCCCGCCCACACCAGTCGCCCGGTGTCGTGATCGGTCACGACTGATGGATACCGCTGTCCCTTGCGGTGGGAGATCTCGTCGATGCCGATCCGGCGCAGCCCGGCCAGCCGGTCACCGGCCTCGGCGCGGGCGGCGACGACCCGGGCCACGATGTCGGACACGCCGCGCCACGCCACCCGCGGCAACACCGCCACCACCGACAGCGCGGCGTGACAGACCAACCACGCGCAGGTGTCCTCAAACGCTGTGGCCAACCGCGACCCGGGCCGTGCCCACGGCACCGGGGCGAGCACCACCCCATGCTCGGGACACGACACCCGCTGCGTCGTGGCCTGCAAAAACATCCGGGTCGCCCCCAGATCCAGACCCCGCCACCGACGCGGCTTGGCACTGCTGTCATAGCCCGCACACCGCCGCCGGCACCGTGAGCACCGCCACGCCACCCCCGCCTTGGGCCGCACCTGAGCGACCAGCACCTCCCCACCTCGCCCACCGGACTCCAGGCCCACCGACTCGACCACCGTGTCCTCGACCCCGAGCACACGCCGCCATACCCTCGTCGTGCGCACGCCGTTCCCATCATGATCGTTTCCGACTGTGGTAGGCCAGAAACCCTAGATGAGACACGGCGTGCGCCCTTATCGATCATGAACAGGCACCCCCAGGAACGTCAGTAGCGCCGAACATGGTCAGGTCATACCGAGGTGTCTCGATCATGGCTGCGAGCTGAAGCGACAGCTCGGAGCTGCCGTTGCGCCCCGGGCGTTGTTTGGCGCCGAACAACGTGCGAGGGTAGGCACGTCTAGCCGAGAGCGGGTCCGATCAACGATGCGGTCGAACACCTTCTCCATCTGAGCGCCGAGTTTGAACACCAGGTTGCGGCTGTACTCGGCCTGGTAGACCGAGTACTCGTAGCGGAAGCCGCCGCGGGTTTGCTCATCGAGGTCCAGGCCGAAGCATAGGCAGGCCGAATAGATCCAGTGGTCGCAGACCTGGCTCAGGCGCCCTATCGTCGCGGGGTGCGACAAGGTGTCCGCGACCTGAGCCAGGCCTGCGGGGTCGGCCACCGCAGTGAAGCAGTTGCCCTCTTTAGTGAACCCGATCCCGGTCTCCTGTGCAGCTGCGGCGACGTACTCGTGGCCGCCCGAGGATGACCTGCGCGGCGAACGGCGGATGCCCAGACAACTTGATCGTCACATGTCCCCACTCCGGATCCATGATGTGGAAGGAATAGTGGTTGACGAAGGCCATCTTCTTAGCCAGGTTGACGATCACTCCGCTACTGGAGTGGGTGACCTCCCACACCGCCGCCGAGGCCCGCGCCACCACAATGAGAATGTCGGCACTCCAGCATCGGAATGCTCCGACCGGTCGAGTACGAAGCCCGCTACCACGACCAGACGTCCACACAGGACGATCACTGACCTCACACCGTGGGTGTCCGTGCTACGGGGTCAAGATCAATATACGCCAGACGTACTGCTGCGTTGAAAAGCCAACGGCCACGCCACTCTCCCCCTTCAGCCAGAGGAGAGCCTCGACGACGAAAACCGGCAACTCATCGAGACCGGATCACTCCGCGCCGCCGCTCAAACATTGCAGGTCAGCGAGCCATGCCCCCCCCCGCGTCCTCGACGCGGGCGCCCACCAGGTGCAGGATCGCCGTCACCATCCGGGCGGCCTCCCCCTCGGTGAGCCGCATCGCGCCCGAGTCCAGGCTGTGGATCATCCACGTGCCACTGGTCTCGCGGATCGCCAGCAGCGTGCAGGCGGCGTCGTCGATGGCGCGGGTGCCCTAGACCGAACACCTGCACGGGGTACGCCCGGGTTCGGGATAAGTCGGTCACTCGGGGAGTCCTTTCCTTCGGGGGGTGGGCCGGCCAGCCGCCGGGAGCCCGGAGCCGGGGGAACAACAGCTCGACCGACGGCCCGCCGGGGATCTACTCGTCGCGCTGGCCAGATCCGCCAGAGGCGTCTCGATCGGCACGGAAGATCACATCGCAGTCCTCGCACGTGCGGTGCCACGGAGGCGCTGGGTACACGGCCGCGAGGGCGGGCAGCAGGTGCCCGCAGCGCGTCTCGCGCTCGTCGAGGATGTCGCGCCGGGCGCCAACAAGTGCGCCGCGCGGTCGAACGGCGAGAACGCCCACCTCTGGCGGTGTTCACCGCTCGGTCCAGCAGAGGCTGGACAGACATCCAGCCGGCCGCTACGGCTGAACCGGAGGTGTTCGCTTACCTGGTAGAACTACGTCGATGATCTTCCATGTGGTTGCGCTCGACGACTGGCTCGCTGTCCCCGACCGGTCGTATGCGCCCGCGTCTTTCTCCAAGGAGGGCTTTGTCCACTGCTCCCCCGACGAGCCCGTCACCCTCGCCGTCGCCAGCGCCTTCTACCGCGACATCCCCGGCCCGCTCGTGGTGCTACTCATCGACGAGCACAAGCTCGACGTCATGGTCCGTTGGGAAGCCGCCTCCCCGGGGCCGCCCCCCGGCGTCGCCCCCGACGCTCTGTTCCCGCACGTCTACGGACGCATCAAACCGCGACGCGGTGGAGAGAATGATGGAGGTCCAACGGGACGCAGACGGCCGCGCCGTGACGCTCGCGGTGTGGACATGAGGGCCGCAGACTAGATCGCGAGATGGACGACATATTCCGGGAGACCAGGCAGGCCTCCTGATCACAGCCCTGAGAACGGCGCCGACCAGCGGAAATACGGCTCTTCTGCTGTTTCCGTGGGTGCTGTCTGGGGGTGCCGCGCAGCCTGCGGGGCCGCTCCTCCCAGGTCAAGGGCGCCTACGGCGTCGCTGCGCGATGGCGCTGCGCGCCACCCTGGACCTGCGAGCCTCTGCGGCCCCTCCGG
>JAFAUB010000084.1 GCA_019243635.1 Pseudonocardiales bacterium
AGCACCCCAGGGACCCGTGGAACCCCCGGCCACCGGCCCGCCGGCCGGGCCACTGTCATACCCAGACCCTAAAATCAAGACCCTTAACAAGGCCCAGCGCCCGTCCCAGACCAGCCACCGATCAAGACGAATGATCAAGGCTAGGGCAGCGGACCCGCGAGGAGTACGACAGCTTGTGGCGGCGCCACATCGGCCCGTACCTGGGTCGGATCGAGCTGGCGGAGATCTCGACGGACACCATCCGAAGCTGGCGGGCAACGCTCCTGCGGGATGGCCGCTCGCAGGACCGGACGGCGAAGGCCTATCGGTTGCTGCGCGCCGTGCTCAACACGGCGGTGGATGACGGGAAGATCAAGCGCAATCCGTGTCGTATCAAGGGCGCGGGTGACTACCGAGCCGCCGAACGCCCGACGGCCACCGTCGCGCAGGTGTACGCTCTCGCTGAGCGCATGCCGGGCCGGTTCCGGGTCCTCGTGTTGGCGGCAGCGTTCACCGGGCTGCGGTGGGGGGAGCTGATCGCCCTGCGCCGCTGCGATGTGGACCTGACCGGGGCAGTGCTGCACGTTCGCCGCCGCCTGGCTCAGCCGCGCCGTGGCGGGCTCCAAGAGGGGCCGCCGAAGTCGCAGGCGGGTGTGCGGTCGCTCGCACTGCCTGGGATCTTGGCCGACGAGCTAGGCCAGCACATCGAGCAGTATGCCGAGCCGGGGCCGGAAGGGCTGGTGTTCCGGGGACCGAAGGGCGCCGCGCTGCGGCGAAGCAACTTCGGCCGCTCAACGAAGTGGACGACCATGGTCGCTGCGGTGGGCTTGCCGGTCGGCTTCCATTTCCACGATCTGCGCCACACCGGAAACCAGCTCACCGCCGCATCAGGTGCGACCACACGCGAGCTGATGCACCGAATGGGACACGGGTCGATGCGGGCCGCGCTGATCTACCAACACGCGACCAGCGCTCGTGACCGTAGCATCGCGACCGCGTTAAACGCCCTCGTCGCCGCCGACCGTCAGACAGCCAGCAACCCTGACGGGACAAACAAGCAAGCCATCGAGTAGGACAGTCAGCCCGGGGCGCTGACCCCGGTGGCACGTAATGGCACGTGAATGGCACGACCCACGACGACGGCCCTCCTCATGATCGGGAGGGGCCATCGTCGTGGCTGGTGGATGGGCTGGAGCGGGCGACGGGAATCGAACCCGCATGGCCAGCTTGGAAGGCTGGAGCTCTGCCATTGAGCTACGCCCGCGTGCCCCGCAGCCGCAGAGCGGCCCCAGCGTACCTGGTGCCAGGCTCCTGGGGAGAAGTGCGTCAGGCTCCGGCGGTCGCGTAGGCTGCGGTCTGCACTGAGTCGGTGCACGGGGTGTGGCGCAGTTTGGTAGCGCACTCGCTTTGGGAGCGAGGGGCCGTGGGTTCAAATCCCGCCACCCCGACCAGGCACAAGCAGACGACAGACGGTAGGCCCGGGCCTGCGGGGCCGAGCCATCCTCAGCTCATGAGAGTCGGTGCGGCCCACCCGCTGTAGGAGTGCTCAGCCCAGTCAGCGGTGAGGCTCATCGACTGCCGGTAGCCGGCCCAACTGAGGGCCGGCAGGCGCTCGGGACTCGGGCGTTCCCCGATCATCACCTCGTAGCAGTCCCAGCACCACGTGTGGGGCTGCCACGAGGCGGCCAGCGTCCACAGTTCATGGCAGGTGCGTCGGACACCGTTGAGCTCCTCGACGACGAGCGGCTTGCCCTCTCAGCCGGGGAAGACAGGTCCACGGCGTCAGATCGTCAGGGCGGAAGCCCCAGCTACGCTCCTCGTTCCACTTCCGGATATTGTCGAGCCGCGTGCGGAGGGAGACGAATATTCCCTCCGGCTGTGTCGCGCGCTTCGACTCGTGAGTTGCCACTCGACGTTATCCATGATGTATGGCTACCCCCTTCGCGGTCTGCCGTAACCAGGCGACCGCGAGCCGGCCGCGCTTGGCTGCCAGACCGGCACCTCAGCGGGGATGCTCCCGTCCGCTGCGGCGCCGCCAGTGGTCTGATCGGCGCGCTCGCCTACACTCGGTTGACGTCTCCTGTCCGGCGGCGACGACTCAGCCGGCGCGTTCCCCTTCTTACCTTGAGGAGTACTCCGTGAAGAGCACCGTCGAACAGCTCAGCCCGACGCGGGTGAAGATCAACGTAGAGGTGCCGTTCGACGAGCTGAAGCCTGACTTCGACCGCGCTTACAAGAAGATCGCCCAGCAGGTCACCATCCCGGGGTTCCGGCCGGGCAGGGCGCCGGCCCGGATTTTGGAGCAGCGGCTGGGTCGTGGTGTGGTGCTTGAGGAGGTGGTCAACGGGGTGGTGCCGGCGAAGTGGGCCGAGATCATCTCCGCCGGCGAGGTTCACCCGCTCGGTCGTCCGGAGATCGAGGTCACGGAGATCGAGGACGGGGACCACCTCGCGTTCACCGCCGAGGTCGACGTCCGGCCCGAGATCGAGATGCCGGCGTTCACCGAGCTCGCGGTGTCCGTCGACGACGTGGAGGTGACCGACGCCGAGGTCGACGAGCAGCTTGACGGGCTGCGCTCCCGCTTCGGTACCGTCATCACGGTCGAGCGTCCCGTGCGGGAGGGTGACTTCGTCACTCTCGACCTGTCGGCCACCGTCGAGGGCGAGCAGGTCACGGAGCTGGCGACCACCGACCTGTCGTACCAGGTCGGCTCCGGCGAGCTCATCGAGGGGATCGACGACGCGCTGGTGGGGACCGCGCAGGGCGACGAGCGAGTGGTTACCACCGTGGTGGCCGCCGGGGAGCATGCCGGGCGCCAGGCCGAGGTGACGGCGAAGATCCAGGCGGTGAAAGAGCGGGAGTTGCCCGCGGCCGATGACGAGTTCGCCCAGCTCGCCAGTGAGTTCGACACCCTGGAGGAGCTCCGCGCCGATCTGCGCACGCGCCTGCGCCGGGCCAAGGCCCTGCAACAGGGCGCTCAGGCCCGGGACAAGGTACTCAAGGCGCTGCTCACCACCACCGAGGTCCCACTGCCGGAGTCGATCGTCGACTCTGAGTTCGAGTCGCGCAGGCATGACGCCCTGCACATCTTCGAGCACGACAAGCGGCGTCTTGGCCGGTGGCTGGAGCAGCATGGCCAGACCGAGGAGGAGTTCGAGGCCGACCTGCGCACGAGCGCGCGGGAGACGGTCAAGGCCAATCTCCTGCTCGACGCGATCGCCGACGCCGAGAAGCTCTCGGTCACCCACGACGAGCTCACTGAGCGCATCGTCTACCAGGCGCAGCGCCGCGGTGTCAGCCCCGCCGAGTACGCTCAGCAGGCTCACGAGTCTGGCGAGCTGCACGCCATGTCCGCCAACGTGCGTCGTGGCAAGGCGCTGGATACCGTGGTGCGCCAGGCCACCGTCACCGACGGCTCCGGCAATCCTGTCGACGTCGACGCCCTGGACGACTCGGTGACCCCGGAGCAGGCCGCGTCCGCCGGGTGACCCGGCCCGGCGACTGGCGTAACGCTCTGAGCGAACTGTGGGTGTGCCAGGAAGTAGTCGGCGCCGGCCTTCGTTAGGGTCGGCAGTGTCCACAGCGTCGGAGCTCGGACCGATCTCCGAGCGGACCCTCGCCCACCGCGGGTGGACCTGATGACAGAAGGCAGGCAGACGTGACCTCCGACCACACCGCCTCGGCCGTGCCGCCGCGGGACGCCCCCGCGATGCGGACCGCCACGGCCGGCCTCAACCTGACCGACTCGGTGTATGAGCGGCTGCTGCGCGAGCGCATCATCGTGCTCGGATCCCAGGTCGAGGAGAACATCGCCAACCAGATCTGCGCCCAGCTCCTGCTGCTGTCCGCGGAGGATCCCGACCAGGACATCCGGCTCTACATCCACTCGCCGGGCGGCTCGTTGACCGCGGGGATGGCGATCTACGACACCATGCAGCTGATCGAACCCGACGTGGCGACCTACGCGATGGGCCTGGCCGCCTCGATGGGGCAGTTCCTGCTGTCCGCGGGCACCCGCGGCAAGCGCTACGCCCTCCCGCACGCCCGGATCCTCATGCACCAGCCCTCGGCCGGCGTGGGCGGTACCGCCTCGGACATCGCTATTCAGGCCGACGTCTACAGCAAGCAGAAACGTGAGATGGCAAAGCTCATCGCCGAGCAGACCGGCCAGCCGGTGGAACGCATCATGGCCGACTCCGACCGCGACCGCTGGTTCACCGCGGAGGAGGCCCGCGAGTACGGCTTCGTCGACTACGTCCTGACCCGCGCCAACTCGCTGCCCGACGCGAGCCGCTGAGCTTCGAGGAGCCCTGATGAACCACCTGCTTGGAGGCGGTATGCCCCGCGATCGCGTGCCCGACGGTCGGATGCCGCAGGCACGCTATGTCCTGCCCTCGTTCGTGGAACGCACCAGTTACGGGATCAAGGAGTCCAACCCCTACAACAAGCTGTTCGAGGAGCGCATCATCTTCCTCGGCGTGCAGATCGACGACGCGTCCGCCAACGACGTGATGGCGCAGCTGCTCGTACTGGAGTCCACCGACCCGGACCGCCTCATCACCATGTACATCAACTCACCGGGCGGGTCGTTCACCGCGATGACGGCGATCTACGACACGATGCAGTTCGTCCGGCCGGAGATCCAGACGGTCTGCCTCGGCCAGGCCGCATCGGCTGCTGCGGTGCTGCTCGCCGCGGGCACGCCGGGTAAACGGATGGCGGTGCCCAACGCCCAGATCCTCATCCACCAGCCCGCTATGGAAGGTTCCTACGGCCAGGTCTCCGACCTGGAGATCCAGGCCGCCGAGATCCAGCGCATGCGCCGCCTGATGGAGGCGACGCTGGCTCACCACACCGGTCAGACCGAGGAGCGTATCCGCGCCGACATCGACCGGGACAAGTTCTTGACCTCTGCGGAGGCCAAGGCGTATGGGATCGTCGACGACATCACCCAGATCCGGAAGCTCTCCGCAGTCAGACTCTGACTGTGCGTTGGGCGACACGCCGGGCGAGCAGCGGAGCCGCGTCCGCAGGCCAATGTCAGGGAAGGTAGTCCTCCCGCGCGGCGGGGTCGGACGGGTACCGTCAAGCACACACGCAGCCAGGCGCGCTGCACACCACGCGCCGGGAAGGACGAGAGGCCAGCGCCCATGGCACGGATCGGTGACGGCGGCGACCTGTTGAAGTGTTCCTTCTGCGGGAAGAGTCAGAAGCAGGTCAAGAAGCTCATCGCCGGACCCGGCGTGTACATCTGTGACGAGTGCATCGACCTCTGCAATGAGATCATCGAGGAAGAGCTGGTCGATGCTGGTGACGTCAAGCTCGACGAGCTGCCCAAGCCCAGCGAGATCCACGACTTCCTCGAGGCGTACGTCATCGGCCAGGACGACGCCAAACGTACGTTGTCGGTTGCTGTGTACAACCATTACAAACGTATTCAGGCCGGCGAGAAGGGTCGCGACGACGAGATCGAGCTGGCCAAGTCGAACATCCTGATGCTCGGTCCCACCGGGTGCGGAAAGACCTACCTGGCCCAGACGTTGGCGAAGCTGCTCAATGTTCCTTTCGCCATCGCTGACGCCACCGCCCTCACCGAAGCCGGCTACGTCGGTGAGGACGTGGAGAATATCCTGCTCAAGCTCATCCAGGCTGCGGACTATGACGTTAAGCGAGCCGAGACCGGCATTATCTACATCGACGAGGTCGACAAGATCGCCCGCAAGTCGGAGAACCCCTCGATCACCAGGGACGTCTCCGGTGAGGGCGTCCAGCAGGCTCTGCTGAAGATCCTGGAGGGCACCACCGCCAGCGTTCCGCCGCAGGGCGGTCGCAAGCACCCGCACCAGGAGTTCATCCAGATCGATACGACGAACGTTCTTTTCATCGTGGCCGGCGCGTTCGCCGGTCTGGACAAGATCATCGATGATCGGATCGGTAAGCGGGGCCTGGGCTTCGGTGCCGAGCTACGGTCCAAGACCGAGATCGACACCTCCGACGTGTTCGCTCATGTCATGCCGGAAGATCTGATCAAGTTCGGGCTGATCCCGGAGTTCATCGGTCGGCTTCCGGTGATCGCCAGCGTGACGAACCTGGACAAGCGCTCATTGGTGCAGATCCTCACCGAGCCCCGCAACGCTTTGTCGAAGCAGTACTGCAAGCTCTTCGAGATGGACGGGGTGGAACTGGAGTTCACCGGCACCGCGTTGGAGGCGATCGCCGATCAGGCCATCCTTCGCGGTACCGGCGCTCGTGGGCTGCGCGCCATCATGGAGGAGGTGCTGCTGCCGGTGATGTATGACATCCCCAGCCGCACCGACGTGGCGAAGGTGGTCATCACCGAGCAGACCGTGCGGGAAAATGTGAACCCGACGATCGTGACCCGCCAGCCCACCCGACGAGAACGCCGCGAGAAGTCGGCCTGAGCGCCCGGGCAGCGGTGCGCGGGTCCCACGAACGGCGTTCTAGGGTGACGGGCGATGACTCAGCCGTCGGTTCGTAGCGGGGACGCCGGGCTGGCCGCGCTGCGAGCAGTCGAGGCCGAGCTGGACCGTCGGTGGCCGGAAAGCCGGATCGAGCCGTCGCTGACCCGGATCGCGGCCCTGGTCGACCTACTCGGCTTCCCGCAGCGCGGATACCCAGTGCTGCACATCGCCGGCACGAACGGCAAGACCTCGGTGGCCCGGATGCTGGATGCGCTGCTGTCCCGGATCGGGCTGCGGGTGGGCCGCTACACCAGCCCGCACCTGCAGTGGGCCACTGAGCGGATCAGCCTGGACGGGGCGTCGATCAGCCCCGAGCGCTACGCCGAGGCCTATCACGACATCGAGCCGTACGTGGCCCTGGTCGACGCCGGATCACCGGTGCCCATGAGCAAGTTCGAGGTGCTGACCGGAATGGCGCTAGCGGCCTTCGCCGACGCTCCGGTGGATGCCGCCGTCGTGGAGGTCGGTCTGGGTGGCAGCTGGGACGCCACCAACGTCGTCGACGGCGCTGTGGCGGCGATCACTCCGATCGCCGTGGACCACGTCAAATACCTGGGCAGCGACATCGAGCGCATTGCCGCGGAGAAGGCCGGGATCATCAAGTCTGGTTCGGTGGTGGTGCTCGCGATGCAGCCGCCCGAGGTGGCACGGGTGATCGCGGCCCGTAGCGTGGAGATGGACGCGACCGTGGCGAGGGAAGGCATGGAGTTCGGTGTGCTGCACCGCGACGTCGACGCCTGTGGGCAACGGCTGAGGCTGCAGGGTCTCGGGGGGGGGTATGACGAGGTCTTTCTTCCGCTGCACGGTGCGCACCAGTCTCGCAACGCCGGGCTCGCGCTGGCCGCTGCCGAGGCGTTCTTCGGCGCGGGCGCCAGCCGGTCACTGGACATCGACGTGGTGCGCGACGCCTTCGCTGCGGTGACCGCCCCGGGACGGCTGGAGCGGGTCCGCACGGCGCCTGCGGTCCTTCTTGATGGCGCGCACAACCCGCATGGGGCGCGCGCCCTGGCGAGGGCCCTGCGCGAGGACTTCAGCTTCCGCAGGCTGGTCGCCGTGGTGGGGGTGATGCGGGACAAGGACGCGCACGGCATCCTTGTGGAGCTGGAGCCGGTGGTCGACGACGTCGTGGTCACCGCCGGCGGCTCGCCGCGCGCGATGGACGTCGACGATCTCGCCGCAGCGGCCCGGAAGGTCTTCGGTGAGTCTCGGCTGCGGGTGCAACGCCGGTTGTCCGACGCGATCGACACGGCCCTCGCGTCGGCTGCGGAGGTCGATCCGGACTCCGAGGGCATCTCGGACGTCGGGGTCGTGATCACTGGCTCGGTGGCGACGGTCGGTGAGGCGCGCACCGTGTTCGGCCGGAGACCGCAGTGAGTGACCGGCCGGTCCCGGCGGACCCGCTGCGGGGACTGCGCGGCATCTTCGCGGGGACCCTGGTGATGGAGGCGATCGTCGTCGGGCTGGCCCTGCTCGTCGTCGGTCGGCTCGGTGGCGGCCTGGGTGGGCTGGCCGGCTGGTATACTGCCGCTCTGGCGCTGGTGATGGTCGTCGCGGCCTTCGTGCAGCGCCGCCCGTGGGGGTTGGGACTGGGCCTGGCGCTGCAGGTCGCGATGGTCGCCGGCTGGTTCGTCCACCCCGCGCTGGGCGCGTTGGGCTTGCTGTTCGTGCTGGTTTGGGGCTATCTGCTGTACGTGCGCTGGGCGGTGGCGGGTAGGCCGCGACCGGTCACCGTCATCGGCAGCCAAGCACATCGTCAGAGACATGATCGAAAGGAAGACAATGGTTGACCTGCCGGACGTGGGTGTCGAGCGTACTCTTGTTCTGTTGAAACCCGATGCCGTCGCCCGGGGACTCGCTGGCCGGATTGTCGCGCGATTCGAGGACGCTCTGCTCAAGATAGTCGGCGTGAAGATGAGGCACCTGGATGCGGAGTTCACCCGCCAGCACTACTTCGATCTTGAAGAACGTTTGGGGACGGACGTTTACCGCACCACAGCGGAATTCATGCAGACCGGCCCTGTGATCGCGCTCGTGTTGGAAGGTGTGGACGCCGTGCGCAAGGTGCGCACCATGATCGGTGGCACATATCCGGACGAGGCGCCACCGGGAACCATCCGCGGTGACTTCGCGCATCAGAGCAAGGCGTCGTCTCAGCTCAGTGGTAAAGCGATCATCAACCTGGTGCACGCCTCGGGTAACTCCGCGGAAGCGAAGTATGAGGTTGGGCTGTGGTTCGGCGATGACGAGCAGTTCGAGTACGAGACGCTCGCCGAGAAGCTCGCTTACTGAACCCGAGGCGGGCCAGAGTAACCTGATCATGTGACGAAGGGTTTGCTTCGTGTTGGCGAAGAGGGTGCTCGGTTACAGCTACCACCATTGGGCCGACGTGGTGCGCGACCAGATCGTCGAGCCCGGCCTGTCGATACCTGTCAACGACCAGGACGCCTACCTGCTGTACCCTCACTACCGCTGGCTGTTCAACAGGCTACTGGTCTGTGAGGCACAGGGCTTGCCCGCCTACCCGCACGGGTTCGAGCCGGGCGACGTGGGTCTTGAGCTGCCAGTGTTCAGCAAGCCGATCGTCAACATCTGGGGCGACTCGCGCGGCGCCGAGCGACTCGACGAGTGGCGGCCCAGCAGCTACACCCCAGGCCACTTCCTGATGCCGCTGCTGCCTGAGCCTCAGTTCAGTACCGACGCCGTCATACTGCGGGGCCAGGTCGAATGGTGGTACACGATGCGGCCGGTCACCGACCACAACGGCTCCTTCATCCGCTGGGAGACGGCGCCTTTGCCCACCGAGCCCGCCGACACGATACGGGCATGGGCGGCGCGCCATCTCACGGATTTCACCGGTGTCGCCAACTTCGAGACCCGAGGGCCCTGGATCATCGAGGCGCCGCCGCGCATGGCGCTGCAGTTCATCGACTTCTACGGGTCCTGCTGGCTGGAACGCGTGATCGCGCTGTATCGCGGCGGGGTATGGAAGCCACCCCAGGAGACTGATGACCATGGGATCAGTTACGTCATGCGCGTCGACCTGAGCCACGCCGAGTGCCGGCCTCGGCTGCGAGACCGTGACCGGCTCCAGCGACTCGAGCGCCGGGCGGGCGTCTCAGTGATCCTGCCTTGGCAGGACGGCCTGCGGCTGCGAGACGGCAGCCATGGCGGTGCCAGCTACCGGCTCGCCATCCTCAACGGCAGGGACATGGCGACCCTCGAACGGGCGGCAGTGGAACTGCTCACCTGCCTCAGCGGCCTCGGCCTGGAGTAACCCGGCCCTGCTCACAACGCCACGGTTCCAAGGTCATGGTTCCGAGGTCATGGTTCCGAGGTCACGGTTCCGAGGTCACGGGCTCGCCCACGCAGCCGGCATCCTCGCTGCGAGGGTTCTCGTAGCATGGGGGAAGTGGACCTCAACGCGCTGAAAGTGCAGACACGCGAGACGTGGGCGCGCGGTGACTACCGGAAGGTCTCCGGGCTGCTCATGCCGGCTGCCGAGGCGCTCGTCCAGGCACTGGACGTCGGGCCAGGTCAGACTGTCCTCGACGTCGCCGCCGGCACGGGCAACGTCGCGCTCGCGGCCGCGCGCCGCGGTGCTGCGGTCACCGCGGCGGACCTGACGCTGCGGATGCTCGAGCTCGGTCGGGCGCGCGCGGAGGTCGAGGGCATCGAGGTCTCCTGGGTCGAGGCCGACGCCGAGGACCTGCCGTTCGCTGACGGCAGCTTCGACTTCGTGACGTCGGCGTTCGGGGTGATGTTCGCGCCCAGGCCGGAGGCCGTGGTCACGGAGGCCGCGCGGGTGCTCCGCCCGGGCGGGCTGCTCGGCATGGTGAACCCGACCTGGGACGGCTACAACATCAAGATGTCGACGGTGCGGTGGCGTTGGTCGCCGCAGCCGCCGGACCGGCCTGACCCGTACTCCTGGGGGGACGAGACGACCGTCCGCACGCGCCTCGCCGGCCCCTTCGAGTCGATCGAGTGCCGGCCCGGCGCCATTCCGTGGGTATTCGACTCACCGGCCGCTCACCGATCGCTGCTGGAGACTTTTTCGCCCTCCCACGTCGCCGCCCGGGAGGCGATCGGGGAGCAGGCCGCCGAGGCGATGTTCAACGACCTCGAGGAGCTCAGCGCCGAGCACTCCGGTCCTGACGGCACTGTGCAGATGGAAAGCACCTACCTGCTCGTCCTCGCGCGGCGCGGATAGACACCGGTCGGCCTGTCGGTGGCGCAGGGTAGCGTCGACCGCGTGTCCGACTCGCTGGTGCAGGCGCGTGCGTTACGCAAGCGCTTCGGTGTGGTCGAGGCGGTCCGGGGCATCGACATCGACGTCCAGGCCGGCGAGGTGTTCGGTTTCCTGGGACCCAACGGAGCCGGCAAGTCCTCCACCATGCGCATGATCGGGTGCGTGTCCCCGCGCAGTGCCGGTGAGCTTCAGGTGCTCGGGATGGACCCGGATGCCGACGGACCGCGGATCCGCGCCCGCCTCGGGGTGGTGCCGCAGCAGGACAACCTGGACGTCGAGCTCTCGGTGCGGGACAACCTGCATGTCTATGGCCGCTATTTCGGCATGTCGCGGGCCGCGGTGCGGGCCAAAGCCATCGAACTGCTGGACTTCGTCCAGCTCACCGAGCGGGCCGCCGACCCGGTCGAGCAGCTCTCGGGCGGTATGAAGCGGCGACTGACCATCGCCCGGTCCCTGGTCAACGAGCCAGAGCTGATGCTGCTCGACGAGCCGACCACCGGGCTGGACCCGCAGGCCCGTCACCTACTGTGGGACCGGCTGTTCCGGC
This sequence comes from Pseudonocardiales bacterium, assembly GCA_019243635.1. Lineage (GTDB taxonomy): Bacteria > Actinomycetota > Actinomycetes > Mycobacteriales > Pseudonocardiaceae. The sequence goes on from JAFAUB010000084.1 coordinate 11,255, forward strand.
TCAAGCGCCACGGTGTCACGCTGATCATCACCACGCACTACATGGACGAGGCTGAGCAGCTGTGCGACCGCCTCGTCGTGATGGACGGAGGGTTGATCGTCGCCGAGGGATCGCCGCGCGAGCTCATCGCCGGGTACTCCACACGCGACGTGCTCGAGCTGCGGTGCAGGCCCGGTGCGCAGCGGGGTTGGCGTGAGAGGCTGGACGGTCTGGCTGACCGCGTCGAGGAGCTGCCTGACCGGTTGCTGCTCTACACCTCAGACGGCGAGGCGGCGCTGGTCGCCGCGCACCAGCGCGGAGTGCAGCCAGTATCCAGCCTGGTCCGGCGATCCACCCTGGAAGACGTGTTCCTCCGGCTCACCGGCCGATCCCTGGTGGACTGATGACTGGCGGACTGATGACTGCTCAATCCCGCGGCCGGGTGCTGACCGGGTGGGAAGCCTCGTTGCGCGTTGTCGAAGCGCTGTGGACCTGGTATCGCCGCAGCTGGCGGGCCACGGTCGTCTCCAGCTTGCTGCAGCCGCTGCTGTTGCTCGTGGCCTTCGGCGTCGGCCTCGGGAGGCTGATCGGCACCAGCACCCGCGCGGCGCAGGCCACCGGCGGGGTGCCCTACCTGGTGTACCTCGCGCCCGCCCTGCTAGCGGTCGGCGCGGTGCAGACCGCGGCCTTCGAGTCGAGCTACCCGATCCTCTCGGCATTCAAGTGGCGGCGCACCTACGAAGGCATCGCGACCACCCCGATCACGCCCGGTCAGCTCGCCGATGGTCAGCTCATCTGGATTGCGCTGCGGCTGACCCTGTCCGGGGCCGCCTACCTGGTGGTGACCACGCTGTTCGGCGCGGTCCGAGGGCCCGGCGTGCTGCCCGCGTTGGTCTTCGCCGTGCTGTGCGGCATGGCGTTCGGTGCGCCGCTGGTGGCCTTCTCGGCGTCGCGGGAGCGCGAGGGGGGCGCGTTCTCAGCCGTCTTCCGGTTCGTTGTACTGCCGATGACCCTGTTCTCCGGGACCTTCTTCCCGGTCTCGCGGCTGCCCAGGGCGGTCCAGCCGGTCGCCTGGATCAGCCCGCTGTGGCACGGCACCGAGCTGGCCCGCGGCGCCGCGCTCGGCACGCTGCGGCTGTGGCCCTCGGCGGGACACCTCGCTTACCTGCTGGTGCTGCTGGTGGTGGGCGTGCGGCTGTCCCGCCGGCGGTTCCGGGTCAGGCTCACCGGATGAGCGCGCTTCGGGAGTTGTCGCGGGAGGTCGTCGCGCCGCGCGCCGGCCTACTGTGGCGGGTGTTGCCGCCGGGCCTGTACGCCGGTCGGTCCCGGATGCTCGTCGCGCGCTCGGCGCTCGCGTCGCGAAGCGTCTGGCCGGCCGTCGTCTCCGGGTTCTTCGAGCCGCTGTTCTACCTGGCCGCGATGGGTCAGGGGCTGGGTAGCCTGGTCGGCACCGTGGTGGGGCCGGCCGGGCAGCAGCTGAGTTACGCGGTGTTCATCGCCCCTGGGTTGCTGGCCGCGTCGGCGATGAACGGGACGGTGTACGACGTCACGTTCGGTTTCTTCATGAAGCTGAAGTACGCGAAGCTCTATGACGCGATGCTGGCCACCCCGCTGGGTCCGGTGGACATCGCGCTGGGGGAGATCGCCTGGGCGCTGGTCCGGGGCGGGATGTACTCGGCCGGCTTCCTCGCGATCATGCTCATCGCCGGGTTGATCTCCTCACCGTGGGCGTTGCTGGCGCTGCCCGCCGTGCTGTTCGTCGCGTTCGCGTTCGCGTCGGTCGGGATCGCCGCCACCACGTTCATGCGCTCCTGGCAAGACTTCGATCTGGTCACGCTGACGGTGCTGCCGATGTTCCTGTTCTCCGCGACGTTCTACCCGCTGTCGGTGTACCCGGCGGCGCTGCAGTGGCTGGTGCGGGCCTTCCCGCTTTACCACGCGGTGGCTCTGATGCGCGGTCTGACGACCGGCGTCCTCGGGTGGTCAATGCTGGCACACGTGACGTACTTCGGGGTGATGGCCGCCGTGGGCATCGTGGTGGCCTCCCGTCGCTTGACGGTCCTTCTCCTGCGGTAGAGGCGCTGCGGCCGGGTCGGTGGTAGGTGAACAGTTCCCGTCTACGCTAGGCGCCATGGCGGTCACATCGGTGTTCGAGCGGCTCGAGCTCCTGCTGCCCCGGGTCTCCAAGCCGGTGCAGTACGTCGGGGGCGAGATCAACGCCACCGTGAAGGACTGGGACGCCACCGCGGTGCGCTGGGCGTTGATGTACCCGGACGCCTACGAGGTCGGGTTGCCCAACCAGGGAATCATGATCCTCTACGAGGTGCTCAACGAGCAGCCCGACGTGCTCGCTGAACGGACCTACGCGGTCTGGCCGGATCTGGAGGCGCTGATGCGTGAGCACGGTGTCCCGCAGTTCACCGTGGACTCGCACCGGCCGGTCGGAGCCTTCGACCTGCTCGGTGTGTCCTTCGCCACCGAGCTCGGCTACACCAACCTCCTGACCGCGCTGGACCTCGCCGGGATCCCGCTATCCACGAGCGCGCGCACCGACGACCATCCCGTCGTCATCGCCGGGGGCCACGCCGCGTTCAACCCGGAGCCGATCGCCGACTTCATCGATGCCGCGGTTCTGGGGGACGGGGAGCAGGTGGTCCTGGAGATCACCGGGGCCGTACGGGACTGGAAGGCGCATGGATGCCCCAGCGGGCGGTCGGAGCTGCTGGACAGGCTGGCTGAGATCGACGGCGTCTACCTGCCGAGCCGCTACGAGGTCAGCTACCTTCCCGACGGTCGGATCGCCGAGGTCGTCCGCACCACCGAACGAGCCCCGCGACGGGTGGCCAAGCGCACCACGATGGACCTCGATGAGTGGCCCTACCCGAAGCGACCGCTGGTGCCGATCGCGGAGAGCGTGCACGAGCGGATGAGCGTGGAGATCTTCCGCGGCTGCACCCGCGGCTGCCGGTTCTGCCAGGCTGGAATGATCACTCGTCCGGTCCGGGAGCGGTCGGCGCGGGGCATCGATGAGATGGTCGAACGGGGTCTGGCGGCTAGCGGGTTCAGCGAGGTCGGGTTGCTGTCGCTGTCCAGCGCGGACCACTCGGAGATCCGCGAGATCACCAAGGGCCTGGCCGACCGCTACGAGGGGAGCGGAACAGGCCTGAGCCTGCCGTCGACCCGAGTGGACGCCTTCAACGTCGACCTTGCCAACGAGATCTCTCGCAACGGTCGCCGCTCCGGCTTGACGTTCGCCCCCGAGGGTGGATCCGAGCGGATCCGCCGAGTGGTCAACAAGACGGTGTCCGAGGAGGATCTCATCCGCACCGTCTCCACCGCGTTCGGAGCGGGCTGGCGGCAGGTGAAGCTGTACTTCATGTGCGGCTTGCCCACGGAGACCGACGACGACGTGCTGCAGATCGCCTATCTGGCGCATCGCGTGATCCGGGCCGGCCGGGAGGCCAGCGGCAGCAAGGACATCCGGTGCACGATCTCGATCGGCGCCTTCGTGCCCAAGCCGCACACCCCGTTTCAATGGGCTGCCCAGGAGCATCCCGATATCGTCAACCGGCGGTTGAGCAAGCTCCGCGCGGAGATCGACAGTGACCGCAAGATCGGCCGCAATGTCGGCATGCGGTACCATGACGGGAAGCCCTCACTGATCGAGGGGCTGCTCTCCCGCGGGGACCGGCGGGTCGGTCGGGTGATCGAGCGAGTGTGGCGCGAGGGCGGACGGTTCGACGGCTGGAGCGAACACTTTCGCTACGACCGGTGGGTCGCGGCCTGCGCGGCCGAGCTGGCGCCCCAGGGCGTGTCGCTGGAGTGGTTCACCACCCGCGAGCGCGGTCGCGAGGAGGTTCTGCCCTGGGATCATCTGGACTCCGGCTTGGACTCCGACTGGCTCTGGGGCGACTGGCAGGATGCGCTAGCCGGCCGCGAGCAGGACGACTGCCGGTGGACCCCCTGCTTCGACTGCGGGGTCTGCCCGTCGATGGGCACCGACATCCAGATCGGACCCGTCCCCATCGGACCCGTCCCCATCGGACCCGTGTCCATCGGACCCAGATGAGCCCCAACCCCTCCGCCGCCGCGGTCTGCCGGGTGCGGCTGCGCTATGCCAAGCGGGGAAAGCTGCGGTTCACCTCCCACCGTGACGTCGCCAGGGCCTTCGAGCGGGCGTTGCGGCGGGCCGCTCTGCCGATGGCGTACTCGCAGGGCTACAGCCCGCATCCGGTGGTCTCCTGGGTGGGTGCGGCGCCCACCGGAGTGGCCAGCGAGGCGGAGTACGCCGAGATCGCGCTCGTGGAGCATGTTGATCCCGAGGTGGTCCGTGCCGAGCTCGACGCGGCACTGCCCGAGGGGCTCGCCGTGCTCGAGGGGGTGCTGGCCGGTCCCGGCGGGCTCACCGAGCGGATCGAGGCCAGCGCCTGGCGCATCGAGGTCCGAGGGTTGGCCGGGGAACAGCTACGACGGGCTGCCCACATGCTGCTCGCCGTCCCGGAAATGCTAGTCGAGCGCGTCACCAAGGACGGCCGACGGTCGCTCGACGCGCGGGCGGCGATCGTCTCGCTGGAGGTCGAGGACTGCCTCGCCGTGCTGCCTGCCTCCGATCAGCTCAGCCGGTGTGGGATACTGACAGCGGTCGTGCGACAGGCCAGCCCTGCGGTACGACCCGACGATGTGCTGAGTGCGCTCGGCGCCGTCGCCGGACTTCCGTCGTCGGTGCTCGTGAAAGCGATCCGGACTGCGCAAGGCCGGCTTGACGACGACGGGGGTCTCGTCGATCCGCTCGCTGCGGACCGGGCATTCGCCCGGACGGCTTTGGCCCCGGATGGTTTGGCGCGGTCCGACGGTCGGTCGGATCAGCACGACGTCGCGGGACACGCCGGTTGACCGCTCCGGACTGCGGAGCTGCCGGTGTTAGACAGGATTTCCGTCGCCGGACTCGGCGGTGGATAACGCAGGGCCCCTGCGCGGTCGCGTTCTGACGGGTTGGGACGCGCCCGGGGGCTGGAGGAGCTGAATGGCGAACACGACGACGCCCGCCGGACGCATCGGCGGGCGGACAGACGCAACCGAGACCGCCACGCGCGACGGTGCTGACCTTGCATTCTCGCTGCCGGACAGACTGCGCGTGCATGCCTTGGCCAAGCTCCTCTCGGTGGGCAGCAAGGACGTCATGGCCGCGCTGGCCGAGCTCGGCATCGCAGTACGCAGCGCGCAGTCCAGCATCGACCGCGAGACGGCGTTGCGGGCGCTGCGAGTGCTGCTGCCGGATCCGGGGCCGGACTCAACGGAGATCGACGAGGTGGCGCAGCTGAGCGCGCCGGAGATACCCCTGCTGCCGGTGTCGGACTCGCCGGCACGCTCGGCGGTGTCGGACTCGCCGGCACGGCCGGCGGTGTTGAGCCCGCCGGCACCGGTGTTCCTTCCACCAGCCCCGCAGAAGGCGGCCGACGAGCCCGACGCCGGTGATGATGGGGACGAGCCGGGCGAGGACGAGGCCCGTGCGGACGAGGCGGAGACGGACGGGACCACCCGCCGCCGCCGTCGGCGGGGACGCCGCGGCCGCGGCCGCGGTAAGGCCGGCGGGGGGGATGCTGAGGATGGCTCGATCGCGCAGGGTGACGGTGGCGCGCGAGATGAACAGGATGAACAGGACTCCTCGGACGAGTCGACTGAGGACCGGGCGCCGGAGGGGCCCATCGAGACCGTGGCGAGGCGGCGGCGCCGTAGGCGCCGCCGGGATGGTGGTGCCGAAGACGCCGTCGCCGGCGAGGAGGACGACCCACCGGACACCGTCGTGCATGTCCGGGAGAGCAAGGGCCGCACGCTGGTCGAGGACGAGGTGCAGTCCATCCGCGGCTCGACTCGCCTGGAGGCCAAGCGACAGCGTCGACGCGACGGCCGGGAGGCCGGCAGGCGTCGGGTGGCGATCCTGTCCGAGTCGGAGTTTCTCGCCAGGCGCGAGGCCGTCGAGCGCACGATGGTCGTGCGGGAGGGCCCCGAGCGCACCCAGATCGGGGTGCTCGAGGACGACATCCTGGTGGAGCACTTCGTCACCACGTCGGGTTCTGGGTCGCTGGTCGGCAACGTCTATCTCGGCAGGGTGCAGAACGTGCTGCCCTCGATGGAGGCCGCGTTCGTGGACATCGGCCGGGGCCGCAACGCGGTGCTCTACGCCGGCGAGGTGGACTGGGACGCCGCCGGGCTCGAGGGCAAGGCGCGCCGCATCGAGCAGGCCCTTTCCAGCGGTGACAGTGTTCTCGTGCAGGTCACGAAGGACGCGGTCGGCCACAAAGGTGCCCGGTTGACCACCCAGATCAGCCTGCCCGGCCGGTTCCTGGTGTACGTGCCGGACGGACGGGCCACGGGGATCAGCCGCAAGCTGCCGGACATCGAGCGCAAGCGCCTCAAAGAGGTGCTCAAGCGGATCGTCCCCGAGGACGTCGGCGTGATCATCCGAACCGCGTCCGAAGGAGTCAGCGAGGAGGAGCTGGCCCGCGACGTCCGCCGGTTGCAGGCTCGGTGGGAGGTCATCCAGAGCCGCTCCGGTGTCTCCACGGGCGGCTCCAGTGCCAGGGGCACCGCGCCGGAGCTGCTGTATGAGGAGCCCGACCTGCTGGTGAAGGTGGTGCGGGACCTGTTCACTGAGGACTTCCGCGAGCTGGTCGTCCAGGGTGACGGGGCATGGGACACCGTGGAGGGTTACGTCCGGCACGTTGCCCCCGAACTGATGCCCAGGGTCCGCAGGTATACCGGTGCGGATGACGTGTTCACCGAGTTCCGGATCGACGAGCAGATCACCAAGGCGCTGGACCGCAAGGTGTGGCTGCCCTCCGGCGGGTACCTGATCATCGACCGTACCGAGGCGATGACCGTGATCGACGTCAACACCGGCAAGTTCACCGGGTCGGGCGGCAACCTCGAGGAGACCGTCACCCGCAACAACCTCGAAGCCGCCGAGGAGATCATCCGGCAGCTCCGGCTGCGGGACATCGGCGGGATCATCGTCATCGACTTCATCGACATGGTGCTCGAGTCGAACCGGGACCTGGTGCTACGCCGGTTGACCGAATGCCTGGGCCGGGACCGCACCCGTCACCAGGTCGCCGAGGTCACCTCATTAGGCCTGGTTCAGATGACCCGGAAGAAGGTCGGCACCGGGCTGCTGGAAGCGTATTCCAGCATCTGTGAGCACTGTAAGGGGCGCGGCGTGGTGGTGGCCGCGGAGCCGGTGAACGTCCGGAGCCAGGCGGCGCCGGTCGAGGTGTCCTCTGTGGCGTCTTCTGGGACGGCGCCCGCTGTGGCCAGGGATTCCGGCACTGTGAACGGTCGTCGATCCAAATCCCGTGGACGTGGGACGCCAGGCGCCCTCGCGGCATCGGAGCAGGCGACCGCGCAGGGCCTGACCGCCGAGGGGGTTGCGCCGCCGCTGGCACCGGCGGATGACCCGCGCTCCACGGCGGCCCCGGATGGTGCCGCACCGGCTGGGCCCGCCGCCGCGGAACCCCCGGCGTCACCGGCTGCCGACGCACCGAGCGTGCCCGCGCAGCCGACAACGCGCACTATGGCGCGGCGCCGCCGGGCTGCCTCACGGCCCGCCGGACCGCCCGCCACAGAGCTGCCGGAGAGTGTCGACTCGGCAGCCCCGGTCCTTCGTGATACCGCATGTGAGGTAAGCACCCCGGTTTGACCGGGCCGGAAGGCGGACCGTACCCTCGTTGGGGCGGCCCGCCAGCTCGGCGGGCCTAGGTTTGTCCGCAGTCCGTTCCATGCCGTCCGAACAGCCATCATCCGACACCAGGAGTACCACCCGATGTACGCGATCGTGAAGACCGGCGGCAAGCAGTACAAGGTGGCCGTCGGAGACGTCGTGGAGGTGGAGAAGCTTGACGGCGATCCCGGAAGCGAGATCAGCTTGTCCGCCGTGCTGCTCGTCAACGGTGCCACCCTCACCACCGACGCGGCTACCCTTGGCGCCGCCTCGGTCCGCGGTAAGGTGGTCGCGCAGGTCAAGGGTCCTAAGATCCGGATCCACAAGTTCAAGAACAAGACCGGTTACCACAAGCGCCAGGGTCACCGGCAGCGGCTGACCCGCGTCGAGGTGACCAGTATCTCCGAGTGACCATTGACCTGAGAAACTCCTGACGAGGGTGTGAGCACCGATGGCACACAAGAAAGGCGCGTCCAGCTCCCGGAACGGCCGCGACTCCAACGCTCAGCGGCTTGGGGTGAAGCGGTTCGGCGGTCAGGTGGTCAACGCGGGGGAGATCCTCATCCGCCAGCGCGGCACCAAGTTCCATCCGGGCGTGCACGTCGGCCGCGGTAGCGATGACACCCTCTTCGCCTTGGAGGCGGGCTCGGTGCAGTTCAGTATCAAGCGGGGGCGCAAGACCGTCGACATCGTCCCGGCGCAGGCCTGAACCCGGCCGCACTCCCCTGTACCCCGACGAGGGGCGGGGCCGAGTGACACCGAATCGAGGAGAACAGGGGTGTCCCGCTTCGTGGATCGGGTGGTGATTCACGTCGCGGCGGGTCATGGTGGCCACGGCTGCGCGTCGGTGCACCGGGAGAAGTTCACGCCGCTGGGGGGCCCCGACGGGGGCAACGGTGGGCGCGGTGGCGATGTGGTGCTGGTGGTCGACCCCGGAGTCCATACCCTGCTCGACTTCCACTACCGTTCCCAGGTCAGAGCCTCGAGCGGCAAGCCGGGGCAGGGCGGTAACCGCCACGGCGCCGTGGGCGAGGATCTCGAGCTGCGGGTGCCGGACGGCACTGTGGTGCTCACCCCCGACGGCGAGGTGCTGGCTGACCTGATGGGCGGTGGAACCCGGTTCGTCGCCGCGGCGGGCGGGCATGGCGGGCTGGGCAACGCTGCATTGGTCTCCAGGACCCGCAAGGCGCCGGGCTTCGCCCTGCTCGGCGAGCCGGGCGAGGCGCGGGAGTTGGTGCTGGAGCTGAAGTCGGTGGCCGATGTCGGGCTCGTCGGGTTCCCCTCAGCGGGCAAGTCCTCCCTGGTGTCGGTCCTCTCAGCGGCCCGCCCGAAGATCGCTGACTACCCGTTCACCACCCTGGTGCCCAACCTCGGTGTGGTCACCGCAGGTGAGACGGTGTTCACCGTGGCCGACGTCCCTGGTCTGATCCCCGGTGCCAGCCAGGGCAGGGGACTCGGGTTGGAGTTCCTGCGGCACATCGAACGGTGCGCCGTCCTGGTGCATGTGGTGGACTGCGCGACCGTCGCGCCCGGCCGCGACCCGCTGTCGGATGTGGATGCTCTGGAACGCGAGCTCGCCGCCTACACTCCGTCGCTGGGCGGTGAGCTGGCGTCTCGTCCCCGGTTGGTGGTACTCAACAAGATCGACGTCCCGGACGCCCGGGAGCTGGCTGACATCGCGGCACCCGAGCTCGCAGTTCGGGGGCTGCCGGTGCACCGCGTGTCCACGGTGACCACTGAGGGTCTGCGGGAGCTGCGCTTTGCGCTCGGCGCGGCCGTGCGCCGGCACCGCGTGTCGCTGCCCGGCGTCGGACCGACTCGGGTGGTGCTGCGCCCCACGGCGGTCGACGAGTCTGGTTTCGAGGTCACGGCCGACCCCGATCGGCCCGGAGGGTTCATCGTCTGCGGCGAACGCCCGCAGCGGTGGGTGCGGCAGACGAACTTCGACAACGCCGAGGCCGTCGGTTACCTCGCCGACCGGCTGGCCCGGCTCGGTGTCGAGGATGCCCTGGCGGCTGCGGGGGCTCTGGCTGGGTGCCCGGTCACCATCGGCCACGTCACCTTCGACTGGGAACCCGCCACGCCGGCCGGAGCGGCCGTGACTCGCCTCGGCGGGCGGGGGACGGACTGGCGGTTGGACACCGACCAGCGCGCCGGCGCGGCCCAGCGCAAGGCCGCTCGCCGCGTGCGGCGCGAGCCGCTCGCCGAGGGCGCGGTGGAGCGGGAGTGAGCCCGACCAGGCAGGCCGTGGCACAGGCCCGGCACCTGGTGGTCAAGATCGGTTCGTCCTCGCTCACCACGGCGGTCGGCGGGCTGGACCGGGCCAGGCTGGACACCCTGGTGGACGCGCTCGCCGCCCGCGTCGCGGCCGGCACCTATGTGGTCATGGTGTCCTCGGGTGCCATCGCCGCCGGGCTGGCGCCGTTGGGGCTGCGCCGCCGGCCCCGCGATCTGGCCACCCAACAGGCTGCGGCCAGCGTCGGGCAGCTGGCGCTCGGGTACGCCTACGTGCAGTCCTGGACCCGGCATGGCCGCACCGTCGGTCAGGTGCTGCTGACCTCGGATGACCTGGTCCGCCGCGCGCACTACCGCAACGCGCAGCGCACGTTCGCCCGGCTGCGCGGCCTCGGCGTGGTGCCGGTGGTCAACGAGAACGACACGGTGGTCACCGACGAGATCCGGTTCGGGGACAATGACCGGCTCGCCGCCCTGGTCGCGCACCTCGTGGGTGCCGACGCGCTGGTGTTGCTCTCCGACGTCGGCGGGCTCTACGACAGTGACCCTCGGCTCGGCGCGGCTCGGCTGGTTCCTGAGGTGACCGGGCCGGCTGACACCTGCGGTGTGCGGGTCGGTGACGGCGGCGTGCTGGGTACCGGGGGGATGGCCTCCAAGCTCGAGGCCGCGACGGTGGCCTCCCAAGCCGGGGTGCCGGTGCTGTTGGCCGCCGCGACGCAGGTCGGCCGAGCCTTGGGCCCGGCCGATGTCGGTACCGCCTTCGCGGCTACCGGGGCGCGCCTGTCGGCTCGCCGGTTCTGGCTGCGCCACGCCGCGGGCGCAACCGGCCGGCTACGGCTCGACGACGGGGCGGTCCGCGCGGTGGTGCACCGTCGGCGTTCGCTGCTTGCAGCCGGCATCACCGGCGTCGAGGGTGACTTCGAGGCCGGCGACGTGGTGGAGCTGGTCGACGGGCGCGACGTCGTCATCGCCCGGGGGATGGTCGGGTTCGACGCGGCCGAGCTACCCGAGCTGATCGGCCGCTCCACCCGCGACCTGCCCGCCGAGCTGCGCCGCGAGGTCGTGCACGCCGACGACCTGGTACCGGTGTGACCGACCCGTGAGTGCGTAACGGTGTTCCAGCTCTCAACGCCACTCACGCGTGGCCGTAGGCTACCTCGAGTGGAGATCGTCGCCCAGTGTGCGGGAGCGGCGCGGCGCGCCGCTCCCGCCTTGGCCAGCGCGTCCGATGAGGCCGTCGACGCCGCGCTGGAGGCCATGGCGCGGCGGCTGACCGTCTCCGCCGCGCAGGTGCTCGCCGCGAACTCCGCCGACGTCGCCGCCGCCGAGCAGTCGAGGATGACCCAGGCGCTGATCGACCGGCTGCGACTGGGCCAGTCGCGGCTGACCGAGATGGCCGACCAGCTCGCCCTGCTCGCCCAGGTCCCGTTCCCGCCGAGGGACCGGGTGCTGGAAGATCGTCCGGACGGGTTGCGGCTGATCGAGCGCCGCCGCCCGGTCGGCGTGGTGGGCGCCACCTTCGAGGCCCGCCCCAATGTCACCGTCGATGTCGCCTCGCAGCTGGTGAAGTCCCGTAACGCGGGGGTGCTGCGAACGGGGTCGGCGGCACTACGCTCCGCGCTGGCGTTGCGCGAGCATGTCATCGCGCCGGCACTGGCCGACGCCGGGTTGGACCCCGACGCCGTGCAGCTGGTGCCCGACCCCCGCCGGGACAGCACCCTCGCTCTCGTGCGGCACCCTGAGCTGATCCCGCTGGTCATCGTGCGGGGCAGCGGAGAGACCACCCGGATGCTGGCCGCCGAGGGCGCCCGCCATGGGGTGCGGGTGTTGGCCCACGCCGACGGCGGTGGTGTGCTCTACATCGACACCGCCGCCGATCCCGCGTTGGCCGTCGAGCTGCTGGTGGCCGGGCTGGACCGGCTGGGTGTCTGCAACCGGGTCAACCTCCTGCTGGTGGCCGAGGGCGTCCCGGACCGGTTGCACGATGCGCTGCTCGCGACGGCCCGCCAGCGTGGGATCGCGCTGTCCCTGCCGCCGCACGACCACCCACTCGGGCACGAGTGGGCGTTGGACACCGGCCGGGAGGCGACGCTGACCGTGAGCTGGGTGGCCGGTCCGGGGCACGCCGCCCACGTCGCGAACCAGGAGACCTCAGGGCTGGCCGCCACGATCGTCACCGGCGACGAGTCCGCCGCTCGCGAGTTCCTGGACGGCTACGCTGGCACCGGGGCGTTCTGGAACGCCAGTACCCGCCTGCTCGACGGGTTCAAGCTCCGCCGGGTTCCCGAGACGGGGATCAACGTCGATCAGGTGCCCGGGCCGCGCGGGCCGGTCACCTTCGCTGACCTGTACCTGCGGCAGTTCGTGGTCATCCCGGCGCGCCGGCCTTGCGGATGAGACCGAGGTAGCCGGCGATGGCGAGGGTGGCCAGCGTCCAGAACAGGACTTGCAGTACCCAGGCGGCTGCGACGAACACTTGGCCGGCTGGGCTGGAGGTGTCGAGATCGCAGCGGTTGCCGATGCCCATGGGGGCTAGCGGCACGCTGCGGTCGATACCCACGCCGACCTGCTCGACCAGGGAGCACGGCGAGTCGGGATCGTGGGCCTGAGTGGTGCGCGCGGCGACATAGCGGCCTGGGCCGAGGGGGGTGTGCCCGGCGGCGACACCCAGCCCCGCCGCAGTCATGAGCACCAGCACGAGGGCGAGGACGGCGCGGCGGCTGCGGTAGCCGTATCCGGCGAGCGTGCCCCAGAGCCGGTGCGCGCCTTTGACCAGCGGGCCACCGATCTCACCGCGTTGGTAGCGGTCCCGCTGCTGGGCGATGAGCACTTCCCGCGCGGTGGATTCGTGGCCATTGGCTCTCAGTGCGGCGGCGAGCTGCTGGTAGGGCTGAGGTCGGTAGTCCCGGGTGTGGTGGGTGATCAGGTGTAGCCACTCATGCCAGTCGACCGCGTGCAGCGACGTGTAGGCGAGGCCGGAGAGCGTGAGCCGATGCTCCGGCGCGGCGCAGCTCGTCCTCTTGGCCGCCCCGTGTGGGCAGAACACCAGGGCGGGCAGGAACAGGTGCTTGGCCTCGGCGTCCTCCAGGTCGAGGACAGGCCCGGCCGGGTTGATCAGCTTCGCGTGGCTGAGGTTGAGCTGGCCGCTGATGTGGGCGTCCGCCAGTCGCACGGCGCCGTCTGGGCTGTGTCCGGTGGCGGTGAGTCCCTCGGCGAACATGTCGCTGTCGACCTGCAGGTGCTCACCGATGAGGGCACGACCGGCCTGGTTGGTCAGCTTCGCGTGGCTGAGGTTGAGCTGGCCGCTGATGTGGGCGTCCGCCAGCCGCACGGCGCCGTCTGGGCTGTGTCCGGTGGCGGTGAGTCCCTCGGCGAACATGTCGCTGTCGACCCGGAGGTGGTCGCCGATGAGGGCGGGCCCGGTGGGGTTGGTCAGCTCCACGCGGTCGAGGTTGAGCTGCCCGGTGATGTGCGCGTCCGGCAGCCGCACCACGCCGTCTTCGCCGTGTCCGGTGGCGGTGAACCCGTCGAGGAACACGCCGCCGTCGACGTCGAGGTGGTCGCCGATGAGGGCGGGCCCGGCCGCGTTGATCAGCGCCGCGCCATCCAGGTTGAGCTGGCCGCTGATGCGGGCACCGGGCAGCCGGACCGCGCCGCGCTCATAGTGTCCGGTTGCGGTGAACCCCTCGGCGAGCACCAGACCGCCGTCGACGTGCAGCCCGTCGCCGATGAGGGCGGGTCCGGCCTGGTTGGTCAGCTCGGCGCCATTGAGGTTGAGCTGCCCGCTGATGTGGGCGCCCGGCAGCCGCACCGCGCCGAGCTCGCCGTGCCCGATGGCGATGAACCCCCCGCCGAACACGTCGCCGTCGACGTGCAGCCCGTCGCCGATGAGCGCCGGCCCGGTCTCGTTGGTCAGCCTGGCGCCGTTGAAGTTGAGCTGGCCCCTGACGTGCGCGCCGAGCAGCCGCACCGCACCGTAGTCGCCGTGGCCGGTCGCCGTGAGCCCCTCGCCGAGCAGAACATCACCGTCGACGTGGAGGCCGTCGCAGTCCAGACCCAACAGATGCGAGCCCGCCAAGGTCAACCATGGCAGGCGGGCACTGACCAGCAGCACGGCGTGCTCGAAGAAGCAGCCTCGCAGCTCGATCCCCACCGCGGCCGGGACATGGGTGAGATCAAGCGTTCCCGTGATACGCGCCCCCTGGACACGCACTCCCAGCGGGTCGAGACGCTCACCGCCGCGTCCTAGCACCAGCTCCCGCAGGAGCTCGGCACGGATGGTGTACCGGGGGTTGTCCGTCGTGCCCAACTGTTCAGTGCTCAGTGTGCTGCACTCGACCACGCAGCCCGACGTCAAGGCGTCGACGAGCGCCAGCTCCCTCGCTGAGACCTCGCTGAGACTCCTGCTCGCCACCACTGTCCAACCGCCGGCTGCTCGCTGCGGCCCCAGCGTATCGCCGCCGGAGCTGACTCCGAACGGCTCACCTAGGCTGCGCCCATGTCCGGCTGGCGACTCGGGGTCATGGGCGGGACCTTCGACCCGATCCACCATGGCCACCTCGTCGCCGCCAGCGAGGTGCAGTCTCTGTTCGAGCTGGACGAGGTCGTGTTCGTGCCCACCGGGATCCCGTGGCAGAAGAATGCGCGTGAGGTCAGCCCGGCCGAAGACCGCTACCTCATGACGGTCATCGCCACCGCGTCCAACCCGCGGTTTTCCACCAGCCGGGTGGACATCGACCGCCGGGCTCCCACGTTCACCGTCGACACCCTCACCGACCTGCGCACCCAGTTCCCCGACCACGAGATGTTCTTCATCACCGGCGCCGATGCGCTGGCGCAGATACTGTCCTGGAAGCGGGTCGACGAGCTGTTCGATCTGGCCCACCTGGTCGGGGTGACCCGCCCGGGGTTCCGCCTGGACCGCGAGCACCTGCCTGACCGTGCGGTGAGCCTGGTCGAGGTGCCCGCCATGGCGATCTCCTCGACGGACTGCCGGCAGCGCGTCGGGCGCGGCCAGCCAGTCTGGTACCTGGTACCCGACGGTGTGGTGCAGTACATCGGCAAGCGCGGCCTGTACCGGGCCAGCCAGCATGGATCGTCCCCTAACCCTCTCTGAACTGCACATACACCGTTTGGCGGCGTTGGCCGCCGTTGGTCGTCTGCGGACGTCCTGCGGACAGTTTGCGGACAGCCATAGATCAACTAGACCGTCCCCTACGGACGTTTAGGACCCGATCTTTCGGTCTCCTTCCGCGCGCCAGAAGTCCGGAATTGAGCACTGGGCGACGTTCCGGTGTCGGACTCCGAGCGTGCCTCCCTGGCGTGGCTGGCCGGCTTCGAGGTGGACACCGTGATCAACGTCGCGGCGGTGATCACCCGTGCCCGGGAGACCCGCTACCACGGTGTCCGATTCGCCCACTACCGGTGATCTTGCTAAAAGTGGCCCCTGACCAGCGGTTTCCCTGCTATCGATCAACTTGTTTTCGCAGGTCGGCTAGGTCCAGCGGGGCAGGGGCACGCTCGCTGCGGGATGGCCTGCCGGTGTAGCCCGTCCGGGTGACGTCCACGCTGGCGGACACCATGGGCTTGATCGCATTCACGAGGAAATGCGGGCGTACTGCGGAGCGGGTTGCGACTGTCAGATCCGGTGGCCAGGAGTGCGTGGCGTAGCCTTGCGTCACCTCTTCGCCGAGGTTCACGCCCCGGGGTAGCTCCCCGGGGCATCGGCGAGGGGAACCTGGCGGAGAGAGGGGTCTCGTGGACGTTGACGACGACGCGCGCACGATCGGTCGGCGGCTGCGGCAGATCCGCAATTCCCGGAAGAAGTCGCTGCGGGTGGTCGCCGGGCTGGCCGGGATGTCGAAATCCCACCTGTCCGAGATCGAACGTGGGGAATGCGCCCTGGATCGCCGGTCGGAGATCGTGGCCCTGGCCAACGCGCTCCAGGTAGCCCCTTCTGAGCTAACCGGGCTACCGGTACCGGCGCCAGGCAATGGGGACACTGATGCCGCCGTCGTTGCGGTGCGCCAGGTGCTGACTGCGGTCAGCCGCAACCGGCTCCGCGGCGAACCGGTTCCGCTGGAGGTGTTGCAACGCAGAGTCCAGGAGGTGCGTGAGACGCGGCGCCGGTGCAGGTTTGGTGCTGTCGGTGAGCAGCTGCCGGGCCTGATCCGGGATATTCATTGCACCATCTCCGCTGGCCGCGATGTGAAGACGCTGGTGGAACTGGCGGTGCACGTGCACGTGCACGTGACGCTGATGTGGCTGCGGGATTCCGGTGCATCGGTCGATCTTCGATGGCAAGCCGCGACGCTGGCGCAGGGCTTAGCCGAGCATCTCGGCGACGCGACCTCGTTGGGGGTCGCCGCTTACGGCTCGGCGAATGCGCTGCTGGCGTCGAGCATGTTCGACTTGGCCGACGCCGAGCTAGACGCTCTGACGCTGCCCCCCACCACCGTGGACACGGCGGGCATGATCGGCATGGTGACGATGACGCGGTCGTTGATCGCGGCTGCCGACCAGCGCCTGGATGACGTTGCGGCGCCCATGCAGGCCGCGAAGGAACTCGCCCACCGGTTCGGAGAGCCAGACAACAACCACGACCGTCTCGGGTTCGGGTTCGGGCCGACCAACGTAGGCTTGTGGGAGATGGCGCTGGCGCTGGAGACAGGCGAGCCCGATCGAGCGGTGAGCGTCGCCCAGACCATCCAACCCGAGCGGCACCCCTTTAAGACCCGCCAGTCCCAGTACTGGGTGGACTACGGCCGCGCGCTGGCTCGGTTACCTCGCCGCGGCGATGACGCGGTGATGGCGTTGCGCAGAGCCGAGCGGTTGTTTCCCCTCCGC
>JAFAUB010000028.1 GCA_019243635.1 Pseudonocardiales bacterium
GCAACGAAGCTCCGGGGGAAACGAGAAGTCTGTGGAAGGACCACTCGTCCTACCGGAGCTTCGTTCGCCCACCGGCGCGACACACCGAAGATCATCAATCTTGCTCAGGTCGACTGAGTCATTAAACGATCTTGGAACGACCCTGACCCGGGCGTGCACCCGGTGGGTCGCGTCGATGTAGGCGGGATTGGCGCGCCAGCCCCGCACCGTGGTGGGCAGGTTGGTCACCCACAGGGAATACCGCCAGCCGTCCGCAGTCTCGAACAGGCTTAGCTGGGCACCTGGGTGGGGGCGCTCGCGGCGGGCGAAGACGCGCATGCTGGGCGGCCAGCCGGTGAGCTGGTCCCCGCCAGGGCCCTCGCGCGGCAGCCCGGTCAGTTCGGTGACGTGTGCCGCTTCGCGCCAGCACCCTGCGTGCGCGCACCGGGAGTTGGGGCAGGCGTCCTCGGTGCGGCGTTCCCGCAGTTCCCCGTGGTGATCGATCGCGATCTGCCAGGCGCTCTCGGGTACCCGGGTGATCGCCGCGCGTTCCCGGGCCCCCAGATCCCAGCCCACCGAACAGACCAGCTCACACCCCGGCCGGGCGGCCAGGGCATCCAGGCGGGCGATGAGCCCGTGGCCGGCACCGGCACCATCACAGCTCACCATCAGCCGCTGCCGGTGCCGCAGTGGCAGGGCGGCGATCGAGTCCTGAAGCACCTGGAGGTGATCGGCTACCGTGTTCGAACCCGCACCGCCGCGGCGCATCATCCCGGCCAGCGGCTCGCCCGTGTTGTCACAGTAGGACAGCAAGGGGTGGTGGCCGAAGCCCTTGAAGTTCGGCTCCGCCAGTTCCTTGTCCGAATGCGCCGGGGTCACCGTGGCATCCAGCCGGATGCAGGTCACCCCCTCGGACACAGCGGCGTGGCATACCTGCCACATCTGACGTATCAGTGTTCAAGCGCGCTCTGTCACGCGGAGTGCGCAGCTCCTGCCCCTGGTAGCCCCGCGACGGGCAGGTGTCGGCGGTGAGCCCGGCCGTCATCAGCCCCGTCGTCCCGCCGCTGCTGCCGAGGGGCAGTGACCAAATAGTTGGTGCCTCTGGTGTGATGTCGGTGGCCCGCCGGTCGTTGCCTCTGCCGTCGTTGATCCCGCGCCGCACCATGGCCGTTGTCTACGGGCTTTCCGCACTTGACGACCGTGGTCGTCTCGCCGATCGCACGATCATGCGGGCGTTGGGGTGGTCTGCCGGGCTACGCCTGGATATCGGCGAGAACAGCGGACTACTCGTCATCCGCCCACACGACCACGGCGAATGTCACGTCACGACCCAAGGCCACCTGCGAGTACCCGCTCCCCTTCGGCACCGATGCGGCCTACACACCGGAGATCGCGTTCTCCTGGCCGCCGATCCCCATCAAAACCGGCTCGTCCTCTACCCGCCTGCCGCCCTGGACGCCTTCATCGCCGGGCAGGCCATCGACTCCATGGACGGTGAATCCGCATGACCATGCATCAATCTGTCCCCAGCGCCGCTGATCTCGATGCGGCACGGCTGCTCCTGTCCCGGCTAGGGGTATCCCCCGCCGACCTGCTCGCAGCGTCACCAGACCACGCCCCCGCGCCGACGTTCGCCCAATACATTCCCATTGTCAGCGCGGCTGTCGCGGACGGAACACGTCGCGTGTATGGGTCCTATTGGAACCGTATCCTTCAGCACTGGGGCGCCCGGCGACTCGACGAACCCACACCGTCAGACATTAACCAGCTGGCTGAACACACCAAAACCCACACCGTCGCCCGTCGCAACGCCCGTGGTGGGCGCAGCGCCGCAGAACACCTCATCGCGGCTTTGCGCTGCATCTACCGGCACGCCGAGAACGACGGGCACATTAAGACAGCCGACAATCCTGCCTTGAAAGTCGCTAAGCCCCGGCGGCTACCCTCCACCCGCCGAGCCGTCCCCGACACGCGGCTTGCTGAAATCAACCACGTCGCCGCTACCACCGGTAATGACCCCGCACTCGACACTCTCCTCCTGCGGCTGCACACTGAAACCGCGTGCCGACGCGGGGGCGCGTTGGCGCTGCGTACAGATGATCTTGACCCCGACCAATGCCTCATCCTGCTCCGCGAGAAAGGCGAAACCCTCCGCTGGCAGCCGATCTCCCCCACCTTGATGGCTCACCTTCACCAGCACGCCCACGAGCGTCACGCCCCGATAGGCGGCCAACTGCTGCGCTACAAAAACGGGAAGGCACTAACCGCCCGCCGATACGACCACCTGTGGGTCCGCCTCGGTGCTCATCTTCCCTGGGTCGCCACGCAACAAATCAGCACCCACTGGCTCCGTCACACCACCCTGACATGGGTTGAACGCAACTTCGGCTACGCCATCGCCCGCACATACGCAGGCCACACCGACAACGGCAACGCAGGCACCACCGCCACCTACGTCCGCGCCAGCATCCCCGAGATTGCTACCGCACTCGCCACCCTCACCGGCGAACCCCACCCACTCGCGCCGGGTCTGTCTCTTTAAAAGATGTTTCTGAAATCCGCAACCTTCTGATCCGTAGGACCATAGGGAGCATGACGGACCATAGTCGCCGATACCGCGTGTGCCGCATCTGTGCAGCTCAGTCGGGTTTAGCGATCGTCCGAGCTTGTTTTGTGACGGCCCGTTCCGGCGTGTACGCGCTCACTTCGCGCTCACCCGGCAAGCGGCGTGACCTGGGGAGTCCTGCCGTACAAGTGCATCCGTCCCGCTCTGTGTCGGACGGGAACGGATGCACTTCCAGGGTCTGACGGTTTGCGTTCGATGGCGCGGTCGGGCTCTCTGTCTGCTGGGTAGCTTGATGGTGACGTGATGGCTCAAGGCCGTAGCCGGGCTGGGGGTGGTGGGTGCCGCCCAGCAGCCACCCCGGCGTATCCGCCACTCCCGCGCACCCGGCCCCATGTTCATCCATCACGCCCTGGACATCGCCGAAATCTACGTCCAACTCACCGAAGCCAGCCGAGACGGCGGTTTCCGGGTAGCTGCATTCGTCACCGAGCCCGCCTCGTCGTAGCGGCAGTCCGGCGTTTCCCTGCGCCTCGGCGTCTACACCCGCCTAGTCACACCCGCACATCGGGATTGCTGGAGGCTCGGAATTGACTGCGACACCGAAAACGCCCCACGCCTGCGCGATAAGCTCCGTAACTACCTCGACCACGCGAACTATGGCGGAATCGGCCCCGATGGCGCGCTCCCGCGCGTGCTGGTTACCGCACCAACCGCTAAACGGTGCGTTGTCATCTTCCACCTGATCACCGGCCTACCCCCACCAGCCGCCGACCTGTTCGCCGTCTGTCAGCACACGCCGCAGCACACCACCTCAACCGCCCTACACGATCAATAAGGAGACAAAACCGCCACCACTCATCTTTGAGGAACCCTGCGCCCTGCACACCGTCGTGGGCCTCATGACCGCCGCCCGCGCCCTGAATATCGCACGCACCAAGGCATATCAACTCGCCCAGTCTGGCCAGTTTCCCGTCCGCATCATCCGCGTCGGAAACGCCTGCCACGTCCCCACTGCCGAACTCCTCAAAGTCCTCGGCGTAGCACCCCTTCCTATAGGAACTGCCGAGGAGCAAAACAGCACACAGACAAGAGGCAATTGGGGTTGAGCCAAAATTCCCTACCCAAACTAGTTTCACTTCCTAAATTAGGAAGGTATGATGATTTTTGTGAGCCAGGGGACAATCCCCAGGCCAGACCGGAAGGAGCCGGCACCATGGTCAAGATCATCACCGAACATGGCGAATACACCGGACGCACTCTCAGCGGAATCGTTCGCCGAAAATATGGAAGAAAAGCAGGATTCTATCCTGCCCTCCCCCTTGATCCCCATGCTGGACAAATCTTTAAATATGTGGACAGTGGGGATGGGTGTTTGAAGTCGAGCGCGTCGAGCGGTAACCCGATCTGAACCAACGACCCCTGGTCCCGTCCGGGGATCGTAGCTATTCAGCAGGGTTGGGCCGCTGGTGGTAGCCAGGCTCCGGTGGTGAAGAGTTGGTAGAGAGCGTCGTAGTGGTCCAGGCCCCATTTGGTGGCGGTGGATAGGTAGGACTGGACGATGGCGAAGTCGGCCAGTCCTTGCAGGGTGCGCCAGGCACCGCCGGAGGTCCGTTGCTGGTTTTGACGGGTCGGACGTCGCGTTCGGCTTGGTTGTTGGTGAAGGGCACGGCGAGGTCGACCACGAAGCGCAGGATCATGTCTTCGTGGGTCTGAAAGCGCCGGGCCAGCGTCAGCGCGTCGGCGGCCAGCGGTCCGGCGCGGGCGCTGTTGGTGCTGATGCCCAGGGCGAGTGCGCCGCGGTAATGGTTGCGGATCGTGGCCAGCACCTGCGGGTCCAGGGTGGTCTGCCCGCCGGCGCGAGCGGCCGCCGCGGCGGTATTCGCGTCGGTCAGGGTGGTGGCCATCGCGGCTGCCCACAGCTGTGCGTCGGGGTCGGCGGTGTGGACCGCATGAAGATCACGAAGCAGGTGCGCGCCGCACCAGGCATGGTGGGCGTCGATCAGGTGGGCGTAGCCGGCGTAGCCATCGCGCACGATAGTGCCGGCGTAGCCGGGCAGGACATCCCCGGCGTCGATGTCAGCGGCGCTGCGGCCGCCAGTGTGCATCGCGGTCAGAAACGGTGTGGCTGCGACATGCACGTATTCCAGACCACCCGCGGCGCGGCCCGGGCTCTCGTCCACGTGCAGCACCCCGACCGAGCGCAGCAGCTGGCGCACCCGGGGCAGGAACGTGGGCTCCAGCAACTGGGCGGCCCGGTGCCGGCCGGACGCTGCCCACAAACCCGGTGGAGACCCCGACCCCAAGCATCGACCGCATCAGCCGCGCGGCGCGGGCCACCGGCAGGTAATGGGCACACACCAGCTCCGCGGCGCGGGCCAGCACCCCCGGGCCGTACTGCACGCGGGCCGGCGCACACTCCGGCGCGCTCCCGCTGGAGTGGCTCGCGCACGCCGGGCAGGCCCTGGTGATGATCTGATACTCGGTCACCCGCGGCACCGGCGGGGGCGGCAGGTCCACGACTCGGCGGCGCGCCACACCCACCACCGGCGCCCCCGAGAGGTCCTCCCCGCAGGCCCCGCGGCAGCCCGGATCACACGCCACAATCTCATCGGGGTCCTCGACCAGCGGCATCGCCGAACCCGGCGCACCGGGCTGCTTGCCCGGTCGGCGCCCCGAGGAGGTCCGCGAGGAACGCCGCGCCGGCTTGCGATACGGCGAGTCCGACGACGGTGGCCGACTCGAGGTCGACGAGTCGGCACCCAGCCGTCGGTCCAACTCCGCGACTCGCCGCTCCAAAAAGGCGATCTGGTGATCCCTGGCCGCGATCACCTCCCGCAGCCCCGCGTTGACCTCCACCAGCTCCACCACCAGCGCCCGCAGCTCCTCCACCGAGGTGGGAAGGCTCGCAGACCGACCGCCGGACATGCCACCACATGATTGACATCAACCAGCGAAGATCAAGCCGACACTCCGCAGCCGTCCCAAACAGCTCAGCAGCCACTCCCAGCCGAGCCTGCTGAATAGTCGTCAGTGCCCCTGGCGGAGCGCCCGTGCAGGGCTGAAAATCGGGTCTGTGGCTGCCTGTGACGTCGTGGTTGCTTGGTGCCTGGTTGAGGCCGGTGAATAGTCTGATGCTGGGGGCCTGTTGTGAGGGGCGCTGCATTGTTGCTTCGAGCACGCGAGTCCGCCTCTGTGTTATCCCCGTTGGTCCCCCGGGCGGTCATGTCTGGTTTATCCGTTGCGGACGTGGTTGGGGTGATGTGATGTGGAACAGACTCATGAGCCGGTCGAGTTGGTTGAGCGGGTAGCCGCGCTCGATCTGGGTAAGGCCGGTCTGGTGGCTTGTCTGCGGGTGCCGCACGAGGACAAGCCGGGTCGGCGGCGGCAGGAGATCCGCGAGTACGCGACGCTGTCGCGGTCGCTGCTGGAGCTGGCGGACTGGCTGCGGTGCGAGCGGGTGGAGCTGGTCGCGATGGAGGCGACCAGCGATTACTGGAAACCCGTCTTCTACTTGCTCGAGGCCGAGGGGTTCATCTGCCGGCTGCTCAATGCCAAGCATGTGAAGAACGTGCCGAGGCGGCCCAGGACCGACAAGCTGGACGCGGTGTGGCTGGCCAAGGTGGTGGAGGGGGGCATGTGCTCGCCCAGCTTGGTGCATCCCAAGCCGATCCGTGTGTTGCGGGACCTGACCCGGTACCGGCGGTCGTTGGTGCGGGAGCGGACCCGGGAGAAGCAGCGGTGCGAGAAGCTGCTGGAGGACGACCAGTTGACTGAACTACGGGAATGGATCGCCGTGTCCGGTGGGCTGGCCAGCGCCCGGGCGGTTAGGTTCCCTGCCCGTGATCAACGAAGGGGATGGCGCGCGGGATCTGTCGTCGCTGAGGGTGCTGCGCTGCGGAGCGCTTGAGGGGACGGGTGACCCGTTCGAGCCGTATCAGGTGGTTGACGTTGATGGCGTGGTCGTCGCGCCGGTGGCGGCGTATCTGAGGGACCTGCAGGCGTGCGGCCGCCCGGCGGCCACGCAGCGGTCGTATGCGATGGATCTGCTGCGCTGGTTCCGCTTCTTGTGGGCGGTGGACCTCGGGTGGGATCAGGCCACCAGGGTGGAGGCCCGGGACTTCTGCCGCTGGATCCAGCTCGCTAAGGCAGGTGGCCCGTCGGGAGACGCGCGGTATGCGCCGGCGACGGTGGCGCATTGCGAGACGGTGCTGCGTGGCTTTTACGCCTTCCACCTGGAGGCGGGAACCGGGCCGATGGTGAACCCGTTCCCGCTGGCCCGCCGCAGGCGGGGCTGGCCGAACGCGCATCACGACCCGATGGAGCCGTTCCGGACCGAGCGCACGGGACGGTACCGGCCGAAGACACCGCGGCGGATCCCGCGGCGGATCCCGGATGAGAAGTTCGATGAGCTCTTCGCCGTGCTTGGGTCGCACCGGGACCGGGCACTGGTGGCGTTTTGGGTGTCCACCGGCGCCCGGGCCGCCGAGCTGCTGGGGGCCAGGCGCGCGGACGCCGACCCGGGTCAGCAGCTGATCACCGTGATCCGCAAAGGGACGCGGGCGTTGCAGCCGTTGCCGGCCTGTCCGGATGCGTTCGTGTGGCTGCGGCTTTACCAGCAGCAGATGCACGGGCTGGTCCCGGCGGGGCCCGATGACCCGTTGTGGTGGACGCTGCGGCGGCCGTTCCGGCCGCTGTCCTACCACGCAGCCAGGGCGATGTTCACCCGGGCCGGCGCCGGGCTGGGCGGCCGCTGGCGGCTTCATGATCTTCGTCATACGGCGGCCTACCGGATGGCCCGCGATCCGGCCATGCCGCTGACCGACGTGCAGTGGGTGCTCGGGCATGCTCACCTGTCCACGACGCAGCTCTATACGACCGCCCCCGATGAGGACGTGATCGCCGCGGTCGTGGCGCACCATGCCCGCCGGCAGGAGCGGCCGCCTGCCGGGCAGGACGGCGCGGGGGCCTCGCCGGGGTACCGGCCGGAGTCGCTGAGCGTGCTGTTCGGACAGGAGCCGAGGTGAGCAGCCCCGGCCAGCTCGGCG
The DNA here is from genome assembly GCA_019243635.1 of Pseudonocardiales bacterium. Classification (GTDB taxonomy): domain Bacteria; phylum Actinomycetota; class Actinomycetes; order Mycobacteriales; family Pseudonocardiaceae. Next base: position 7,591 of record JAFAUB010000028.1, read on the forward strand.
GTCCGGCCGCCGTCACCGGGAGTGCGGGCATGCCGGTCTACCAGGGGTCTCGGCCATTGCCGGCAGATCCGGCCCCGTCGGCAGCGCTGCTACGGCGGTTCCCGCCACGGCTTGTGCTGGCGAGCTGGGCGCTGAGCAGTCAGCCGAAACCGCAGGTGCTCGCAAGGCTGCTGGCGCCGCCGTTTCCCACCGGCCGGGGCAACCTGGACCAGGAGCGCCGCCGCGGACTGACCCGGATGCTGGACTGGCTGGAGGCCCAGCCGGGTGAGTCCTGGCAGGACCGGTGGATCACCAGCGGGGCCGACGCCGCGGGGAATCGGGCGTGGCGGGGGCTGCTGGCCGACTGGCTGGCGGCCCCCGGCCGCGGGCCCCGCGACCCTGAGCATGTCTCGCTGCTGGCCGGGCGGTCGATCATGCTGCTGACCTGAGCGGACGTAATCCGCCCCAGCCTGGGCTGGCTGCTGGCGCCGGCCACCCCGGCCGGCCTGTCCGCGCAGATGGCCCGCGTCCGCGACCCGGTCGGGTTCGCCGCCCTAGCTGTGATCTGCCAGGTGGATCAGGTCAACAGCCACACCACACAGCTGGCGCTGCGCCGGATCGCAGCCGTCCTGGCCGCCAAGGGCGGCCTGATCACTGACATCACTATCGGCGACTGCCTGGAACTGCTGCAGATCGCCGGGGACCTGCTGCGCAGCAGCGACGCCACCAGCCCGTACTTCTACCAGCTGCTGCGGGCCGCGGGGATCTTCGGTGCCGCCGCCCCGCCCGGGCGGGCGCTGAAGACCCAGGGCCAGCTCAGCCGCGGGCAGCTGACCGACCGCTACGGCATCGAATGCCGCCCGGTCCGCGACCTGCTCGTGGACTACCTGTGCGAACGGCAGCCCGCAGTCGACCACCCCACCGTGCACAAGCTCTCCTACGTGCTGGGCCGGCTGTTCTGGCGCGACCTCGAGCTCCACCACCCCGGCATCGCCACGCTGCACCTGCCCGCCGAGGTGGCCGCTGCGTGGAAGCAGCGGATCACCACCAAGACGATTAGATCCCGCGCCGCTGGCGGGGAGGGCACCGAGGCCACTGCGTCCCGGGTCAACGCCTTCGACCACCTGGTCACGGTCCGCGCCTTCTACCTCGACCTGGCCCAGTGGGCAGCCGACGACCCGGCCCGGTGGGGACCCTGGGCCACGCCGTGCCCAATCCGCGACACCGACATCGCCCAACGCGGCAAGGAGCGCTCCCACCGCAAGTCGCGGATGGACCAGCGCACCCGCGAGCGCATCCCGGTCCTTCCGGCGCTGCTGGCCAAGGTGGACGCCGACCGGCAGGCAGCCGCGGAACGGCTGCGCACCGCCGAGGCCACCGCACCCGGCCAGTTGTTCACCGTGGCCGGCCAGACCCTGCGCCGGCCAGTCAGGGCCCACGCCTCAGCGGACCGGACCTGGGCGCAAGATCCCGGCAGCGGCAAGCACGGCGACCTCACCCTCGAAGAGCACAAGGCGTTCTGGACCTGGGCCGCGGTGCAGGCCCTCCGCCACACCGGCATCCGCATCGAGGAACTCACCGAGCTGTCCCACCACAGCTTCATCCAGTACAAGCTGCCGGCCACCGGCGAGCTGATCCCGCTGCTGCAGATCGCCCCGTCCAAGACCGACACCGAGCGGCTCCTGGTCATCAGCCCCGAGCTGGCCGACGTGCTCAGCGAGATCATCACCCGCATCCGCGGCCAGGACGCCACCGTGCCGCTGGTGACCGCCGATGACTACCACGAACGGGTGTGGAACCCGCCGATGCCGCTGCTGTTCCAGCGCCACTACGGAGCAGAGCACCACGCCATCGGCGGCCCCGCGATCCGCGAGCTGATCAGCGACGCCCTGACCAGCACCGGAATCACCGATGCCAGCGGCAAGCCGCTGCGGTTCGTGCCACACGATTTCAGGAGGATCTTCATCACCGACGCGATCATGCACGGCATGCCGCCGCACATCGCCCAGCTGGTCGCCGGCCACCGCGACATCGGCGTCACCCTCGGCTACAAGGCCGTCTACCCCGAGGAAGTCATCAACGCCCACCGCGCATTCATCACCCGCCGCCGGGCGCTGCGGCCCGTCGAAGAATACCGCACTGGGGTGCCCCGAGGTTCTCGGACCACGACCCGATAGGGTTGTATCCGAAAGGCGCCATCGAAAATGTCTCGGAAGTATCGGAAGTTCAGTCTCGAGTTTCGGGACGAAGCCGTTCGACTGGTGATTGAGGCATCTCGCCCGATC
>JAFAUB010000033.1 GCA_019243635.1 Pseudonocardiales bacterium
GACGAGCGCGGGTCGGCACCCGGAAAGCGACATCTTCCTCGACGACGTGACGGTGTCCCGACGGCACGCCGAGTTCCACCGCGAGGGCGGCGAGTTCCTGGTGGTGGACGTCGGCAGCCTGAATGGCACCTACGTCAACCGTGAGCCGGTGGATAACGCGGTGCTGGCCAACGGTGACGAGGTGCAGATCGGCAAGTTTCGGCTGGTGTTCCTGACCGGTCCGCGTGCCGGGGGCCGAGGGGCTGACCAGGGGCTGCGGTGACGGTCCCGGGCCGCTCCGGGCATCGGTCCGGGATGGGTATCGGCTCGGTGCTCGCCCAGTTGCGGGTGGATTTCCCTGACGTCACCATCTCCAAGATCAGGTTTTTGGAGTCCGAGGGGCTGGTCCAGCCGGAACGCACCGCCGCCGGCTACCGGCAGTTCTCCGGCGCGGATGTGGAAAGGCTGCGCTACGTGCTCGCCGCCCAGCGGGACCACTACCTCCCGCTGAGGGTCATCAAGGAGCACCTGGACGCGTTGGACCGGGGTGAGCCCGAACGGTCCTCAGGCAGACGCCCCGAAAGATCCACTGAACTGTGCCGGCCAGGGGTACATCGCCCGTCACTGAGCGCTCTTCCCGGCGCGGTGACCGAGCCGGCTCCCTCGGAGGACCTCGCCGCCGATGTCGCGCGGATGACCCGGGAGGAACTGCTCGCCGCCGCCGGCATAGGCAGGGCGGTACTGGCCGAACTCGAGCAGTTCGGGCTGGTCCGCCCCGGTCCAGCCGGCTTCTACGACACCGATGCGGTGCTGGTGGCCAGCACCGCGCGGGCGATGACCGATTTCGGGCTGGAACCCCGGCACCTACGCTCCTTCCGGGCGTCGGCGGACCGGGAGGTGGGCCTGCTAGCGCAGATCGTCACCCCGATGAGCCGGCAGCGGGATCCCGATGCGCGGGCCCGCGCCGATGAGGTGGTCCGGGAGCTGGCGATGCTGTCGTTGCGGCTGCACGCCCTGCTTGTGAAGATCGGGCTGCGTGGCGTTGTCGGGAACTGAGCCTCGGGTGAGGAAGTCCCAGGGAGGAGTCGCAGAGAACGTCCCCGGAGAATTTGGACCGTTGAGGGACTCGGCATCGGGAGGGTGCCGCGTGTAGCGTCTGAGGGTAGTGATGGTGGAGACGCGACTGGGTTGGCGGCAACTGCGGTCGGTGCTCGATTCCACCGCTGAGCACGACGATCCCCGAGGCACCCAGACCGGAGGGTGTGGTGGGAGGGAGGCGCAACGCGATGAGCGAGATGCGTGTCGTCGGGGTCCGGGTGGAGTTGCCGGCGAACCAGCCGATCCTGCTGCTGCGGGAGAGCGAGGGTGAACGCTACCTGCCGATCTGGATCGGCTCCGGGGAAGCGACCGCCATCGCCCTGGAGCAGCAGGGCGTGCAACCGGCTCGGCCGATGACTCACGACCTGCTCCGAGACGTGATCAGCGCGCTGGGAGGGGAGCTGAAGCAGGTCAGGATCACCGAACTACAAGAAGGCACCTTCTTCGCCGAGCTGGTCTTCGACGGTAACGTGAGGGTCTCTGCCCGACCGAGTGACTCGGTAGCGCTCGCCTTGCGGGTCGGGGTACCGATCCACGCCGAGGAGTCGGTGCTCTGCGAGGCCGGCCTGGTCATACCGGACGAGCAGGAGAACGAGGTCGAGAAGTTCCGTGAGTTCCTCAACTCCGTCTCCCCGGAGGACTTCCGCGGAGCGGACACTTGATACCGTCGCGGAGCGGACAGCTGATCCAGCAGTCCTTCCTTGAGCTGAACTTGAGGATGAGACTCCGCGCGTCGGATTGACCGACCACCCGGCGGGGCCTACCGTCGGTCTTCATAGCGAGTCGCGCCGGTGTGGTTCGCCCCGACCGGCCGGAGGATCCGCCGCGGGCCGCGTGGCTCACGGGCTACCGGCGCAAGGCGTGGGAGGCATGGGTGGTCGAGGGACCGCACGGCGGAGCGGGCTCCCCGGGGCATGACATCACTCGGTCCGAAGCCGGTGACAGGGCCGAGCAGGACACCTTGTTCCCGGACTCCGCTCTGGCCGACCCGCACGGAGTGACCGACCACCTGCTGGGCTATCGCGGGCCGGCGGCCTGCCAGATCGCCGGGATCACCTACCGTCAGCTGGACTACTGGGCACGGACCAGCCTGGTGGTGCCCTCAATCCGTGGCGCATCCGGCTCAGGCAGCCAGCGACTGTACTCGTTCAAAGACATCCTGGTCCTCAAAGTAGTCAAGCGGCTGCTGGACACCGGTGTCTCGCTGCAGAACATCCGCGTGGCCGTCGAGCACCTGCGCCGCCGGGGCGTGCACGACCTGGCCCGCATCACGCTGTTCAGCGACGGCACCACGGTATACGAATGCACCTCCCCGGAGGAGGTGGTGGACCTGCTGCAGGGTGGTCAGGGCGTGTTCGGCATCGCCGTCAGTGGCGCGATGAAGGAGATCGCCGGATCGATCAGCCAGTTCCCCCCGGAGCGCGCCGATGGTGGCCACGTCGCGAGCGCGCCGGAAGACGAGCTGACCAAGCGCCGCCGGGCCCGCCGGATCAGCTGACGCGTCCCGCGTGTGTAGTCGATCACAGTAAGTGTGCGTGGGGCGGCAGAGGGCCACCCCCACGAGTAAGTTGAGGATGCTGTCGGCAATCCCGCGCGGGAGTTCTCAGCCATCGCTGTCCGGGCGCCGAAGAAGCAACCCTCCCTGGAGTCTCTCAGGCGCTCGTTCCCGGTGGGGCCGGGCGCGGACAGGGACATCAGAGGGAGGACCGACCGGGTACACCGCCCGGCGGTTCGGTCTCGACGCCCGGAGGTCACCGCGATGAGCATTCCCCACCGGCGGTCACTGTCCGAGCTGGAGCACGGCACGCCGTTCGCCGACCGGCACATCGGGCCGCGACCGGACGAGGTGGCCAGGATGCTGGACGTCATCGGTGTGGAGTCGTTGGAGCAGCTCGCCCAGTTGGCGCTGCCGCCCACGCTGGCTCACCCGGACGCGGACCCGGGCGCCGTCCCGGACCTCCCGGCTCCGGCCACCGAGGCGCAGGCACTGGCTGAGCTGCGTGTGCGCGCCACCCAGTGCCACCCGCGGGTACCGATGATCGGGATGGGGTACCACGGCACGGTGACCCCGCCGGTGATCCGTCGCTCGGTGCTGGAGAACCCGGCCTGGTACACCGCCTACACGCCCTACCAGCCGGAGATCTCCCAGGGCCGGCTCGAGGCGCTGCTCAACTTCCAGACGATGATCTGCGACCTCACCGGCCTGCCGGTGGCCAACGCCTCCTTGCTCGATGAGGCCACTGCGGCCGCCGAGGCGATGACCCTGCTGCGCCGCGCGGGCCGAGCCACCTCGTCGCGGTTCGTCGTGGACACCGACACCTTGCCGCAGACGTTGGCCGTGCTGACCACCCGTGCCGAGCCACTGGGCATCGAGCTGGACATCGTGGACCTCTCAAGCGGGCTTCCGGACGGTGAGTTCTTCGGTGTGCTGCTGTCCTACCCAGGCGCCTCCGGCACGGTGCGTGACCACGCGATGCTGATCGAGCGGGCTCACCAGCGCGGCGCCGCGGTGGCCGTCGCGGCCGACCCGCTGGCCCTGACCCTGCTGGCGCCGCCGGGGGAGATCGGTGCCGACGTCGCGATCGGATCGACGCAGCGTTTCGGCGTGCCGCTGGGCTTCGGCGGGCCGCACGCCGCCTACCTGGCGGTGCGCGGCGGGCTGGAGCGCCAGCTGCCCGGCCGGCTGGTCGGCGTGTCCCGCGACGCCGACGGGTCACCGGCGTTGCGGCTGGCGCTGCAGACCCGCGAGCAGCACATTCGGCGGGAGAAGGCCACCAGCAACATCTGCACCGCACAGGTGCTGCTGGCCGTGATGGCCTCGATGTACGCGGTGTACCACGGACCTGACGGGCTGACGGACATCGCGCGGCGGGCGCACCGGATGGCCGCCGTGCTGGCCGCCGGGTTGCGGGACGGCGGCGTCGAGGTGGTGTTCGACGCGTTCTTCGACACGGTGCTCGCCAGGGTTCCCGGCCGGGCCGGCGAGGTGGTTCGCGCCGCTCGCGCGGCGGGGGTGGACCTGCGGCCGGCCGACGCCGATCATGTCGGGATCAGTTGCGCCGAGACCACCACCCGCGAGCACCTGCGGGTGGTCTGGGAGGCCTTCGGTGTGCCGGCGGCCGACCCGGACGCCCTCGACCGCCAGACTCCGGACGCGATCCCCGCCGCGTTGCGGCGCGGGACACCGTTCCTCACCCACCCGGTGTTCTCCGCCTACCACAGCGAGACAGCGCTGTTGCGCTACCTGCGCACGCTGGCCGACAAGGACGTGGCGCTGGACCGCAGTATGATCCCGCTGGGCTCCTGCACGATGAAGCTCAACGCCACTGCGGAGATGGAGCCGATCAGCTGGCCGCAGTTCGCCGAGCTGCACCCGTTCGCGCCCCAGCAGGACGCGCGGGGCTTGCTCGAGATGCTCAGCGACCTGCGGCGCTGGCTCGCCGCGCTCACCGGGTACGACGCGGTCAGCCTGCAGCCCAACGCGGGCAGCCAGGGCGAGCTCGCGGGCCTGCTGGCGATCCGCGCGTACCACCGTGACCGCGGTGAGACGGGTCGTGACATCTGCCTCATACCCTCCAGCGCGCACGGCACGAACGCGGCCTCGGCGGTGATGGCCGGGATGCGCGTCGTGGTCGTCGGGTGTGACCGCAGCGGCGACGTCGACCTCGACGACCTCCGCGCGAAGATCGCCGAGCATGGCGGCGAGCTAGCCGCCATCATGATCACCTACCCCTCCACGCACGGAGTGTACGAGCCGGGTGTGACCCAGGTATGCGCGCTGGTGCACGACGCCGGGGGGCAGGTCTACGTCGACGGGGCCAACCTCAACGCGCTGCTCGGGCTGGCCCGGCCGGGCCGCTTCGGCGCCGACGTCGGCCACCTCAACCTGCACAAGACGTTCTGCATCCCGCACGGTGGCGGCGGGCCGGGAGTGGGACCGATCGGCGTGCGGGCGCATCTGGCCCCGTTCCTGCCCGGGCACCCGCAGACGGACCCTGACGCCGCGGTGGGCCCGGTGGCCGCAGCACCGTGGGGCAGCGCGTCGATCCTGCCGATCTGCTGGGCCTACATCCGGATGATGGGTGCGCAGGGCCTGCGTCGCGCCACGCTCACCGCGGTGGCCGCCGCGAACTACGTCGCCCGACGCCTCGGTGAGTGCTTCCCCGTGCTCTATGTCGGCGATAACGGACTGGTCGCCCACGAATGCATCCTGGACCTGCGGCCGATCACCAAGGCCACCGGCGTCACCGTCGAGGACGTCGCCAAGCGGTTGGCCGACTACGGACTGCATGCCCCGACCATGTCGTTCCCGGTCGCCGGCACCCTGATGGTCGAGCCCACGGAAAGTGAGAGCCTGGCCGAGCTGGATCGCTTCTGCGACGCCATGATCGCGATTCGGGACGAGATCGGCCGGGTCGCCGAGGGGGAGTGGCCCGCCGAGGACAACCCACTGCGCTGCGCGCCGCACACCGCGAGCTGCCTGGCCGACAAGTGGGGCCACCCCTACAGCCGGGAGCTCGCCGCCTATCCGATGGGCCGGACGGCCGCCAAGGTGTGGCCTCCGGTACGGCGGATCGACCAGGCCTACGGGGACCGCACCCTGGTGTGCTCCTGCCCCCCGATCGAGGCGTTCAGCTCCTGACTGCCTCGGACACCCATCCTCCACACAGTGCACGAAACGCGCCGGCGCCGATGGTGTAAGCCACCCGAGCTCGCCCACCGCTCGAGGACACAGAACTGCTTCACTAGCTCCAGTTAATGAACAGTCGAGCACCCACCGATTACGCATTATCCTCCGTCGCGCCGCACGAAGTCGACTTACCGAGACTTGGCGAGTCGAAACCCGTGCCAGTGGCGGCGCCCGAGCCTTAAGCCCGGGCACTGAGAGCGGCCTGAAGGCCGATTGAATGGACTGATCCTTACCCCGTCCTGATCCTTACCCCGTCCTGATCCTTACTCCGGCCTGATCCTTACTCCGGCCTTCGCGCGATGCGCCGGCATACTGGCTGTCGTGACGGCGCGCAGGCGACTTCCCGTGATCGAGCCTGTTCGAGCACATCAGCGAGGGTGGCAAGCGTTGCTGTGCCTCGCGCTGGCGGTGCTGGTCTTCTACGGTACGTCGGTCTGGACGTCGACCACAGCCCAGACCGCTGCGACCACGGGAACGACGAGCTCGATGCGTTCCCTGACCATCGGCGGGACAACGCGCTCATATCTGGTGGTGGCCCCCACCAACCAACACACGGCGTTGCCGTTGCTGATGGTGCTGCACGGCAGGGCGGTCACCGTGCAGCAGGAAGAGACCAGGACAGACTTCCTGCCACTGGCGCGACAGGGAAAGGCGGTGCTGGTCTACCCGGTCGGCTACGGGCAGTCCTGGAACGCCGGCGGCGGTTGCTGCGGCGAGGCCGGGGCAGCTCATGTCGACGACTCCGCGTTCCTCGCCGCCGTCATCGGTGACGTGGCGAGTCATCTCTCGATCGACGGCTCGCGGGTCTATCTGGTCGGCTACAGCAACGGCGCGCGTATGGCCTTCACCGAGGTCTGTGCACATCCGTCGCTGTTCGCCGCGTTCGCCATCTACGCTGGCCTACCCACGGAGACCTGCGGGGACACGAGCATCGCGGTGCCGGCGTGGATCAGCGCCGGCACCGCCGACCCAGAACTATCCACCACCGACCCGGCCCAGACCCCTACCCAGGTGATCGAGGCGGTGGTGGCGCGCTGGCGTGCCCGCGACGACTGCGAGGCGACCTCCACCAGCACGACCATCACACCGGCGCAACTAACCCTGTGGGCACACTGCCGGAATGGATCGGCCGTGGAGTCCGTACTGTACAACGGGATGAACCACTACTGGCCACGGGCCACCCGGGCGGACATCCCGTTCAACACGGCCGTTGGCCCGCAGGCAACCGCCGCCACGCTGATGTGGTCCTTCCTGTCCGCGTATCGGGACCCGGTCCAGCACCGGTACGTGTCCGGATCGTCGGCTCCGCCCCTCTATTGACTTCATCTGAGCCCTGTATAGACTTCCGCCATGATGGTGGGTCGAGTCCCGGTGGTGGACGGCCGAGGAGCTGGGCATGGGTGGTGCCTACGGGTGGCGGCGGTCGCGGTGGGAGTCGTGCTGGCCGCGGCGATGCTGGTGGGGTGTGGCTCTGGTGCCCCCGGGCGAGTCGTACTGATCTTCGACACCGATACCGACGCTGTGGACCAGTTGAGGACCGCGGCGACGGACTGCAGCCAGGTCTCCGGCGGTCGGTACACCATCGAGCAGCGGACTCAGCCGAGTCGGAACACCGATGACAATCGGCTGTACTTGGCGCGCCGGCTGGCCGTCCAGGACACCGGCCTGGACATCATGGAGCTCGACGACATCTGGACCGCGGAGTTCGCCCAGGCGGGATGGATCTTACCGTACCCGCCCGAGGTGGCGCGGCAGGTCGAGCAGGGGACCCTTCCGGTCCCGCTGGGGACCGCGACATACCAGGGCAGGTTGTACGCCGCGCCGCTGAACACCGCCATGCAGCTGCTCTGGTACCGCAAGGACCTGGTGCCCGAACCGCCGAAGACCTGGGACGAGATGATCCAGATGGCGGAGGGCCTGGCGGCGCGGGGCCTGCCGCACTACATCGAGGTGCAGGGCGCACGGTATGAGGGTTTGACGGTCTGGTTCAACACGCTGCTCGCCAGTGCCGGCGGTGAGATCGTCTCCGAGAACGGCGATGTGCGGGTGGCCCGGGGCGATGCCGCCCGCCGGGCGGTAGGCGTCATGGCGCGGGTCGCGACCTCCAGCGCCGCGGACCCATCGCTGTCGCTGAGTCACGAGGATGAGACCCGGTTGGCGATGCAGGAGGGGCGCGCCGCCTTCGAGGTCAACTACCCGTTCGTCTACGCATCGATGAGCGAGGCCGGTGGTGGCGCGTTCATCGATGCGCAGGGGCGGCCCACCAGGCAGGACACCGGCCGGCATGTGGGAGACGTGTTCGGCTGGGCCGCTTACCCGTCGGTCGTGGCGGGCCGGCCCGCGAGCGTGACGGTCGGCGGTCACAACCTGGGGGTGAGTGCCACCTCGCGGCATCCGGCGGAGGCGTTCGAGGCGGTGCAGTGCCTGCGCAACCGGGACAACCAACTGCGCTACGCGGTGGCGGTGCAGAGACTGCCCACGCTCGGCGCGCTGTATGGCGACCCGGCGTTGCTGACACGATACCCGGCCTGGCGGGAGATTCGGGGTTCGTTGGACCGCGCTAGTGTGCGGCCGAAGACACCGGCCTACAAGAACATCTCGATCGTGGTCTCCGAACTGCTCAACCCGCCAGCGAGGATCAATCCGAACACGGTGGTGGACCAGCTGTCCGACCAGATCACCAAGGCCATCACATCGCAGGGACTGGTGCCATGACAACGACCGCGCAGTCGGGTGCCCCCACCGCCGCTCCGGGGAGAGGGCGACGGCGGTCGCCGGTCTCCCAGCGAGCCCGGTCGGAGCGTCGGCTGGCGGCGCTGCTGTGCGCGCCGGCGGTGCTGGTGATCCTGGCGGTGACCGGCTACCCGATCGCTTACGCGGTCTACCTGTCGCTGGAGCGGTTCGACCTGCGGTTCCCCGACCAACGCGGCTTCGTCGGGCTGGCCAACTACAGCGCGGTGCTGAGCTCGGGTTACTGGTGGCAGGCGTTCACCGTCACAGTGATCATCACGGTGGTCTCGGTGGCGATCGAGTTCGTGATCGGGCTGGCACTGGCGCTGGCGCTGGACCGCACGGTGGTCGGCCGGGGCCTGGTGCGCACCGTGGTGCTGATCCCGTACGCCATCGTCACCGTGGTCGCCTCCTACGGTTGGCAGTACGCCTGGACACCCGGCAAGGGCTACCTGGCCGCGCTGCTGCCCGACGGTGTGGCACCGCTGACCAACCAGGTCGCGACCATCGCACTGATCATCCTGGCCGAGGTGTGGAAGACGACACCGTTCATGGCGCTGTTGCTGCTCGCGGGTCTCGCGCTGGTCCCCCCGGACCTGCTCAAGGCCGCCGCGCTGGACGGTGCCGGACCATGGCAGCGGCTGACCAGGGTGATCCTGCCGATAATGAGGCCGGCGATCCTGGTGGCGTTGTTGTTCCGAACCCTGGATGCGTTCCGGATATTCGACATCATCTACATCCTGAACCAGGGATCAAATGGTACGGCGTCGGTGTCGATGCTCGGCTACGATAATCTGTTCGTCGGGTTCAACCTCGGTATCGGCTCGGCGATCAGCGTTCTGATCTTCGCTGTCGTGGCTCTCTTCGCGTTGGTCTTCGTCAAGCTTTTCGGTGTGGCAGCGCCAGGCGTCGAGGCGCAGGAAAGGATGTCGTGATGGGCGCCGAGTGGGGCCGCAAAGGTCGGTGGGCGGTCGCCGACATCGTCATCCTCGGCTACGCGCTCGTGCCGGTGCTGTGGATCATCAGCCTATCATTCAAACCTCCCAGCTCGATCGATGATGGCCGCTTCATCCCAGCGCAGCTCACCTGGACGAACTACGAGAAGATCTTCCAAGTAGCCCCGTTCGTCAGCGCGTTACGCAACTCGGTCGGCATTACCCTCATCGCGACCGGGCTGTCGGTGATGATCGGCACGCTCGCGGCCTACGCGATCGCGCGACTGTCCTTCCCCGGCAAGAAACTGCTGGTCGGCGGCACGCTGCTGATCGCGATGTTCCCACCGATCTCGCTCATCACGCCGTTGTTCGACATCGAGCGCAAGGTCGGCTTGGTCGACACCTGGCCAGGGCTGATCCTGCCCTACATCACCTTCTCGCTGCCACTGGCGATCTACACCCTGTCGGCGTTCTTCCGGGAGATCCCCTGGGAGCTGGAGAAGGCGGCCCAGATGGACGGCGCCACGCCGTTCCAGGCGTTCCGCAGCGTGATCGTCCCACTGGCCGCGCCGGGGGTGCTCACCACCGCGATCCTGGTGTTCATCTTCTGCTGGAACGACTTCCTCTTCGCGATCTCGCTGACCTCCACCGAGGCGTCGCAGACCACCACGGTGGCCATCGCCCAGTTCACCGGGGCCTCGGAGTTCACCGAGCCCACCGGGTCCATCTCAGCGGCCGCCGTGCTGCTGACCATCCCGATCATCCTGTTCGTGCTGTTCTTCCAACGTCGGATCGTCGCCGGCCTGACCGCCGGCGCAGTCAAGGGGTAGTGGTGGCCACGATCGACCTCGACAAGGTGACCAAGCAGTTCGGCGACGACGGCCCACCCGCCGTGCAGGAAGTGGACCTCCAGATCGCCGACGGCGAGTTCGTCATCCTCGTCGGACCCTCCGGATGCGGGAAGTCGACGACTCTGAACATGATCGCTGGCTTGGAGGACATCACCTCCGGTGAGCTGCGCATCGACGGAGAGCGGGTCAACGAGCGGGCTCCCAAGGACCGCGACCTGGCAATGGTGTTCCAGTCCTATGCGCTCTACCCGCACATGACCGTTCGGGAGAACATCGCCTTCCCGCTCAAGCTCGCCCGAGTCGGTAAAGCCACCATCGAGGGTCGGGTGGTTGAGACCGCTCGCATGCTCGACCTCGCCGACCTCCTGGACCGCAAGCCGGCCACACTGTCCGGTGGGCAGCGGCAGCGGGTGGCGATGGGACGCGCGATCGTGCGCAAGCCCAAAGCGTTTCTCATGGACGAGCCACTATCCAACCTGGACGCGAAACTGCGGGTGCAGATGCAGGTCTCGGTGTTCGAGCTGCAGAAAAAGCTTGGCATCACCACCGTCTATGTGACCCACGACCAGACCGAGGCGATGCGGCTAGGCGATCGGGTGGTCGTGATGCGCGACGGGACGGTGCAGCAGGCCGGCGCGCCGCAGTCGCTCTACGAGCACCCGGACAACTTGTTTGTGGCGGGCTTCATCGGCTCGCCGCCGATGAACTTCCTGCCTGCGCGGCTGAACGAGAACACCTTGTGTTGTGCATTGGGCGAGCTCCCGCTGTCCGACCGGATGCGTCGCGCGCTGGAAGCGGCGCACGCACCTCGTGACGTCATCATCGGTATGCGGCCGGAGCACTTCGAGGACGCCGCGCTGGTGGAGCCCGGCACCAGGCAGCACGGGGTGACGTTCACGGCGCAGGTCGGCATGCTGGAATCACTGGGCTCGGACAAGTATGCCCACTTCTCGCTGGAGAGCGAGCAGGCCGACACGGCCATGCCGGAGGTGCAGGCCACCGAGACAGGCACCGCTGAGGTCGGCCATGTGGTCATCCGGCTGTCTGTCGCGTCGGCCGCGGCCCCGGGGGAGAAGGTCCAGGTCTGGTTCGACCCGGACCAGGTCCAGGTCTTCGCCCCCTCCGATGGCCGCAACCTCACCCAGGCTCCGGGGTACCTCATACCAAACAATGCGGATCCGGGGCGCTGGCTTGATGAACTCACCGGCTCGCGGGCCGCTTCTGCGGCGACCTCAGGAGGCGGCGAACCCAGGCCTCCAGGACGGTCCTAGGAGCGGCTGCCATCAGATCGTTTCTGATCTTCCGCGCCTCATCGGGTCTGGCGTGGCGGATCACGGCGATCATGGTCTCCTGGTACTCCTCACCCGCGGTGGACGGCTGCATCGCGCCGATCGCGCAGACCAGCAGTTCGGCCTGTTCCCGGCGATTACCGAGGACGAGGCTGAGCACACCGCAGGCGAGAAAGGTCGTCAGATGCAAGGCCGTGGCGAGCGTGAACGGGGCCAGCACCACCGCCAGGCCCAAGGTCCAAGTCGTGTGTGCACCGAAGACCAGAAGCACGAGGTTGCCCGCGCCCGCGGCGTAGGCACAGATCTTGCCGACCTCCGCGCGGCGACCGCGCCACATCCCTGCTCACCGCCCGGGATCCCACGCGACCGACCGGCGGCTGCGGTTGACCTCTTTCATCGGTTCTTTCCCTTCAACGGGACTGGCGTCTGTCAGCCGGTTACGCGATCCCCGGCCGGATGACCGGGCTGGGAACACCGGCCCGCACGCCGCCTCTGGCGCCCACGCGGGCGGACGCCTCCTGGAGAGCCTTGCGGGCCGAGGACGCACCCTCCCCGGTGAGCCGGTAGTAACGGCGCCGCGGTCGGGCCGCCTGATGCGGGTCGAGATCCTCCCACTCGTCGGTCAACCAGCCATGGTCGAGAAGCCGTTGCAGGATCGGGTAGGTGGTCCCCGGCAGCAGGCCGGTGCGTTCAGTGATCTGCAAGCCGTAGAGGACCTCCTCGGGGTTGTCATCCCAGACCTTCAGGAGGGCCTCCAGAACCAGCCGGACGGTCGTCGTCATTCTGGGAGCCATAGCTGAAGTCTAGTGAGGGCTTGCCCCTAGTCAACTGAGGAAGGGGTAGCGGGGGGCTGAGGTGGCCTCGCCCTTCGACTGATCGTACTCGATATAGTGCTGTATCGTCTTCGTTATGAGACGGTCGTCTACGGCAACTTTCGAGCCGCAGTGCCGCAGATCCCACAGATGTAGGGAAGGGGAAGGCGATCATGTCGACATCTCACCGGAGCGCGACACGCCTCCCCGGGGTCCGGCCGGTGGGCCGGGGTCGGGGATCGCGGCGTCGTGGCGCTAGCTTGCGCAGAGCCCGGTGACCCTGCAGGTGCTGGTAGGGGTGCTGCTGCTCTGCCTCGGGCTGCTGCTCGGCTCGACCTGGACCCTTCAGGCTTTGCAGGCCAGGACTCGTCGGCAGGCCGAGGGGTGGCGCAGGCTGTATGAAGAGCGGTTGGCCGTTCGCGCCGCACTCCAGCGGCGGGGCCGGTGCCCACACTGCGGGGCTCCCCTGTCCGGACATGACTGGGAGGCCGAACATGACTGGTAGGGCGGGCATCAGCGGGGGGCACCGACCGGGCGTGAGACGTGGGTGGCGTCGCGGACCGTGCCGACGTACTCCTCGACCAGATCCTCCAGCGCGACGACTCCCTCGGTGCTCCCGCCGGGACCCACGACACGAGCGAGGTGGCTGCCGGAGCGGCGCAGCAGGGTCAGCGCCTCGTCGAGCTTGGCGGTGGCGGGCATCTCGGGCAGCGGACGCGCGCTGCTCGGCGGCACCGGTGTGCCCGGCGGTCTCCCCAGCAGTTCTAGCACGTCCTTGACATGCAGGTAGCCCACCAGCTGCCGGTCAGCACCCGACTGCTGGTGACTACACAGCGGGAAACGGGAAAAACCGGTCTGGGCCACGGCGCGCTCGATGTCGCCCAGGGTGGGCTCGGCGGGAACCGTGGTCAGCCCCGAGATCGGGATGAGCACATCGGCGACGGTCCGCTTCCTGGTGGTCAGGGTCTGAGTCAGCCTGCGGTGCTCTTGGCTGTCCAGCAGTCCCTCGCGGCTGGAGTCGGCGATCAGGTTGGCCAGCTCGTCGGGACTGTAAGCGTTGTACAGCTCCTCGCGGGGCTGCACGCCGAACAACCGCAGTACCAGCCGCGCGGCCCGGCTGAACAGCGCGATGACCGGTCGCGTCACCCGCATGAAGGTGACCAGCGGCGGCACCATCCACAGCGCGGTGCGCTCGGGGCCCGCGATGGCGATGTTCTTGGGCACCATCTCGCCGAGCAGGATATGCGCCACCGTGACGATACCCAGGGCGATGACGAGAGCCGTGGCGTGCAGCACGGCCTCGGGTACTCGGAGCGGCCCGGTCAGCCACTCGAGCTGACGGGCGAGCGCGGGCTCGCCGAGCGCACCCAGCCCCAGCGAACTGATGGTGATCCCGAGCTGCGCCGCGGCCAGCATCAGCGGCAGCCTCTGCCCGGCCCGGATCACCGTGCCGGCCCGCTGTACCCCGCGCTTGGCCATCGCCTCCAACCGGTCTCGCCGCGCGCTGATCAAGGCGAACTCGGCGCAGACGAAGAACGCATTACCGGCCAGCAGCAGGACCGCGACGAGCAGCGCGGCGGTACTCACGGAACCACCCGCTCAGCGGGCGCGGTCCGAGTGAGCCGGAGATCCGCGATGCGACGGCGGTCCATCCGCATCACGGTCAGCCGCCACCCCTCCAGCTCGACCTCATCGCCCACATCGGGAATGCGGCCCAGCCGCTGCAGCACGAGCCCGGCCACGGTCTCGTAGTCGCCCTCGGGCATCACGAACCCGACCGCATCGGTCACCTCGTCCTCGCGCAGCAGTCCGGAGATGATCCAGCTCCGGTCGTCCAGTGGTCGGACCGGGGAGGCCTCCAGCCGATCGTGCTCGTCGCGGACGTCACCGACGATCTCCTCCACCAGGTCCTCGAGGGTGACGATGCCCGCAGTACCGCCGTACTCGTCGACCACGATCCCAACCTGCAGGCCCTGGCCGCACAGCGCCTCGAGCAACGCGTCGCCGTCCAGCGAGCTGGGCACGGTCAGAGCCGGGCTCGCCAGGGCCCCGACCCGGGCCACGGCGCGCCGGCCGGCCGGCACCGCGAAGGCCTGCTTGACGTGCACCACTCCTCGCACATCGTCCAGGTCGCTGCCGTAAACCGGGAAGCGCGAGAACCCGGTCCGTCGCGCGGCGTCCACCAGGGCGAGTACCGGCGCGTTCGTCTGAAGCGCCCGCACCCGCACCCGGGGGGTCATCAGCTCCTCAGCGGTGCGCTCGCCGAAACGCAGTGAACGATCCAGCAGAGTCGCGGTGGCCTCATCCAGGGCGCCGTGCTGGGCGCTGCTGCGAACCAACGAACCGAGCTCCTGTGGGGAGCGCGCGGAGCGCAGGCCCTCGGCCGGTTCGATACCCAGCGGGCGGACGACCCAGTTCGCCGCTCCGTTCAGCGCGGAGATCAGCCACCGGAACGCGACCGAGAACGTGATGAGTATCCCCGTGACCCGCCGGGCCGTCCGCAGCGGCCGGGAGATCGCCAGATTCTGCGGGACGAGCTCGCCGAACACCATGGACAACGTGGTGGCCAGCGCCAGCCCGATCGCCAGGGACACCCCGCCCACGGCGCTACCCGGCAGCCCGACGGCGTGCAGGCCGGGCCGGACCAACTCGGCGATGGCTGGCTCGGCCACGTACCCGATGAGCAGTGTGGTGATCGTGATGCCGACCTGAGCGCCGGAGAGCTGGAAGGACAGCGTGCTCCGAGCGCGCTGGACCTGGTGGGATCGACGGTCGCCGACCTGCCGCACGTGTGCGTCGACGGTGCTGCGTTCCAGAGTGGTGAGGGCGAACTCGCCCGCGACGAAGACGAAGGTGCCTGCGGTCAGCGTGGCCAGTTCGAACAGACCCCGCAACGGGCCCCAGAACAGGTCCCAGATGCCGCGCAGGACGTCCATCACATCGCCCACATCGTCCGCCGGAGCGGTGAGCTGAGGAAGCCGGGCCCGGGGTCCGGCCACCTACTACAGCCTGGCGTCGATGCGGCAGGCACCGGGTTCGTCACACTCCTCGCGGGCCGAGTTCGGTCGATTCTACGGGCGTACGGGGTACTGTCGAGCGCGATCACGCCAGGGCGGGGCCATTCGGGCTAACGTGTCTCTCCGTGCGGATCGGCATTCTGGGAGGGCTCGGCTGGTGCCCCGGCGCGTCGTTCGACGACGCCCTCCAGGGGTTGGGAGCCGAGCTGGGTCGCCGCCGCTGGGACATGGTGCTCGGAGTTCCCGGGCCGGTCGCGTTGGACACCATCGGGCCCGGGGTCGACGTGGTGGAGGTGCTCCCCCGGGGCGCCGAGCCGGGCAGCTGCGCGACCGACCGGCGCGCGGTGGACGGACCGGTCGCCCGGATGGACGTGGTGCGGTTGCTGTCCGACGCGGTCGTGATGATCCCCGGCGGGATCGAGGTGCTGGCCGACCTGCTCGCGCTGCTCACCGAGCAGGCGCTGGGCCTGAGCGCCAAACCGTGCGGGGTACTCGACCCGGACGACCTGCTCAACCCGCTGGCCGAACAGCTCGACGCGCTGGACCGGGCAGGTCTGCCTGCAGCGCCGTTGCTGCGGGCCGGCGATCCCGCGCAGCTGCTGGACCAGCTCGCGGCCTGGCGGCCCGACGGTGGTGGCGACGTGCGTGAGGAGGTCGCCTGGCTGCGGATCAACGACGCCGGCCTGGCGCTGCTCCCCAGCGCGGCGGGGCTGCGTCTGCCCGGCGGCCCGCACGGACCGGGGGAGCGCGGCGCCGTGGCGCTGTGCCGGTTGATGGACCAGCGCTGGTCGGTGCCGCTGCGCCCGGAACGGCTGCGCCCGGTGGCCGCGTTGATGGTGCCGGACGGTGGTGGCGGATGGCGGCGGGTGAGCTGCTACCGGGCGCAGGGCCCGCAACCGGTCGTGCCGGGAGCGGTGGCCCACCCGGTGGGGGAGACGGCGGCCTGCGAACCTGCGGCCGCGGCGCTGCAGGATCTGCTTCGCCGCGGCCGCGTCCGCTGATCCCCAGCCGTGGCCGGCCGGGTCACCAGCCGCCGGGCAGTGGGCGTCCCTCGGCGAAACCGGCCGCCGACTGCACCCCGATCACGGCTCGCTCGGACAGCTCTGGCAGCGTCCGGGCACCGGCGTAGGCGCAGGCGCTGCGTACCCCGGCGCAGATGTGGTCGATGAGGTCCTCCACCCCGGGCCGGTGTGGGTCGAGGTACATCCGGGCGGTCGAGATGCCCTCCTCGAACAGTGCCCTTCGGGCCCGGTCGAAGATGTCGTCATGGCTGGTGCGGGCGGCGACGGCACGCTTGGAGGCCATCCCGTAGGACTCCTTGTAGGGCCGGTTGGTCTCATCGCGCTGCAGGTCACCCGGCGACTCGTAGGTGCCCGCGAACCACGAGCCGATCATCACGTTCGCCGCTCCCGCGGCCAGCGCCAGCGCCACGTCTCGCGGGTGGCGCACCCCCCCATCGGCCCAGACGTGGCCACCGGCCGAGTGCGCCGCGGCGGCGCACTCGGCCACTGCGGAGAACTGCGGCCGGCCGACCCCGGTCAGCATCCGGGTAGTGCACATCGCGCCCGGCCCCACCCCGATCTTGACGATGTCAGCGCCAGCCTCGAGCAGGTCACGGGTGCCCTGCGCGGAGACCACGTTCCCGGCCACCACCGGCACGTCCGGGCGGCATGACCGGACCGTGCGCAGCGCGTCGAGCATCTTGCGCTGGTGGCCGTGCGCGGTGTCGACGACCAGCGCGTCGACACCCGCCGCGAGCAGCGCTTCGGCCTTGACGCTGACGTCGCCGTTCACCCCGAGCGCTGCGGCCACCCGCAGCCGGCCACCGACGTCGCGCGCGGGGGAGTACAGCTCGGCACGCAACGCCCCGGTGGGGGTCAGCACCCCGACCAGCCGTCCTCGGGCGTCCACCGCGAGAGCCAGCTTCTGGTGGCGGTGGTGCAGCTGGTCGAAGACCTTACGCGGTTCGGTATCGGCGGACACCACGACCAGATCGGTCTGCAGCACATCAGCGAGCCTGGTGAACCGGTCCACCCCGGTCAGCTCGGCCTCGGTGACCAGCCCCATCGGAGCGCCCGCGCCATCGAGTACCACCACCGCCCGGTGCGCACGCTTGGGCAGCAGGTTGATCGCGTCGGCGACGGCGTCTCTCGGGCCCAGGGTGAGTGCGGTGTCCAGCACCAGGTGCCTCGACTTCACCCACGCCACCGTCTCGGCGACCACCGCCGGGTCCACGTCCTGGGGCAGCACCACCAGCCCGCCCCGACGGGCCACCGTCTCAGCCATCCGGCGCCCCGCTACGGCGGTCATGTTGGCGACCACGAGCGGGATGGTGGTCCCCGACCCGTCCTCTGTAGCCAGATCCGCGTCGAACCGGGACGCCACCTCCGAGCGTGCCGGCATCAGGAACACATCGTCATAAGTGAGTTCGTAACCAGGCCCGCGACCATCAACAAAGCGCACCTCAGCGACGTTACCCCGCGAGTCTGGAGGCTAACCGGCCACGTCGCCGGATAGCCGGCGGGCGAGGGGCTCCCGCCCTACCGGCTGCGCCAGGTCATCGGTCGGTGGAGCCAGCGGAACCGGCTCCACCACCGGCGAGTCCCCGGTGAGCGTGATGGGCCGTCCGTGGTGGCTCAGCGCCAGCTCGGCACCGTCCAGCAGCTGATACTCCGCCTGCCCCGGGGTGATCCGCACCTGCAGCCGCCGCCCACGCCAGCGCAACCGGAAGGTGATCCTGGTCAACGCCGGGGGAAGCCGAGGCGCGAAAGCCAGGCCTCCGTCACCGAGGTGCCGCAGCCCGCCGAACCCGGCCACCAGCGCTGACCAGGCACCGGCCAACGATGCGAGGTGCAGGCCATGGTCGGTGTTGTGGGCCAGATCAGCCAGATCCACCAGCGCGGTCTCGCAGAGGTAGTCATAAGCCAGGTCGAGGTGCCCGGTCTCGGCCGCCAGCACCGCCTGAGTGGCCGCCGACAACGACGAGTCACGGACGGTGATCCGCTCGTAGTAGGCGAAGTTCCGGGCCTTCTGCTCGGCGGTGAAGGCCTCCGGGCACAGGTGCATGGCCAGCACCAGGTCAGCCTGCTTCACCACCTGCTTGCGGTACAGGTCGAAGTAGGGGAAGTGCAGCAGCAGCGGGTACTGGTCCGGCGCCGTGCCGGCGAAGTCCCAGACCGCGTGCTCGGTGAAGCCCTCCGCCTGCGGGTGCACGCCGAGCTTCTCGTCGTAGGGCACGACCATGTCGGCCGCCGCGTCCCGCCAGGACGCGGCCTCCTCGGCGTCGACGCCCAGGACAGCCGCCTGCTCCAGGTGTCGTCCGACGGTGTCGGCCGCGGCCCGCAGGTTCCGCCGCGCCATCAGGTTGGTATAGACGTTGTTGTCGGCCACCGCGCTGTACTCATCCGGCCCGGTGACGCCGTCGATGCGGAAGCTGCCCTGCACGTCGTGGTGACCCAGCGAGCGCCACAGCCGCGCCGTCTGCACCAGCAGCTCCAGCGCGACGTCGCGCTCGAAGTCGGTGTCGCCGGTCGCGGTCACATGGCGGATCGCCGCGTCGGCGATGTCGGCGTTGATGTGGAAGGCTGCGGTACCGGCGGGCCAGTATCCCGAGCATTCCTGGCCTCGGATGGTGCGCCAGGGAAACGCCGCGCCGGCCAAGCCGAGCTGCCCGGCACGCTCCAGGGCCAGTGGGAGGGTCTGCTGCCGCCAGCGCAGTACGTGGGCGGCCGCGTCCGGCACCGTGTGACTGAGCACCGGCAGTACGAAGGTCTCGGTGTCCCAGAAGGTGTGGCCGTCGTACCCCGGGCCGGTCAGGCCCTTGGCCGCGATCCCCCGGCCCTCAGCGCGCGCCCCGGCCTGCAGCACGTGGAACAACCCGAACCGGACCGCCTGTTGCAGCTGCGGGTCGCCCTCGAGCCCCACGTCGGCGGCGGCCCAGAAGTCGTCGAGGTAGCGGCGCTGTTCGGTGGTCAGCCCGGCCCAGCCGGTGTACCGGGCCGCCGCCAGCGCCGCCCGGACCTGGTCGTTGAGCGCCGGAAATGACCGCTGCGACGACCAGCCGTAGGTCAGGTACTTCACCACCCGCAGCCGCTGACCGGGTTCCAGCCGGCAGATGACCGTCGTCCGGGCGACGTCGTCGGTGGCCTCCGAGTGGAACTCCGTGCGCGAGGGACCGATCACCTCGTGGTCCATCGCCGCAGCCATCCGCAACCCGGAGTGGCGGGTGCTGTGCATCAGCGTGGCGCCGGTGCCGTTGTACCGCAGCTGCTCGGCGACCAGCGGCTCGGAGAGCGCCGCGGCCACTCGCGGGTCATCCGTGGTGGGGGGCAGCTGCTCGTTGGCGAACAGCTCGGACTGCAGGACCAGCAGTACCGGCTCATCGACCGGCTCGACCTGGTAGTTGATCGCGACTGCGGCTCGTTGGACCAGCGACACCAGCCGCTGCGAGGTCACCAGCACCGCCTTACCGGTGGGGGAGACCCATTCCAAGCGACGAGTGAGCGTGCCGGCCCGCAGGTCGAGCAGCCGTTCGTGGGAGCGCAGCTCGCCGTAGCGCACGTCCAACGGCTCATCGTCGACCAGCAGCCGGATCAGCTTGCCGTTGGTCACGTTGACGATCGTCTGGCCGGACTCGGGATAACCGTAGCCGCCCTCGGGGTAGGGCAGTGGCCGCAGCTCGTAGAAGGAGTTGAGGTAGCTGCCGGGCAGCGCGTGCGGGTCGCCCTCATCAAGGTTGCCGCGCAGCCCGATATGCCCGTTGGCCAGCGCGAAGACCGACTCTGTCTGGCCCAGCGCGGCCAGGTCCAGCTCGCACTCCCGCACGGCCCACGGCTCGACGGCGAACCGGTGCTGCTCGATCATGACCGGTCCAGCAGCTCGGCGAGGTCGCTGACGACGACGTCGGCGCCATGCGCCCGCAACGCATCGGCCTGTCCGACCCGGTCCACCCCGACGACGTAGCCGAACCGCCCGGCGCGGCCAGCCGCGACGCCGGCCAGCGCATCCTCGAACACCACCGCTGCTCCCGGCGGCACGCCGATCAGCCGGGCGCCGGCCAGGAAGGTGTCCGGCGCCGGCTTGCCGGCGAGTCTCTCGCGCAGGGCGACCAGCCCGTCGACGCGGGCGTCGAACAGCTCGTCCAACCCCGCCGAGGTGAGCACCTGCCCGGCGTTCGCGCTGGAGGTCACCACCGCGCAGGGCAGCCCAGCGCCGCGCACCGCGTGCAGGTAGCGCACCGAGCCCGGGTAGACCGTCACCCCTTGGGTGCGGATGAGCTCCAGCACCAGGTCGTTCTTGCGCATGGACAGCCCGTGCACGGTCGGTGCTCCGGGCGGGTCCTGCGGTGTGCCCATCGGCAGCTCGATGTGCCGGGACGCGAGGAACGACTGGGTGCCGGCCAGCCGCGGCTTGCCATCGACGTAGGTGTCGTAGTCGGCGCCGGAGTCGAACGCCACGAAGGGTTCGCCGCCATCCCGTGCCCGCTGCGCCAGGAACTCGTCGAACATCAGCTTCCAGGCTGCGGCGTGCTGCTTGGCGGTCTGGGTCAGCACGCCGTCCAGATCGAATAGGAAACCGCGTGTGGGGTCGGGCACCCCGAGCGCGCCGAACATGCGCCTACCACCATCCGTTATGGGTTTAGCCCTGATCACTATGAGCGCGGGAATCGTAGCGGACGGCGTCACCTGACAGCGATCAGGTAGACGCTGTAGCCGACCACCAGGGCACAGGCCAGGAAGCAGAGCACCGCCAGTGACCGGCCCGCCGGCCCGGTTCGCTGCCCAGCGGGCGTGGCGAGCGCGCTCACACCGAAGGCGAACAGCACGATCACCCCCACCGCCACCCCGAACGAGACTCCGAACACCTCGCCGAGCGCACCCCAGTCGATCGTCACCCTGTCGGTCGTCACCCTCATGCCAGGGTCTCCTCACGCCGGGGCCGTGGCGGTCCGCAGCCGGCCCGCCGGCACCTCGTTGACGTTGTTCGCGCCCACTGGTCGGCGCCGGGACAGGGCGTAGGTACCGCCGCCGATGGCCGACCCGGCCACCGCGACGACCACCGTCCCCACCGTTCCCGCCTCGGCCACTCGGCCGGCCACGGCGCCGACGACGGCGGCGGCTGGCAGGGTCAGCACCCAGGCGGTCACCATCTGGCCGGCCAGGCCCCACCGCACCTGTGCCAGCCGGCGACCGGCGCCCGCGCCGAAGATCGCGCCCGAGCACACCTGGGTGGTCGACAGGGGGAACCCCAGCTGCGAGGAGACCAGGATGACCGCGGTGCTGCTCGTCTCGGCGGCGAACCCCTGCGGCGTCTCGATCTCGGTGATCCGCTTGCCGAGCGTCCTGATGATTCGCCAGCCGCCCAGGTAGGTGCCCAGCGCGATGGCCAGCCCGGCGGTGAGGATCACCCAGATCGGCGGTGCCGAGCCGGCGGGCAGCGTCCTGGCGGCGATCAGGGTCAGCGTGATGACGCCCATCGTCTTCTGCGCGTCGTTGGTGCCGTGCGCCAGGGACACCATCGACGCTGAGACCACCTGACCGGTCTTGAAGCCGCGGCTCACCGTGCCCCGGTCGGCGGCCCGCGTGGTGATTCGGTAGGCGAGGTAGGTGCCGACCATCGCCACCACACCGGCGACGATCGGGGCCAGCAGCGCGGGGACCAGGATCCTGGACACCACCGTGCCGAAGTGCACCGCCTCGGCGCCGGCCGCCACCCAGGTGGCGCCGATCAGGCCGCCGAACAGCGCGTGCGACGAGCTGGAGGGCAGCCCGAGAAACCAGGTCAGCAGGTTCCACATGATAGCCCCGACCAGGCCGCCGAAGATCACTACAGGAGTGATCCTGGTGTCGTCGACCAGACCGCTGGAGATCGTCTTGGCGACCGCCACCGAGAGGAACGCGCCGACGAGGTTGAGCACACCTGAGACGGCGACGGCGACCCTCGGCCTCAGCGCCCCGGTGGCGATCGACGTCGCCATGGCGTTCGCGGTGTCGTGGAAGCCGTTGGTGAAGTCGAAGACCATCGCTGTGATGATCACGACCAGGACGATGACGCCCATGTGGAGCCCTTCGTCGTCACGGGGCCTCAACGCGTGGAGCGTTTCAGACGAAGCGAAACGGCCGGTGAACTCCGCGTGTCGAATCGGAGGCGGCCGGTATCGCACTCAGTTGTCGGTGATCGTCGAAAGTGAGCCGTGGCCGTGCAGGCTCGCGCAGTCAGGGCTCACTTTCGTCGATCATGCTTCGCGTTGAGAGGGCGACCGTCGTGATCACCAGGTCGGTGCCGCGCAGCCAGCGACCGTCCATGCGGATCAGCGTCTCGCCGGTGATGGTCGGTGCGGCCACCAGTAGGCGGGCGGAGAAGGTACCTCCAGCTGGGTCGTCCGTGCTGGTGTTGAGGGTGACGGCGGCGTCCTCGAACCCCAGCCAGCTGCGGGTCAGCGGGAACCATGCCTTGTACACCGCCTCCTTGGCGCAGAACAGGATGCGGTCCCAACATGTCGCACCGTCCGCCGCGGCCAGCTCGGACAGGCTGTCCTGCTCCTCGTCCAGGGTGATCACGTCCAGGACACCCGCCGGCAGTGGTCGGTGCGGTTCGGCATCGATTCCCAGCGTGCGCAGATCACCGCTGCGAGCAACGGCCGCGGCCCGGTAACCACCGCAGTGGGTCATGCTGCCCACGACGCCTGGTGGCCACTGCGGCTCCCCTCGCTCGCCGGGCAGCACTGACGCCGGTGGCAGGCCGAGCCGGCGCAGGGCCTGCCGGGCGCAGTGCCGGACGGTGCGGAACTCACGACGCCGCTTGTCCACGGCGCGGCTGATCACTTCTGCTTCGCCCGGGTACAGCACCGCCTCGGGTGGGTCGTCGAACGCCTCGGCGCTGGCCACCGCATCGGGAAGGATCTTCTCGATCAACTCGGCTCCCGCCGCTTGCAAGATCACAGTGAACCGCCATTCGAAGCAACTCCGTGGGCGCTACGCGCCGCCTTGAGGGAAAACGGGGCGACCGCCGGTCGGCTAGACCTAGACATCGTCGCTGTCTCTGTTGTCTCTCGTTGTCTCTGTTGTGGCGCTGCGAGCCGTGAGCCGACTTGAGGCTGGGCGTCGAGGGCAGCCGTCGACGGCGACCTGACTCGGCGGCACTCCACCCCCGGGCGTTCGTGCTCGAGACAGGTTCGTGCTCGAGGTGGTCAGCCAGTGTCAAGCGTGGGTCCCAGCCGAGGAACACCGTGCGCTGAGTTCAACCCTCGCCCCGGACTCCGGACAGCCGCACATGCACCATATGCCTTTCCCACAACGGCGTGGTGTGCGCATACTGTCACTATGGCACAAGCGAGACAGTACCTGTGAGCGACTTGTGAGCATTGCCAGTACCGCGGATACTGCGCGTATGGCAACGACTGGCGCCAGACCATCGGCACTGCGACGCATCGACGGCGACCCTGACTGGTACGAACCTTACAACATCTCACTGGCGATTCAGGCGGGGAACCTGCTCTTCGTCTCCGGACAGGCCGGCATCGACGAGCACGGCAGGACGGCGGCCCCGGACTTCGACACCCAGGCTCGGCGCGCACTCGCGAACCTGGCGACCGTGCTCGACCGGGCCGGCGCGAGCCTCGCCGACGTCGCCAAAGTGACGATCATGGTCACCGACATGGCCTATCTCGACGACATCATCAGGCTGCGCGCCGAGTTCTTCACCGAGCCCTATCCCGCGGACACCCTCATCCAGGTGGCCGGGCTCGCGCAGCCGGACTGGCTAGTCGAGATCGACGCGATCGCGGTGGTGCCCTGAGCCGCTCCAGGGCTCCGGCGGTCAGTCGCTCGGCGGCGGCGATGACCTCGGCGGTGGTGATGCGGAGCAGGCCCGGGTCGGGCTGGTCCGCGAAGGTGTCGCCGGTGGTGCCGGCCCACAGCGCCACATGGTGGAGATGCTCCGGGGGTGGGCCCCAGTGCCGCGGTGATACCGGGCCGAAGAGCACCACCGAGGGCGTGCTGTAGGCGGTGGCGAGGTGGGCGATGCCGGTATCACCGGACACCACCAGCGACGCGTCGGCGACCAGCGCGGCGAGCTGGGACAACGTCGTGCGGCCGGCGAGCACCGAGTCCTCGGGTAGGTCGGCTGCGGCGGCTAGGTGGGTGGCGAGTGCCCGCTGGTCCGCGCTGCCGGTCACCACCACCCGTCGCCCGGCTCTGACCAACCGGCGGGCCACCGCCGCGTACCGGTCGACGGGCCAGCGCCGGGCGGCGAACCCGCAGCCGGGATGCACGATGACCGCTCCCGGTGCTGGGCTCGGTGTCGAAGGTCGGGCCAACCGCAGATCAGACGGGTCGGCGGTGATGCCGAAGTACTCGAGCAGCCGGCACCACCTGTGCACCTCGTGCAGGTCGCCGTCCCACTGCGGGCCCGACTCCCCGGGGCCGGCATGGGTGAGCAGGACGGTGGGCAGGAGCGCGCGAAGGACGCGGATGCTCTGCGGCCCCCGTCCATGCAGGTTCACCGCGACGGCCGGCGGCGCATGGCGCCAGCGCAGCGGACCCAGACACGCACTGGGCAACAGATCCTCCACGGCCGCGGTGAGCACGGCCAGCTCGCGCAGCGGCGCCGGGGCGGCCAGCACCAGGCGATGGTCGGGGTACGCCGACCGCAGGCCGCGCAGCGCCGGCACCGCAGTCAGCAGGTCACCGAGCCCCAGCGCGCGGAGCACCAGCACCGTGGGACGGCTCACGGCCAGGACGACTCCTGCGATGGGCAGACCACCATCTCTCGCAGTTCGCATCCGGGTGGTTGGCGCAGAGCGTGGATCACCGCCGCCGCCACGTCCTCCGGGCGGTTGAGCTTGGCGTCCGGCGGTGGCTTGTACCGCTCATCGCGGCCGTCGAAGAACGCGGTGTGCATGCCGCCGGGGATCAGCAACGTCACCCCGATCCGCCCGGCGGTTTCCACGGCCAGCGCGCGAGTGAAGCCGATCACGCCGAACTTGGCGGCGCAGTAGGCCGTCGCGTCGGGAAGTACCCGGAGCCCGAGGGTGGACGAGCAGGTCACCACCGTCCCCCGGGAGCGCTCGAGATGCGGCAGCGCGGCCCGTACCACCCTGGCGGTACCGAGCAGGTTGACCTCAACCACCCGTTCCCACTCCTCGGCGGGCACCTCGCCGAACGGGCCGCAGGAGTCGATCCCGGCGGCGGTGAACACCGCCTGCAGCCGGCCGCCGCCGGCCGCCACCAGCGCCGCGACGGCGTTCTCGGTGGCGGTCCGGTCGGCCAGGTCGGCCTGCACGTGGTCCACCTCGACCGAGGGGGCGTCGCGGTCGAGTACCAGCGGGCGCCCGCCGGCGGCGAGCACCGCCTGGGCGGTGGCCGCGCCGAGTCCCGAGGAGCCCCCGGTGATCAGCACATTGCCCAGCGGCCTCATCTGCTCTCCTTCCTCAGGCGCCGGATCTCTGCTTCTCACGCGGACCGCGCGGCGCAGACAAGCCGGCTCGTCGAGTACCCGCCGAGCAGCGGGATGATCACGACCTGCCCGCCGTGCCGGTGCACCATGGACGCCTCGGGCAGCTCGTCCATGGTGTAGTCGCCACCTTTGACCCACAGGTCGGGCCGCAGCGTCTCGAGCAGCGCGGTGGGAGTGTCCTCGTCGAACATGATCACCGCATCGACCGGCTCCAGCGCTTTCAGCAGCGCGATCCGGTCGGCTGCGGGCACGATCGGCCGGCCGGGGCCCTTGCGGCGGCGCACCGACTCGTCGGAGTTGACGCACACCACCAGGGCGTCACCCAGCGCCCGGGCCTGCCTGAGCAGGCTGAGATGCCCGGGGTGCAGCAGGTCGAAGCAGCCGCCGGTGGCCACCAGCCGGCCGCCACGATGACGCAGCCGTGCCACGACCTCCACCGCGGACACCCCGAGGGACTGTGCCCACCCGGTGGGCGGTGACCCGGTGGGCGGCGAGCTGACCGAGGCGGCGCCCCCGTCTGCGACGAACCGCGACGCGGCGTGGACTGCGGCCGCCACGGCCGCCCTGACTGAGCTGGTGACGAGCAGAGCGCCGGTGACGGCCGCGGCGAAGGCGTCGCCCGCACCGCAGGGGTCGCAGTCGGGAGGGATCTCGATCTCAGGCACGGGAACGGCCGAACATCCCTGCGCCGTGGCCAGTGCAGCGCCGCGGGCACCGAGCGTGATCGCCACCGCGTCGCACCGCCACCGTGCGCGCAGCGCCGCGGCGGCCGCAAGTCCGACGGCTGGGGTGGACGTCGACCTGGCCTCGGCCGGGCGGGGCAGGGAGCTCACCGCCTCGGTCTCATTGGGCGTTACCAGGCGGCACCCAGGCACCGGTGGGGCTCCCCGTGGGTGCGGGTCCCACACCACGGGCACCCGGCGGACCAGCCCGACGAGGGCCTCCCGGACGGTGGGATCGGCGGTGACGTCGCGCCCGTAGTCGCAGACCAGTACCGCCTCGGCGCGGCACAGCACGTCCGTGAAGCCGTCGCGTCCCGGTGCGCCGGCGGCCCGGCCGTCACCGGCGTCGACCCGCAGCAGCGAACGGCCCGCAGCGCGGATCCTGGTCTTGCACACCGTCGCGCCGCGCAACGGCATCCGTACCACCTCGACGTGGGCGGCGAGCAGGTCGGCAAGCAGCCGAGCCGCCGGGTCGACGCCCAGCGCGGTCACCAGCAGGACATCATGGCCGGCCCGGGCGGCCAGCAGCGCCGCTAGACCCGCCCCACCGGGGCGCCAACGCTGCTCCCGGACGTCCACGACAGGAACCGGCGCGTCCGGGCACAGCCGGTCCACCGTGCCCTCGACATCGCTGTCCAGCAGCGAGTCGCCGAGCACCACCAGCCGGGAGCCGGTCATAGCTGCGGCTTCGGCGCGACAACGCCCAGCGCGTGGTCGATCGCGATGCACAGCGCGTGCACGAGGACGAGGTGGACCTCCTGCACGGTGGCGGCGCTGGGAGCCTCCACCGCGATCGCGTCATCGCAGAGAGCGGCCAGCGTGTTGGGGGCTGGCCCGGTCAGTGCCCACGCGGTCATGCCGACCTCGTGGGCCGCCTTGGCCGCGGAGATCACATTGCGGCTGGCGCCGCTGGTGGACAGCGCGATCAGTACGTCACCGGGGCGCCCGTGCGCGAAGACCTGCCGAGCGAACGACTCGTGCCCGCCGTAGTCGTTGCCGATCGCGGTGAGTGCGGAGGTGTCGGCGTGCAGGGCGATCGCGGACAACGGGCGCCGCTCGTGCAGGAACCGGCCGACGAGCTCGCCGGTGAGGTGCTGGGCCTCGGCGGCGCTACCGCCGTTCCCGCAGGCGAGCAACCGCCCGCCGCTATCCAGCACACCGGCCAGATGACCTCCCCATGCCTCGATCCATGCGTCGGCGATGCCCTCCATCCGGGTCAGGGCGACCCGCAGCGCCGCGAAGTGCTCGCGACTCATGACTGGCCGCCCTTCACGGTGGCCCTCGGTGCCTCAGTACCGGCCAGCACCCGGCGGTAGAGCAGCTCAGTCTCATCCGCAACGCGGCCCCAGCCGTAGCGGGACCGCGCCCGGGCCGCCGCGGCCGAGCCGATCGCGGCCAGCCTGCCGGGGTCGGCGAGCAGTTCCCGCAGCCGTTGCGCCAGTGCGGCGGGGTCGCGTGGCGGCACCAGCGCGCCGGTGCGGCCGTCCAGGACGGTGTCCAGGTGCCCGCCCACCGCGGAGGCGACCACCGGCACACCACAGGCCATCGCCTCCAGCGGCACCATCCCGAACGGTTCGTACCACGGCACGCTGACCACCACGTCCGCTGAGCGCAGCAGCGCGGGAACGTCCGCCCGGGCGACCCGGCCGACGAGGCGCACCCGGTCGCGCACCCCGCGCGCCTGCGCGAGGGCCGCCAACCTCGCCAGCTCCGTGTCCGCGATCGCGTCCCCGCCGCCCGCGATGACCAGCTCCGCGCCGGGTACCTCGGACAGCGCGCGAACCGTGGTCTCGACGCCCTTGCGTTCGACCAGCCGCCCGAGGGACAGGATGCGGTGCCGGCCGCCCCGCGCCGCCCGCGGCCCCTTCGGGGTGAACCGGTCGAGGTCGACCCCGCACGGCACCACGGCGACCCGCTGCGGCGGCATGCCCAGGGCGGCGAGCTCGGTCACCTCGTCCGAGCAGGTCGCCACCACCAGCGCCGCGTCCCGCGCCAGCCCGGCCTCCAGCCGCAGTCGCGACGGCGGGCTGGGGTCTGACGGGCCCTGGTGCCGCCGCTTGACGATGCCGAGCGCATGGAAGGTCTGCAGCACGGGGATGCCGGTGCCGCGCGCGCCGCGATGAGCGGCCAGCCCGCTCATCCAGAAGTGCGCGTGCGCCACCTCCGGCGGCTCCGCCAGCCACCGCCGCGCGAGGTGGTCGCCGAACTCGGGCATATAGGGCAGTAACACGTCTTTGGGCAGGGTGCTGGCGGGTCCGGCGGGTACGTGCTCGACGGTCACCCCAGGACCCGCGCGGACCCGGTCGGGCAGCTGGGGATCGTCGCGTCGGGTGTACACGGTCACGTGGTGCCCGCGCTCGCCCAGGGCTCGCGCGAGGTGTCCGACGTGCACGTTCTGGCCACCTGAGTCAGCCCCACCGATCACCGCGAGCGGGCTGGCGTGCTCGGAGACCAGGTCGATCCTCATCGGCGCAGCTCCTTCAGCAACTGGTCCCAGTCGGTACAGAACCGGTCGAGTGAGTACCTCCGGCGGGCGGCGGCCCTGGCCGCCAGGCCGAGGTGGCGGGCCAGGTCAGGGTCGGCGACAACGGCGCGCAGAGCCTCGGCGAGCAGGTCGACCCGGGTGGACACCACACCCGCATCCGGTGGCACCGCCGCTAGGACCTCGGTGGTCGCCAGCGCGACCACCGGCATGCCCAGGTGCATGGCTTCGAGCAGGGACAGGCCCAGCGAGGTCCAACGG
Source organism: Pseudonocardiales bacterium (assembly GCA_019243635.1). Lineage (GTDB taxonomy): Bacteria > Actinomycetota > Actinomycetes > Mycobacteriales > Pseudonocardiaceae. The sequence goes on from JAFAUB010000033.1 coordinate 29,322, forward strand.
ACCGGGTGCAGATAGACCCTGCGGCGGGCGAGCTCGGCGTGCATCCGGGACTGTGGCCAGTCCTCGAACGTCGCGATCCGCTCGTGTCGCGGCAACGTGGAGACCGCCATGCCGAAGACGTCCAGCGGTGCCTGGGCGGCGAAGCGGGGCAGCAGGTCGGTGCCGGTGACCCGCCCTCGGCGGACCGGTTCGTTGATCACGACGGCAGCGCGGCGGAGCTCCCCGGTGTAGCGGTAGCCGGGGTCGGGAACGCCGTGCTCGATCACCAGGGTCGGCGCCCGGCCGCAGTCCCAGAACAGCTCGTTGAACGGCGTGACGTGCACGACCGGGATGTCGGCTCGGTCGGCCATCGGATGCCGCGTGTTGGGCACATCGCCGCGCGGGGTGTTGTGCTCGACGTAGACGGCAGGCACCTCACGCCCTGGCCGGCGCCGCAGCCATTGCTCGGTGAGTTCCAGCTCGCGCGGGCACTGCAGCACCACGACGTCGACCTGCGCATCGGCCAGCGCCGCTGGAGCGATCTCGACCGCACTCGGCGGCCAGTCGAAGGTCCGCGCCCGGCCGCGACCGTCGGCGTCGCGGTTCGGCGTCACCGGCACCAGGTAGGTGTGCGGCCCCTGGACGAACGCGGTGCTCCAGGAACCGTGGACATGCCAGTGCAGCACCCTCATGTGCGGGCCCCCGCCAGGGAGCTGACCGCCTCGACGACGTCGGCTGGACCCACCCTGGACAGGCACGGGTGACCGGGCACGGGGCAGTGCCGCGCGCGGGTGTCGCGGCAGGGCGCGTGCTGGTCGCCGAGCAGCACCGTCGGCACCCCATAAGGGGCCCACCGCGCGGCCGGCACCACCGGAGCGAACAGCGACACCACCGGTGTGCCCACCGCGGCGGCCAGATGCGCCGGCCCGGTGTTGCCGGCAACGACCACGCAGGCGTGCTCGAGCACGGCGGCCAACGTGCGCAGGTGGGTGCGACCGCCCAGGTCGACGCCGGTGTCGCCGGCGACTTCGGCGGTGAGGTGCCGCTCGCGGGCTGAGCCGGTGACGATGACCCGGTGCCCGGCGGCGGCCAGGGCGCGGACGGCCCGCGCGCAGTGCCGCGCGGGCCACTCCCGGGCCGGGGCCGAGGCGCCCGGGTGCACCACGACGTACCCGGGCCTTCCGGTGAGGTGCTCGGCGGTGGGCAGCGGCCGGCGCACCGCGAGCCGCCCGTCGTCCCCGGCCGGCAGCCGGTAGCCGGCGGCACCGACCAGTTGCAGCGCCCGGTGCGCTTCCGGCGGGTCACCGTCGACACGGTGGCGCAGATCGAGCAGTGAGCCGGGGTAGTCCTCGCTGATCGCGCCGATCCAGCCGACTCCCGCCAGCCGCAGCAGCAGCGCTAAGGGGAGCGGGGACTGGTGGAAGGAGGTGAGCAGCAGGGCGGCGCGGGGCGCCTGCGCGCGCACCGCGTCCTGCAACGCGGCGACGTGCTCGGCCGTGACGGGAGCGGGATCGGGGTCGATCCAGGGCGCGCACCACTCGATGATCCCGTCCACTCCGGGGAGCAGCTCCGCGGCCGCGCTCCCGTGCGGGCCGGTGAGCATCACCACCCTGTCGACGTGCGCGGCGACCGCTCGGACCGCAGGGCCTGCCAGCAGTACGTCCCCGGCGTTGTCCAAGCGGGCGGTCAGCACGGTGCCGCCCATCGGCGCCGTGTCCCCGGAGCCGGCGTTCACGGGATGGGCGCTCATGGGACCCGCCCCGACAGGGCGAGCTCGACAGCCGCCGCGACATCCGGTGCCACCTCCATGGCGGCCTGGATCTCCTGGCGCAGGGTGCGGCCGGTGGGCACCAGAATCCCTCGCGCACCGGCTGCGACTGCGGCGGTGACGTCCGCGCCGGTGTCCCCGATGACCACACAGCGGTCCACCGGCACACCCAGCTGCGCGGCGGCGTCTTTCAGCAGGCCCGGCGCCGGCTTGCGGCACCCGCAGCCGTCGTTCTCACCGTGCCGGCAGATGCTCCAGGCGTCGAACGGGCCCAATAGCTCCGAGACCCTGGTGTTCACGCGCTCCAGCTGCTCGGGACTGATCAGCCCGCGGGCCACGCCGGACTGGTTGGTCACCACGCCGACCGGGATACCGATCTCGCGGAGTCGGTCCAGCGCCTCGCGTGCACCGGGCATGGGCGACACCGCGGCGGGATCGGTGTTGTAGGGCACGTCGTGGACGAGCGTGTCGTCGCGGTCGAACAGCACTGCGGCGGGAACGGCGGTGGCCGGCGACACCCGCCGCCAGCGCAGCTCCCCGGCCAGCCGGTGCCAGCACGCCACCGGGGGGATGGCGATGCTGGTGGCCAGCATCCGGCCGATCTCCTCCGCGCTGCGCGGACCGGGCAGGATCCGGTGCAGGACGAACTCCGCGGTCAGCACGGTCCAGGCGAGACCCGCCGCGGTGGCGACCCTCGGGTGCCGCCGCGTTGCGGCGCCGAGTGCGACGACGGCGGCTGTGGTGGTCAGCCCGTGCCGTCGAAGCCGACCGGGGCCGTCCCCGATCCTCTCGCGCCAGCCGGGCCCGTGCCGGCGTCGCATGAGGGCGTCGTCGGCGTTGCCACGTTGCGCCCGGACGCTGACCAGCGGTCCAGCCGGGCGCACCGGGTGCGTCGTGCGCCGCCGCCCCGCGACGATGCGGTAGCCGGCGGCGACCACCCGCAGAGCCAGGTCCGCGTCTTCGCGGTAGGCCCGGCCGAAGCGCTCGTCGAAACCACCGACGCGCCGCAGCGCGGCGCGGCGGTAGGCCATGTCCGCCGTGATCCACCGCGCGCCGGCCAGGCCGGCGGTGCCGCGTTCGACGTCGGTGGGGCGCCGGTCAGCGGGCAATGGCACCTCGACCTCGCCCTGGCTGGCGCCCACATCCGGCGCGAGCCCGTGCAGATCACGTCCCAACCGCCCGGACCAGTCCGGTCCGGGCACGACGTCGTCATCGAGGTAGGCGACCCAGTCGGTGTCCACCGCGCGCCAGCCGACGTTGCGGGCGGCAGCCGGTCCACGTCCCCCGGACCGCAGCACCCGCACCGGAGTGCTGACGGCGAGCGGCTCGGTGGGTGCCGGGCGATCGTCGACTACGAGGATCGCTGGTGAGCGGCTGTGCTCGTCGCCGGCGCGCTGGAGCTCTGCATCACCACTCACCAGCCGTGCCAGCAGCACGTGCAGGCTGGGACGCCCGATCGTGGGGATCACCACCGCGTAGCTCATCGGGTGAGTTCCGAGCGGCGTAGCAGAAAGGGCCCCAGGGCGAGCACGTCGACTGGGGCCGAGCCGAAACACTCCAACGCGTCGCGCGGGTCGTCCACCATGGGGCGCCCGGCGGTGTTCAGGCTGGTGTTCACTACCGTGGGCAGTCCGGTCAGCTCGGCGAAGCGGTCCAGCAGCCGGGCCAGCATCGGCTCGGTGTCGCGGTCGACGGTTTGGACGCGCGCGGTGCCGTCCACGTGCACCACCGCCGGGATGCGGTCGCGCCACCGCAGCGCCACATCATGCACGAAGAGCATGTAGGGGCTGGGAATGGGGCCACGGCCGAACAGCTCACCGGCGCGGTCGGTGAGCACCATCGGCGCGACCGGCCGGAACCGCTCGCGTCCCTTCACCGCGTTGAGCCGGTCGAGATTCCGGGCGTGTCCCGGATGGGCGAGCAACGACCGGTGGCCCAGCGCGCGCGGGCCGAACTCGCTGCGTCCCTGGAACCAGGCCACGATCGCGTCGGCGGCCAACGCCTCGGCGGCGGCCGTGGCCACGTCCGGCGGACGCTCGTAGCGGAGGTGGGCGCAGTCCAGCCAGCCCGCAAGATCCTCATCGGTGAAGCTGCGGCCGAGGTCAGCGCCCGGCATGGGGGCGACCGGCTCACCGAGAACCTGCGCGAGGTGCAACGCCCCACCCAGCGCGGTGCCCGCATCGCCCGCGGCGGGTTGCACCCACAGCTTGTCGAAGGGTCCCTCGGTGGTGAGCCGGGTGTTGGCGACGCAGTTCAGCGCGACCCCGCCGGCCATGGTGAGCCGACGCTCACCGGTGCGCCGGTGCAACCACCAGGCCAGCTCCAGCAGCACTTCCTCCAAGCGTGCCTGCACGGCGGCGGCGAGCTCCACGTGCTCGGGCTGGAACTCACCGCCGGGCACCCGCCGCTTCGCCAGCTCGGACCACTCGATGGGCGCCACGACGAACCCGCCGTCACCGGTGGTCCACACGAGCTCCCGCAATGTGGGCAGCAGCCGCGGCTCGGTGGATGGCTGCCGGCCGTAGGAGGCCAGCGCCATCACCTTGTACTCATCGGAGGAGCGCAGGAAACCCAGGTGTTCGGTCGCTTCCTCGTACAGCAGGCCCAGTGAATGCGGAAGCTCCTGGCTGGCCACCACCTCCAGCTCGCCGTCGCGATAGCGGCCGCCCAGATACGAGGTGGCCTCCCCGCGGCCGTCGGCGACCAGCACCGCGCAGTCGCGGAACGGTGCGGCGAGGCCTGCGGAGGCGGCATGGGCTACGTGGTGCGGGACGAAGTGCACGGCCGCTGGGTCCAGCCCGGGTAACGCTGTGGCCAGGAAGAGCGGCGCGCGGCGCGCGTAGGTGGTGCGCAGGCTCTCCCAGCGCTGGTCCAGCCCGTCCAGGTCCGGCTGGACCAGCGCCGGGTCATAGGAGTAGGCGACCGCGTCGAGGTCCTCAGGACCGATGCCAGCGGTCTCCAGGCACCAGCGGGCAGAGCGCTCCGGCAGCTCCCAGGCGGAGAACGGCACGGGTCGCTTGCCATGCTTGCGGCGACTGAACCGCTCCTCCTCCGCGGCGGCCACGGTGTGTCCGTCGACGACCAGAGCCGCCGCCGGGTCGTGGAAGATCGCGTTGATGCCCAGGATGCGCACGCCACTACCCCCAGCACCCAGAGTGGCGCGTGGCCACCGGCGGATCACCTATGTGTGATTACCCGCGGCGGCGGGTTCTTAAACCCCGGTCCGGGAGCGGAACCAGGCGATGGTGCGGGTGAGCCCCTCTCGGAGCGGGACCCGCGGCTCCCAGCCGAGGAGCTCCCGAGCCAACGTGATGTCCGGGCGGCGCACCTGCGGGTCGTCGACGGGGCGATCGATGTGCCGGATCGAGCCGGGCGACCCGCTGAGCTCGATGACCGTCTTGGCCAGCTCGACCACGGGGAGCTCCAGCGGACCGCCGATGTTCACTGGGCCCGGCGCGTCGGACTCGGCCAGCGCGAGGATGCCCCGGATGGTGTCATCGACATAGCACACCGAACGCGTCTGGCTGCCGTCACCGGTAACGGACAGCGGCTCGCCGGCCAGCGCCTGGCGGATGAAGGTCGGGATGGCCCGCCCGTCGTCCGGACGCATCCGGGGGCCGTAGGTGTTGAAGATTCGCACTATCGCGGTGTCCGTCCCTCGGGACATCCGGTAGGCGGTGGTGAGCGCCTCGGCGTAGCGCTTGGCCTCGTCGTACACGCTGCGCGGGCCGACGGGGTTGACATTGCCCCAGTAGTCCTCGGGCTGTGGGTGCTGCCGCGGGTCGCCGTAGACCTCGCTGGTCGAGGCCAGTACGAACCGGGCACCCTTCTCCCCGGCCAAGCCCAGCGCATGCAGGGTGCCGAGGCTGCCCACCTTGAGCGTCTCGATGGGAAGCCGGAGGTAGTCGGCGGGAGAGGCCGCCGAGGCCAGGTGCAGCACCAGGTCCACCGGTCCCGGCACGTGCACGAAGTCCGTCACATCGCACTTGATCAGACGAAATCGTGGTTCGCCGACCAAGTGGGCGACGTTGGCCGGGGTGCCGGTGAGAAAGTTGTCCAAGCAGATGACGTCGATGCCCCGGCGCAGCAGCCGCTCGCACAGGTGCGATCCCAGGAACCCGGCGCCACCGGTGACCACGGCTCTGCTGAACCCCGCGCTGCTGAACCCTGGGCTCACCGCTGGGGGCTACCCCGGCATACCGGTCCCTAATCTGGTGTGAGCGTTTTCCGGGCGCGAACCTCGGGTAACTGAGACTGCTCAACACGTGTTCTGGTCGTGGTCCTTATGAGTGGGGGTGCGCCGGTGAGCGGCGGGGTCACAGTGGTCATCGCCACCCGCAACCGGTGCCCGGAACTGGTCTGCACCCTGCAGCACCTGCATGAGCTCATCCCGCGCCCACCGGTGGTCGTGGTGGACAACGGCTCGACCGACGGCACGGCGCCGGCGGTGCGCGAGCAGTTCACCGACGTAGAGGTGCTGGCGCTGCGTCGCAACCACGGAGCCCCCGCGCGCAACCTCGGCGTGCTGGCCGCCCGGACCCCCTACGTCGCCTTCAGTGACGACGACTCCTGGTGGGCTCCCGGCGCGCTGCAGCGGGCCGCGACGGCCTTGGACGGCCACCCGCGCCTCGGTTTGGTGGCCGCCCGCACCCTCGTCGGTCCCGCGGCGCGTTCCGACCCGGTGAACACGCTGCTGGCCGGGAGCCCGCTACCCCGTTCCGCGGACGCACCCGGGCCGTCCGTGCTCGGGTTCCTGGCGTGCTCGGCGGTGCTTCGGAGGCGGGCGTTCTGTGAGGTCGGCGGGTTCAGCAGCCTGTTGTTCTTCGTGGGGGAGGAGCGGCTGCTGTGCTATGACCTGGCGACGGCCGGGTGGGAACGGGTATACCTCGACGACGTCGTCGCCCACCACCATCCCTCCGCGCACCGGCCTGCCCCGGAGCGTCGCCGGGTGACCGAGCTGCGCAACACCCTGCTCACCGCCGTGCTGCGCCGGCCGCTGCGGGTGGTGCTCGCCGCCGCTGCCGCGCTCGGGCGGGACTCGGTGCGCGATACGGCCGCCCGCGCGGCGTTGCGCGAGGCGTTGGTCCGGCTCCCGACGGCGCTGCGGCAGCGCGCGCTCCTGCCTGCCGCCGTGGAGGAGCAGGTCCGCATGCTGGAAGACGGTGCCCCGTGACGCCGCGTCGGGTCACCGTCGTGATCATCACCCGGAACCGTGAGGCGGAGCTGTTGGGCACCCTGGAACACATGACCGCACTGCCGGACCGGGTCCCCGTGGTAGTCGTCGACAACGGCTCGACCGACCACACCGCCGATGCGGTCACCGCCCGGTTCAGCCAGGTGACCCTGCTGCGCAGCGAGCGGAACCTGGGTGCGCCGGGCCGTAACCTGGCGGTTCGGCACATCGACACGCCGTACGTGGCGTTCTGCGACGACGACACCCGGTGGCGGCCCGGCGCGTTGACCCGCGCTGCCGACCTGCTCGACGCCCACCCTGGACTGGCGTCGGTGACGGGCCGGATCCTGGTCGCGCCGACGATGGTCGAGGACCCCATCACTCCCGAGCTGCGGGACTCGCCGGTACCGGGTCCGGCATGGCTGCCCGGCCCGGCTCTGCTCGGCGTGCTCGCCGGGGCGAGCATGTTCCGCGTCGCCGCGTTCCGGGAGGTGGGGGGGTTCTCACCCCGACTGTGGCTGGGTGGGGAGGAGGAACTGCTCGCTCTCGACCTCGCCGCTCGGGGGTGGTGGATGTGCTGGGCGCCGGACGTGGTGGTCGAGCACGCCCCGTCGGCCTCCCGCGACCCGCGCCGCCGGCGGCAGCTGGGTATCCGCAACACATTGTGGACAGCGTGGCTGCGCCGTCCGCTACCCAGCGCGCTGCGGCGTACCGGCACGTTGCTGCGCTCGGTACCTCCGGACTGGGCCAGTGTGGTCGCGGTTGTCGAGGCGCTCGCTGGACTGGCCTGGGTGCTGCGGGAGCGCCGGGTGGTCCCACCCCGGGTGGAGCGTGGGTTGCGGCTGTTGGAGGAGCCGCAGCGACTCTCGCGGGCTCGCAGGTATGTCGGCTGAGGAGCCGGTCTTCCTCCGCACTCGCCAGCCCGACGTTTCGACGAGGATGGCAGGGGTAGCCCGTGGCGGGAACGTCCCGAGCTGCTCTGGAGGGGATAGATATGGCCACCACCGCTCGTGAGATCATGACGCCGGACCCGGAATGCGTGCGGTCCAGCGACTCTGTGCGCCACGCGGCCAGGCGAATGGCTGAGCTGGGTGTCGGCTCGTTGCCGATCTGCGGTGAGGACAACAGGCTCCAAGGAGTGATCACCGACCGGGACATCGTGGTGAAGGTGATCGCCGCCGACAAGGATACCCGCGCGGTGCACGTCGGAGAGCTCGCGCAGGGCGAGGCGGTCACGATCGGCGCAGACGACAGCGCCGAGGAGATCCTGGCGACCATGGGCCACCACCAGGTGCGCCGGCTGCCGGTGATCGACGGTCACGACCTGGTGGGTATCGTGGCTCTGTCCGATGTCGCGCGGGCGCTGCCTGACGCTCCGGTGGGCACTCTGCTCGAGGCGCTGTCCGTCGACAGGTGAACGCGTGGAGGTGTTTCGATGGCTCTCGACCCATTGGTTGACATCGGTCGGAAGGTCTGGCACCGCTGTCCGCACTGCCCGAACACAGACAGCCTGTACCTGCTCAAGGCGAACGCCAACCTCGTGTACGTCCAATGCCCGCTGTGTCACGACCGTTGGTGGTTGGACACCGGGTTCGGTGTCGGTGGACGGCCCGAGCAGACCGACGTCCCACTGTCGTAACGGGGGCCGCCCCACGTCAGCGTGCTCGCGGGACGCGCCTCTCCACGGGGTCGAGGTCGAAGGGCAGGTGTGGCTCGGCCTGGTACCAGTACGCCACAGAGGAGTAGTCGTCGCTGCGTTTGTTCGCATGGCCGTGCTCGATGCTGACCCGGATGGACCGCTCGAATGGCATGGGGTCCTCGATGTGGAAGCGGTACAGGCTGATCTGCCCGCTCCAGTTGTCACCGCCGGGCAGTGTGATGCCGTGGTACGGCGCGTGGTAGGTCTGTGTCGGGCACCACGCGGTGTTGAAGTAGTCCTCGGTGCCGGTACCGTGGAGTGTCGGTGGCCACTGGTCGCCGTCGATGAAGATCATGTCGTCGCCCTCGCCGTACCAGTTCCATTCGTTGGTGTCGCGGAGGTTGTGGATGTTGAGCACGCAACCGACGTAGTGGCCGCGGCCGGTCGCGTCCAGGATGGTGTAGTTGGCTTTCCCGTCGAGATTCTCCCCGGTGAGCAGGAACTCGGCGTTGCTCTCGGACGCGAGCGTGGCTCCCGGACAGGGGTTGCTGCGGCGCCACTGGGCGTGGAAGCGTCCAATGCCGTCTTCGAGCTCGTCGAGCTCCTCGTAGTCGATGTAATAGTAGAAGAACACCGGCTCGTGGGTCAGCTCACTGGTGATCTCCAGCCGTGCTCCCGTGCCGAACGGCATGTGGAAAAAACAGTTGAACCCCTTGCCGTCCTCTGGGCTCATCTGGAGCGGGGCGGAGACGAAGTTGGTGGTGCGGCCGTGCCCGACCCCGAAGAAGTCACCCAGGGGTACGGCGATGCTGGGGTGCGCTTCGCCGTCCCAGTAGGCGCGGAGCACGAGCCGGCGGAGATAGTCGGGTTCCCGCATCCACGGGTCGCGGACCGCCCGTTCGTTGGCGACGGTCACCCAGACGTGGTTGATGGTCCCGGGCCCCTGGATGTCCGCGAGAGTGGCGGTGTGCCCCGGCTGGAGGGTGAGGCGGTCATCGTTACCGCCCGTGCGGTCCCAGCTGGCTGCGCGGCGCCGGCGGGTGCCGCGCAGCCGCGGCAGGTCTCGCAGGCTTGAACCGTACGGACCGTAGTTGACGGTCATCTCCTACCTCCTGCACTCGCGACGTCGCGGAACGCCGCCTCGAGTGACTCCAGACTGTGTTCCTTGGTCTCGGGCACGATCCACCACACGATCGGGAAGATCACCACGCCGGCGACGGCGTAGCCGATGAACACCGCACCCGGACCGGCGAGCGCGGCCAGGGTGGGAAAGGTCAGTGACACACCGAAGGCGGCCATCCAGTTGAACAGGGTGGCGATGGCCATCGCCGAGCCTCGGATGGCGAGCGGGAAGATCTCGGCCAGCACCACCCACAGCACCGGACCCCAGGTCGCGGAGAAGGTATTGGTGAACACCACCAACGCCGCCACCGCGATGACGAACAACGCACTGGAGCGGACCGGCAGCACCAGCGCGGCGGCACCGACGGCGAACAAACCGGCCGACATCCCCACCAGACCGGCCAACAGAACGGGCTTGCGGCCTCGCCGGTCAACGACCTTCGACCGCACCACCGCAGCGATGGTCAGGATGTTCAGCACTCCGTTGAGCGCCCCGAACAGCAACGCGGTGCGCGCGGACACCCCCAGACCGGTCAGCACGATCGGCGCGTAGTACACCATCGCGTTGATCCCGGTGACCTGCTGGAAGACGGCCAACAGGGCGCCCAGCACCAGCAGCCGGCGCACCCAGCCGGCGGACAGGCGGGCACCGCCGCCGGTGTCACGCCGCCGCGCCTCGAGCTCGAGGATCTCGGTGAGCTCCCCCTCCGCCAGAGCGGCGTCACCCCGCAGACCGACCAGCACCGCCCGCGCCCGCTCAGCATGCCCCCGCCGCACCAGCGACCGGGGGGTGTCTGGCATGGCGAGCATCCCGACCATCAACACCACCGCGGGAAACACCCCGATCAGCAGCATCCACCGCCACGAGCCGGTGAAGGCCAGCCCATAACCGACGGCCGCGGCCAACGCCGTCCCCACAATGATCATGTACTGGTTGAGGGACGTGACCACACCACGATCCCAGGCAGGCGCTATCTCGGCCAGGTACAGCGGCACCACCACCGACGCGATACCCACCCCCAACCCCACCACCAACCGGAACACCACCAGCATCGCGACACTCACCGCCACCCCGGCCCCCAACGCCCCGGCAGTGAACACCACCCCGGCGACCACCAGAACCCGCTGCCGTCCCAGACGATCAGCCACCGGACCGCTGCCCAACGCACCCACCATCGCCCCGAACACCGTCGCGCTCACCACCACACCCTCCACCAGAGGCGTCAGCGGCAGATCACGAGGAACGAACAAGATCACGGCACCGATGACACCACTGTCATAACCGAACAGCACCGCCGCCAACGCACCCAGCGCATACACCCGTCGCGTGCTCACCCGCGCCGCGAACAACGACGCGACCATCAGCTACCTCCGATGCGGGGGGGATCTGTGCACTGTTCTCTGGCCAGCGCGTGGGTGATCTCTCTGGTGCTCGGGTACAGCTCCCGGTACAGGGCGTAGCAGCGCTGGTATGTCGCGGCTGACTCCGGGTGCGGCTCGATCGTCGTCGCGATGGCGTTCCACCGGGTCCCGTCTATGGGGGTGCTCCGCGGTGACTCCCCGATCCCCATGGCGGCGAGCAGCGCGTCGCCCAGACACGCGCCCATCGTCCGGCGCGGCAGCTGCTGCGGGGCGTCCAGGACGTCGGAGACGATCTGCGTCCACAGCCCGCCCTTGGTGCCGCCGCCCACCGCGACCAGGCGGCGGTCCCGCCCGCCGGCGTCGCGCATCGCTTCCAGGTTGTGCCGTACTCCGTAGGCCGTCGCCTCCAGTGCCGCCCGGTAGACGTCCCCTCGGTTGTGCCGCAGGGTCAGCCCGGCCAGCACGCCGCGGGCGTCCGGGTCGAACAGTGGCGTCCGCTCACCGGCGAAGTAGGGCAACATGAGCAGGCCGTGTGAGCCGGGTGGCGACTGCTGGGCCTCCGCGACGAGCGGGTCGAACGAGGACTCCCCGGTCAGCTTGCGGATCCATTCGGTGATCGCTCCCGAGGTCGCCATTCCGGCGGCGAAGTTGTGGGTACCGGGAAACGTGCCCACGGTGCCCCACAGATCCGGGCTTCGGCGCGGGCGGTCGAGCACCTCGACCAGGAACATGGTCGTCCCGTACATCACCATGACGTCACCGGGCGCGATGACGCCGACGCTGGTGGCCTCCGCCCAGGCATCGACCGTGCCCGCCACCACCGGCGTACCCGCCGGAATACCCGTCTCGGCGGCGGCGCTGCCCCGCACCACTCCGACCACGTCGCAGGGCCAGCACAGCTCCGGCAGCTCGAGACCGGGGGCGACGAGCTCGGTCCACTCCTCGATCCAGCGGTGTCCGACCGGGTCGTACATCGGGGTGCACTGGCTCGCCGAGTGATGGTCGAGGACGTAGCTGCCCGTGAGCCGGCGCACGATGAAGCTGCTGGCCATCAGGAAGCGTCGGGTAGCCGCCCAGGTCTCGGGTTCGTGCGCGCGCAGCCACGCCAGCTTTGGTCCGACCGCCTGCGAGGTGAGCACCGACCCGCAGCGCTCCAGGATGGCCTGCCTGCCCAGCGCCTGGGTCAGCTCATCGATCTCGAGGCGGGCGCGGGTGTCCACGCCGTACAGGATCGCCGGCCGAAGGGGCCGGTCCTGGCCGTCCACCGGGAGCAGGCACGGACCCAGGCCACTGACGCCGACCGCGGCGAGAGGCTGGCGCACCGTCGCCGTCAGTTCCTCGCTGATCGACGCGAAGTCCGTCCACCACACCGCCTGCGCGTCGTGCTCCACCCAGCCGGGGCGTGGCATGGACACCTCGTGGGCCCGGGTCGCGGTCGCCACGATGGTGCCGTCGGCGCGCACCAGCACGCCTTTGGAGCTGGCGGTGCCGATGTCGACACCGAGCAGCAGCGAGCTCACGGCGCGCTCACCGGGCCCCGTCTATCCGCACCGTACCCAGCCCGGCCCACTCGATGTCGAGCATGCGGCACACCGCGCGCAGCTCGGCGACGTGCTCGCCGGGGACCGCGTGGATGTGGTTGGCCCCGAACGCGGACAGGAACTCCTCGGCGTCGACCTCCAGCCGGGTGAACGCGTGCGGCCACTGAGGCGTCGACTGCTGGGCCAGCGCCTCGTTGGTCGCGGGGTCGTAGGACTCGAACCCGCCGAGGGCGACGTGCATCCGGTACCTGCCCTCGATCCGGGTCAGCCGGGCGAAGGTGGCGCGTCCGGGAGCGGCGAAGAACGACACCGAGGCGCCGCCGGCGGGGAAGTAGAAGATCTCGGGATAGAAGTTCACCGCGCGAAGGTTCTCCGCCGGGTCCGCACTGCGCGCCGCGAACCAGGTGGCGTGCTGCCCGGAGTTGCACAGGTCCCAGATGTCGCGGTCGGCGTGGTAGTGCCGCACGTCGGCGAAGAGCACCGGCGTGCCGGTGAGACCCTTCAGCAGCTGCATGGTGAGCGCGCCGTCCATGTCGGACTCGGTGGCGCACACGTGGGTCCGCTTCGGGCCCTCCCAGTCGTAGGGGTCGTTGAGGAACGCCTCGGTGACGTCCATCGTGGTGAAATGCGTGGTCAGCTCGGGCTGGCCCTTGATCCCGCAGAAGTCGAGGTTCCACTCCTCGATCAGCTCCCGCACGGCGTGGTACGAGCGGATCTGACGTTCGAGCAGCTCAGGTGTCAGCTGCTTGCCGTCGTAGTGCACCCCGGCGGCGTGGCGCTCCAGCCATTCCCGGCCGGCGGTCACCCGCGACTGCTCGACGGCGGCGCAGCGGCGCACGATCTCCCACTGGTCGATCTCCTCGACATCCACCCCGAACGTGCTCATCCACTGGTCGGTATCCGCCACTGCGGTGTACATCCCCATCGGACGGCCACCGAACCGGCCGAAGGTGCTGCCCGACAGGGCGGACACGGCGGCGGCGGCCCGGACCGTCTCCAGGACGCGGTCCCGCACGGCCGAGTCGGTCATATCGCCCCACACCCGGGTGTGTCGCCGGCCGACCTGGTCCAGCCCCCCACCGGCCGCCAGCATGCCGACCATGCCGGGGAACTGCGGGTCGATGGTGGAGAACAACAGCAGCGGACCCGGCGTCGCCGCCGCGGCGAGCATCGAGAAGTGCGGGAACGCCCACACCGGGTAGTTGAAGATGGTGAGGTCGCACCGTGCGTCAGCGACTCGACGCGCCTCGGCCGTGGCCATCGTGTTGGTCCAGATCGGCTCCGCCGCGCGGATGACCTCATGCCCGGCCTGTTCCAGCGCCTGGGCGATGCGACGTTCGACGTCGAGCGCGAACGCCTTGATGTCGGCGTGGACGAAGTCACGTCCGTCGGAGAAGGTCAACAGCCCGACGCGTGCCATATCTGCTCCTGCCTGCTAGGACGGTCAGTGTCATCGCGCTGGGTGCGGATCGCGCTGGGTGCGGAAGGCACTGGGTGAGGATCGCACTGGGTGAGGAAGGTATACCCAGCCGCTTGTGAGTGCTGCGCATGGACGACACGTGGGTAGCGAGCACACTGGTCGGCGTGAGTCGGCGGTCGCCGAGGCATCTCCCGGACGCAGCACGCGCCCGGCGCCGCCTGTCGTCCCGGGCCAGGCGGGGTGAGCTGCTTGACGCGGCGCTGCGGGAGTTCAGCAGCCGGGGTTACTATCTCACCCAGATGGAGCACGTCGCCTCCGCGGCCGGAGTGAGCAAGGCGCTGGTGTACCAGCACTTCCCGAGCAAGGAGGAGCTCTTCGCGGCGGTCACCGAGCAGGTCGTGCAGGGCTTCATGAGACGGCTGCCCGAGGTGTTGGGCAAGGCCGGCGACGCGCTCGGCGCGTGGCGCGGGGTTGTCCGGCTGCTCTGCGACCTGGTGACCGAGCGCCCGGAGGCGTGGGCACTGGTCGCGCGGCACCTGGACAACCCGGAGCTCGGCGTGCGGCTGCGGGGGTTGCGGGAGCAGATGATTGAGGTGTTCGCGGCGGTCCTCGTCGGCTACTACGACCCCCAGCCGGGGGGTGCGGTGCCGGCTGAGGAGGAGGTGCTCGAGCAGGCACGGCTGACCGTCCCGTTGCTCGTCGGCGCGCTGCAGGGGCTGATGTCCTGGTGGCTGGAGCACCCGGAGGTGCCCCGAGCGAAAGTGGAGGCGCGAGCGGTTGACTTCGGGTGGCTGGGCCTGGACCGGATCCGCCGAGGTGAGTGGCTTCCTCTTGCAAGTGACTGACGAGTCAGTTATGTTGGGGCCCGCTCGCTCGTCAAGGAGGCTGCGGATGTCCATGATTACCGCTCCTGAGTCGACGACCAGGGATGTCCCCGACCGCGAGGACACCGCTCGACGGCTGCTGCGGACCTCGGCCAAGCACTCTTACGACCCGGATACCGAGATCGACTGGGAGGCCCCGCTCGCGCCGGACCGCTACTTCATCGCCCCGCACCGCAGCTCCCTCTACGGCACGGCCCTGTGGGACCGGATGAGCGAGGAGCAGCGGATCGCGCTGACCAAGCACGAGGTGGCGAGCCTCTACAGCACTGGTATCTGGTTCGAGACGATCCTCATGCAGATGCTCATCCGGCACGTTTACGACCGTCCCAAGGGCAGCGCGCACGCCCGGTACGCGTGGACCGAGATCGCCGACGAGTGCCGGCACTCAGTGATGTTCTCCCGCATGGCGGAGAAGTTCGGCGGCCCGGAGTACGGCCCCGGCTGGTTCGTGCACCACCTCGGCCGGCTGCTGAAGACGGTCTCCAACGGCACCCTCACCTTCGGCGCGGCGATCTACGTCGAGGAGATCCTCGACGTGTTGCAGCGTGAGCAGATGGTGGACCAGTCGCTGCAGCCGATGGTCCAGCAGGTGTCACGGATCCACGTCATCGAGGAGGCCCGACACATCCGCTACGCCCGCGAGGAGACGCTTCGGCAGTGGCCTCGGCTGGGCTGGTTGGGCCGGGCGTACAGCCGCTTCATCCTCGCTATGGCGGTCTACTTCGCCACCACCAGGTTGATCGACCCGAAGGTGTACGCGGCGGTCGGGCTAGACGTCGACGAGGCCGTGGCCGCTGCCGCCGCGAACCCGCACTGGCGGCAGACCAAGCAGATGGCCGCCCGCAAGGTCGTCGACTTCCTCGAGGAGGTCGGGCTCGTCGCCGGGCCGGGAAAGCTGCTCTGGCGCCGGGCCGGAGTGCTGTAGAGCTGGTGTGAGTATTATCGCTCATCTCCCGAGTACGCTCATCTTGTGGGATGTCGATCACACGCTCATTGAGAACGGCGGCGTGAGCAAGGCGACGTATGCCTCGGCGTTCGAGTTGCTGACCGGGCGCGCACCCTCGGTGCGTCCCGTCACCGACGGTCGTACCGACTTCGAGATAATGCATGAACTTCTGTCGGCCAACTCCGTCGACGCTGGGGAGTATGTAGAGATCGCACAGTTCGAGGGTGTTCTTGTTGAGGCCATGAAACGGAACATGTCACAGCTGCCGCAGCGTGGTCATATTCTGCCAGGCGTGGTCGAGGTGCTGGCGTTGTTGTCCGCCCTACCCGGTGCGGTCCAATCCGTCCTGACCGGCAATATCGCCTCTAACGCGCGCGCGAAGCTGAGTGCTTTCAGCCTGGACGGGTGGGTTGATTTTGATGTCGGTGGGTTCGGTTCGGACGGCACAACCCGGTCTAGTCTGGTCGGGGTCGCTCGACGGAAGGCCTTGAAGAAGTACGGCGCGACGTTCGACCAGTCATCGACGGTTCTGGTCGGAGATACTCCACTGGATATCAAGGCCGCGCGCGACGGGGGTGCCAGAATAATAGCGGTGGCCACTGGCGTATACAGCGCCAGCCAGCTGGCCGAGGCCGGTGCCGATGTGACCCTGGACAGCCTGGCCGACACCGACCGCTTCATGACGGCATTGGTCAGCCTACGAGCCGGTCTAGCTTGTTGACGTGGGCTCCTCGGGCTGGATGCCGTAGGACTCCTCCTTCCAGACCAGTTCAAAACTTTTCATGTAGGTGTCGAACAGGTCGGCGCCGGCCACCTTGCGAAGGTGCAGAACCGGGGCCACGTACCCGTACGTCCCATAAATGTGCTGATTGACAAGCATTTGACCGTCGTAACGGAATATCGAGTTGTACAGAGACGTTCCGTGCAGCCGGAACTCGACACCCTCGACACCGACCAGAGGGCGATAGTACGCGAGCGCCATCCTGATCCGACCCGGTATCGACTCGAAGAGCCGTTCCTCTCGACCGCGCAGCTCCATAGCGGGGTGATCGGGATCACCGAGCAGGACCCGGACTCTTACGCCTCCGGCGGCCTTCTTTTTGAGGATATCTATCGCTTCGGGGTTCTCTTCGGGAAGGAACAGGCGGCGGTTTCAATCGGTCATGGCGACACAATGCTTCGCGATCAGCTCTTCGAAGGCCTCGACCGGCTTTCGCCAGTTGAGCGTCTTGCGTGGTCTGCCATTCAGTTCTGCTGCTACTCTATCAAGTTCGTCCTGGGTGTGCAAGGAC
>JAFAUB010000136.1 GCA_019243635.1 Pseudonocardiales bacterium
GATCGGACGCGAGGTTTCGACCACCATCTTCGCCGCTTCGCCCTTGAATTCAGGTGTGTACTTCCTGCGCCGTTCTGGCATTTATCCCCCTTCATTTCGGAAGTGGACCTTATAAGGTCCCCTGTCCGGAATGTGGGAGGCGCGCCAGCTGGCCCGCGAGCCACGACCGAAGTCATTGAGCAGGGCGGCAACCGGCTGCCCAACGCGGAACCCTTCCACGCCTGCACCGAGCTCACGGACCCGTCCTGCGACCTCGATGCCGGGGATGAACGGCAGCGCCAGCCCGAAGGCGCCGGCACGGAACAAGGTGTCAACGAACCCGACTCCGGCGAAGTCGACATCGATGGACAACTCACCCTCCTCCGGCGAGGGAGCCGGTACGGCCACCATCCGAAGGACCTCAGGGCCGCCTGGCTTATCGACGACGACGGCTCTCATCGCTCAGACCTCCCGCAGCAGACTAGACCACCCGACTCTGCGACCCTGGCATTGAGCCCGGCGTCCCGTAGGGGGTCCGGCTCTTGAGACGGTTCGAGGAACTCGAGGTCAGCCGTGGCCGGCAGCGTGGTGACCGGGCCCAAGACAACCAGGCCACCGGCCGGAGGTGGGTGGGGATGTTGAGCAGCTCCCCGAAGAACTGGTTCCGGTAGAAACTGATCTATCCGGCACCGAGCCTCTCGGCGGTCGCGGCCAACCACAGGTATCCGATCGCCCAGCACACCGCCTACAAGCCGGCATCGTCGATGGCGTGCCGCCCGAGCACCGCAGGACCGCTGCGCTGCGGGTCGTCGGTGAGCACGAGGTCAGGCTGGACTCCGGCACGCCCTCGACCTTGATCCGGGTGAAGATCCTGGCCTGCTCCTCGTCGAGCTGGTTTGCGAAGATCTCGCGTGGTACCCGTCGGCTCTCGTGTTCGGTTGTCGGGGGCCGGTTATTTGAGGATGTTGACCGCACGGGCGATGACCAGAGCCAGGGTGACCAGCGAGACCAGGGCTTGTCCGAGCATGGTCAGCTTGGCCCACCGGGACAGCGGCATGACGTCGGTGGGGCTGAAAGCGGTGGCGTTGGTGAACGAGAGGTAGAGATAGTCGAGGAACTGCGGCTCCCACTCGGGATGGGCGAGGTCGGGGTTCTGCATCTGCACGAACTGGAAGTCGGGCAGGGGACGCCGGGCGTGGGCGCGGGCGGCCGGTCCGCCCCGGTCGAACTGCCAGTACCACACGGCGAAGGCGATGATGTTGGTCAGCCAGATCGCCACCCCGGTGGACAGCAGAGGACCGGCGTCTTTGCCTTCGGTGCCTGCGACCAGGCCCAGGATCAGCAGGGTCGCCGACCACGCGTTGGCCAGGCTGAGCAGCCCGGTCAGGGTCAGGCCGGCTACCCGCAGCGCGGTGGATTCCCGGTTGAACCGGACCGGGCTAGCGATGATCAACCCGATCAGCATGGCCGACTCCAGACCGGGCAGCAACCACCGAGACTGCAGAGCCAACCTGTCAGGTAGCGCGACCTGCAACCCGATGGCCACCACGATCGCGACGGCGACCGGCCACCGGTTCTCTCCCCGGGTGACGCGCAACCACGCCGGGATGTGCAGGTCACGCGCAGCGGCGCGGACACTTGCCGTGCTGGTCTCGACCGCACGGGCCACTCGGGTAGTGGCATCTGACACTGGGTGGTTCCCGGCGCACAGTACCCCCTCCAAACGGCTCAGCTCCGCACGGACCGCGCTCAGCGCACGCAGGCGTTCCTGCTGGACGCCCTCGCCGGCATTGCCGTTGCTGGTAGCACCGCTGGCGCCGCGCCCCGCACCATCCTCGCCGCGCCCGGGACCACCCTCGCCTCGATCCTCAGCGTCGGTCATCATCACTCCCAGTCAGCCGGTCGGTGACACCAGTATCTGCCCCCCGGTTCATCGGGCGGTGCGGTCAAGGCAGCCAGCGCGGGTCGACGAGCCGGCTGGGGCCGACCCCGCACTGCCATTCACCACTCACGGCGATTCCAGCAGCGGATCTTCACTGCTTCCTGGCGGCACCTCGCAACTCCGCGGCAAGGATCGCGGGCGTTCGACAATCAATCTGTCGCACCACGGTGCGGCGCACCGTAAGCCGATCTTGAGTTCAAACGGTGAGCGCGACACCGGCCTTGACCTGGGGCTAGGGCTCGTAAGCCGGCCCGCGCATCGGGCAGCACCTGGCCTGCCCGCTATCAGCTCGATGTGAGCCCTCGCGAGGGTCCCAGGTCAAGGCCGGTGTCGCGCTCACCACTAGAGACCACCCCCGCACCCTAGAGCGACTGCTTTCGAGGTACTACGACACACTCAGTCGAGCCGAGGACGATCCCAATGCGATGATCATCTTCCGTCGCGACCTCCGCACCCACCGGTTCGGCCTGTTCGTTAACTTCCGGGAGAGGTTCAATCTGATGCAACTCTACTCTCTGGTCTTTTACCGGGCGCGCCCAATGCTCTTCTATAGAGTCCTTTACCCGTTCCTTCTCGCTGTGGCGCTCGTTTCAGGGCTCCTGATCGGTTTCGATATCATCGGCAAGCAGGACAATCCTGCTCCTACTCGCGTGATCATCGAGTGGGCGCCCTGATGAGCGTCGGGTTCACTGCGACACGCGCCGATGACGTGGGGGACGAACGCGACGCTGCCGCCGACCTTCGCTATAGGCCCGGCAGGTGGCGGGGATGGTGATGCGTGGCCTCGAATTGGAGGAGACCGGCCGGCTGCCGGGAGTTCACGGCACGGGGGACAAGGTCAACCGAGGCCAGCCGGGGATCTACTTCGCCGTCGGGGCGTGGTCCTTTCCTTCGGGGGTGTGTGGGTGGGCCGGCACGGCCGCCGGGAGCCTGGAGCACGGGGGGCAAAGGCTCAACCGGCGGCTGGCCGGGTCTTACTCGTGTCGCGGGGAGTCCGCGAGGAAGACGCAGCGTTGGCATGTCAAGCCGGGTGGCCGCTGGTCGTGCCGCGTGGCGTTCGTCATCATCAGGTCACCGCACCGGGCCTTGAGGACGCCGGGAGGATGGTCGCCCTCGGGCAGCAGTAGGTGCGCGTGGTAGTCCACCGGGGACCGCGCCCAGCGCCCCGGGTGGCTCACTGCGCCCCGCCTTCCTCGCGCTCCGGGCGCGCCGGGGACGGCTCGGTCACCTCGCCGGTGTCCCCCCGCTCGGCCCAACGGAGGCAGGATAGGCACATCCAGCCGGGCGCCTCGTCATACAGGCTGGCGCCCATGAACACCCGCTGCCCGCAGCGCGCGACGTACACCCCGTCGGAGTGCTCCGCGCCCTCGTCGATGGCGTGGGATTGCCAGTCCAGCGAGGACACGCCCCAGCGCGGGGCGCCGCCTGCGGCTAGCTCAGGCTGGGGGGCTGCTGGATCGCCGCTCACCGGCCTAGCCAGATGCGGAGGGCCTCGAATAAGGTCGTCGCGGCACTCTCTTCGAGGATGATCACGCACGCGCCCGCGACGTGCACGTCGAACACGATCTCGCCGCCCTGCTTCTCCACCACCAGATTCGCGAAGTTTCTCGGGCCTCTGTGAAGCGCGCAGGTGACGTCGATAGCTCTGCGGTTCGCGCGGGAAGCGTCCGCGGTCGCGCCATCAGCCATGGTTGACCTCATTTCTCGGATAGGCGGCGGGTTCATGTCCCGCTCGCTTGACGAGAATGGAACGCGACCAAGCCCGTGGCCTCTCCCCCCAGAGAGATCACCCGGCTGGGCTACACCGGCAGACCCGCCCGGTAGGCCATCCCCCGCAGCTCTCGGCCCGCCGCGTCCCGGCGCGCGCGCACCAGCAGTTCGGCGAGCACCTCGCGGACGAACGGGTTGCGCTGCGTGTGCAGTGGAGAGAGCGTCTCGCCGCGGCGCAACGCCATCACGGCGTCGTCCTGCCGTCCCCGCAGCCGGGCCAGCGCACGGCCGTAGTCGATCCAGTACGCGGCTTGACGCGACCGGTTGGGGTGCACCCGCGGATTCAGGCGTTCCGCGATGGTGACGACCCGCTCATGGTCCCCGCCTTCCAGGACATCGGTCATGCGCCACAGTGCGACATTCGTGGGGCCGAACCCCAACCAGTAAGCGTTGCCCTCCCCGGTGCGCTGCGCCAGCTCGCTGGCGTAGTCCAGAGCCGCATCGACATCTGCCGGACGCTTGTCCACCGAGGCGACGAGCGAGCGGCACAGCGCGAGCATGCCCGCCAGCTGCATCGACTCCGAGGTGTTCGTGGGCACGGTCACCGAGTCCAGCTCATCACGGGCCAGCTCGAAGTCACCGGCTGCGAGCATCACCAGCCCGTCACCAAACACGGCAAGACCCCTCATGGTCGGTTCGTCGCGGTTCTCGGCGGCCTGGCGGGCCATCAGGACGGCCAGTGAGCGTAGGTCCACCCCGGCACCCATGACCCGCAGCCATGAATGGCTGCCCTGCGTGTGCAGCACCACCGCCAGATCGAGCAACTGCGCCACGTCCCGCCCGGCCGCGATCGAGGCGTGCAGATCTCGGGTCAGCGCGGGCAGCTGGGCGCCGACCTCGGCCAGCCGGCACTGCCGCAAAGCGTCGAGCAGGTCCCGCACCCGGATCCGCAGCGCATCGATGGGGAGCACCTGCCCGCCGGACCGGTTGCGGCTGACCGCACTCAGCGCCTGGCGCACCGCACCCACGGCGGCATCGGTATCCCCATTGCCTGGGGCCGGCACCGGCAGCCTGGTTAAGTCCGTGGGAGAGATCTGTAGCGCGTTGGCCAGGGCCACCGTCTCGGATCGGCTGTCGAGAGCGCGCTCTCCGCGCTCGATACGGGACAGGCTCGCTCTGCTGATCCCGGCCAGCCCGGCGATCACCTCCAACGACTTGCCCCGCGAATTCCGAATCCGCCGCAGCCGCGCGCCGATCGTGCGCGCATCGTCGTCAACGTCCACCGAGCACCACTCCATCGCCGAGATGACCTCCGCCGATGCCCCGGGACCGTCGACCCGGGGCAGACACCTCGGCGAAGAGGTGACAAAAGGCTACGCCGCGCACCCCTTACCGCTGGATCTGACGGTCGCGACCAACTCGGCGTACGCGGCGCCCACGGGCTCCCAGGCTGCCGCTGCGTAGACGGCGGTCAGCTCCGGGTTGTCCGAGTACCGCTCACAGGCACAAGGCGCCAGCGCCACCGCCATGTCGGCCCGGTGTAGCGGCTCTGCCAGTACCTCACGCTGCCCGTCGGACAAGGTGCCGTCGAGCACCGCCGCCGCCAACACTCGGACCTGCTCACGGGTGGGATGGGCTCGTTGCTCATGGGCCGGCCCTCTTCACGGTCAAGCCACCACGCCACCTGGGGCGAGCTGCGCGCCCGGCACGACCTGGTCGAGGTGACCGAGGCCCCGGTGGCCGAGGCGATCCCGGGGGGCACCCCATGACTTGCCGATACGAGTGTCATGGTGGGGCTCGCAACCCGCTACTCCAACCGCTCCGACGTCCTGCATGAGCTGGACCTGGCAACACGCCAGCTTGAGCGCGCCAGCCAGGATGGGCCCGACCGTAGATCAGTTCGTAGCGTCCGCTCTCCTGACCGCAAGGGCCGGGTGTGGGGCTTGGTAGAGCACCTGAGCCAGGAAGAGATACGGAAGATCGTCCTGAGCTACGAAGCTGGCGAGCTTCGACAGGACATAGCAGCCAGGTACAAGATCAGTGTGAGCAGCGTGGGCCGGTTGCTGCGGCAGTGGCGAGCGAGGCAAGGCAAAGTAGCCTGATCCACCGCCCAGCCGTCGGCGTTACTGCTCTAATGAAATTAGCTTCCTTCGGCGCTTTGGTAACTCCTTGCCGCGTGGCAGCTTGCCGAGCAGTACGGTATCAGTGTGCGTAACGTCGGTAAGCTCTTGCGGCAATACAGGCAAAGGTTGGGTGCCGCCTGATATGCACGAACAGTGCTCTTTCTATTGCCTTCGCTCCATCTATCTTGCTCGGCAACAGCGGGCGGAAGGGCACCATAGTGAGATCGCCGCTAGCACTGGCTTCTTCCAACCACGCCTTGTCGCCTCGATAGAAACTATTTAAACCCTTGGTGTCAAGTAGTGAACGCACCACCAGCTTCAACCAGCCTCGACCAGGAATGTGTTGAGGACTTCGGTCGGTTTCTTCCAGTTGAGTGTCTGCCGTGGACGGTTGTTGAGTTCGTCGGCGACGGCGTCGAGTTCGGCCTGTG
>JAFAUB010000171.1 GCA_019243635.1 Pseudonocardiales bacterium
CCGCCGCGACATGGCCACCCGATTCACCACCTGGAACCAGATCACCGGCACGACCACCACAGCAGCCTGACACAGCACCAGGGATCACCCGAGCCGGGCCCGACCCTGCCTCCACAACCAGGCAGGCTCACCAAGTTGACAGCGTCAGGAGGTGGACCCGCACTACTACCCGCACTCGGTCCAGGCAGTGGCGCACGCCTGGGGTGAGCCAGCCGCCGAAGCTGACCTGGTCGACCGCTTGACCCAGACCGTGAGGGCGGAGCACGCCGATGACCAGCACGCCGCGTGAGCGGGCCCTGGTCTCCGATGATCTCGGTGGGGCTGTGGTGCGCCAGGTGTTGCGGGCCGGCGGCAAGTCAGTGCTGGCCTTGGGCGAGCGGGATGGGCGAGCGGTGGTGATCAAGGAGCTGCGCGCCGACGAGGAACTCTGGCGGGCCAGGTTCGACCACGAGATCCGTCTCTATCAGGCGTTCACCCAGAATCCGCCGCCGGTGCGGGTTCCGGAGTTGGTGCATACCGATGGGCACCGGGTGCTGGTGATCGAACACATTCCCGGCCGCCCGGTCGACGCTGAGCGTTACCCTGAGCAGCCCCTGCCTCCCGCTGTGCTGGACTTGGTGCTCGACACCATCTCCGTGTTCAACCGGTGGACCCCGCCGGACGGTGTCCTGGCGCCGGTGTTCGACTACCCGGAGCGCATCGCGCGCGACCCCCGCCGGCACCATGCCGTGCGGCAGGGCATCCGCACCGTCGACGGGTGTGTCTGTTTCGGGCGGTACGCCCATACCCGCTGGGCCGGGGAGATGGCTGGTGAGGTGCCCGCCGGTGTGGCGTGGCTGCCCACCACCATCCCCACCGGCACCCAGCCCGCCGCGCACCCCGCGCTCGCCGCAGCCCTGGACACCCACGATGACCGACCGGTGGTCAGCCTCTATGGCTACGCGGCCCCGTGGAAGGTCGGTCCTGATCGTCGGCCACGGCGAGACCATCACCGCCGCCGCGCACCTGTTTTTCGGTCTCGCCGCCCCACGCCGGGTGCGCGCCGCGTTCGCCACCCACTACGCCAGCATGCCCGCTGGGAACAGCAGCCACTGTCCTGGACCCAACCCGATGCCGGATGACGCTGGACCCTGCTGTGCCACAACGACACCGCACACCCCACCACCCCGTGAACATCCAGCTCAGCACCCACCAACCGGTCACCGGTCGAGCCGAGGTCCTCGACAGCGTCAACGGCCCCCACCGGGTCCGCGTCAGCGACGACTCGCTCGAGAGCCTCCGGTACCGAGAGCGACACCCACATCGCTCCGCGAACGCGGCGGGCACATCCCCCGGCCAGCCATGCCCGCAACAACGCTCCACATTAGGCGGGATAATCCCCCGAGTCCCAGGTAGCCGCGCTCGGGGATCGCTCCGCCATCCGGGCGGGCCCGCGCAGGCGGCTGGGAGAGCCTGCGTGACGGTCGGCGCGAGTGTCCGATAAGCTATCTTATGTCATCTGATCTTCATTGAGGCCACTGGCCCAGGATGCCGCAGTCCGCTCCCCGGCCGGCGGCCGACACCACACGCCGCCCGCGACGACCAGCCCGAGGGAGTGGGGATGCGCGCAGTGTCCGTGGAGCCGGTGGGCATCGAAAAGGACGTCGTCGTCGAGGGTGACGTGGCACACTCGGCAATGCGCCCGCACCGCCCCACGCCATGATGCCTCGCATCCCGCGCACGTGGTGAGGTTGGTGGCGGGATCATCGCGAGGCATCGTCCCAGTAAAACAGCGCCGAGGGGTCGCACCCGGGAGGGACACGGCCGGGTCGGTCGGTGTCGCGGGGCTCAGCGGGGGCGCGTGGTCCTGCAGCCCGGAGGCGGCGAGGGGTCGACGGGGCTCGCAAACCCTCGAATCTTCTCCGAAAAGTCCTTGTGGTTCGACCGCGGACAGCCACAGACCAGCGCTGACCCCGCTCATCCCCGCTGCGCGGTCGGTGTCTGGGGCACTACCCGCTGTGCGATGGTAGGGGCAGTGGCGGCACCGTAACCAGCGCTGGAGGTCACCTACGTGGGCACACGAGATACCAGTGGGGATGGGCAGATGAGGACGCCGGACCCGTCCAAGTGGGACAAGCCCCACGACTACGGCGAGGGTAAGCACGCCGGTGACCTGGAAGACGACGACAACGAGGAGGACCCCGCCGGTGACGACGACTGAGCGTCTGGCCGTCGAGCTGGCCGCCAGGATGCCCGCCGGATGGGCTGATGTGATCAGCGCGGTGGACCGGGCGAGGTTCGTCCCGGCCCGGGTCTGGGTGTACGACGAGAACAACGAACCACAGCCCCTCGACCGGGACGTCGACCCGCGGCGGTGGTGGCGGGTGGTCTACTCCGACACGGCGATCATGACCCAGTTCGACGACGGCGCCACGGTATGGCCGGACACCACTGGGGAGCACCCCACGAGCTCGGCCTCCCAACCCTCTCTCATGCTGGACATGCTCGCCGCCTTGGACGTGCGCGAGGGGCATCGAGTACTGGAGATCGGTACCGGCACCGGCTATCACGCCGCGCTGCTGGCCACCCGCCTGGGCGACGACGCGGTGACCAGTATCGAGATCGACGCCACCGTGGCCCAGCAGGCCCGCGCGAACCTGGCCGCCACCGGCCACACCCCCACCGTGGTCACCGGCGACGGCGCCGCCGGTTACCCGGGCGGCGCACCGTATGACCGGGTCGTCGCCACCGCGTCGGTACGACCCGGTGAGCTGCCCTACCCCTGGGTCACCCAGGTCCGACCCGGCGGGGTCATCGTCACCCCGTGGGGACCGGACTACCACAACGGCGTCCTGGCGCGCCTGGTCGTGGCCGGGGACGGCACCGCATCCGGGCGCCTGTCGGGCAACCTGGCCTTCATGCGCCTGCGCGCCCAGCAAGACACGCTCTGCCCGCTGGATGACGGCGAGACCGGCGACGCGTGGGAGACCACGACGAGCCTGTGGGTCTATGAGGTGGTCGGTGAGTTCTCCGGCGCGCTGGCCGTCGGCCTGTTGGTCCCGCGCTGCCACAAGATCGTGGAGGACGACCCCGACGACGCCTACCACCACCTCGTCCGGGTCCATGACCCGGTCACGGGCTCCTGGGCCACCGTCGACGTCCACCGCGGGGCTGCGGCCTACCCGGTCCGTCAGCACGGCCCCCGACGGCTCTGGGACGAGATCGAGCATGCCCACGCCTGGTGGGTCACGCACGACCGGCCCACCTACACCCGGCTCGGGGTCACCGTGACCGACACCGAACAGTGGACCTGGCTCGACCACCCCGACCAGCGCGTGGCAACGACGTGGACGGGCAACAGCGATCAGTAGCCGAGGCCGGAGTGGAGGTCGCTGTCCTCGCCGAATTCGTCATCGTCGTAGCGGTGGTCCTCGTCGGCGGTCTGCTCACGGTCGTGCGCGAGCTCCTCGGCGGTGTCCTCGCGGCGGTCGGTCACCTGGTCGCGTAGGGCGTCGATGCGTTGCTGGTTGCGGTGGCGCGGGTCGTCAGGGGTGGGGGCGGTCGCGGGTGGTCGCCACTGGTCGGTGATCGCTTTCCAGGCGCGGGTCTTGAGGCCGACGCTGTCGGGTCGGGGTCCTAGCGGCGCGGCCGGGTCGGGGTCGGTGATGTGGTAGGTCGGGGTGTCGGTAACAACGGTGTCATGAGCCACAAACGCGGCTGTTGCTGCTGGTCACGACACTGATCGTTTTCCGGGTTGGGCGCTGTCTGGAGCACCGAAGCGCTGCGGCTACGGTGCGCTGACCAGGCGGTATACCACGGATTG
>JAFAUB010000040.1 GCA_019243635.1 Pseudonocardiales bacterium
CATCGCGCGACATCTCCTCCGGGGCAGGCACCCCGAGATCAGACCGCACCCCAGCCGATCACACCACAACCGACACGCCCGTACCACACACCGTTACATCGAGCCGCGCATCAGCTCGCTCCACGCACCAGGCTGAATGTTTACCCGGCTGCGACCAGAAAAGGTGCAGTAGCTCCCCGTGAACACCGGTTGTCCTGGGGTCCGGAGGCCCAGTCTGCTGGGGCGGGCTCAGACTAGGCCCGACGAAGTCGGTGTGATCGAGTCAAGTGTGGTGCTCGTGTACCGGGTCTACTCGGTGGTCGATGGAGGATGATCGTGGTTTGTGTATCAGAAACGACACGGGGCGTCGCTGAGGGCACACAAACCACGATCATGAGGGTGTGAGGCCAGGGCTCCGTCATGTTTGTTTTTTGACCGTTTTGAGTGGCTTGGTGATGAGGTCGACGCATCGGTCAATGCCGTGTGCGAAGTGGCGGCGGGCCTGTTTGAGGTTGGTCCATCCGATGAACCGGAACGCGGCGATGAGGGTGTTGCGGATGATCGACATGGTTTGGGGTGCGGTGCCGGTGCGTAGCGTGGAAGCGTCCTCGTTGAAGGTGGTGTCGCGGACCCGGTGGGTCTTTTTTTCGATGGCGCCCCAGTGCCCACGCAGGAGTTCACCCAGGTCGGGGCCGTGGGCTCTGTCCGGGGTGAGGCTGGTGAGGCGGTAGGCGACCTCCTTGGTGTGGCGCTGGGAGTCGAGGTCGCCGACGTAGCGGATGACCCGGAACACTTGAGCGGCGTGCGGGAGGTCGATGCCTATGTCGTCGGTCACCGTGACCGCGCGCGGGATGCGCTCTTCGGTGCGGCCGTGACCTCGGCCGTGCTCGGTGTGCTCGCGTAAGTCGGTTGCCGGCCCCGAGGTTGCCTGCTGTGCGGCGGGGAGTAGGCGCGGCTGTTGGCTGTGATCGTCAAAATGTAGTCGGCGTGTGTGACGCTGACGAGGTGCTCGGCGGTGGCGCGCTGGGTGTGCGGGGCATCGACGGTGACCACGGTGTCGGCCAGGTCCAGCCCGGCCACCAGCGCGGCGAGCTGGGTGGTCTCACTGCCTTTGTCCGGGATCTGGCGCTGGGCGGTCACGATCGCGCCGTCGTGGGTGGCCGCGCTCAGCGGTTGTGGGCGGGTGACCGCGTCGGCGGCGGCGCCGCGGAGGGACTTGCCGTCGATGGCCACCGCAGGCAGCCGGGCTCGCCGGCCGGTGCTCGCTCTCGGGGCCGCGACCCAGTCGGTGCTGCGTCGTTGCGGGTTGGTGGCATCGACCATGGCCAGCGCGCGGCGCGCAGTGGCCTCGCTGGGCGTGGGGATCGCGCCGGTCAACGGGTCGGTCTTGGCGCCCAGCGCCCGCAGCATCCACGTGGCGGCCTCCGCGGCCCACTGGGCCTGCGCGACCACCTCGTCGTGTCCGGCGCACGCCGTCGCGGCCACCACCACGGCCGACAGAAACCCCGACTCGTAGCACAGACCCTGCCTCGATCGGTGATCAACTACCTGGTTCAGGTACTCGGCAGGCGCACGGCATCCGGCATGAACAGCCCTGAGGTCCCCACCCGCGCCACCGACGACGTGCCCGGGGCGGTTTTCGGTGATGAACTGCCGGCCGGCAACGGGGTGGACAAGGCAGGATGACGGCACGGGCACGGTCCGTCGCGACGATCAACGGCGTGAGAACCTTGATTATCTCTAGGGACCGTGCCTGACCTGTCGGAAGACACCTCAATGCGGCGTGTCTACCCAACTTCCTCAACCGCCCGAACTGCTCTATGCGGTCATTCCTCAAACATGACGGAGCCCTGACCCTAGCACGGTCTGCGTGAGATCGAGCGCAATGGTGGTGCGGCTGATTATCGGGCCTATACCGCCCAGGAGCGTTATGAGTCGCTCGGGGTGCGGCCGAAGGAGCGGAAGCTGGTGGCCTCGGTCCGGTTGCATGATGCGGTGAACAAGGGCTTGGAACAGAAGTGGTCTCCGGAGCAGATCAGTGCGAGACTGGACGAGGAATATCCTGGTGACCTGGAGATGAGAGTTTCGCACGAGACTATTTATCAAACACTGTGGCTTATGCAAAACCCCATTTATGCTAGATGACGGTCTTTGTTTCGAAAGCTGGCGACACGCCGCATCAAATAATAGGCAACGGCTTCTCCGGTTGATAGAAAGGAGGCGACCAAGCCACACCTTTCACGA
>JAFAUB010000176.1 GCA_019243635.1 Pseudonocardiales bacterium
CGTGGTCGTCGCTGTAGTGGTTGTCGCACCACCCGCGGTAGTCATCGTGATCCCAGGCGGTGGGCTGGTGCCAGCCGGGGGGTGGGGCCCACCCGGGCGAAGGTTCCCAGCCCTGCGGTACCACCCACCCGACCCCGTCGACCCAGAGCGGGCCGAAGTAGTCGGCTCCGGGCACCCCCAGGTGCACGTCGTGCAGGACACCAGCGAGGTCGTGCCGTACGTCATCGCGAACATCGGCAGCTAGCCACTGCTGGCTGAGAGAACCTTCAGACATTGCATGCTCCTTAAGGGAAGTTGAACTCGCGCTGCCAGTTATGCCCCGTGGACGTGTAAGCAACCTGTACACAACCTCACAGTTGCCTGGGAGACACGAAGGGTGACGATGTGCGTGACAGTCACCTCGTACCCCCCGGCTCGGTGGACCCAACGAGGCGCGACCTGATTCGGTTGCCCACCCTGTTGATCATTAGGGTCCACCGGTAGCCGTATCAGGCGCCGAGAAACCATCGGATATGACCATCCATGCTGGTCAGGCTGGGGCTGCTGGCGACGAAGAGCGGGGTTGGTGCGGTAGTGGTCGAGTAGCTGTCGATCACGAGGTTGTCCCGAACGGCTCGCCGTCGGAGTCTGGGCCGATGCCAGCCTCGGTGCCGACAGCGACGACGCTCTCGCGCAGGGTTCGGTCGGAGAGCCGCCAGCCGTCGGAGGTGCACAAACATCCATGAGACCCCGCATGGGCGCCTGAAAGGTGCACAGCATCCATAAGACCCCGCGCGGGTCCCTGAAAGACATCCCATGGGCTCAGATGTCAAGCAGGCTCGTGTGTTCCGTGGAGGTCCGCTGGGGTGCCGGGCGGTGTGCGGGATCGTCTTCCCAGGTCGAGGGTGCCGTCGGCGTCGCTGTGGGATGGCGCTTCGCGCTACCCTGGACCCAGAGTCTCTACGGCCCTCGCGGGCAGGATCGCGGGCAGACCGGGCCGAGACGTCGAGAGCCCGGACGCCGCTGACGGCGTGCTCGTCGCAGAGCGGCTCTCGGGCCAGACGAACAGCACGAGGAATGTTTGCCTGGCGTGGCTGGCGGCATCGCGGTAAAGCCGTTGTGCACGGCGCCGCCGCCGCCGGACCGGAGGGGGAATTGAGATGAGCAGGCATGGCAGACAAGATGACATGGACAGGTACACGGGGAACGGGCATGATCCGAATCGGCCGGTTCCGCGTGAAGACCCCGGTGGCAGCCACGGAAAGCCCGACGACACGGGTGAAGACGATCAGGGCGACAAGGGCGAGGGGACGTGACGGCGACGGCGCCGTTGTGGACTGGCCTGGTGGAGGGCCTGGCCGAGCAGGGGGTGTTGTCCCAGCAGTGGCGGGCGACGTTTCTGGCGGTGCCCCGCGAGCTGTTCATCCCGGAGGTGATCTGGCGCTACGCCGGGGATGAGCTGGTGCCGCTGCGCCGCGGTGACGAGCCGCAGGAGTGGCTGCGGCGGGCTTACGGGCCCCGCTATGTGGTCACCCAGGTCGATGACGGCAGCCCCGCCGGGCCTGAGGGTCGGGGTCGGGTGGCGACCAGCTCGGCGTCGCGCCCGGACATCGTGGCCCTGATGCTGGAGGCCGGCCACGTCGAGCCGGGGATGCGAGTACTAGAGATAGGCACCGGCACCGGCTACACCGCCGCGCTGCTCGCGGAACACCTCGGAGCCCGCAACGTGACCAGCATCGAGATCGATCCGGATCTCGCGGCGCGGGCGCGGGCCGCGTTGGAGCGCGCCGGCTACCGTGAGGTGACGGTGATCATCGGTGACGGCGCCCGGGGCTACCCTGGGGGGGCACCGTTCGACCGTGTGCTGTCCACCGTCGCCGCGCCCCAGGTGCCCTACGCGTGGGTCGCGCAGGCCCGGCGCGGCGGACTGGTGATCACCCCGTGGGGCAGCGCCTACAAGCCCGCTGGGCTGCTGTCGCTGACCGTCGGACCCGAAGGCGCCGCCACCGGTGGCCTGGTCAACACCACCATCTCCTTCATGGAGCTCCGCGACCAGCGGATCCCCCGCGCCGCGATCACCGACCTGGTGCGCGAGACCGACACCCCCGAGCGCAGCCACACCGACCTGCACGCCTCCCACCTGTGCAACGACGACGACGCGCTCTTCGCGATCGCCATTCAGGTCCCCGGCTGCCACTGGGAGCACGAGCACACCACCGGCGATGACGACCGCTGGTGCGTGTGGTTCCTCGACGCCACCACCCGGTCCTGGGCGCGCTTTGACTACCAGCCGGACACGCGGCGCTGGCCGATCCCCCAGTTCGGGCCGCGCCGGCTGTTCGACGAGGTCGCCGCCGCCTACCACCGGTGGGACCACGCCGGCCGGCCTCCGGTCGCCCGATGGCGCTTCACCGTCACGCCGGACGGGCAGCGGGTGGAGCTGGCCGATGACGCTCCCGGCGGGAAAGCAGGCGCGAGCCGCCGGCCACCCGACTAGCGACACCACCGCCACAACAGTGGCGGACTATGTCTCCGGTGAGCGCTATGTCTCCGGGGAGCGCGTGAGCGCCGGCGAGGTCCGGCAGGTACAGCGCCCAGAGCCGGGTGTAGCCGGGACCGAAGCCGTCCACAACCTGGTGGAGCAACAGCACCACCCGGTTTGGTCGGTCTCCTTATGTTCGCCGGTATGTGGGTGGACTGGGCAGACCGGTCGCAGTGACCGGATACCGGCGCTGACCAACCAGTTCCGGACGTTGCGCCGACGTCGGCTGGTCATCATCGGTCCTCCCGGGTCGGGCAAGACCACCCTCGCGGTGCAGACACTGCTACAGCATCGAACCGGAGCCACTGACCGCGAGCGAGGCTGCCCGGTATCTGCAGGCCCGGCTGCCCCGCGAGCCCGGCGACTCCTGGCGGGCGGTCCTCACGGCGCTGCGGGATGGCCCTGCGGGACCCCTCACCGAGGTTGTGGCCAGCCCGCTGGAGCTGTGGATGCTCCGCGCCGTGTACATCGAGGGTCGCCGCAACCCTCAGCCTCTGATCGACCCCGACCTGTTGAACAAGCTCATACCGGCCGCCTACCGGCGGCACCCAGACGCGTCACGACGCATCAACTGGACCTCCGACCAGGCCGAAAGATAGCCTGACGTTCCTCGCCTGCGACTTAGAATACCGCCAATGTGACACTGACTTCGCCTGGTGGAAGCTATCAGGCGCCGCGCCACGACCGCTCGCTGGAATCTGTGTTGGACTTGCCACGGGGCTTTCCGGCCTGGTCGGATCACACTTCCCGGTACAGTTCGGGTTTGGGTTCATATTAGCGCTCGTGATTGGGCTCACAGTCCGCAAGGGGCTCCGATTCGGCCGAACGAGCCTGACATCCGGGTTCGTGGGCGGGCTCGTCGGAGGCGTGATCGGAGCCCCCGGAACCCTGGCCGAGTTCGGGACTGGCGTCGAGAACACCTTTGTCGGCTCCTTTCTCGGGGGAGGGATCACGTTGGGCATCGCGGTTGCGCCTCTGGCCAGGTTCGTCGCTGGGTTCGTAGCGGCACTCATGGGCGAACTTTTCATAACGTTCTCAAACTATTCTACTGTCGGCCATCCGATCGACGTGATCTTCGGCTCTGTGGCGCAGCTCATAAACGTGCTTGGAATGGGGCTCGCAGCCGGCTGGCGGCCGGGCTGGCTGACCGCGGCGCCCCCGCGCGAGGGCTGCGCTGGTCACCGGCTGGGCTCATCTGCGGGTTGGCTAGTGCCCTTCTAGCCGGCTTCCTGGTCTGGGTGCAGGTGGGATCCTCGGGTGCCCTTGTGGTGGGGCTCGTCTCCACGGTCGTGGGCGGATACGCAGGTGGCCTCTCCAAAGCCACATCGGCGAATCTGACAAAAACCGCGAACCCACAAACAGTGCTGGCCCGCGACCGAGCCGCTTTTCGTTCGAGCTGTCTTGCGCTCGGGCTCACGATAGGACTTAGCGCCGGGCTTGTCATAACATTTAGCCTCAAAGGTGACAGCGGGGTTCCCAACGGGTTCGGAGACGGGCTGAGCGCCGGGCTCACGATCTTAGTCGCCGTGGGGCTTCCTTATTGGCTTTCTACAGGCATCCTGGGGGTCGTTCACCTTAACTCGATGGTGGCTGGCAGCGTCACGTCAGCTACCGTGGCGACTGATGGCGTTCCTTGCTGACGCCCACGAGAAGCGAGGTGTCCTACGGCAAGTCGGATCGGTTTACCAGTTCCGTCACATCGAGCTGCAACGTCACCTCGCTGGCGATCGACGACCTCACATTTCGGGACGCTCACCTGATCACCGGGAAGGGTTCCAGGCCGAACACACTGACGGTGCTGATGGTGGTCATGGTGAGGTTCCCTGGTTGGCCCCCCGTAGCTTCCAGAGAAAAAACGGTCCGGTTCGGGGCTGAGGGCCGGTGACCTCGCGTCGTTGACTGTCGTTAGTTCTCAGTCGGCCACCTGATGTGTGACGGCTCCAGGTGACCCCAGCTGGGTGGTGATCTTGGCGTGCGTCGGGTGACGCTGACCGTCCACCCACCGACAACAGGCGTCGGGTCACCGCGCGACCCACCAGAGCGGTCCGCCCAAGGATCAGGCAGCGCGGCATTCGGGCGAGCTGGGTCTCACCGGGCGTCGAATGAGGACGCTGACCGGTTCGCCGTTGTGGATGCGGCGTGTCGCCTCGGCCGGCGCGGGCATCACCGAGAGCACGGTCAGCTTGCCGACGCGACTCTGGTCGGGAATCGGCACGGTGTCGGTGCACACGATCTCGTTGACCTCGGGACGGGCCTGGATGCGCCGCAGGGCGCCGTCGGTGAACAACCCGTGGGTGCACGCCACACGCACCGAGGCCACGTATTCATCGGCCAAGTGGTCCAGCAGCTTCGGAATCGTCGAGCTGCGGGCGACCTCGTCGTCGAGCACGACCACCTCCCGCCCGCGGACATCAGGGATGATCGCGGAAGTCGACGACCTCGTCCTCGGCCAGGCACTGCTTAGCCGCTGCGGAGACCGGCACGCCGAGCAGACGGGAAAACGCGCTGGCCTACTTCGCGTCGCCCAGATCCGGGGAGAGCACGATCGCGGGCGGGTAGTGACCACAGCCGACGTTATCCGCACAGCGGCCTCGACCGCCGTGGCGGCCGGGGCAACCACACGGGGCTGACTCCAGTATTTCTCTGACTACAGCGCAACAGAACACAGGCCAGCGGCGGCCCCGCACTCTGTGGCGCACACGTGACACCTCCCGCCGGTTGAGCGTGCAGAAGTCGTACGTCGCTTAGCGCCGATAGAACACCGCCACTTACCGTTGGAGATCATGTGAATGTCTGGACTCGCGTGCACGGTGACCTGGTCAGGTCCATGTTCGTGGCCTCGACGATGATCACGTCGAGCAGCCGGTTCCAGGGCAGCGCTCCCGCGCGGTGGACGGCTTGTTGGTCGGGCGTGGTGATGAAGCCTGGTTATCGACGGTGGAGGCCGTCGGCGAGGTGCTCGTCGAGCGCCCGGATGCGCGGATCGACGGCACCGCTCTGGATCTCACCCACCCAGCTCAGCACTGTCTCCCGTTTTGTCCTGTCTTCCCGCTGGCCGTGTTTCAGGAGTGCTGTGCCTATACTCGTGCTCACGAGTAGTGACGAGTGCTAGAAAATGATCAAGTGAGGCGCCGTGATGGGGCTTGGTGGAGACGAACGTCCGGTGCGGTTCGCGATAGTCACTTCAGTCGTCAGTGGTTTGACGGTTGCGGCGATGACGGCCGGCGCTGGTCGACTGTTGGATGCTCGCTTGCTCGTATATCGGGTTCCGCTGTGGGTTCTGGTTTCTCTATTACCGGTTGCGGTGGTATTTTCCGCTCTGGGTGCTGTTCTTCTCCGGGAGCGGAGGACTCAGGTTTTCTTCGTTCTGTGCGCCTTCAGCGGGAAACGTTGGGTCGCGGATCTGGTTCAGAATCTACACGACACGTTGGATGCGCATCAGCTGGATCTTGTAGTGAAGATCCCCAAGCGGGACTGTGAGTAGGGTGGGAAGCTGGCGCGGTGGCTTTGGACTCCGTTTCCAGCTTCCCCCCGTCAAACCGTGCATGTGGTTCTCCCACACACGGCTTTCCTACATCGTTCACCGTCAGGCATGCGCAGTCCGGTAGCGAACTGTTCCGCCGAG
>JAFAUB010000038.1 GCA_019243635.1 Pseudonocardiales bacterium
TCCAGGGGTGCACGGCCTACCGAAGGGATTCGAAACGGCCGGCGTGTTGATCCGTAGCAAAACTGCGCGCGCCCGAAGGTGCCTGAGTTCTTGAGATAGGCGACATCTGATACTGAGACATGAGTCGTGTCATGGGTGACAGTTCAGGGGCATGTCTCGTGCTCGTGTCGCCGTTTTGAAGGTGATCAGCAAGGAACTGACCGTCACCGCCGCCGCGGTGCAGTACGGCTACTCCCGCCAGCACCTGCACCGATTACTCGCCCGCTACCGCGACGGCGGGCTGGACGCCGTCGATCCCCGCACCCGCCGGCCGCAGAGCAATCCGCGCGCGGTCGGTCCGCAGGTCCGCGAGCTGATCATCACGACTCGACAGCAGTTGACCAGGCAGGGCCTCGATGCCGGACCGGTCACCCTGGCCTGGTACCTGCAGCGGGCCGGGCTGCCGGTCGCGTCCACCTCGACCATCCGGCGCATTTTCCACTCGCCGGGCTGGTCACCGCGGCCACACGATGCCGCCCACCTGCCACTAGACCGATGACGCGGGCCGACACCGAGGTAAATCCGCCCCCGAACGACACGGTCGAACCGCACGACAACTTGTCCGGTAGCACAAACGATCACCGACAACCCGGCTGTGAGCGACTTCGATCAGGTCTCTACACCGGACGGCCCGGCGCGGGCTCATTGCTGAAGCTGGGTGGGACGACTGGTTGTGGAACATGCGCATGGCTACTCCTTGGCGTTCGGGTCCGGCGGGCTGATCTTGTGCGCGGTCAGCGGTGTGTCGAGTTGTCGTTGGCGCCAGTTTTCCGGGATCGCTGCTTCGAGGGCGTCGTCGACGGTGATGGCGCCTAGGATCCGGTTGTCGGCGTCCACGACGGGCAGAAGCAGCAGGTTGTAGTCGGCCATTAGCCGGGTGATCGCCAGCGCGTCGGTGTCGGGCAAGACGCGGACCGGGTCGGCGTCTGCGATGTGTTCCAGCGGGGTGTCGGGTGTGGCTTGCACGGCAATGACGAGGGTGACGGCGCCGAATAGCCTGCGCTGCGGGTCGGTGAGGTAGATGGTCGTTAGCGCCTGGTGCTGCTGCGCCCGCGCCTCGCGCACGGCGGCGAGCGCGTCGGCGGCGGTGGCTGTCCGGGGCAGGGTGAGGTGGTCGATGCTCATCAGCCCGCCAGCGGTCTGTGCGGCGTAGCCGAGCAACGTGGTGACGTGGCGGCGCTGCGGCTCGGGTAGCGCGTTAAGCACCGGGCGGCGCCGGTCCTGGGGGAGATCCATTAGTGCGTCGGCGGCGTCGTCGGCGTTCATCCGGGCGAGGACGGCGGCGATCTCGGCGTTGGTGCGGGTAGCTAGCAGCCGGGCTTGGCGCTCGTCGTCTAGTTCTTCGAACACATCGGCCTCCAGTTCCGGGTCGGCGTGCACCTGGGCCAGGATCTCGCCCTGCTCGCCGGCGTTGGCCGCTTCCAGCAGGTCAGCGATCTGCGCCGGCTTGAGGCCACGCAGTCGGGTGAGCAGGCCGCGGTGCGCGATTGAGGCCTGGTGTCCGATGAGGGCATCGAAGGCGGCCCAGTCGCGGGCTTGGTGGGTGGTGTGGTCGGTCAGCCGCTGCCACAGCCCGGAGTGGTGCACGTCGACACCGCGGACTACCCAACCGTGCTCGGTTCGGGCCAGCAGGACGTCGTGAGCGCGTACCAGCCGCGGCCGATCCGGGTCGAGCAGCCGGTGGCCGAGCACGTCCGCGCGCAACAGGACTTCTCTGTCGCGGCGGGCGATCGGGCGCAGGTCGACCGTCGTGGTTGCCAGCTCGATCTGATCGTCGGTGATCGCCGCTATCTGGTGCGCGCCGACGAACACGTCCTGGTCCCCGGGCGTCAGCAGCAGGCCGGTGACGGTCGGGTAACCGTCGCGGGGGAGGGTGACGATGATGTCCGATAGCCGGCCCAACTCGCGCCCGGCGTGGTCGCGCACCGGGTTCTTCAACAGCGCTGACAGGAACACGGTCTGCGTGGGTGTGGTCATCACGAGCGCAGAATCCCTTCGGGAAG
>JAFAUB010000127.1 GCA_019243635.1 Pseudonocardiales bacterium
TGCGACGTCCCGATGGCCGAGGGCATTCTGCAGTCCGAGTCGGGGGCCGAGCGTCTGGACTCGATGACCAAGAGTACCTGCCATCACCTCGCAATAGCGCAGCGCGGGCTCGGTGAAGCCCACGGCGCCCTGAACCACCCGAGTGACCCGTTCGCGCTCGTCGGGATCAAGCACACCATCCACCGGTGCGGCGGCCGCGAGCGTCGCTGCCGTGCTCAGCTTGGACAGCACCTTGCGGCGGTTCACCCCGAAACCGAGCTTGTGCGTCCACATGGTGATAACCTGCGCTAACTCCACGACGTCGATTTCTTCCAGCCGGTGCACCAACGCGGTAGCACCTGCCGGCAGGACCAACGGTGACAGTATACCACCCCCACTGTTCTCCTGGCCGACAAGGCCGACAAATAATGATTCCATGTGCTGGGTGAGTGTGAGGTCTTGTGGTGTCACTAATTCGCGATAGGCGCTGTCGTGGTGCCGGAAGCCGGGTAGATCTATCACCAGGTCGCTTATGTTGCACTCGTACAGCTGCGCCAGCTTGGTGAGAACGTACAGCGACGGTGCATAGCCGGTGGCGCTGGGCCAGATTTCCCAATAGGAGAAGTTTTTGAACGTCTTCGGGTCATCCGGCCAGCGCCGGTTCCACTCGTCGGCGGCTTGCCGCTGGCTCCAGGTGTGCGCCAGCCGGAACGCCACCCGCGCATTCACCCGATACCTTGTCTGGAAGACCGCGGCGACCTCAACTCAGGTCTTGCCCGTATTCCGCAGATCAGCCGTAAGCCAGAGCTGCTCCTGCCTCAGGCTGCGCGCGTTGTCCGGCACGTGTTCCTCCCGCCCTCACCCTGCCCTGCCAGCTGCTCCCAATGGCAGCTAGACGATACCCCGATCACGGCATCGCACCGGAGCGCAAAGGTCCCCGCTGCTCCGGGAAGAATTTCAGGCGATCCACCCCGCCGTTGCGGGACCAGAAACGAACACGAATCCTGCTTGACTGGTATCACGGCCGGTTTATCCCGACTCTGTGAGGACAGGGCACAGTGCGCCCAGACGGCTACCGAGATTGGGCGGTGCGATGACGGAGTTGGTCGCGGTGCCGCTGGAGGGCGGCGGTGAAATCGTTGTCGAGATGGACCACGCCCAGGCCGGCGCGGTCATTGCCAAAACCGCGAGCGAGTGCCCCCTAAAGGTCACACTGCGCTGGGAGCGAGGCGATGACGCGGCTGGGTGAACCGCCGCTTCGGGCGGGCTCCGCAGCCGGCTGGCCGGTCGAGGTGACCCGCAGTGTCGTGCAGGTCCTCGACGCTGCGGGTCGTCCGGCGGGGACCGGCTTCGTGGTGGGCCCGCAGCTGCTGGTCACCTGCGCTCACATTCTCACCGGTCACGAGCGGGATGAGCCAGTCACGGTGGTGTTTGCGCACCTGGACAGTGCCACGCGGACTGCTCAGCTCGACCCCCAGTGCTGGCGCGGTCCGGATGGCGCCGACGTCGCGTTCCTCCGCGTGGAGCAGCCGCTGCCCGCCCCCGCCCAACCACTGGCCTGGGGCGGCTCGCGGATGCTTGCGCACCCTTGCGGCCTAGATCAACTAGATCCCGGCAACGTCGAGGTTTGAGTCACGTTGTCCTGCGGCGGACCATAGGGTGGACCGGAGGCAGGCCCGCTGCGCATCGGCGGACTCGGTGTCTGCTGACCAGCCACGGGGCAGTGACCCGGCCGATCACGATGGTGCGTGGGGGTCGATCACCGACCAGTCCAGCTCAGCTGCCCTGCGTGGCGCCTTCCACCTGGGAAGATCACTGTTTGGGTGCCAAAACCGACACATCCTGTCGGTTTTGGCACCCAAACAGTGATCTTGGTGTCCCTGCCGAGCGCCGGCGTCCGGCACGGGCCGGGGCAGTGCCCACACAGCAACTCAGCCACCCTGCTGGGCGGTCCGAGGCGACGCGTCACCAGGTTAAGGGTGCCGGCGGAGGCCGGTCCAGCGGGGGCGGAGATCTCGGGGTAGCTGGCCGTTGGTCTCGCCGCCCCGGCGGCGGCGTACTGCGGCGCCCGCGGCGGCGGCGGCACCGGCCACGCGTCGGCGCAGGGGTGGCCGCAGCCCGAGGTGGCGCATGCTGCGCGCGGTGCGGCGGATCACCCGGCGCTGGCGCGGGGGGACCTCCCACGCCGAAGGATGCCGCGCGAGCCACCGGTAACGGTAGTTCGCGTAGGGCACATGGACCAGGTACAGCAGCATCGCCGCGCCCAGCGACGCGAACGGGAATGTGATCACTGCGGCGGTCAGCCCGGCGATGAGCACTAGCAGCGGCGCCACCGCCCGCGCCGGTGCCCGCATGGTCTTCATCGACAGGGTCGGTAACCGGCTCACCATCCCCAGGGCCACCAGGACCGTCCAGGCCGCCACAGACGTCGACGAGGACCACCAGCCGGTGCCGAACTGGAGGAAGGCCATGAGCGGGAGCAACGCCAGCAGCGCGCCCGCCGGGGAGGGGATCCCGACGAAGAACTCCTTGGCGAACGGCAGCGCCTCAGTGTCCTCCAGCAGGACGTTGAACCGGGCCAACCGCAACACCACGCAGACCGTGAACACCAGGGTCACCGGCCACCCCACCGGGACGCCGCGCAGCGCCCAGATGAACAGCACGGCCGCCGGTGCGACGCCGAAAGACACGCAGTCGGCCAGCGAATCCAGTTCGGCGCCGATCCGGGAGGTGGCGTCGAGCAACCGGGCCAGCCGGCCATCCAGCGAGTCCAGCAGCGCCGCCACCCCGATCGCGGCGAGCGCGCCGGTGTAGTTCCCGTCCAGGGCGAACTTCAGCGCGGACAGGCCCGAGCACAGCGCCAGCACGGTGATGACGTTGGGCAGCAGGCGCACCCCGGCGCCGGCGTTGGGCATGGCTTAGGACTGCCCGGCCGCGGGGAGCCGGGCCAGCGCGGTCTCCCCACCCACGGTGCGCTGCCCGGGGTGGACCAGCGGTGCGCTGCCGGGCGGGAGGTAGAGGTCCACCCGGGACCCGAAGCGGATCAGGCCGTAGGTGGCTCCGGCCGCCACCACGTCACCGGGCCGCACCGAGCAGACGATCCGGCGGGCCACCAGCCCGGCGATCTGCACCACGACGAGGTCGTGCCCGGCACTCGAGCGCAGCAGCACGCTGGCGCGCTCGTTGTCCGCACTGGCCTTGTCCAGGTCGGCCGTGAGGAACCTGCCTGGGCGGTAGGCGACGCGGCGGATCTCGCCGTCCATCGGGATGCGCTGCACGTGCACGTCGAACAGGGACAGGAACACGCTGACCCGCGGCTGCGGCCGGCTCTCGAGACCCAGCTCAGCCGGCGCCGAGGCGGACGTCACGCTGCTCACGGTGCCGTCCGCGGGCGCGAGGGCGAGCTCTGGGTCCCGCGGCGGCACCCGGTGCGGTTCGCGGAAGAACGCCGCGCAGCAGACGGTGGCCAGCGCGCTCAGCGTGCCTGCGGTCGGGGACAGCCCGCGCAGCAGCAGCGTCGCGGCGGCTCCTGCGGCCACGAACGGCTTACCTGCCGGGTGCATCGGCGGCAGAGTCTCGCGGGCGAGGTCCACCAGGTGCCGTAGCGTCGCGGGAAACGGGGGAGACGCCATGCGTGGGCCAGGATCCTCGACTGGGGCTGTTAGGGGTCTTGGGAGGGGCCTTCATGCGGAG
The DNA here is from genome assembly GCA_019243635.1 of Pseudonocardiales bacterium. Lineage (GTDB taxonomy): Bacteria > Actinomycetota > Actinomycetes > Mycobacteriales > Pseudonocardiaceae. The sequence continues at coordinate 3,673 of JAFAUB010000127.1, forward strand.
CGTGTCGGGCGGCACACGCCATGCGACTGCTCACCGTACGCCCATGCCCGGGGGAACGGTGGGCGGGGAAACGGCACCGGGGATCTCCCGTCCCCCGACGGGGATCCCCGGCGCCCGTTAACCGCTCGGCCGCTCCCCAGCCTCCCGAACGGTTATCTCCCAGCGCGCTCCTGCGCCCCCCGACGACGCAGGCACCTCACGCCATTCTGGGATGCGGCAGCTCGCCGAGCCCTTGAGGCTTATGCAGAACCCCTTGAGAACGTGATCGACAACTGGCGTCCCCGCAGGTCAGTGAGGTGATCGTGGGGTCCGTCCCCGAGTTCTGCATAAGCCTCCTTGTTCACCCTCAGTGTGCTGTGACTTACCTGCGATCACAAGGCCTGTCCGGGTGTCGTGGGTTTCTCACACCGTCACGGCTGCCCGCAGAGAAGTCAGACGCCGGTGCGCAATACCACGACCTGCTCGCCCGCCTCGAGGACAGTGGTGGTCTCCGGAATGTCGATCAGGCAGTTCGACCTGGCCAGCGCACCGAGCAGGTGCGAGCCGGGACCGCCGACCGGGGCGACGGTGCCCGCGGCGGGATCGAGCGCGCCGCGCCGGAACTGCCGCTTGTCCGCGGGGGACTCCAGGGCCTCGGTCAGCCGGGCGATGGACCGAGGCCGCTGCGCCGGCAGGCCCATCGCGGCCCGCAGCGCGGGCCGGACGAACACCTCGAAGGACACCGAGGCGCTCACCGGGTTACCGGGCATCGCGGCCACCGGCACCCCGCGGTAGCGGCCGACGCCCTGCGGAGAGCCGGGGTTCATGGCCACCTTGCCGAAGTCCACGCCGTGCCCCCGCATGGCGCTCTTGACCACCTCATAGGCTCCCGCGCTGACCCCGCCGGAGGTCACCAGCAGATCGATCCCGCTCAGCCGGGGGGCCAGCGCGGCCTCCAGCGCGGCGACGTCGTCGGGCACGAAATGCATCAGCTGCGCCTCGCCGCCGGCCTCCCGCACTGCGGCGGCGAGCATCGTGCCGTTCGACTCGTAGATCTGCCCGTGCCGCAGCGGGGTGCCCGGTACGACCAGCTCGGAACCGGTGGACAGCACCAGTACCCGCACCGGGCGGTGCACCGGCAGCTCGGCGTAGCCGACCGCCGCCGCCACACCCAGCTGTGCGGGCCCCAGCACCGCACCCGCCGGCAGCACCTCCTCGCCGGCCGCCACGTCACCCCCGCCTGGGCGCACGTTGTCACCCGGTGAGCGGGGGGCGTAGATCTGCACGTGGTCACACCCGCGGTCGGTGAGCTCCACCGGCACCACCGCATTCGCGCCAGGCGGGATCGGAGCGCCGGTCATGATCCGGTGCGCGGTGCCCGGCCGCAGTGCGGGCGAGTCGGTGCGCCCGGCCGGGATGTCCTCGGTGACCGGCAGCCGCGCCGGCGCGTCGGCGGTGGCCGCCGCGATGTCCACCGAGCGCACCGCGTAGCCGTCCATCCCGGAGTTGTCGAAAGGCGGGAGCGGCACCGCCGCGGTGATCGGCTCGGCCAGGGCGAGGCCCGCGCACTCCACCAGCGGCAGCGAGATCACCGGAGTGGCGGCCAGCAGGGCGGCCACTACCCGGACATGCTCGTCGACGGATCGGGGTTTCTGCGCGGTGGACACCCTCGCATCCTGCCCGGTGCCGGCACGCCGTCCCAGCCGAGCTCAGTACCGGCCAGGCGGGCACCCGCTGTGAGGCTCGCGCCGAACACCGCGGCAGACAGGCGCGGCAGCTTGCACTCTCAGGGTGCGAGTGCTAAACACGAGTTGGCACTCGACCCCTTCGAGTGCCAACGCAACACACTGAGGTCGGGACGGTGAGTCCAGCAGGTGCTGGACGTCCGTCGCGGGCACCGAGCCTGGCCGAGCACTGTGTCCTTGCCGCGGACACCCCGCGGCGCCCATGACCGGAGGACCACACCGCAATGGCCAAGATGATCGCGTTCGCTGAGGACGCCCGCCGCGGTCTTGAGCGAGGGATGAATCAGCTCGCCGACGCCGTCAGGGTGACGCTCGGCCCTAAGGGCCGCAACGTCGTCCTGGAGAAGAAATGGGGTGCCCCCACCATCACCAACGATGGGGTGAGCATCGCCAAGGAGATCGAGCTCGAAGACTCGTGGGAGAAGATCGGGGCTGAGCTCGTCAAGGAAGTCGCCAAGAAGACTGATGATGTCGCCGGTGACGGCACCACCACCGCGACCGTGCTGGCCCAGGCGCTGGTGCGCGAGGGCCTGCGCAACGTCGCGGCCGGCGCCAACCCGCTGGCGCTCAAGCGGGGCATCGAGAAGGCCGTCGAGGCCGTCTCGGCGCAGCTGCTGAACTCGGCCAAGGAGGTCGAGACCAAGGAGCAGATCGCGGCCACCGCCGGGATCTCCGCCGCTGACCCCTCGATCGGCGAGCTCATCGCCGAGGCGATGGACAAGGTCGGCAAGGAAGGTGTCATCACCGTCGAGGAGAGCCAGACCTTCGGCCTCGAGCTCGAGCTCACCGAGGGCATGCGCTTCGACAAGGGCTACATCTCGCCCTACTTCGTCACCGACCCCGAGCGCATGGAGACGGTTCTCGACGACCCGTACATCCTGCTCGCCGCCACCAAGGTCTCGGCGGTCAAGGACCTGCTCCCGATCCTGGAGAAGGTCATGCAGTCCAGCAAGCCGCTGGTGATCATCTCTGAGGACGTCGAGGGCGAGGCGCTGGCCACCCTGGTCGTCAACAAGATCCGCGGCATCTTCAAGTCGGTCGCGGTCAAGGCGCCCGGATTCGGTGACCGCCGCAAGGCGATGCTGGCCGACATGGCCATCCTCACCGGTGGCGAGGTGATCAGCGAGGAGGTCGGCCTCAAGCTGGAGAACACCGACCTGTCGCTGCTGGGTCGTGCCCGCAAGGTCGTCGTCACCAAGGACGAGACCACCATCGTCGAGGGTGCCGGTGACCCCGAGCAGATCCAGGGTCGGGTCAACCAGATCCGTATCGAGATCGACAACTCCGACTCCGACTACGACCGCGAGAAGCTGCAGGAGCGGCTGGCCAAGCTGGCCGGCGGTGTTGCGGTGATCAAGGCCGGAGCGGCGACCGAGGTCGAGCTCAAGGAGCGCAAGCACCGCATCGAGGACGCGGTGCGTAACGCCAAGGCTGCTGTGGAGGAGGGCATCGTCGCCGGTGGTGGCGTCTCGCTGATGCAGGCGGGCTCGCTGGCGTTCGAGAAGCTCGACCTGAGCGGCGACGAGGCGACCGGTGCCAACATCGTCAGGGTGGCGCTGGAGGCTCCGTTGAAGCAGATCGCGATGAACGCCGGCCTGGAGGGTGGCGTGGTGGCCGAGAAGGTGCGCGGCCTGCCCGCCGGGCATGGCCTCAACGCGGCCACCGGCGAGTACGAGGACCTGATCAAGGCCGGCATCATCGACCCGGCCAAGGTCACCCGCTCGGCGCTGCAGAATGCGGCGTCGATCGCGGCCTTGTTCCTCACCACTGAGGCCGTGGTCGCTGACAAGCCGGAGAAGGAGAAGGCCCCCGCCGGCGGCGGCGGTATGCCCGACGGCGGTGGCATGGACTTCTGACCCACTCCGCGACGTCCGTGGGGCCCGGTCCTGTTCCTCAGGGCCGGGCCCCACGGCTTTGCGAACCATGGCGCTAGGGAGCATGGAGCGCGGGAAGCCGGCCGGACCGGAGCTGGCGCGTCGGCTGGGGCCGGCCGATGCGGTGGTGCTCGGGCTGGGTTCGATGCTCGGTGCCGGGGTGTTCGCCTGCTTCGCACCGGCTGCGGCGGTCGCCGATGCCGGGCTGCTGATCGCGCTGGCCATCGCCGCGGTCGTGGCCTACTGCGACGCCGTCGCCTCGGCCCAGCTCGCGGCCCGCTACCCCGAGTCGTGGCCGCTCTGGGCGGCGGCCACGCCGATCCGGCCACCCTCACCGGATGGACCAGAGGCGGGGTGACCGGTATCACCCAGGCTGCCGCGCTGCTGTTCTTCGCCTTCGCCGGCTACGCCCGGATCGCCACCCTCGGCGAGGAGGTCCGGGAACCCGCCCGCACCATCCCGCTGGCCATCCCGCTCGCGCTGGGCATCGTCGTCGTCATCTACGCCGTGGTCGGCGCTGCCGCCTTGGCCGCGGTGGGTCCCGCCACACTGGCCCGCTCGGCAGCTCCGCTCGCCGCGGCCGCCCAGTCCGGCGCCCTGAGCCGGCTGACACCCGTGGTGCGCATCGGCGGCGCCATCGGCTTGTCCAGCTTCGCCATCCTGGCCTACTACGCCATCACCAACGCCGCCTCGTTCACCCTGCCCGGCCGCGGGCGCCGATGGCGGCATCCGCTGGCCGTGCTCGGGGTCACCGGCTGTGCCGTGCTCGCGCTGACCCTGCCGCGGGCCACCGTGGTGACCGGTGCCGCCGTCCTCATCGGCGGTCTTGTCGGCAGAGCCGGCCGGACCGCTTACCTCCGAACCTGAGCGCTCGTGTCGCCGTGCAACAGCCCGGTCGCGTCCGCACGTCTGGCGCGGTAGCGGTGCATCGGGACCCGGCCGCCTTCGGCCGGCACACCCTCGGCGCGCAACCGGGCCAGTTGCTCGGGGGCGAGGTGTGGCGCGGGGGTGCCGTCAGCGCGCAGCACTCGGTGCCAGGGCAGGTCGTGGCCGTCCTCGGCGAGGATCCTGCCCACCAGCCGGGCCCGGCCCGGCAGGCCGGCGCGGGCCGCGACTTCTCCGTAGGCCAGCACCGAGCCCGCCGGGATAGCCGCGACCACGTCACGCACCCGCTCCAGATCCGCGATGTCCATCGTCGTCATCCTCCCGCGCCGCGGACTGTCGGGGGGACGTGGTTGCATGCGCAGCGTGTCCATCCTGGTTCGTTCCGTCACTGCGGCCCCGCGTGCCGCAGTCTGGTGCCCCGAGGGCCGCCGAGTGCTGGAGCACCGCAGCGGTCCGCTGCGGGTGTTGGGCGGCCCGGGTACCGGCAAGACCACCCTCGTGGCGCACACCGTCGCCGACCGGGTGCTGCGTGGTGGGGTGGACCCCGAACGGGTACTGGTGCTCACCTCCAGCCGCCCGGCGGCCGCCGCCCTGCGGGAACGCATCGTCGAGCAGCTCGTGGCGCACGGCGTCACGCCCACTGTGCGGGAGCCGCTGGTGCGCACCGTGCACTCCTACGCCTTCGCCGTGCTGCGACTGCAAGCGTCGCTGCGGGATCTGCCCCCGCCCCGGTTGTTGTCCGGTCCTGAGCAGGACGTGGTGGTCCGGGAGCTGCTCGCGGGAGAGCTCGCGGCCGGTGGCCGGGGCTGGCCGGCGCGGCTACGTCCGGCGCTGGGCCTGCCGGCCTTCGCCGCGCAGCTTCGGGATCTGCTGATGCGCGCCGCGGAACGCGGACTGGCACCGGAGGACCTCATCGCGCTGGGCCGCACGAGCGGGCGTGCGGAGTGGGTGGCCGCCGGGCGCTTCTTCCGAGGCTACGAGCAGGTGATGCTGTTACGCGGGTCGGTGGGCACCGCCGCCCCGCAAGCCACCGCGCCCGCGCTGGACGCCGCCGAGTTGGTGTCCACCGCGCTGCTGGTACTCGACACCGACGCCGAGGTGCTGCGCCGGGAGTCCGACCGGGTGCGCCACCTGATCGTCGACGACGCCCAGCACCTCGACCCGCTGCAGGCCAGGCTGGTGACCCGGCTCGGCGAGAGCGCGCACGAGCTGCTGCTCCTCGGCGACCCGGACCAGACGGTCTTCTCCTTCCTCGGCGCGGATCCCGGCTTGCTCGCGACCGGTGGGTCCGGGGTCGTCCGGCTACGCACCGGGCACCGGATGGCTCCGGCGGTACGGGTCGCGGTCTCCCGGCTGGCCGGCCGGTTGCCCGGCCCGCGCGCCGAGCTGGACGGCCCGGCGGGGGAGCAGCCCGGTGGGGAGGTCACCGTCCGGGTGTTCGGCTCCGCCGCGGCCGAGGCGTCCTGGGTGGCCGACCAGCTCCGCCGCGCGCACCTGCTGGACGGGGTGGCCTGGTCGGACATGGCGGTGCTGGTGCGCTCCACCGCGCGGGCGCTGCCGGTGCTGCGCCGGGCGCTGCTCGCGGCGGGGGTGCCGGTGGCGGCGCCGCGCGAGGAGCTGCCGGTGGCCCGTCAGAGCGCGGTGCTGCCGATGCTCGAGGTGCTGCGCTGCGCGGTACGACCTGCGGCCCTTGACGAGCAGACGGCGGTCGCGTTGCTGGGCTCCCCGCTGGGCGGGGCCGACCCGCTGGCGTTGCGCCGGCTGCGTCGGGAGCTGCGCCGCCGTGAGCTCGCCGCCGGCGGTGCGCGCAGCAGCGGCGCGCTGCTGGTCGACGTGCTGTGCACGGACCGCGGGTCAGCGCAGGGCAGGCACCGTGCGCTGGAGGGGCTCGACGACCGGACCGCGGCGCCGGCCAGGAGGCTGGCGGCCCTGCTGGCCGCCGCCGCCGAGGTGGCCCGGCGCGGGGACAGCGCCGAGGAGGTGCTGTGGCAGGTGTGGCAGGCCAGTGGGCTCGCGCGGCGCTGGGCCGCCACCGCGGCACGCGGCGGCCCGGCTGGTATGCAGGCCGATCGGGACCTCGACGCGGTGGTGGCGCTGTTCGACGCCGCCGCGCGGTACGCCGATCGGCTCCCTGGTGCCGATGGGGGCCCGGCCGGCGTGCTCGGTTTCTGCGACTACCTCACTGACCAGCAGATAGCGGGCGACTCGCTGGCGGCGCGCTCGCCACAGGGCGAGTCCGTCACCGTGCTCACCGCGCACGGCGCGGCCGGCCGGGAATGGTCACTCGTCGCGGTGCCCGGAGTGCAGGAGGGCAGCTGGCCGGACCTGCGACTGCGCGGCTCCCTGCTCGGTGTCGAACATCTGGTCGACACCACTGCGGGCATCGAGTCCGCCACCGTCTCGCGCACCGCACCGCTGCTGGCCGAGGAACGACGGCTGCTGCTGGTGGCCACCAGCCGCGCCCGGCACCGGTTGTTGGTCAGCGCGGTGCGCGGCGAAGACGAGCAGCCCTCCCGGTTCCTCACCGAGCTGGAGGGTGCCGACGAGCCGATGCCTGAGCGACCGGTGGCCTCCCGGGACCGGGCGCTGAGCCTGCCTGAGCTCGTCGCCGAGTTGCGCCGAGTGTGCTGCGATCCGGCCGAGGTCGGTGGGCGGCGTCGCGGTGCCGCGGCCGGGTTGGCGCGGCTGGCGCGGGCTGGGGTACCCGGCGCGCACCCCGATTCCTGGTACGGGCTGGGGCCGCCGTCGAGTGACGCCCCGCTGCGGGTGCTGGGCGAGCCGGCCCGGGTGTCACCGTCGCTGGTGGAGCTGGTGACGAGCTGCCCGGTGCGCTGGCTACTCACCCGCCACGGTGGCGAGGACGTCCAGGCACTGCCCGCGGTCACCGGGTCGCTGGTGCACAGGTTGGTCCAGGCGGTGGCGGCCGGCGCCACCGACCAGCAGCTGGAAGACGCCCTGGCGCAGGCCTGGGCGGGCGTTGACGCGGGCGCCCCGTGGTACTCCCGTGCCGAGCAGCAGCGGGTGCGCCACATGGTCGCGATGTTCCGACTCTGGTGGCGCGAGAGCCGAGACGAGCTCACTGAAGTGGGGTGCGAGCAGGAGGTTGAGGTGCGGCTCCCTCCCCCTGACGACCCAGCCGACGACCCAGCGGTGTTGCTTCGCGGGCGGGTAGACCGGCTGGAGCGCGACCGCCACGGCCGCCCTGTGATCGTCGATGTGAAGAGCGGCAAGACCCCGCTCAGCAAGCGAGCCGTTGAGGATCACGCGCAGCTGGCCGTCTACCAGCTCGCCGCCGCGCATGGAGCCTTCACCGAGCATGGTCTCGCCGCTGAGCCCGGTGGGGCGTGCATCGTTCAGGTTTCCGCGCGCGCAGCCGGATCGGTTCAGCGAGACCAACAGCCGTTGGACGCCCCCGCGCTGGCGCGCTGGCGTGACGTCGTGCGCGAGGCCGCCCGGCGCACCGCGGGGCCGGAGTTCGTCGCCATCGACAACGGCGACTGCGCGCGGTGCCCCTCGAAGATCGCCTGTCCGCTGCACGACTCCGGCCGGCAGGTGACGCAGTGACGGCGGTGAGGGCCGGCCGCATCGGGCCCGAGGAGCTCGCCGAGGAGCTCGGTATCGCAGCCCCCACCGCGGCGCAGGCCGAGGTCATCGCCGCCGACCCCGGCGGGCCGACGCTCGTGGTCGCCGGTGCCGGGTCGGGTAAGACCGAGACGATGGCGGCCCGGGTGGTATGGCTGGTCGCCAACGGGTACGTCACCCCCGAGGGGGTGCTCGGCCTGACGTTCACCCGTAAGGCGGCCCAGCAGCTCGCTGAGCGGGTTCGGGCGCGGTTGCGCCGGCTCGCCGGCTCGGCGGTGCTGGATCGGCTCGACCCCACCGGGCAGCGCCGGGCTGCGGTGCTGCCCGGTGAGGCCACTGTGCTCACCTACCACGCCTACGCCGGCCGGCTGGTCGCCGAGCACGCGCTGCGGCTACCTACCGACCCGGGAGCCCGGCTGCTCACCGAGACCGGCGCGTGGCAGCTTGCGCACCGGGTCACCGCCGGGTGGGAACAGGATCTCGACCTGGACGGGAAGGTGCCCCGCACGGTCACCGGCTGGGTGCTCGGGCTGGCCGGCCAGCTTGCCGAGCATCTCTGTGAGCCGGCGCGACTGCGGGAGTCCACCGAAGCGATGATCATCGAGCTCCTCGCGGCCGCCCCCAGCTCACGCCAGCGGGGCCCGCTGAGCGCCGAGCTCAGACCGATAGTGGACGCTCAGCGGTCTCGGTTGGCGATACTGCCGCTGGTGGAGCGTTACACCGAGCTCAAGCGGCGCGAGGCGGTGCTCGACTTCGGTGACCAGATGGGCGTCGCGGCCATGTTGGCGCGCGACCATCCGGAGGTCGGCGCGGCCGAACGGGCCCGCTTCGGAGCCGTGCTGCTCGACGAGTACCAGGACACCGGGCACGCCCAGCGGGTGCTGCTCCGGTCGTTGTTCGGCGGTGCCGTGATGTCCGGGAGCGCGACGTCCGAGAGTGCGACTTCCGGGAGTGCGATGTCCGGGAGTGCGATGTCCGGGAGTGCGACGGCTGGGCGCGCGATCCCGGTTACCGCAGTCGGCGATCCCTGCCAGTCGATCTACGGGTGGCGCGGTGCCTGCGCGGCCAACCTGCCGCGGTTCACCACCGACTTCCCCGGCGTGGACGGGACCCCAGCGGTGACCCGCGGGTTGCTCACCAGCTTCCGTAACCCTCCGGAGGTGCTCGCGGTGGCGAACGCGGTCTCCGGTGAGCTTCGCGGCGGACCGGTGCGGGTCGGTGAGCTGCGCTGCCGGGACGGTGCGCAGACCGGTGAGGTCCGCGCCGCGCTGCTGCCCGACGTCCGCGCCGAGGTGAACTGGGTTGCCGCCGCCATCGCCGAACGCTGGCACTCGGCAGTGGCCGACGGGAGCACCCCGCTGACCGCCGCGGTGCTGGTGCGTCGCCGCGCGGACATGGCGGCGCTGGCCGCCGCATTGCGCTCCCGTGACGTTCCCGTCGAGGTGGTGGGCCTGGGTGGACTGCTGGCGACAGCAGAGGTCCGTGACCTGGTCAGTGTGCTGCGGCTGCTCGTCGATCCGCTGGCCGGCACCGCCGCGGCCAGGTTGCTGACCGGCGCGCGGTGGCGGATCGGCGCGACCGACCTGGCCGCGCTGTGGGAGCGCGCCCGGGAGCAGGCGCCGGCCGCGCTACCTGACGAGTTACCCCGGGAACCCGCCGAGGGTCCGGGGCTGGTCGACGCGCTGGACTCACCCGGTGACCCGGCCCGCTACTCCGAGCTGGGCTACCAGCGGCTGCGTATGCTGGCCGCCGAGTTGCGGGCGCTGCGGCGCCGGGTCACCGCGCCGCTGACCGACCTGGTCGCCGACGCCGAACGGACCCTGCTGCTGGACACCGAGTCGCTGGCCCGTCCCGGCCCCGCGGGCCGGGCCCATCTGGACGCCTTCGCCGACCTGGTCGCGGACTTCGCCGCGGCCAGCCCGCTGGCTGGGCTGCCCGCGCTGCTGGACTACCTGGCCACCGCCGAGGAGGCCGAGGATGGTCTCGAACCGGGAGAGGTCGAGGTCGCCCACGACCGGGTGCAGATCCTCACCGTGCACGCCGCCAAGGGGCTGGAATGGCGGGTGGTGGCCGTCCCGCACCTGGTGGAGGGCGTGTTCCCGGCGGCCAAGAAGAGCTCGTCGTGGTTGCGGACGGTCACCGAGCTGCCGGTACCGCTGCGCGGTGACCGTGCCGACCTGCCCGGACTCGCGCTGCCCGCCGGCGCTGACCAGAAGGAGCTCGCCGAGGCCCTGTCGGTGCACGAGGCGGCCTTCGACACCCGCAGGCTGACAGAGGAACGGCGGCTGCTGTACGTCGCACTCACCCGAGCGGAGCAGACCCTGCTGGTCAGTGGGCACCACTGGGGCGAGGCGGGGAGCGCACCCCGATCGCCCTCGGAGTTCCTGCTGGAGATTCGCGATGTCGAACACTGTGTGGTCGATCAGTGGGCCGCGGAGCCCGGCGAGAGCGAGCCTAACCCGCTGGACACCGCACCACCGAGGGCGATCTGGCCGGCCGACCCGCTCGGTGCTCGCCGGGATGCCGTGGCCGAGGGTGCCCAGCTGGTGCGCGACGCGCTGACGCTCGTGAGCCCCGGTAGCCCCGGTAGCCTCGCACCGGTGCGCGGTGCGCAGGGTTGGCAGCGCGAGATCGACGTGTTGCTCGCCGAGCGGGATGCCCGCCGCGCTCAGTCACGGGTCGTGCTGCCCGCCCACCTGTCGGTGAGCCAGCTCGTGGAGCTCGCCGGGGAACCGTCGGCGCTGGCCGCGCGACTGCGTAGGCCGCTGCCGTTCGCACCGAACCCGATGGCCCGGCGCGGTACCGCGTTTCATGCATGGCTGGAACGCCGGTTCGGCTCCACACGGCTGATCGATCACGACGAGCTGCCCGGCGCCGCCGATGAGGGAGCCGCCCCGAACATCGAGCTCAGCTTGCTGCAAGCGGCTTTCCTCGCCAGTGAATGGGCGGCGCGAAGCCCGCACGACGTCGAGGTTCCCTTTGAGACCGTGGTCGACGGGGTGGGCGTGCGCGGCCGGATGGATGCGGTGTTCGCCGACGCCGACGGCGGCTGGACGGTGGTCGACTGGAAGACCGGGACGGTGCCCGACGAGGTCACCCTGCGCGCGCTGAGTGTGCAGCTCGCCGCTTACCGGCTGGCCTGGTCGGCACTGTCGGCGGCCCCGCTGAGCCGCGTGCGGGCGGCGTTCCACTACATCCGTGACAACCACACGGTGCGTCCCGCCGACCTGCTCGACGCCGAGGGGTTGCGGGATCTGCTGCGCTCCGTCCCCGTCGGCTGACCGCGAGCCTCGCCGGTGTCGGTACCCGGTGCCCGCAGTCTCCGTAGAATGCCATAGCCGGCTACGTGTATGAAAAGAAATCCCACCGCTAGGTAGTCCCCCAGGGGACTTACGTGCGACTACCGATTGCCGCCTGCCCTTACTTCTCGGCAGGGTATGTGTTGCCGAATCGGTAATGCAGCCGATGAGGTGGTTCTCTGTGCCCGGTGCCCACCGGGACCCACCTTTCCTAGGAGGATTTGATGTCTGATGCACTGAGCTTTGCCGAGGTCGACGGGCAGCGGGCGGAGCTGCTGCCGGCCCGTACCGTCCTGTCGATGTTCAGCGTCGGGGGCCCCCGCGGGGGCGATGCCGGCAACGCCGGCGCGGGCGGCACCGGCGGCGCGGGCGGTGCGGGCAGCGGTGAGGCGGAGGCCTCCGCCAGCCACTTCTACAGCGAGGGCGACGTCATCCTGTGGCCCACCGGCGGTGTTGGCGGCACCGGTGGCGCGGCCGCCGGTGGTCCCGCTACCGGTGGCGATGGCGTCGTCCAGCACTGAACCGACGACTTCGGTCCCGCTACCGGGGTGTCGCTCGGCGCGGGGTCGTGGGGGGTGGCCGCCCGGCCACCCCCCGTTTGCTGTGTTCGCGGTAAGCGCCGGGTCGGCGAGATGTACGGCGCGGGCCGTTGCTGCTCTGCGTTGGACAGGCCAGCCCGGTTCGACAGGTCAGCTCGATCCGAAAGGGTAGCTCGGTCCGAAAAGGGTGGCTCGCTGTCCAGGATTCACCGCTTAGGTAGCCATCGGGGCGAGTTACGTGTGACTACCGATTGCCTCGTGACCTTACCGCGAGCAGGGTATGTGGTGCCGAGTCGGTAATGCCGCCGATGAAGCGCTTGTCGTCCCGGGATCACTCGGGACCACCTTTCCTAGGAGGATTTGATGTCTGCTGCAGTGAGCTTTGCCGAGATCGACGGCCAGCACGTGGAGCTGCTGCCGGCCCGTACCGTGATGTCGCTGTTCACCGCTGGTGGTGGCGGCGCCGGTCGCGGTGGCAACGGCGGCCAGGGGGGAGCCGGCGGCACCGGCCGGGGTGGCCTCGGTATCAACCTCTTGAACCTCAACCTGTTCGGTGACCAGATCAACAGCGCCGGTGACGGAATCGGTGGCAAGGGCGGTGCCGCCAATGGTGGTATGGGTGGAGCTGAAAAGAGCTGAGCCGAACCGGCGGCGCCGGCGGTCGGGGCGATCGCGAGTCGTGCCGTTGAAGGGGGAGGGGTGGCCGGATCGGGGCCACCCCTCCCTTTGGCGTCGACCTCCTGACATAGGTACCCGGTGTTCTGAGGTCTCCGTAGTCCTTGCTGTCGGCTACGTATTCGAAAATCAGCCCGGTTCTAGGTAGCGCACTCGAAGGAGTTACGTGTGACTACTGATTGCCACGCACGGTACCGCTCGGCAGAGTATGAGCTACCGAATCGGCACTGCTACCGATGAGGTGGTCTGTAGGCCCGGGTCACCGGGCGTCACCTTTCCTAGGAGGATTTGATGTCTGCTGCAGTGAGCTTTGCTGAGATCGACGGCCAGCACGTGGAGCTGCTGCCGGCACGTACCGTCCTGTCGGTGTTCAGCACCGGTGGCGGCGGCGGCCGTGGCGGCAACGGTGGCGCGGGTGGCAAGGGCGGCGTCGGCCGGGGTGGCCTCGGTATCAACCTCTTGAACCTCAACCTGTTCGGCGACCAGACCAACAGCGCCGGCGACGGCTTCGGTGGTGCCGGCGGCGCGGGCAACGGCGGCAATGGTGGAGCCCTGGACAGCTGAGTTGAGCTGACGCGGTCGGGTGGCCACCTGATCGTGGAAGCGCCGTTAGCTGGGGAGGGGCACGGGGGTTGAGGTCACCCCTCCCCAGCGGCCCCCAAGTGAACTACCAGCGGAGACGAGGTTTTATGGAGCTGGGTCGTAGGTATTTCCGAGGTCGGGATCTCCGTAGAGTCTCCAGTCGGCTAGGTAGTCGATGAACCCTTTCAGCCTAAGTGATGCACCTGTAAGAGTTAAGCATCACTACTGATTGCCACATCGATCTCACCATGGGCAAGGTATGTAGCGCCGGATCGGCACTGCCACCGATGCGGTGCTCGCAGTCCCGGGGCCATCTGGAGACCACGGGGCCACCTTTCCTAGGAGGATCTATGTCTGATGCACTGAGCTTGGCCGAGCTCGACGGGCAGCGTGTGGAGCTGCTGCCGGCCCGTACCGTGTTGTCGCTGTTCAGCACCGGGGGTGCCGGCCGTGGTGGCGAAGGCGGCCGGGGCGGCCTCGGAGGTGTGGGCAGGGGCGGTCTCGGCGCCAACCTCATCAACATCAACTTGTTCGGTGACCAGACCAACCCCGCCGGTACCGGCTACGGCGGCGAGGGTGGCGCCGGTGCCGGCGGTGCGGGCGGTGCCGCCTACAGCTGAGCTGGTGCCATCGGTAGTCAGGCGATTGCGTGTGGGGGCGTTGGGGGGTGGCCGGGCTTCGGCCGCCCCTCCCGCACGTGATGTCAGCCGCGACCTGATGTGGTCCGCGACGCGATACGGGGCATTACACTACGCAGCGGCGCCGGGGAAACTAGGTAGTGACGAGTCGTGCCCTCGACAGGGGGCATCGGTAGGCTTGGGTGACAATGAGTAATGTCACTCGAGGTGTTTCTCGGTATAGCGGTTCATGATCTGGCCGGCTTTCGGTTCGACCGGGTTTCGGTTCGACCGGAGTATCGCGTCGGGGGGAGGGCGTCATCGATACTGAGCGTATTGTCGTTGAGTCCGGGCCTGTTGAGGCCGGGCCTGCTGTGGGTACGGCGCCGCGGCTGGCTGACGGAGTCGAGCTGATCGGGGAGTATCAGGGGTCGGGTTTTCGAGAGCCGCACTACATTGTGCGTCGGGCCGATGGGCAGGTCATCCAGCTGCCCCGGTTGCTGTACCTGCTGGCGGCCACCGTGGATGGTCAGCGGGACCAGGCGCGGCTGGCGAGCGTGCTCAGTGCCGAGTTCGGCAAGGTGGTGCAGGCTGAGCAGGTGGCGTTTCTGGTGGACAACCGGTTACGCCCGGCGGGGATCGTCGCGGTCGACTCGGGCGGTGAGCAGGCCGACGCGGAGCCGAAGATGAAGGTGAAGGCGGATCCGTTGTTGGCGTTGAAGTTCCGGGTGGGAGTGGTGCCGGAGCGGGTGGTGTGGCGCATCGCCGGAGTGTTCGGGCCGATGTTCTGGCCGCCGGTGGTGCTCGCCCTGTTGGCCGGGTTCATCGGCTTGGACGTCGTGATCCTCGCACGTGGCGGTCTGCGGCAGATCGTGCCCAGCGCTCTGGCGTTGGTCTACCAGCCGGCGCTGACGTTGCTGGTCCTGGCGTTGATCGTGGTCGCGGGGGCGTTTCACGAGTGTGGGCACGTCAGCGCCTGCCGCTACGGCGGCGCCCGACCCGGGGTGATGGGTTTCGGTCTGTATCTGGTGTGGCCTGCGCTGTACAGCACGGTCACCGACTCCTACCGGCTGAACCGGGTCGGGCGGCTGCGCACCGACCTGGGTGGGGTGTACTTCAACGCGGTGTTCATCGCCGGGATGAGCCTGGCCTATCTGGAGACCGGCGCACCGTGGTTGCTGGTGGCCATCGTCGCGCTGCATATCGAGACCGCGACCCAGTTCCTGCCGATGGTCCGCCTGGACGGCTACTACATCCTCAGCGACCTGATCGGGGTGCCCGACCTGTTCAGCCGGACGGGGCCGGTGCTGATGAGCCTGATCCCCGGGCGCCCCGCCCATCCTCGGGTGCAGGAGCTCAAGCCCTGGGCCCGTCGAACGATCACTTTGTGGGTGCTCATCGTGGTGCCCTACCTGATCTACTGGATGGTCGGGTTTCTGCTCGTGGTGCCTCGGGTGCTGCCCGTGGTGCTGCACAGGCTGGTCTGGTTGACCCACGCGGTGACGGCGAAAGCGGCGGCCGGTCAGGGGGCCGAGGCTGCCCTGGGTGTGGTGCAGATCATTCTGCTGTTGCTACCGTGGGTGGGGTCCTTGCTGCTGCTGGGCATGACGGCGCGCCGGCCGGTCCGGTGGCTGCTGGCCCGCTGGAGCCCGGCGCGGGCGGGCGCGGGGAGGTCATAGTGCTGGTCTCCCCGGATCGTGGCGTGGGATGGTGGGCCGTTCGGGTTGGTAGGACGGTGGCGATCCTGGCTGCGGTGGGGCTGCTGGCGGGCTGTCTGGGCACCTCGGGCACCGGCACTCCGGGCACCCCCGGTAGCGGCGGCAACGGCTATGGCGGCACCGGTGGTGACGCCAACGGCGGCACCGGTGGCGGCGGGGGTGACGGCGGCACCGGGGGTAGCGGCGGCAACGGCTACGGCGGCACCGGCAACGGCTACGGCGGCAACGGCTACGGCGGCAACGGCGGCAGCGCACACGGCGGTCAGGGCACCGACGGCGCCGACGGTGCCGATGGGGTTGACGGTGCGCCCGGTGGTGGTTTCTCCGACCCCGCGGGGGTAGCCGGTTCCGGCCGGTTGACCAGCCGCACGATCGACCTGTCCGGGGTCACCTCGGTGGTGGCGGGGGCGAGTTTCGTGGTGCACCTGAGGATGGGTGAGCCCACGCGGGCCACGGTCACGATGGATGACAACCTGACCGACCGGGTCGAGGCCACCGTGATCGGTGACCAGCTCCGCCTGGGGATCAAGCCGGGCATGAGCGTCCGCAACGCCATGCTGTCCGCCGAGGTGACGGTGGGCCGGCTCGACCGGTTGGATACCAGCGGCGCCAGCCGGATCATGATGAGCCCCGCGCTGACCGGCCCCGCGGTGGCGCTGGTGGTGAGCGGGACCAGCGCGGTCACCGGCCCTGTCGCGGTCGGGCAGGTGCTGGCAGGTGTCTCAGGGACCGGCACGCTGGCGCTGTCCGGGCAGGCCCAGGACCTACGCCTCAGTGCGGCGGGAGCCGGCCGAGTGCCGTCGGCGGACCTCACCGTCCGCCATCTCGACGCGACGCTGTCCGGGGCCAGCCACGCCACCGTCGCGGTCACCGACACGCTTGCCGCTCAGACGGCGGGTGTCTCGGTGCTGCGCTACCGGGGCACCCCGGTCGTCACCCGCTCCCAGACGTCCGGGATGTCGTCGATCGTGCGGGACTCACCGTAAGTAATTGACGACCATTGTTGCGTGATCGGGCAATACCATACAGACTCGGAAAAGTCGAAGCGCAATGTCACCACATGAGCACGCGCTGTTACGAGTATGGATCCTGGGATGCCTACTCGGCCTGGTGTTCACCTTCTATCACGGGGTCGCCCATGGCGATCTCGTCACCGTTAGCATATGCTGGCCGCTAGGGGAGCTGGTCGGCTATTGGCGCGACGCGGGGGGGCGTAGCCAAATGTGTCAGAGGGGGCGGGGGCGGTCGGTTGTTCCCACCAGGCCACCAGCTGCGCCCCCGACCAGCGCGAAGTACCGAGTGCGTTGGTCGGGGCAGCTATGAGGGCGGATCCGTGGACGCTTACGGGGCGTGACTCAGAGTTGCAGTTTATCGCTGAGCGTTTATGTGGTGGGGAATCACGCAGTGTGGTCATCGCCGGCCCCGCGGGAGTAGGCAAGACACGACTGGCCCGGGAAGCGCTGGCGGTTGCCAAGCGCGGTGGTCGGGTGACGCGATGGGCGGCGGGGACCAGTGCGGCGGCCGCGATCCCGCTGGGTGCGGTGGCGCATCTGCTCCCTGCGGTGGGGGTGGTGTCTGATCCGCTGACGTTGCTGCAGCGCGCCGGCGCCGCGATCGCCGAGCAGGGCAAGGGCCACCGGTTGGTCATCGGGATCGATGACGCGCATCTGCTGGATGAGCTGTCGGTGACGTTGCTGCATCAGCTGGCCTTGACCCGCACGGCGTGTGTG
Organism: Pseudonocardiales bacterium; assembly: GCA_019243635.1. Lineage (GTDB taxonomy): Bacteria > Actinomycetota > Actinomycetes > Mycobacteriales > Pseudonocardiaceae. The sequence goes on from JAFAUB010000127.1 coordinate 20,898, forward strand.
GTGTTGACCGTGCGGACCGGGGAGCCCGCTCCCGACCCGGTGGTGACGCTGTGGAAGAACGGGCTGGCCGACCGGTTGGAGCTGGCACAGCTGCCTCGGGTGGAGATGGACCGGCTGGTGACCGGCGTGCTCGGCGGGGTGGTGGACAGCCGCACGATCGAGCGGTTGTGGCGTTCCACCCGCGGGAACGTCCTCTTCCTGCGTGAGCTGGTGGAGGGCGGGTGTGACACCGGTGCCCTGCGGATACACGACGGCGTGTGGCGCTGGGAGGGGCGGCTGGAGCCCACCCCCCGGCTTCGGGAGATCGTCCAGGCCCAGCTGGGCGGACTGGGCGCCGACGAGAGGACCGCGCTGGAGTTACTGGCCACCGATGAGCCACTGGGGCTGGGGCGGGTGGCCAGCCTGATCAACCCGGAGGTGGTCGCGGTGCTGGAGCGCCGCGGCTTGGTGACGGTGGTGAACAGTGGCTGGCGGGCCGAGGTCTGGTTGGCCCACCCGATCTATGCCACGGTGGTGCGCGATCAGTTGCCCGAGGCCGATGCCTGCCGGCTGCGCCGCCGGCTGGCCAACACCCACCTGCCCTGGAAACGTCAGGATGACCTGCTCCGCGCCGGCATGCTGCTGCTGGACAGCGACCAGCCCGGTGCGCACGCCGGTCTGCTGGCTGACGCTGCGGTGCACGCCAACGCTCTGCTGGATCATGAGAATGCCGCGCGCATGGCGCAGGCGGCGATTGACGGCAGCGACGGCCGGGATGGCATGCGGGCGCATCTGGCGTTGCTGGAGGCGGTGCGCTGGCGGGGTCGCTACGATGAGGCCGAGCAGGTGGCGGCGGCTGCGGCGCCGTTCGCCACCTCGGCGGAGGAGCGGTCGCGACTGGCCGTGCTGCGGGCTCTGAACCTGTTCTTCGGCCTGGGCCAGGTGGCGAAGGCCGAGGCGATGTTGCACAAGGCGGCCGCCGACGCGGCTGACAACGAGATGTGCCGGCGCACCAGCGCGATCCATGGAGTGCTGGAGTATTTCGCGGGACGTCCCCAGCAGGCCGCCGAGTCCGGTGCTGAGATCCTGGCGTCGGAGGAGGTCAGCGCGGAGGCGGTGATGTGGGCCTCGGGCGCGACCGCTGCCGGGTTGGCCGCGCGGGGCCGCAGCGCCGAGGCGCTGGCGGCGGTGGCGCAGGGCTGGGCGGCGCTGACCCGGTGCACGACCGAGCCGGAGATGGCGTTGTGCCGGCAGCTCCTGGCCCATGGTGAGCTGTCGGCGTTGTTGCTGGCCGGGCGCGTGCACGAGGCCGTGGCTCGGGCCGCCGAGCTGCACCAGTGGTGTATGACCGCGCCGCAGTGGGCCGGCGACGCCCTGGCCGCCGCCCACGTCGGGTGGTCGGCGCTGGCCGCCGGACGTCCGCGCACCGCCATCCGGTGGCTGGCTGAGGCGGTGGTTGGTCTGAGCCAGTGCGACCCGGGTGGTTTCGGCCAGTTGTGTATCGCGCTGCTGGCGCAGACCCACGCCCAGCTCGGCGACGCCGCGACCGCGCGGCGGCTGTTGGACGGCGGTGGAGTGCGCCACCACTGCGCGGTGTTCGAGCCGGAGTGGCTGTTGGCCGAGGCCTGGCAGGCAGCCGCTGACGACCGCACCTGCCAGGCGACCGATCGGGCGCTGCGAGCGGCGTCGGTGGCGGCGGGTATGGGGCAGCGCGCGGTGGAGGCGCAGGCCTTGCACACCGCGGTCCGGTTGGGGCGGGCCGGCCAGGTGGTCGGCCGGTTGCGGCAGTTGGCCGGCCAGGTCGAGGGCCCGCTGGTGGCCGCCTACAGCACACATGCCCAGGCGTCCGCGGCGGGCGCCGGGGGACCGCTGGACGAGGTGGCGGCCGAGTTCGAGACGATGGGAGCCCGCCTGCTGGCCACCGATGCCGCCGCGCACGCCGCCGCAGCGCACCTGCGTGCCGGTGATCGGCGTCGAGCGGCCGCCTCCACAGCTCGAGCCGCCAGCCTGGCCCGAACCTGCGAGGAGATCCGCACCCCGGCCCTGGAGCAGCTGGCACCGCGACCGCTGACCAGCCGGGAGGGCGAGGTCGCCAGCCTGGTCGTGCAGGGCATGAAGAACCAGGCCATCGCCGAGCGACTGGTGCTCTCAGTCCGAACAGTCGAGGCCCACCTGGCCAACGCCTACGCCAAACTCGGCATCAGCAGCCGCGCCGAGCTAGCCCGAGCCCTCCGCGCAGACTGACCCCAGCCCTCCCCGACATGGAGCCGTATCGGGCCTATCCTGCGGTTGGCTGCCCCGATACGGCTCCATGACGGGGGTGGGATCGTGATTGTGGTGTTTGGGGCTAGTGGGTTTACGGGGGGGCGGGTGGTGGGGGCGATGGTGCGGCGGGGGCTGCGGCCGGTCCTGGCCGGGCGCAGTGTCGGGCGGCTCACCTCCCTCGCGCAGCGCCTCGGGGATCTGGGGGGCGGGAAGCTGGATGTGGTGAGTGCCGACGTCGGTGACGCCGCGTCGATGCGGGCGCTGGTCAGCAGGGGTGACGTGCTGGTCAGCACCGTCGGCCCGTTCATCCGGCTCGGCGAGCCGGTGCTGCGGGCAGCGGTCGATGCCGGGGTGATCTATCTCGACTCGACCGGCGAGCCCCCGTTCATCCGGCGGGTGTTCGAGGAGTTCGGCCCGCTGGCCGAGCGGACCGGGGCCAGCTTGATCACCGCGTTCGGCCACGACTACGTGCCCGGCAACCTTGCCGGCGCCCTCGCGCTGCGGCGTTCGGGTAGCGGGGTGCACCGGGTCGAGGTCGGATACCTGACCAGCGGGACGGGTCGGGCCCCGGTGATCAGCCGCGGCACGTTCGCCTCGATGGTGGAGCTGGCCGCCGAGCAGAGCTTCACCTGGCGGAACGGGATCCAGGTGGAGCCCACCGGGTCGCGGATGCGGACCTTTCCCTGGGGCGGGTGGAACTGCCCGGCGCTGAGCATCGGCGCCACGGAGCACTACGCGCTGCCCCGGCTCGCCGGTCCCGAGGGCCTGCCCGAGGTGGACGTCTACGTCGGCTGGCTCGGACCCACGACGCGCGTGCTGCGACTGTCCTGCCGGGTCATCCCGACGCTGCTGGCGCTGCCCGGGGTGCGCTCGCTGCTGCGCCGAGTCGGGGGGCTCGCGGTGCGCTGGGTCGCCGAAGAGCCGGACCCGGTCGCCTTGGCGCAGGTCGCCTCCCACGTCGTCGGCACCGCCTACGACGCATCGGGCGCCGTGCTGGCGCAGGTGCGCCTGGTGGCGGGCGATCCTTACCAGCTCACGGCGGACTTGCTGGCCTGGGGTGCGCAGCGGGCCGCTGAGCACGGTGTATCCGGCCCCGGAGCGCTGGGCCCCGCCGATGCCTTCGGCCTGGAGGTGCTGGAGGCCTGCGCCGCCGAGGCCGGCCTGCGCCGCCTGTGATCCGAGAATCCTGCCGCCGAGGCCGTTCCCCGGCGTAGGTGTCGGAGGGCGGTCGGACAAGCAGGCCCTGTATCAGTCTTCCAGTCGACGGGCCTGGTCGTGCCCATCCGGACTCGCCAGGGCAGCCGCGAGGTTGCGGGCCGAGCGCAGGGTATGGGGGTGGTCGTCGCCCAGCATGGAGCGGCGCAGGTCCCGGGCACGTTCGAACAGCGACCGGACGGGGGCGAGTTCCCCCAGGTCTGCAGGCACGCAGCGGCGCGGTCGAGCAGCCAGGCCACGTCCTCCTCGGTTCCGGTGAGGGCGCGGTGCGGATCGGTAGCGACCAGGACGTGCGGCACGAGCTGGCGCCAGGCCGGCAGGTTTTCCCACGGATCGCCGGCCGGGACCGCGGCACGCAGCAGCCGAACCCAAGGACGGGCAGCTCCTGTTGCTGATGGGGCTGGGTGCGCAGGATCGCGGCGAGCAGCCGATGCAGCACCAGAGTCGTCGACTCCAGGCGGACCAGCCCGTACTGGCGCAGCAGCCGGATCAGTGCAGCAGCCGGATCAGTACGGTGAACGCCAGCGGATTCCTGGCTGCGGTCCCGAGGGGTCGGGCAGCTGGGGGTAGGAGCTGAACAAGGTCAGCGGGATCGGCTCCGGCGCCAGGTAGGAGGCGACGACGCAGTAGTATGATCGACTCGACCCGGTCGAACACATCCACTCCCACCGGGCTGGCCGGCTCCTGCCGGCCCGGGTTACGCGAGGTGGTCACCACCTGCCCCCACCCTCAGGCAGATACCCGGCCAGCGCTGCGGGATCCTCGGCGTTGTCAAGAATCAGCAGCCACCGGTCCCGCTCCCGCAGCGCACCCAGCAACCGGGCCACCGCCGCGGTCACGGGGTCGGTGGCGGTAGCCAAACCAAGGGCGTGGGCCAGCCCGGCCAGTCGGACGGCCACCAGCGCTGGTTCCTCCGCCGGCACCCACCAGACCATCTCGTACTCGGCCCCGTAGCGGCGGGCGTACTCGATGGCCAGCGCGGTCTTCCCGATCCCACCCATCCGTACAGGGCCTGAACCACCGCCGTTGAACGTCCGTTCTCCAACGCGGCATGCAGCGCGGTGAGCAGCCCATCCCGACCGGTGAACACCGGGCTACGGGCGGGCACATTCCACACCCGCCCCACTGCGGCGCGCTCCAGTCGGTGCGACAGATCCCGCAACGCCGCAAACAGCGCCTCGCTGAGCTCCTCCGGTGTCGTGACCGTCGCCGTGGTCACCCCACTCTCACTCAACCGGGCCCGAAACGCCTCCTGCCGAGCGCCATAGCGCACATCGACAAACAGATCCTTCGGCCCCTCGGCCTCCTCGCCGAGCAGCACCACCAGCCGCGGTAACCCCGCTTCACGGACCGCCTCGAGCTCCCACTCCGGGTAGGACAGCTCCGGGCGATCGGCCACTGGCGACCCGTAGCGAAACCCCACCACCGCCACATACACATCCGCAGCCACAACAGCGTCCCGGCACACCTGCGCCGGTCGCTCACTCCGCGGTCCGAAATACGCCATCTCGACAATGGCGTCCCCGGCCCGAGACACCGCCCGCTGCGCCGCCGCCACAAACGACCGACCCACCGGAAACCGCCGGCCGTAAACAACGAAATGGGCCAGCCCCGCGCGATCCTGCGCCACGACTTCTTCCAGCCAGTCGGACGGCCCGTCTGACTCCGGATGACCGCGAGTGTCGGTCTGGCTACGTTGTGCGTGACATTCGCGTTGGCTGCGGCAGTGAGCGGCGGTTCTCCTGCGCCGTCGAGGCTGAGCCTTCGCCAGGCGCCGGCCGGCTACGATGTCCCGGTGAGGGCCAGGAACACCGCAGGAGCTGCCGCAGTGGTGGCACTGGTGCTGATCGGACTGGGGTCGGCAGGGATGGGGTGGCTGCTGTGGCCACACGCCGGCGGCGGTGTTGTCCGAGCCGGCCGCGGCACCGTGGTGCAGTCGGTGCTCTGCGGTACCTCTCAGGCCCGGGACGTGGTGCGCATCGAGCTGCTCGACGACCACGAGGTATCGGCCTGGCTGGATGGCTGCGGTCACCGGCTGGGTGAGGTGCTCACCGTCGAGCTACCCGACCCGCTGCCCGAGGGTGAGCTGGTAGCGCGCCTCGCGGGGACCGGGGTGCCCACCGCGACGGTGGGCGGGCGGCGCCTCGACGCCGCCGGTGTCGCGGTGGGCGGCCTCGCCGGTGCGATGCTGGCGTGGCGGCTGCGCGGGGACCGGGGTGCGGCCCGCCGTAGGGTGGACCCATGACCCGCATCCCCTCGCCGACGGTGGAGCTGCACCGCGAGACACTGCCCAACGGGTTGCGGGTGGTGCTGAGCCCGGACCGGTCCGCTCCGGTGGTCGCCGTCGGCGTGCACTATGACGTCGGTTTCCGCTCCGAGCCACAGGGTCGCACCGGCTTCGCGCACCTCTTCGAGCACCTGATGTTCCAGGGCAGCGAGAGTCTGGAGAAGCTCGCGCACTTTCGCCACGTGCAGTCCTCCGGTGGGTCGTTCAACGGCGCCACGCATCAGGACTACACCAATTACTACGAGGTCGTGCCCTCAGCGGCGCTGGAGCGCGCGCTGTTCATCGAGGCGGACCGGATGCGGGCGCCGCGGATCACCGAGGAGAACCTGCGCAACCAGGTCGCCGTGGTCAAGGAGGAGATCCGGCTCAACGTGCTGAACCGGCCCTACGGCGGGTTCCCGTGGATCACGCTGCCCCCGGTGCTCTATGACACCTTCCCCAACGCGCACAACGGGTACGGCGACTTCTCCGAGCTGGAGGCGGCCACCGTGGACGACTGCGCGGCGTTCTTCGACGTCTACTATGCGCCGGGCAACGCGGTGCTCACGGTGTCCGGGGACTTCCCGGTGGACGCCGCGCTCGAGCTGGTGCACCGGCACTTCGACGACGTCCCCGCTCGTCCGGTCCCGGCCCGGCCCTCGTTCGCCGAGCCGGCGCCCGACCGGGAGCGCCGGCACTGCCAGGTGGATCCGCTCGCTCCGCTACCCGCGTTGGCCATCGGCTACCGGCTGCCCGACCCGACCGCCGGGTTCGAGGGCTACCTCGGCTATGAGGTGCTCTGCGCGGTGCTCTCCGACGGTGACTCCTCCCGGCTGGAGCAGCGTCTGGTGCATACCGACGCGCTGGTGACCGACATCGGTGCGCGCTGCGGCCTGTTCGGCTCGCCGCTGGACGCCCGCGACCCGGACACCCTCACCATCACCGCCATACACCCGTCCACGGTGGAGGCCGACCGAGTGCTCGACGTGACCGACCAGGAGATCGCCCGGCTCGCCGAGGCCGGACCGGACCCTGAGGAGCTGGCCCGGATCACCGCTCGGTGGGCTGCGACACTGTTCCGTGAGAACGATCGGCTGGTGTCCCGGACGATGGCCATCGGCGCCTTCGAGCTGCTGCACGGACGTGCCGAGCTGGTGGCCGAGCTACCGGTCATGGTGGCCGCGATGGGCTCTGAACAGGTCGCGAACGCGGCCGCCGCGCTGGCGCCGGACGCCCGCGCGGTGTTGATCGTCGAACCCGTCGACGGTTCCGCAACGTCAGCGCGCGAGCTCGCCACAGCAGGGCAGGAGGCGTGATGCCGCACCGCGGCGCCGAGCAGATCGGCAGGACCGAGCTGGGGCCGCGTCCGCTACCGCCGCTGGGTCCGCCGCGCGCACCCAGCGCACCGCCCGTCGTGGACACCGTGCTGGACAGCGGGCTACGGGTGATCGCGGTGCGGCGGCCCGCCGTGCCGATGGTGGAGCTGCGCCTGGAGATCCCGTTCGGCGGCACGGAGCGCACCCACCCGGCCCGCGCCGAGCTGCTGGCCATGACGCTGTTGCGGGGCACGCCGCGGCGGGACCGGTTCGCCATCGACAAGGCGCTGGCCGCCGTCGGCGGCGACCTGTCGGCCGGGGTGGACCCCGAGCACCTGTCGGTGTCGGGACTGGCGCTGGCCAGCGGGCTGGACGTGGTGCTCGACGTGCTCGCTGACGCGCTCACCTCGGCCTCCTACACCGCCACCGAGGTGGACCGGGAGCGGGACCGCCTGGTGGAGCGCCTGTCCGTGAGCCGCTCCACGCCACGGGTGATCGCCCGGGAGGCGTTGCAGCGGCGCCGCTACGGCGACCACCCGTTCGCCCGGGAGTGGCCGGAAGCCGACGACGTCGCCGCCGTCACAGCGGCCGCGTTACACGACCTGCACCGCCGCTCGGTGGTGCCCGGCGGTGCCGTCCTGGTGCTGGTGGGCGACATCGTGCCGGCCGGCTCGGTGGCTGCGGTGGCGTCGGCCCTGGCGGGCTGGCGGTCCGACCACCCGGCCACCGAGCTGGCCCTCCTGCCCGAGCTGACCGGCGCTGACCTGCAGCTGGTGCACCGCGAGAGCGCGGTGCAGTCGCAGCTGCGGCTGTCCGCCCAGGCGGTGCCGCGCAACCATGAGCGCTACCCGGCGTTACAGGTGGCGAACCTGGTCTTCGGCGGGTACTTCTCCTCCCGCTGGGTGGAGAACATCCGGGAGGACAAGGGCTACACCTACAGCGCGCATTGCGGCTTCGAGTTCACCCGGCACGGGGCCACACTGATCGCCACTGCGGACACCGCGAGCGAGGTCACCGCGGTCGCGCTGCTGGAGACCCGGTACGAGCTGGGCCGGATAGCCGTGGTGGCCCCCGACGAGTCCGAGGTGGACAACGCGCGCCAGTACGCGATCGGGTCGCTGACCATCGCCACCGCCTCGCAGCGAGGGCTGGCCGGGCGCCTCGCCACGTTGGCCACCGTCGGCCTGGACCTCGACTGGCTGCTCACCCATCCCGGCCGGTTGCAGGCGGTCACGACCGGCCAGGTCGTCGAGGCCGCCACCGAGTTCTTCGCCCCCCCCCGCTTCACCGGCGTGATCGTAGGCGACGCTAAGCGCCTAGCCGACCCACTCGCCGCCCTAGGCGGCGTAGAACTGCCACCCCCGCGACATGGAGACATCTCGGGGTGAACCGGGCCCGATAACCCCGATATGTCTCCATGTCGGGCGCCCGGCTGCGGTGGGCTTCAGTCGGCTTGGGCGACTAGGGCGCGGAAGCCGCGTTGCGGGTCCGGGTGACCGGCGCCGGGGGGGACCGGCTGCTCGGGATCTGCCGGGAGCAGAACACCCCGGGCTGGCTGCAGCAGCACGGCACCCGGCTGCCCCAGCAGCTCCGCACTCTGATCGACCACGAGGACACGGCGGTGACGATCGACGAGTTCGAACCGACGCTCGTGCCCGGCCTGGTGCAGACCACCGACTGCACCCGCGCGCTGATCCGGCAGGCGGACACGATCCCGGAGGGCGAGATCGAGGACCGGGTGGCCGCCCGACTGGGCCGCCAGAGCCTGTTCGGCCGGGAGCGCATCGCCCGGTTCACCTTCTATGTCCACGAGTTCGCGCTGCGGCTGCCGGTGGGTGGGCCCGAAGTGATGTTCGAGCAGTCGCGGCACCTGCTACGCAAGGCGACGCGCCCGTACCTCACCCTGCGGGTGGTGCCCGCTTCGCTCGGCGGGCACGCCGCGATCAACGGAGCCTTCCGGCTGATGGAGTTCGCCGAGTTCCGACCGGTGATCTACCTGGAGAGCGAGACCGCCGGCGTGTTCCTGGAGAAGCGCGAGCAGGTCGCCGCCTACCGGCGCATCCTGGGGTTGCCGGCCCAGACCGCGCTGAGCGAGGAAGAATCGACGGAGCTGACTGCCACCCTGGCAACCGAGCTCTATGCGGGTCGAGAGGGCTATGATGACTGCCCCTGAGCCGGACGGGATTGTCTGGAGGAAGGGCAGCTACCGTGCCGTCCACGGCAACTGTGTCGAGGTCGGCTGGCGCACCAGCAGCTACAGTGGCACCAACGGCAACTGTGTGCAGGTCGCGCCCGCGCCGAACCGGGTGCTGGTACGCGACTCCAAGAACCCCGAGGGCCTCGTGCTGGCGCTGCCCCCCACCGCCTGGCGAGCCTTCCCGCACACCCTCACTCCCGACGGATGACCGCCCGCCGGCACCCGCGTCTCAGATGGCTGTGGTGATGGTGACGGTGGCTCCATAGATCGGGCAGTGAGCCCTCCCGCAGCCAGTTGTCCAGGATGTCCCCGGTCGGCGCGGACCGCTCTCGTGCACAGTCGGCGACAGTAAAGTCGATCGCAAGCGCCCGGTCGAGGTGAGTGTCGGGTATGTGGTTGAGCAGCGGCTGGCTACCGGGTGAGTGGCGATCGCGTTTCAGAGTCGGTCACTCGGGGTAGCTGCCCTGGGAGAACAACACGGGAGAAGTTCCCACCAGTAACGCCAACGCCGAACGTGGAGGAGACGCGATATGAGCAGTCCCATGCCCGACCCGCTGGGGTACGGCGAGGACGTCCTGACGCAGAGCGAGACGCTCGACGAGGACAACCTGGATACCGACCCGCTGGAGCAGGGGATGGATCCGTCCGAGGGGTGGTCGGCTGCCGATCGTTACGGAACCACGGCGAGAGAGCAGGCCACCGACCGGCCGCTGACCGAGCGGCTGGACGAGGAGCGCCCCGACGTCACCGATGAGCCGGTGTCGGAACGCCCCGTGGCCGCGACACCGATCGAGGAGCTCGACGACTCGATCGACGATGACGTGACGCCCGGAGAGCCGGTCGCCGAGGACGGCCAGGTGCTGGTCGGCGATGAGCTCGATGTCACCGGGGAGTCCGCCACCCGCCGGGCCGGCCATCTGGTGACCGAGCCCGATCAGCCGGCTACCGACGAGACCGTGTACGCCCGGCCCGAGTGAACCGGCTTGAGTGAACCGGCTCAAGGGCGTGCTCGCATCCGCGTCGGATGACGGGGTGAGCTGGTTCCCTCAGGTGTGGAGCAGGCGCAGCAACGCCCGCTCCAGGCGGGCTCGGGTCTGCTCTTCGACGAGAGTGGACGTTCCGGCTCGGCGCACCGCCGCCAGGATCGTCCTGCCCTCGACGTAGCGCTCCAGCACCCGGGGGTCCACATAGGATGCTCGGGCCACGGCGCGGGTGTTACCCAGGTACTCGGCCACCTCGTCCAGCGCGGCGTTGATCGCTTGAGCCTGGGCGCGTCGCGAGGTGGGTACGCCATGAGCCGCGCTCCCGGCGAGCGCAACGGCGGCCAGCATGGTCGCGTTCCAGGTGCGCAGGTCCTTGGCGCTGAACTCCTCCCCGGCCAGCTCCTTGAGCCGGGCATTGATGTCCTCGGCGGACACGTCGTGCCAGCCCGCTCTCGTGCGGTAGACCAGCAGGTCCTCTCCACCGCCGCCCCGCCGGAGCAGGGAGCGCATCACCGCGTGCAGGGCCGGGTCCCGCAACGTCATCGACTGGTCGATGCCGCCCTTTCCGGGATACCGCAGCTCGATGGCATCGCGTCGGAGCCGTACATGCTCACGGCGCAGGGTGGCCAGGCCGAAGCTGCCCTCGTCCTGGCCGGGCTCAGGCGCGTACTCGTCGCCGCCGATCCGGAACGCGCCGAGGTCCAGCATCCGCAGCGCTGCGGCCAGCACCCGATCGCAGCCGAGCCCTCGTCCGGCGAGCTGCTCGCGGATCCGCGCTCGCACCCTAGGCAGCCGCCGGGCCAGCCGCAGCACCCGGTCGTGCTTGTCCACGTCGCGACGCTGTCTCCACTCGTCGTGGTAGCGGTACTGGCGCCGCCCGGCGTCATCGGTGCCGACCGCCTGGATGTGGCCCCCGGGTAGCGCGCAGATCCAGACGTCGCGCCAGGCGGGCGGCACCGCGAGCGCTCGGATCCGCTCCAGGGTGGCGGGATCGGTGATGGGGGCACCGCCCGCGCCGTGGTAGCTGAAGCCTCGTCCCCGCCGTCGGCGGGAATATCCCGGACCGTCGGGCTTGACTCGTCGCAACCGCACCGGACCTCCCCGTCGTCGCCTGCACCCGGCTAGCGACGGAGTACCCGACCACCGCATGAAGTCGACCGAGGGGGGAAGATCTGTGTCGTGGATCGACGTGAGCTGGGTAGCCAGGCGGAGTCGCCGACGCAGATTCCGGTCTGCGGCTGGCGGCAGGTGCTCCAGCGCGCGATACGCAAGAGCCAGGAGCACAACACCTCGCTGCTGGCCGCTGGAGTGGCTCTGTTCGCTTTTCTGGCCCTGTATCCAGCGCTGATCGCCCTGGTCACGGTGGTGGCGCTGGCCGCCGACCCGAACCAGATCACCCAGCAGGTCCAGAGCTTCACAGTGGGGCTACCGCCGACCGCCCGTCAGCTGATCTACGATCCGCTGACCGCCCTGACCCGCAGCAGTGGCGAGACCCGGACGATCGGACTGGTGATCTCGCTGCTGGTGGCCCTGTGGAGCGCCTCGAGTGGGACCTCGAGCCTGATGACGGCGGTGAACCTCGCCTACGACGAGAAGGAGAAGCGGAGCTTCCTGAAGTTCCGGGCGATCGCACTGCTGCTGACCGTGGGTGCGATCGTGTTCCTCATCCTGACCCTGGCGCTGATCGCGGTCGTACCGGTGGTGCTGAGCACAGTGCCCCTGGGGGCTTTCGGGCTGGTTCTGGCGCAGGTGCTGCGGTGGGTCCTGCTCTTCGCGTTGATCATCTTCGGGCTGGCGGTGGTCTACCGGGTGGCCCCGGCCCGGAACCCGCCGAAGTTCCGCTGGGTCACCTTGGGCAGCGTGGTGGCAGCGCTGCTGTGGTTGCTCGGCAGCGTGGGCTTCAGCCTCTATGTGGACTTCTTCGGTGACTTCAACAAGATCTACGGCGCGCTGGCCGGGGTGATCGTGCTCCTGCTGTGGCTGTATCTGACGTGCTACGTCATCGTGCTGGGAGGGGAGATCAACGCTGAGGCTGAGCGCCAGACGGCGTGTGACACCACCGTCGGAGAGCCGAAGCCGATGGGGCAACGGGGGGCGGTGGTCGCCGACACGATGCCGTGAGGACGCGGGTGCCGACACTCCACCACCGCGACCCACACCCGGCATCACCGGCCGGCTCTCCGAGCCTGCCGACAGGACATGATCACAGTCTGTGATCATGGGGTCTGAGGTGCAGCATGCGGTTGCGCGCTGGCGATGTCACCCAGCGCGCAACCGAGCATGCCACGACTAGCGGAAACACCTCGAAATCCGTATATGTCGACCATGCCCCGGACACGGTACGCGGTGGTGTCCCCGAGGGACCCCGAGAGCCGCGCCAGCTGTCCTGTCTGCGGTGAGGATCAGGGTGGTGCCGCTGATCGTGATGACCAGACGCCCACCTGGCCGCAACGCGGCCAGCCGGCTCGCCGGGATCGGCCCGGCCGCCACGGCGACACACCGGATGAGCGAGTTCGCCCGCCGACCGCTCAACGTGCGGCGTCAGTCCCCGCCCAGGATGTCGCCCAAGGGCTCGTCTCTCACATTGCCCGCGACCGGGAGCCGCCCCAGCTCCTTACGAGCCGTGGCCGTGTCCTGGACGTCTACGACTGAGACGATCCTGGTCCGGATCGCCGATGCCGCGCCGTAGCGCCTCGCCGATGGGCAGCTGACGCGCGTGCGCATCACCGCATGACCCGTCAGCTCGAACCGGCAAGTACGTTGGCGACGTCATCCGACGTCCTCAAATGATCACACGAGGTCGCCTCGTGCACCAGACCTACGTACGCGACGTCGCTTCTTACTGCGACCGGTGACCGATCACAGTAAATTACATGCTAGTTTAGTCACTGTCAATTGCGGTACCCGGCACCACTCGATCACCACCGGGAGGTACGTTGACGTCCTCCAGGCGATGCAATGAAGAATACGCATGGAACGAGTTCGACCCGGAATCCTACTTGGCGCACAACTACCTGGTCGTATGCGATGGCGACCGTAAGATCCTCGAGTTCGCAAGAGACTTCTTCGTGCGCGCATTCGCCGCCGACCCGGGCCGAACCGGACGGCGTGGCATCGACGTCGGAACCGGTTCCAACCTGTACCCAGCGCTGGCGATGTTACCTTTCTGTGACCGGGTCACGCTTTATGAGTACTCCCAGGCGAATATCGATTGGCTGACCAGGCAGCGTGCCGCGGGCTGGCCGTCCTGGAGCCAGGTGTGGGTCCGTTTCTGGCGGCTGCTCTCCCAGCGCAGTATCTACGCGGAGTTCGCGGCGTTTCCCAACGTCGAACTAGCTGAGTGTGTCGACCTCGTGACAGGTAGCATCTTCGACCTCGACGCTTCCATTCGGCGGTGGGATGTCGGCACGATGTTCTTCGTCGCCGAGTCGATCACTCCTCGACGGTCTGAGTTCGTTGCCGCCGTCGACAATTTCCTTGATGCGTTACGGCAGGGCGCCCCGTTCGTCATCGCGTTCATGGAGAATTCCGTCGGATATCAGGTGGCGGGAAAGCATTTCCCAGCCGTTGCCGTGGACTGCGACGACGTCAGGCACTGCCTCGACCGCCGGGCATCCGATGTGGTGGTCGAGCGCTTTGACGCCGGCGAGAACCCGCTCCGGGACGGCTACAGCGGTATGATCGTGGCCTGCGGGCGGATCGAGGTTTGAGCCCGACCGGTTGAAAAATGGATCTTGGTGTCGGTCGTCGGCGACACCGGCACGAGGGGGAGCTGGTTACCGGGCCATGGCTCCCGCGGGGTGGCCACGGAGCACCGTTGCAGACTCCGAACCTACCTCGACCGCATGGCCGCCGAACTCAACAACCGACCACGCTGTATCCTCGGCTACCGACCCCGGTAGAAGTCTTCGCTGACCTCCTCACCGGCTCACTTGCTTCCACCGGTTGACACAAGGGATGCGTGACTCCAGGAAGGCCTGGCCGTGGTAACCGCTCCACCCGCTGGCTGTCAGCCCCGGGCGGCTGCTCGGTGTCCGCGAACTCTGCTACGTTTACAGCCAAAGCTGGCATGGGAGCCAGACGTGAGCAGAGCATCCACAGGCCGCTCCAGCGGCGATAACTTTACCAGGATGGCTGGGTAGGATATGAGAATTCAACCAAGGCGGCAAATCCTTGACATCTGGCGATCAGTGGTTCGCGCCTCGTTCCAGGATGGCGCCTGGGTGTGGGGAGGCCGGGATGAGTCCAACTCGATCAGTGATGCCGAACAGTTGCTCTGCCTCCTGTACCCGGCTACCGAGCTGCCTAATCTCGCCCTTGACCGGCCGGACGCTATGGCCGAGGACGTGAGCAAGGCGCTTGAGGACCTCGGCGAGGTCAGCGCGATTCCGCAGAAGTTGATCGAGGTCCTCGCCGACTACATCGACCGCTACACCGATGAGCGGGGTGAGCCGATCTTTGCCGCCGGCAGCTACCTGGGTACAGGCGACAATGACGGTTCCTCCGTGACCGATCCCCAGCGGATCACCGACGAGCAGCGGGAGCTCGGGGTCGTCGCCTCGTATTCGCTGTCGGTGAGCCTGTGTCTTGCCGCGCTCGGCTTCATGAGGGTTTTCAAACCGTTGATTGTGCGCAGGGTCGCCCTCAGTCAGAAGATCGAGCGCCTCGAGCAGTCGGTCAGTGTCCGGCTCACTGCCGCCATGATCGGGTTACTGCGCAGCTTTGCGGTGAACACGGTCGGGACCAACGACCCGGCGCGTGCTGTTATGCTGGCTGTGGTAAACCAGAACGGTGCGCCGGATCACCTGGTGCTCAGCAACCTGCGCACTCGACTGGCCAGGGTTCGGACTCGACTGCTCGACGATGTTCGGCTCGGAGTCGCTGCCGAAGTTGGACTGAGTGAGGAGGACCGGCTCTTTGAGTGCGGTTGGGGATGGGGCATCGTTCGCAACGCCACGCCGGTCACCATCAACGTTAGTCAGGCTGGTCTGACCGATCAGCCCAGAATCGGCATGCAGGTGGGCATCGCTGATCCTCGGCCCTACTTGTACTCAACGGTGGTCGCCCTCGACGGAATTAATGACCTTCTTTCGCGACGCACCCGCGACATGGGCCTGCTCAACGATGAGCAACGTGGGCTCAGTGAAGCCCTTCAGCTCCGATGGGATCTGACCCAGCGGTACTGGTCGACCATCGCGCGGTTCGGTGAGAATTGGCCCCTGGAAGACATCCCCTGGCGGACGTCCGACGGCGAAGAGTCCGACTACTTCAGTTTGTTGGTGTCCGCCGTCCTTGTTCAGGATCTGAAGGCCCGGGAGGCCACCGACGACGACCTGAACCGGGCGGTCCTCATCTTTGAGTCTCTCGCCCAGCGAGGCCGCATCACGCGTCGGGTGACGCTGGACGACCCAGCGGTCGGCATGCATGTACCTGGCAAGCAGATGAGGCTCGGAGGGACGGCGGCCATAGGGCCGCAGTTGTACTGGACTGCCGCCGATTTCGCCCCGCTGCTGTTCAAGCGCACCCTCCAGTCGGCTCGCCTTTCCGCTAACGCCAACGCTCGGGACCGGCTCATGCGGCTGGCCGAGATGACCGTGGACCATCTTTCCCGGCGACGGATCAGCCACGGCCCAGCTGCGGGTTTGTGGGACGACCCGGCGGACGTGCTGTTTCCACATGAGGGTCGCCAACCACAGGACAAGCCGTCCTGGTATCTCACCGAACGGGTGGTCGAGGCATTGGTCGAGGCGGCACGTGCTTTCGGCGAGCCACCGCTGCACAACCCACAGGTGACATCACGAGCACTCGACCTGCTGCACGAGGCCGACCACTTACTGAATCGGGAGATTCTGGACGCCGACACCGATGACACCTCCGCCAGGCGTGCTGAATTGACCACTATCGAGGCGAAACTCGCACGAGCCCGCCGAATCGTCGTCGAACAACCCGGTACGGCCAACGCGCTGGCCATGGATGCCCTAAGCAGGTTGGACGAGCTGGCGGTCGCTCATCTCGATGCGACAAGGAGCATCTAGTCATGCTGGTCTTCGCTGTGTCGGACAAGGGCGGCACCGGTCGGTCAGTGACCAGTTGCAACATCGCCTACCACCTCGCGGCGCAGAAGAACGTCGCATTTCTGGACTTCGACTTCGGCTCACCAACGGCGGGAATGGTTTTTGAGGTTGCGAAGGTGGAACGCGGGATTGACAGTCACGGCCTCCATTCCTACGTGCAGGACAAGGTTACCGAGCCGCGCCATGTTGATGTCTGGCAGAGTTCGAACCGCGCTGATCTACGTCTGTCGAACACCAATTCAGGTCGCCTGGTTCTTTTCCCGGGGGACAAGGGGGGAGCCGAGTTCTCCAGCTCGCATAAGAGCGTGGCACGGTGCGTTGAGCTGTTCAGCAAGTTGAATGGGGAGTTCGACGTCTGCATCGTCGACCTCAGTGCCGGCCGATCACATGCGGTGCAGATGGTACTGAAAGCAACGACAGAGCCTGCGCTACGGTCGATCACCGCACGGTGGCTGGTATTCCATCGATGGACACGACAGCACATCGTAGCGGCCCACAGCCTCGTCTTCGAGGCTCGCGGTCTACTGGAAGTCGGTACGAGTGCCGGCCACGACAGGGATGCGCTGCTGGATTCGATCAGGTTCGTCCGCACCGCGGTGCCCAATCTCAAATCGCCGCTCGCCACGGACAGCGCCGCTCAGGCAACATGGTTACGCGCCTGCGACGATGAGTTGAAGAAACTCGCCATGAGCAACAAGCTTGGTCGCAGCCGAACTCTCGGCCACACGCCGATGGAACCGGTCCTGCAGTGGCGGGAACAGATAATCTCCGATGCGGACGTTTCCGCGAAGATCGCCAATGTCGGCACGGTGACGGCATTCCGGGAGCTGGCCCGCAAGCTGCTCGACGAAGTGGTATGGGAAGGACTGTGATCACGCTGAACACCGCCACATACAGTGAGGAGACCGGGCAGTATCGGCCACGGCAGCTTCAGCTTTCCCATTTATCCATCGAAGTCGGCCACTTCTACATGGAAGACTTACTCAAAGGCAAGGACCGGATTCGTGCCCAGTTCAAACGAGTCGCGCCATGGGTCGCAGCGGCTACGACTGCTGCTGCGGTTGAACTGGGCAACGTGAAACCAAGGGTGAGTACCTGCTTCCTGGTTGACGACTACTTCGGTAACGACACCAGCCCCGCTACGATTGTAGACATGGTGATCAGTATCGCGACCGAGTGCGGTATCACTATCGACTATCTTGCCCGTGAGGCGGGCTGTTATGTCGTCGACAGCGTGTTGCTGGCCGAAACTGTCGTCGCGAGGCTGTTGCCGGAACCACCGGTTGGTACCAACGGCTCGAGGCCGCCTCTGAGTGAATCTGGTTGGCTATGCAACGGTGAACGCTCCCCGGACACGGACTCCGAGGCCATGCTGGTCCAGCCGTGGCGAGCGCCGGTTCAGTTCGGCAAGCGCAACCACTCGATCTTCCTGGACATCGAGCTGTGGAAAGACACGACAGAACGGGATGGCAACAAACCGGTTTCCCGGCGGACCTGGTCGTGCCCGTTGCTCGCGTCGATCTGGCATCTGCTCCGGCTCGGCATGTTACGCTACTACGGAGAACCGGTTGCAGAACCACAACAGTGGGATGCTGACTGGCCTCAGCGCTGGGGTGACCTGCCAGCGGTTACCCAGCTCAACCCCAGGGCAGCCCCGTTTGCCGCATTTCGGTCCACGTCAATCCTGCCGCACTCGTACCTGGAGATCGAGCACGCGGTTGACATCATCCTCAACCATTTCGACATAGATGAGGCAGTGGTTGAGCAGGTGATCGAACGAGGCCGCCGGGAGAGCCTCACCATACCGAGAGAGATCACCAGCCGGATCTCGCACGTCTTCATCGATGACTTCGATAGCCCCAAAGACCACGGTATGTCGAATGCTGATCCTGGGTGAGATCCGGACCTGCCTGCTCAACAACTCAGGTCCCCTGCCACGCGTCGCGGTCATCGAGCTACTCGGGCTCAAACCGGGCCAGCAGGTACTGATCGCCAGCCGGCCCATCAGCAGATCGGTCTCGCCGGACCTGGTTGTCGGTGTGGACTGCAAGTTGGCTACCGAGCCATCGACCAAGGCACGGGGCATTGGCACGGTAGCATCCCACGCTGTGGTCACCGGCGGGCTCATACTGCAGGCGTCGGCGCAGACACGCCTTGTGCGGTCCGAGACCAGCCACCGACGTGCCTGGTCGCACTACGTGGGCCGGCACGGGGTTATCGAGGTGATCAGTAAAGCAGATACCGCGCAGCTCGCCCTCGGCCACCGCAGCGGCGCGGCGGTTGGCACCGAGCTCGACCTCGGCGCAATCAGCGAGCATCTACTGGGCGTGGTGCAGATGCGGCCTCAACTCAACTACCAGGCATGTATTCGGTCGCGTCCTACCAGGATGCGATGGAGCGCCACAGCCGGCGACCAGGATGAGCTGGCAGTGAAACTGCACGTGGATAGTGATGTGCTACGCACGGTCGAGGTGACCATGCCGGTAGGTCAGTTATCCTTTGCCGAGCAGTTTTGCGAAGATCTCGCCCTGCACGACTGGTTGATCACCACGCTAGGCAACGTCATCGAGCAAGCGGACCGAGACGCCGCAGTCGGTGTGGATCCCATCAAGATCTTCACCCCTGTCGCAGAGCGGCTCGTACATCTCTGGATGCCGGGCGCTCACGTCAACCCGGTGATGCGACCGCTGTGGGATACGCTGGAAAGGAGACCGGGGTTTAGTCTTCAGTGGAACACCCAAGTTGCGCGGATACGCGATAAGATCGCGCTGCGCACTCTCGAAGCGCTGGAACATGCGAGGCAACGTGACGCCAACTGGTGACGGACAACGTCGGTCAGGTTTGAAACCAACGCCGGACCAGCAACGCGAAGAACACAGCCAGCGAGACCGAGCCCAAATAGCTTTCCGCGACGAGCAGAACGTGAGCCACGAACCGCAGCCCGTCGGTGTCACTCACGCCGAGCGGATTCAAGAAGTTGGTGAGGAACATGTACATGCTCTTCCAGATCCCGTTCGGCTTGTTCTCGGTCTTATCAGTGATTGAGGCGGTCAAGGCGGTGAAGACGGTGCCGAACACCGCCAACTGGACCATCACCCAGAGTAGTAGACGGTAGGGTTGGTAGCCATATCCGGTCAGTGTCCAGTTGACGGTATCCAGCGCCTTGGTCCAGCCCGGTTCCATCATTCTGCGCATGCACTGTCTCCTGGCGTACGAGCAACGGTCCCGATCGCTGTTGTTGCCGAGTAAGAGATGGATACCCGCCGCTCGGTCGAACGCGCGAGCGGCATGCAGCAACATCCCTTCTGTCCAGCATTCCTTGCCGATCCGCTCGAAAACCACAGCTAGCCTGGTGTTCTGCTGCTGGGTCAGACGCAACGGACCACGGGACTCCACGTCAGCAGCCATCAATGCGGTTACCAGCGCACGCCACCGGTCTTCCGCCGATACAGCGACCTGCGGCTCGTAGAGTGGTGCGAAGGCGAGGCTCTCGCGGTTGCGCGGCCCCGCTGGCCAGTAGCGGTCCAGTATGTCGGCGGTGAAGCACTCGAACTGATCAAGAAGATGATCTTCCTCGGTCCGCAACGAGCCGCTGACGCGCGCCTGTTCCAGCATCTCAACGTATCTATCCGCTCGACGTATAATCGCTGTCATGACCGAGCTGACAGAACTGCCGGGTTCTGATGGTGACGCGGGCATGGCCACGGTTTTCCTTCCCCGGCCAGGGGCCACCTTGTGGTTTCCCGGCGGATAATCCGCCTTCTTGTCCATGATGCAGGACGTCGATGGGCCAGCCGTCATCTCCACAGGTACTCTTCTATGTACCCCAGGTCGGGTAGTCGCGCTAGATTAGATGATGTAACTCGGGGGTTTTTCTACACCTGCAGGATGACCGTGACCGGCACTGTTTGCATATCGGGAAGACGTCGTCCGGCATGCGTGCACTGACCGTGTTTGTCCGGGCTCCCGCCGTGATCGTCGTTCGCGGGCTTCCCGTGGCTCCTCGCTGTATTGAGTGGGTTTGGTGATCAAGTGGGGGTGGGCGCGGCGTGGCGGGTTGACGAGGGGGTGAGGGTTTCGTCGGCTGTGTGACTGTCCGTGATAGTCATGTAGCAGGGGGTCACAGGGGTATGGATGAGCTGGGGTTGTTCACGGCGGCGCTGGGGCTGGGCGGGCCGTGGCGGGTGGTTCGCAGCGAGTTCGACGCCGAGGGGACCCAGCTGGATCTGTACGTGGACTTTGGTCGTGGTGCTCGGTTCGCCTGCCCGGCCAAGGGTTGCGCCCAGGGTAGCTGCCCGGTGCATGACAGCGTGGAACGCGCGTGGCGGCATCTGGACTTCTTCCAGCACAAGGCGTTTTTGCATGCCCGCCTGCCGCGGGTGCGCTGCCCCGGGCATGGGGTACGGCAGGCGGGTGTGCCTGGCGCGTCCGGGCTCGGGGTTCACGCTGCTCTTCGAGGCGCTGGTGCTCAGCTTCGCCGCGATGATGCCGGTGGCGACGGTCGCGTCGGTGACCCGTGAGCACGACAGTCGGGTCCGGCGGGTGCTGGGGCATCATGTCGATGCCGCCCGGGGCCAGCGGGACTGCTCGGGCGTGCGGCGGGTCGGGATGGACGAGACCTCCGCGCGCAAGGGCCAGGACTACATCAGCGTCTTCGCCGACATGGATGCCCGGCGGGTCCTGTTCGCCACCGAGGGACGCTCCGCTGAGACTGTCGAGCGCTTCGCCGCCGACCTGGCCACCCACGGCGGCGACCCGGAGAAGGTCACCGACACCAGCTCCGACATGAGCGCGGCCTTCATCAGCGGAACCGCCCAGCATCCGCCGAACGCGAGGATGACCTTCGACCGTCACCACCTGGCTGCCAAACTCAGCGAAGCGGTGGACACCATCCGCCGTGCCGAGGCCGTCACCCGCCCGGAGCCCGAGCACACCCGCCGGCTGTGGCTGAAGAACTGGGCGAACCTCTCCGCGGCGCAACCAGGAGAGCTCCCGTGGCTGATGCGTCCCTCCGCCCGACTGGCTACCACCCGGGCGCTGCGCCGGCGGGAGGACTTCCAGGCCTTCCACCACCAGGACCCCAGCTACGCAGAAGAGTATCTGCGGCGCTGGCGCGCCGGCGCGAAACGCTCCCGCCCGCAACCCATCGAAGACTTCGTCACCCTGGTCGAGAAGCACTGGCGGGGCATCATCGCCTGGCATGCCGACCACCTGACCAACGGCCTGTTCGAAGGCATCAACCCCCTCATCCAGGCAGCCGAAGCCCGCGCCCGAGGCTACCGCACCAAGATCAAGATGATCACTATCGTCTACCTCACCGCAGCCAAACTCCCACTCCCCACCCTCACCCAACCGGTACCCGCGTACATGTCCTCACGCTAAGTATGGGGTGCCCCGAGGTTCTCGGACCACGACCCGATAGGGTTGTATCCGAAAGGCGCCATCGAAAATGTCTCGGAAGTATCGGAAGTTCAGTCTCGAGTTTCGGGACGAAGCCGTTCGACTGGTGATTGAGGCATCTCGCCCGAT
>JAFAUB010000134.1 GCA_019243635.1 Pseudonocardiales bacterium
ACCTTCACCCCGCCGACCGGTAGTGACACGACGATCATCACGGCCACCACCTCTGGTGGTTGTGACCAGGCCTCCAGTGCCGCCGACTTGGAGGTCACCGGCCCGGTGGGTTCCGCGAGCCCGGTCTTCCCGCCCGGCACCGTCATCACCGCGACGCAGGAGAACAACTTCTCCACGACCGACCCGTTCGGTGTCCCGGAGGGGCTCTCCCTCCATGATTCCGCCGCTGTCCTGAACAAGACGCTGGTGGCTGGTGAGTACGACTTCACCGTGACCTGCCAGGACCAGTTCACGGGGCAGCTCTTCGGCACCTTCACCGGTCCGGTCTTCTTCACCGACCCGACGCACTACACCACCGGCGCCGCACAGCCGCCGTCACCGTCTCCCACGGCGTCGGCGTCACCATCGGCCAGCGATACCACCACGCCGGAGCCGAGCCCGAACGGTATCGCGGCTATGAGCACACCGTCTGCCCCAGGCAGTGGGACCCACCCCCTCATAACCACGGGCACCCTGGTGAGAAACGATGCTCCGATCACGCTCATCTTTCTCGGAGGTCTGGTTCTCCTCGCCGCCGGTCTGATGTTCGTTATCTGGCTGCGACGCCCGAGGAAAGCGGTCCTGGGTGATGACGACGACACAGCCGGTCGGCCGCCGAGCGACCATATACAGCCGACCTGAGACAGGTCGCCCCAGTGGCCCTTGAGCGGCCGAACGCTCGCGTTCAGGCTTTGCGGAAGACCCAGCGGCGCAGGAGCAGGAACCGCAGCAATGTGGCGGCGGCGTTGGCGGCGATGAGTAACGCGAGCTCGACCGCAGCCGGTGGCGCGCTGTGCAGGGAATGTGCCACCGTCAGCGTGCCGCTGGTCAGGCCCAGCGCGAGCCCGAAGACGATCAGACCCTGAAGCTGCTGGCGCGTCCGCCGCTGGTTCCCGACGACCCCGAAGGTGAACCGCCGGTTCAGCGCCGTGTTCGCGATCGCGGTGAGCAGCAGGCTCAGGAAGTTGGCGCCCTGTGAACCCAACGGGTCGCGCAGGAGGAGGAACAGGGCCAGGTAGGCCAGGGTGCTGACCACCCCGACGGCGGCGAAGCGCACCAGCTGAGCGGTCAGCCCCGCCGGCACGCCCGGTGTGGCCGGTTCCAGTGGGGCCCGGCCCAGTTGCGCGCGCAGGTCGTTGATCGGCAGCTTTCCGGTGGCGAAGGCGCGGGTCAGCCGCGCGATGCCGCGGATGTCGGCCATCGCGGTGTTCACGATGTGTACGCGGCTGTCCGGGTCGTCGATCCAGTCGACCGGGACCTCGTGGATGCGCAGCCCGCTGCGCTCGGCCAGGACGAGCAGCTCGGTGTCGAAGAACCACGCGTCATCCTCGACCAGTGGCAGCAGGTGGGTGGCGACCTCGCGCCGGATGGCTTTGAACCCGCATTGCGCGTCGGAGAAGTGGGTGGACAGGGTGTGGCGGAGCATGAGGTTGTAGCTACGGGAGATGAGCTCGCGTTTCGTGCCGCGCACCACGCGGGACCCGCGGTGCAGCCGCGTTCCGATGGCGAGGTCGGAGTGCCCCGAGACCAACGGCGCGATCAGCGGCAGCACGGCCGCGAGATCGGTCGAGAGGTCGACGTCCATGTAGGCCAGCACGGCCGCCTCCGACGTCGACCAGACCGCGCGCAGCGCACGCCCACGCCCCTTCTCCGGCATATGCACGACCCGTACCGACGGGAGCTCCGCGGCCAGCCGGTTCGCGATCTCGAGCGTGGTGTCGGTGCTCGCGTTGTCGGCGACGGTGATCTGGAACGGATAGGGCATCCCGGCGCTCAGGTGCGCATGCAGCCGTCGCACGCTCGGCTCGAGGTCGGTTTCCTCGTTGTAGACCGGAATGACTATGTTAACAACGGGCAACGCGGGTGGCCGCGAAACATCAGAGGTGTCGGCCGGGACGAGGTTTCCGAGGGTCACGCTCGAAACGATAAAATGGAATGTCAATGCCCCTATCGGTCGCGCTCTGTGGGTTGCTCGTCACCGGCGCGGAAAATCGCAGGTGAGACCCCCCACCGAGACTGGCCGTGGTCGTGACGGTACCGGGGTTTCGGTGCGCGTTGATCGTACCTCAACAGCCTTTCATAAGCGCGTCTGGTTGCCGTCGATCGCCGTTCACGCCGGTCTTGCAGAGTGCCTGTGCGCGGTAGTCGGGTCGATGGCCCGTCCCGGCTGCTGCGAAGCTACGCAGGCCCGCCTCCCGAGCTGAACGGAATGGAGTGTCGCGTGGCAGGTTCAGTCCGATCACGACTCCTCGACCGCTCGGCGCCTGATGCGGAGCACGCCCCGGGCCGGCCCGCGAAGGCAGCCCGGCGGCTGCTGAACGTGCCCCCCGAGCTCCTCGTCCTCACCTCCCTCGCCGCGGTGACCCGCCTGGCGGCGATCACCCGTCCGCGCGCGATCGTCTTCGACGAGGTGTACTTCCGGGCGGACGCGCTGTACTACCTGGACGGCAGGTACTACTTCGACCTCCATCCACCGCTCGGGAAGCTCCTGCTGGGTGGCTGGGCGAAGCTGTTCGGGGTCACCGCCACGGCGCAGGGTACCGATCCCGCGGTGGCGCTGCGGGTGCTGCCGGCGCTGGCCGGCACGGCGCTCATAGCGGTGTTCTACCAGCTCATGCGCGAGCTGACGGCCAGCCGGCGGGTGGCGACATTCGGGGCGGCGCTGCTGCTGCTCGACAACGCGATCCTCGTCGAGTCCCGGTTCATCCTCATCGACAGCATGCTCCTGCTGTTCGGCATCGGTGCCATCACCTGCTACCTCGCGTCCCGGCGTCACACTGGACGGGCGCACTGGATCCTGCTGACCTCCAGCGCGGTGCTGGCCGGCATGGCCGCCGCCACCAAGCTGACCGGCCTGAGCGCACTCGGTGTGATCGGGCTCGTGTGGTTCGCGCAGACGCTGCGGCGTCGGGTCAGCTGGCGGCTCGTGTTTCCGCAGGCGGCGGTCCTGCTCCTCGTCCCCGCGCTGGTCTACGTCGGCGTCTTCGCCGTCCATTTCCAGCTGCTCCCGGACAGCGGCCCGGGCGATGCGTTCATGTCCCAGCGCTTCCAGTCCACCCTGGTCGGCAACGCCGCCTACAACCCCGCCGTACGCATGTCCTTCCCCGACCGCTTCATCGAGATCAACAAGGCGATGCTCCAGTACGAGGCCTCGCTCGACGGCAGCCACCACCCGTACAGTTCCACCTGGACGAGCTGGCCGCTCCTGAAGCGCCCGGTCTACTACTGGACCGGCGTCACCGACACCGGCCGGCACGAGTACATCTACCTTCAGGGCAACCCGGTCATCTGGTGGGGGCTGCTGGTGGGCGCGCTCGTGGTCGCGGTGGGCTGGATACGCCGCCCTGAGCTCTTCGAACGGCATCGCGGCGTGCTGGCCTTCCTCGGCGTCGCGTGGGCGGCCAACTTCCTGCCGCTCTCCACCATCCAGCGGCCGATGTTCCTGTACCACTACTTCTTCGCGTTCATCTTCTCCATCGCCGCGGTCAGCATCGGGCTGGGTCTGCTGTCCGGCTGGATGACCGATGGCGAGCCGGTGTGGCGGTTCCCCTCCCGGCGTTCGGCGGCCCTCTACGGGGGCATCCTCGCGGTCGCGCTGGCGGGCTTCCTGTTCTTCGCGCCGATCTCCTACGGGCTTCCGCTCAGCGATGCCGGCCTCGCTGCCCACCTCTGGCTGCCTTCATGGCGCTGAGAGAGGCGAACCTCACCCCTTGCGGCAGAGCGCCCAGGTGCTGAGCCCGGGTAACCCGACGCCCGCGCGGAAGGCGAGACCGGACAGCGCATTGTCGGCGGCGAGAGCCGCGGTCACGGCCGCCGTGAGGGTCGGGCCATGGCTCCAGCCTCCGACGCCCATCTCCTCTTCAACCCCGGTGGCCCCGTTTCTCTGGTCACCTCCCAACCCCTCGACCCCGGGGCTTGGCCGAACTCCGCGCAGAAGCTCGAACAGCTTCTCCACCGCGCGCGGCAGGAGCAGCCCATGAAAGAGGCCTCCACCACGAACTCGCTGTAAATCGACCTGCGTGAGCAACCGGTGCAGGTCGGCGGGGCGGTAGCGCCGGTAGTGCCCGAGGAACAGGTCATGGCGGGTGTAGAGCGCCTGCCACGCGGGCACGCTCACCAGGACCGCCCCGCCCTGCCGTAGCCTGTCGCGCACCAGGCCCGCGAGAAGCGCCCGGTCGTCGTCCACGTGCTCGATCACGTCGAGCAGCAGCATCAGGTCGAACACGCCCTCCGGCGAGTCCCGCGTGAAGCGCACGCGCGGGGTTCCTCCTCCGGTTTCCCGCTCCAGCCTGCGCAGGTGCTGCTCGGAGTAGTGGGGGTCGAAGCAGACCACCTCGCCCCCATGCGCCATGGCGGCGGCGAGCTCGCGCGCGACATACCCGTCCCCGGCGCCCACGTCGAGCACCCGCGACGCCCCGTCAAGCACCCCCTCGTCGGTGAGCAGTGTGCGGAAAAAACGGGCGCGGGCCACTTCCCACGGGTGGCGCTGGGCGGGCATGCCACGCATCTCGCGCAGATCCATGGGATCGGACGATACCGCCTGCACCATGCCGTCGTTCGTGAATTGCTGTTGAGGCACGATCAATGCTGAGGTGAACCGTTTCAGCCGCGTGCCCGAGCTCAGGCCCTGCGAAAGACCCAGTGGCGCAAGAAGAGGAACCGAATCAGCGTGGCGGTGGTGTTGACGGCGATGAGTAGCGCGAGCTCGACGGCGGCCGGTGGCGGTCTGTGCAGTGAATGGGTCACGGCCAACATGGCACTGGTCAGACCCAGGACGAGTCCGAAGACGACCAGGCCCTGAAGCTGATGGTGGGTCATCCGGTGCCGTCCGAGGACCCCGAAGGTAAACCGCCGGTTCAGCGCCGTGTTCGCGATCGTCGTGAGCAGCAGGCTCAGGAAGTTGGCGCCCTGTGAACCCAACGGGTCGCGCAGGAGCAGGAACAGGACCAGGTACATCACGGTGCTGAACACCCCGACGGCCGCGAACCGCACCAGCTGACCTGTCAGCCCCGGGGGCACGCCCGGTGTGGCCGGTTCCAGTGGGGCCCGGCCCAGTTGCGCGCGCAGGTCGTTGATCGGGAGTTTGCCGCCGGCGAAGGCACCGGCCAGCCGGGCGATGCCGCGGATGTCCGCCATGGCGGTGTTCACGATGTGCACGCGGCTGTCCGGGTCGTCGATCCAGTCGACCGGGACCTCGTGGATGCGCAGCCCGCTGTGCTCGGCCAGGACCAGGAGCTCGGTGTCGAAGAACCACGCGTCATCCTCGACGAGCGGCAGCAGGTGGGCGGCGACCTCACGCCGGATGGCCTTGAACCCGCACGCCGCGTCGGAGAAGTAGGTGGACAGGGTGTGGCGGAGCATCAGGTTGTAGCTACGGGAGATGAGCTCGCGTTTCGTGCCGCGCACCACGCGGGACCCGCGGTGCAGCCGCGTTCCGATGGCGAGGTCGGAGTGCTCCGAGACCAACGGCGCGATCAGCGGCAGCACCGCGGCGAGATCGGTCGAGAGGTCGACGTCCATGTAGGCCAGCACGGCCGCCTCCGACGTCGACCAGACCGCGCGCAGCGCACGCCCCTTGCCCTTCTCCGGCATATGCACGACACGTACCGACGGGAGCTCCGCGGCCAGCCGGTTCGCGACCGCGAGGGTCGTGTCGGTGCTCGCGTTGTCGGCGACGGTGATCTGGAACGGATAGGGCATCCCGGCGCTCAGGTGCGCATGCAGCCGCCGCACACACGACTCAAGGCCTTTCTCCTCGTTGTAGACCGGAATGACGATGTCCACAACGAGGAGCGCGGCGGGCTCCGGGACACCGGAGGTGTCGGCCGGTGCGACGTTTCCGAGGGTCACCCTCGAAACGATAAAAGGGGATGTCAACGCCGCTGTCGGTCGCTCTGTGTGGGCTGTTCGTCACCCATGTGGGAAACCGCTGGTGAAACGCCCGCGCCGGGGCGGGCCGCAGTGGTGGCGGTAACCGGGTTTCCTTGAGCGTTGATCGTACCTCAACGGTGTTTCATGAATGCGCCTTGCTATCGTTAATCGCTGTTCGATGGTCGTTCACGCCGACCTTGGAGAGTTCCTCCGCGCGGGAGTGAGCTCGACTGGTTCCCCGGTTCACGCGAAGTTCCGCTGGGCCGCCTCGCCGAGCCGCACGGAAATGGAGTTGCGCTGACCCCGCTCGTCTCCGCCCTCCTCGTAGCCTCCGCCCTCCTGCTCGGAGCGGCGGTCGTCTGGTGGCTCCGGCTACCGCTCTACCCCTTCGAGGCCGCGGCGCTCACCGTCGTGGTCGGTCTGTTCGGTTGGACGTGGCTGGCGTTCCTCGCCGCGCTAGTGCTGCCGTACCGCCTCGCGGTCCCGCTCACCGTCGGCGTCAGCGCGCTGGCCGCCGTCGCGTTGTGGTACCCGTGCCGGCGCGCCTGGCCGGGGTGGCGCCCGCTGGAGGGCGGGCGGTCGGGCTGGGTCCTCTGGGGCCTCACCAGCCTGGGCGTCACGGCGCTGCTCGGCACACTGTTCTGGACGCACAGCCTCCCGGCTGACTCGACGGGGGTGTACACGGCCGGGGCGACCTGGGGCGACTTCGGGCTCCATGCGGCCATCATCAGCCACCTCGCGGTGTTCGACCGGATGCCGATGGACCTGCCGGTCGCGAGCGGGGCGCACCTGACCTACCCGTTCCTCGTCGACCTCCTGTCGGCCCTGTACCTGCGCGAGGGCTGGAGCCTGCACCTCAGTCTCCTCCTGCCCGGTGTCCTGCTGGCGCTGGCCATCTGCCAGCTCCTCCTGTCGGTCAGCCTGCGGCTGTTCGGTCACGTCGGCGCCGCCGTCAGCGGTCTCGTGTTGTTCTTGCTGACCGGCTCGGCCGCCGGGCTGCCCGTGGCCTACGCCGACTGGCGGCACGGCGGCCAGAGCCTGCTGGGTTTCCTCTCCCACCTCCCGCGTGACTACACCGTGCTCAGCGCGGAGAACGGCGACGTCACCAACCTCGTCACGGATGCCCTGCTGCCGCAGCGCGCCATCCTGTTCGGCTTCGGGGTCGCGCTCACCGTGCTGGTCCTGCTGCACGCCGCCCGGAACACCGGCGAGCGACGGTACCTGCTCCTCGGCGGCGTCCTGATCGGCCTGCTGCCGATGGCCCACCCGCACACGTTCATCACGTGCGGGGCTGTGCTCGTCGCCTTCACCGTGGAGGCCGTCCTCCGTCAGCGCCGGGTGCCGTGGAGTCATCTCGCCGCGGCCGGGATCGCGCTCGCCCTGGCCGCACCGCAGCTGGCCTGGCAACAGCTGGCCAACGGCGGCGGCACCGGGGGGCGGTTCCGGCTCGGCTGGATGGTGGGCGGCGGTGAGTCGATCTGGGCCTTCTGGTGGACCAACTTCGGCCTGACAGGCATCCTGTTCATCACCCTGCCGCTCCTGCTGCTGCGCCCGGCTTGGCGGCACTACCTCGTGTGGTACCTGCCCTTCCTGGGGATTCTCGCCGTCACCCAGGTGTACGCCTTCCAGCCATTCGAGTACGACAACCTCAAGATGATCTACTACGCCTATCTCATGGCCGGTCTGTTCGCCGGCTTCCTCGCCGTCCAGGCGTACCGGGCGAGCCGCTGGAGCCTCGTGCTGCTGCTGCCGGCCGCACTCGTCGTGGCGGTTCCGGGCGCGTTGTCCCTCACCCACGAGTTCCAGATGCGCTACCAGTTCGCCGACACCGCCGACGTAGCGCTCGCCGGCTGGGTCCGCGCCAACACCGCGCCCGACGACGTGTTCATCGGCACCGACCGGCCCACCGAGCCGGTCGCGACACTGGGCGGGCGGTCGATCATTCTGGGCTATCGGGGCTGGCTGTTCAACTTCAACCTGCCCTACGCGCAGCGTGAGGCCGCGGTCAGCGCGGCGCTTCAGGGACGTGTCGACGACCCGATGGTGCGCAGGTTCGCCCCCGGTTATCTCTTCGTCGCCGCGAACGAGGACAAGTCCTGGACGATCGACCGGAACTCGCTCGCGCGCCTGCCGGTCGCCTACCACAACGCGGAGTGGACGGTCTACCGGTTGGCCGCCGCCCGATGACGCCGCTAGCCGGGCCGCGCAGTGGTCGATGGTTTCGTGACGGACGGATATGCGAGCAAGATCGTCGAGTTGGCTTCGTGGTTCGCGATGCGGAATGCCGGAAACGGTGTTGACTGACTCGTGTATACGCCGACCCGCCTCCGCGTATACACTGAGGCTTGGCTCTCCGCTTGAGTGACTGCCCAGGGCGGCAGGGCCGGGATGACCTGCCGGATGCGGTGCTGCTGCCGGTCTGTCCCCGACGACGCCGTCCGCGATGGGCGGCGGACCGGACCGGCAGCGCTGCTCAGCCCATTCCGGCTTCGGTGCTCGGCCCCGGCCTTGGGCGCCATCCCGGTAACCGATGAGACAGTATCCGGGCAGCCATCGCGCATATCCGTGGACTGACCGGAGCAGAGCCGGTGAGTCTGCTCGGTACCAGCTTCGCCGGCGACATCACCGGTTGTTTCGCGGCCAAGTGTCCAGGACTGCTGACCCGCCTGGTCATGCTCAACCCGCTGCTGAACTACAAAAAGCGCTTCGTCGACGACAAACCCTACTGGTCCCATGATCAGATCCATGAAGGGGCAGGTCGCGAGCTGACGGAGCAGGGTTCGTGGCCCACTCTCCGGCCTTCAAGCTCGGTCGGTCGTTGCTGAACGAGGTATTCTGGTTTCTGCCGCACACGACGCTCAGTGAGGTTACCGTGCCGACACTCATTGTGCACGGTACCAAGGACACCTTTGTCTCCGTTGAGTCCTCCCGCGCTGCCGCTGCTCAGCTGGCTTGCGAGCATAAGCTGGTGGAGATCGACGGTGCCCAGCACGGTTTTACGGTCCATGATGACCCGCGGTATCGCGACCCGCGAACCCAGGAGTGGCAGGCGTTCGTCATCGGTGCCGTGACCGAGTGGTTCATGACTGGCACCTGAGTTGCACTGCTCGCTACGAGAGCACTGCCTCCCGTAACTCACGTACGGCCGCACGGCGCGCCCACGGCTTGAGCGTGGCAAGCACCTTAGTGAGTTCGCGCACGGTGCGTTGCCGACAACTCGTCGAGCGCAAGAGTTCTCGACTCCAGTTGCAACAGCACAGATCGACCATCCACTACTGCTGGCGGCAAGACCCGTTGCGTTCGGGTCAGAACGTCCATTGGCCGATCGCGTACCGCCACATCAGCCACCCCTGGAGCGTCGCACCGGCGAAGACGAGAGGGACGAGCACCGGGAGTGGGCGACTGAGCCGTGCGCCGACCATGAAGAGCGGATACAGGGCGAGCAGGTAGCGGGGGAGACTGATCAACCACGATGACGACAGGATGAGGATGAAGGCCGTCCATCCGTACAGCGTATCCGGCAGTCGCAGGCGCCGTATTCCAAGGCCGAGGAGCGGCAACGCGACGAGAGCTCCCGCGAGGCGCCCGCTGTATATGAAGGTGAATATGGAGTCGTTGCCTCCCGCCACGAGTGCCACGATCGCCTCCCGCACCGGCTGCCAGGGCGGCGCGGCCTGGTTGGACCAGTGCGTACGCTGTACCTCAAGAAACCACAGTGGGTTGCCGTAGACGATCTGGTTGATCGTCAGGTACGTCAGGAGACCTGCCGCGGCGAAAGAGACCCAGGCCAGCCTGCGGACACTATCGCGTATAGCCGCCCTTCTGGCGAATACCTCGGCGAGCAGGGCCGGCGCCAGCGCGACACCCACCACACGCGTGCCTGTCGCGAGAGCGCCGGCCACTCCGGCCCCCGCCCAGGCGCCGGTGCGCGCGGCATAGACGGAGGCGAGTACGGCGAAGAGGAACAGCGCCTCGCTGAATGGTGCGGCGAGGAAGTACGCGGTAGGGAAGGAGAAAAGCAGGAGCACCGCCCGCCATGCCGTCTCCTCGTCAGCGTCGAGGGCGACGAGCCTGAAGAGGAAATATCCCGCTCCCACGCTTGCCGCGAAGGACACGACGAGCGCCGAGAGCACGAGGTCCCGCAGAGCGAAAGCGACGATGTGCACCGCAAGAGGGAAGAACGGGAAGAACACGATGAAGAACGGGTCGTCGGTGTTGGGTGGTGGCGAGGACTGGACGTATCCGACCTCGGCGAGCCGGAGGAGATGGGGCGCGTCCCACCGGTTCCACAGCTCGAGCGCGTTCGTCCACACCGGCTGGTTATGCACAGCGAGTGAGCCCAGGCCGATGGCCTCAAGCCCGATGCGGATGCCGGCGCAGAGCAGCGCGAGACGCCCGAGCAGACTCGGGGTGGGGGTGGGCACCCGGGGATGATAGGGACGCGCGGGGGACGACCGGGCCATGGTGCGCTGAACGTTGGGTGGCCGGCTGCCGTACAGGAGCCCCCCAGCCGGCGCCGCTCTCGGCCACCGATGAGGGTCCGTGACCTACAGCGGTGGCTTCTCGGGGAACACCCGGTTGACGTTGGTGACATAGCGACCACCGCTGATGTCGCCGGGCACGACCAGCCGCGGACCGTCGGCATCCAGTGGGTTGCCGTCCTCGCTGGTCGCCAGGAGCACGTTCTTGTTCTCGAAGCTCGGGTCGATCTCACCGTAGGCCCCCAGCGCTCGGTAACCGCCGGTCGCGCTCACGCTGACATAGTGGCGCAGCTTGTCGTTCTTGATCGCTGGGTCGAACTGTGGGGCCGCCTGGGGATCACGTCCACCAGCAGGGGACCGACGAAGACGTGACTCTCGGAGCCGTGAGGGCCCTTGAATGTCACGTTCACCGTCTTGGACGGCAGCGCCCGCAGGCTGGCCACATCCAGGATCTGAGGTCGCGTGACGTGGCACACCACCGCGCCACCACCCCGGAGCTGGTGATGGGTTCGACACGGTGGGCCACGGGTGCCGGCGAAGACCGGCCCGTGCTCGTTCTCGCGCCGCATCAGAGGGGTGCCTCGCTCTCCGGCGCTCACCCGTGCCGGCGCGGCTCCGGGTCGACAGCCCTGTCCGCACGTGGTCCCCCGGGCACTTTCCGTGGTTTTCCCTAGACGGGTCCTGTGTGCGAATAAGCACTGGGAGTGATTCACCGGAATGCCGCGCTGAGTGAGCCCCTCACACGTCGTGTACCGGCGCAAGAACAGATGCACTCTATTATGCTCATGCTACGTCGTTTGGGGTGTTTCGGCCGCTCCGGTGGGTGGTCGGCCGGCCGGAGCCCAGGGAAAGGTGGGATATGCCTCACGTTACGGACGGTATGCCGGCCACCCCGCTGTGGGGGGCCGGGTGGACGAAGAGTAGTCACAGCAACCCTCATGGGAACTGTGTGGAAGTCGCGGAGCTGACCGGTGGGAGGATCGCCGTGCGCGACTCCCGGTACCCGGGAGGCCCCACCCTGGTCTGCGCCCGCGCCGAGATGGCCGCGTTCGTTCAGGCCCTGAAGGAGGGTGAGTTCGACGAGATGACCGGATGATCCCTCGGTCCGGCTCGGTCCGGGACACGGAACCTCCGCCGGGGTTTCGGGTGGCCTGACAACCGTCTAGGGTGAGGCCATCCGTAGTGCTTCACTCCCAGGAGGAATGGTGAGGGCGGCTCGGTCGGACCATGATTCGGTCAGCGGTCACGCTCAGGTGGGGCCGCAGGGACCGACCGCGCTGCGTATCGTGTTGGGCAATCAGCTGCGTCAGCTCCGTGAAGCGAGCCGAATTACCACCGGAGCCGCTGGCCAGGCGATTCGGGCGTCCCATGCCAAGATCAGCCGCATGGAGCTGGGGCGGGTCGGCTTCAAGGAGCGTGACGTGGCGGATCTGCTCACCCTCTACGGCATTACCGACGAACAGGAGCGAGGAGCGTTCCTGGCGCTGGCCCGGCGGTCCAACGTGCCCGGTTGGTGGCACCACTACAGCGACGTCCTGCCGAGCTGGTTTGAGATGTACCTGGGCCTGGAGCAGGCCAGCTCCGTCATCCGCACCTATGAGCCCCAGCTCGTACCCGGTCTGCTGCAGACTCAGGAGGGCGCTCGGGCCGTTATCCTGCTCGGCAACGCCGGCGAGTCCGCCGACGATATCGACCGCCGGGTCGCACTGCGGATGAAACGTCAGAGAGTTCTCACCCAACCTGGGGCGCCCAGCCTGTGGGCGGTGGTCGACGAAGCGTCACTATGGCGGCTTGACGGGCGTTCGGCGATGCAGGAGCAGATCCGGCATCTGATCGAGATGGCCGAGCTCCCCAACGTCACACTTCAGGTGATGCCGTTCTATTCCGGGGCGCACGCGGCGGTGGGTGGTCCGTTCACGATCCTGCGTTTCTCCGAACCCGATCTACCGGACATCGTTTACCTCGAACAGCTGACCAGTGCCCTCTATCTCGACAAGGACCATGATGTCCAGCACTACCTGATGGTCATGGACCGCCTGTGTGTCCAGGCGAAACATCCCGCCGAGACGATCAGGTTCCTGAGCAGTACCCTCAAGGAGATCTGAATGCGCCGCAGCCCCTACCGTGGCTGTCGCCGGTGACCGGGACGGGGCTCGCCGGTCGCGGCTCAGCGCGCCCAGACGGCGCGGCTGCTGATCGAGACGAGCTCGCTGCCGATGAGTGACGTCGCTTTCGCCGCGGGCTTCGCCAGCGTGCGGACGTTCAACGAGACCGTGCTCGATGTCTTCGCCCTCGCTCCGACCGAGCTGCGAGCTCGAGCCGCACACAGGCACCCGCCGGCCACGTCCGGATCTCTGGTGCTGCGGCTGCCGTTCCGCGCGGCGAGGTCGATCTCGGCCCCGCGAGCGACTGGTACGAGGCTCACGCCCAGCTCGCGCGCCTTCCCGGCATCGGCCCTGGACCATCGAGACGATCGCGGTGCGCGCTCTCGGCGACCCGGACGCCTTCGTGCCCGCAGACCTGGGAGTCCGGCGCGCCGCCCGGGACCTCTGCCCGCGACCGCCGAGGGGCTGACCGGCCGCGCCACCGCGTGGCGGCCCTGGCGCGCCTATCCCGTGCAGTACCTGTGGGCGACCTGCGACCATGCCATGAACCGGCTACCGGCCTGACGAAAGGACCACTCGTGGACCATCGCGTACATACCGTGGTGGACAGCCCCGTCGGCACGCTCACTCTGATAGCTGCGGACGGCCGTCTCACCGGCCTCTATATGGACCGGCAGCGGCACCGGCCGCCGGTGGAGACGTTCGGCGAGCCGGACCCCACGCCGTTCACGGAGGTGGTCAGGCAGCTGGAGGAGTACTTCGCGGGGCACCGCACCGAGTTCGACCTACCGATCACGCTCACCGGCACCCCGTTCCAGCGCACCGTGTGGGCGGCTCTGCGGGAGATCCCTTACGGCGAGACAGCGTCCTACGGCCGGCTCGCCGAGCGGATCGGACGTCGCGGTGGCGCCCGGGCGGTCGGCCTCGCCAACGGCCGCAACCCCATCGGCATCATCGTGCCCTGTCACCGCGTCGTGGGGACCACCGGTGACCTCACCGGCTACGGCGGCGGCCTGGAACGCAAGCGCCATCTGCTCAGCTTCGAGCGACACAGTCCCGCACGAACCTGTAAGCCGTATGAGACGGTTCCCCGCATGGGATGGTCGGGGTAAGCTACGGGCCCCTCCCGTCGGACTTGCGCGGGGTGACGAAGCTGAAGGGTTGCGGTTGTTCGAGCTGAGAGACGTGTTGCGGGCTACCCGCGCTCGAGTGCGACAATGTGGACCCACCGGTTTCACCCAGGCGGTGATCAGCAGCAGGAGCGCCGAGGAGGGCTCCCTGTTCGTCGCTCTTCCTGGGGAGACACGGGACGGGCACGACTACGTTCGTGACGCCATTGGTGGTGGAGCTGTCGGTGTTCTCGTCAGCCGGGAGGTGGACGTCCCACCCGGCGTCACTGTGATCGAGACACCCGATACGCTGCGAGCACTCCAAGACCTTGCGGGTGCGTTACGGCGACGATACGGTCCGCGGGTCGTCGCCATCACCGGTAGCGCGGGAAAGACTACCACGAAGGACATGGTCGCCCATGTCCTGCGGTCGAGGTTCGAGGTGTTGAGGAGCCCGGGAAGCCACAATAACCACCTGGGCGTGCCGTTGACCCTCTCGTCGCTGGGGCCCGCGCATTCCCATGCCGTTATCGAGGTGGGCACCAACCATAAAGGCGAGGTCGGTA
Source organism: Pseudonocardiales bacterium (assembly GCA_019243635.1). GTDB lineage: Bacteria > Actinomycetota > Actinomycetes > Mycobacteriales > Pseudonocardiaceae. The sequence continues at coordinate 14,172 of JAFAUB010000134.1, forward strand.
GGCTCGCCGCGCTCGTCACCCCGGACGTCGGTGTCGTCACCAACGTGGGGTACGCCCACATCGGTAATTTCGGCAGCCAACAGGAGATCGCGATGGAGAAGGTGAGCCTCTTTGATCACGTCCCCGTCGGTGGCGCTTGCGTCATCAACGGGGACGACGCGCTTCTCGGCGCTGTGACCGAGCGGTCCCTCACTGGATCCGGGAAGCGGTGCGTCTCAGTGGGTTTCAGTGCTCGCAACGACGTCTGGGCAGAATCGGTCACGCGGTGCGAGAATGGCATGTCGGGTGTGGTCAGGCACGCGGGGGAGTCTGCGGGTTTCTTTGTGGGTGTTGTCGGTCGCCATTTCGTGTACTCCGCTCTGCTGGCGATAGCGGTGGGCCTTGAGAACGGGATCCACCTGGAAAGCGGCACTGAGGCCTTGAGGTCTTTCGTCCCGCCCTCGGGTAGGTCGACACTGGTTCGGCTGCGGCCGGACCTGGTGGTCCTCGACGACAGCCACAACGCGAGCCCCGACGCGGTGCTCGCCGCGCTCAGTCTGCTGGCGGAGCTACCGGGGAAGGTAAAGGTGGCGGTCCTGGGTGAGATGCGGGAGCTGGGACAGCAGACAGCGGAGCTACATGCCCTGGTGGGAGCGAGGGCCGCCGCTGTGGCGTCCCATCTGGTCACGGTCGGCCCGGATGGCGAGCTGATGACCGCCGCTGCTTTAGGCGGAGGCTTGGACGCGAGCAATACGTGGTGCGTCCCCTCCGCTGGGGACGCGCTGCGCCTGGTGCAGCGGATACTCGCCGGCACCACCGACGCCTCGGCGGTCCTCGTGAAGGGAGCGCGGTTCACGCACATGGAAAGGGTGAGTTTGGGCCTGGGCGGGAGGAACGTCGGCTGTGGGCTCGGGGACTGCCGGCTGTACATCCACTGCTCCACCTGCCCTCAGCTGGAGGGCGGTGGTGAAGCCCGACTGTGTGTGAGTAGCCGCCCGACGAGCTGACCACCGGCGATGACCGTGACTGTATCTCGGGGGCCCTGCGGGTGACGCCGCCACCTTGAGGCCGCCACCTGAGGCCGCATGCATGCCCTGCGGGCTCGCTCCGGGAGCGCGGGATGGCCCCGGGCGGCCCGCGCTCCCGGAGCACCTGTCAGGCCGTCGAGGTGACCAGGTCCTCGTGGTGCTCGACCTCAAGGGGGGTCGTGTGCTCCTGGAGCATTCGGGCGTCGGAGGGCTGCGCCTGGTGCCGCAGCACGAGGTAGCTCCCCGCCTCCAGGTGACGGCTGTACTTGGGTACGTGCTTCTTGGCGATGAAGTGCCCCAGTACCGCGCCCACCCCTCCGCCGGCCGCAGCTCCCTCGGCGGCGGCGAGCGCTCCCGCGGCCAGCGGGCCCAGCACCACCAGCGCGCCCACGCCGGGCACGAACAGCAGCGCGGCTCCGGTCAGCACACCGAACAGCCCACCCACCCACGCGCCGCTCTTCGCTCCCGTCTTGGCCACATCCCCCGTGGTGACGAAGCCGTGGACCTGCGTCTCACTGTGCAGATCCTGGCCCACGATCGACACCTGCTCGGCCGGCACCCCCTGCTCCAGCAGGGTGCGCACCGCCTCCTCGGCGTCCTTCATCGACTCGTACACACCCACCACCGCATCCGTCGACTCGCTCATGCGCCGAACCGTCCCTTCTCGTCGCTCCGTTGTGGATCAGTTGCCTGGTCATGTTCCTACGCTCGTGCGCAACCCGGTGGCTCCCCCAGCGGACCACAGGCTGGTACGACAGTCTCACCACGGCTGTCTCACCACGGCTATCTCCTGCGCCTGGGGAGCAGGCGTCGCAGTACCACCAACACCCCCAGCGTGACCGCCGCGGCGGGTATCGGCCGTCGGCGCACCGCCTCCCTCAGGCCTTCGATACGCCCAGCCACCGGTGAAGGGAGCTTCGCCAGCGCCTGGTGGGTCAGACCCTTCGCCCGCAGTGTCGCCTCGTCGGCCTTGTCCTGCAACGTTTCGGTGCCCTTATGCAGGTGCTGCCTGACCTCGTCCACCCTGGCCTGCACGGTTTCCTTGCTCTGGTGCGCCTTGTCCATGACGCGTGCAGGCAGGTCTATCTCCTCTGCCAGCGCTTCGACAGTGTCGGCGAGTTGCTCACGGGCATGCGCGATGGCCTGGCGAATCTCCCCGGTGGCCCTCCCCGGTGGGGGTTGCGCCGGTTGAGCGGGTTGAGCCGTCCCAGTCGGGGTGGGGTCGGTGAGCTCAGGTGAGGTGGTACTCATCGGTTGTATCCCTTCTCTGAAGGTCTGTTGTCCGAATGTCGACGCTCATGCTGTAGCACTCAGTTACCCCCTCTCAACCCTCAGTAAACACCGGGTCCCCACCCCGGGGTCCGGTCGGCGGTCACGAGCACAGGCTGCCAGGGCGCCCTAGTCTGATTGGCGTGCCCACTGTGCTGCTTGTCGAGGACGACGCCGGCATCGCCGAGCCGCTGTCCCGCGCCTTGCAGCGGGAGGGCCACGAGGTGGTGGTGGTCTGTGACGGCCACACCGCGCTGGCCCGCGCCCAGCAGCCCGAGGTCGACCTGCTGGTGCTCGACCTCGGGCTGCCGGGGATGGATGGTCTGGACGTCTGCCGCCGGCTGCGCCGGGTGCGCCCCGAGGTCGCGGTGCTGATGCTCACCGCCCGAACCGACGAGGTGGACTTCGTCGTCGGGCTGGACGCGGGCGCTGATGACTACGTGGCGAAGCCGTTCCGGTTGGCCGAGCTGCTGGCCAGGGTGCGTGCCTTGCTGCGCCGCAGCGCGCCGGATGCGCTGGAGGCCGGTGGGGTGCGGATGGACCTCGCCGGCCACCGGGTGCTCATCGAGGGTGCCGAGATCGCGCTGGCGAACAAGGAGTTCGAGCTGCTGCGGGTTCTGCTCTCCCGGCCGGGGCAGGTGGTCAGCCGGGAGGAGATCCTGCGCGAGGTGTGGAAGGACCTCGAGCACAAGAACTCCAAGACGCTGGATATGCACATGTCATGGCTGCGCCGCAAGATCGGCAGCAGCCGGATCGCCACCGTCCGGGGAGTGGGGTTCCGCTTCGACGCGCTGTAGAAAAGCTCGATGACCGGCGTAGCGTTCCGTCGTGCGGTGGAGGATCCTGCGGTCCACGCTGATCGCGGTGGCGATCACCGGGCTCGTGCTGGGCGGCCCCCTGGCGTTCGCCTGCTGGCGGCTGGCGGAACACAGCACCGCGGTCGATCGGCTGCGTGCGGTCGCGCTGGTCTGCCTGCTCGTGGGGCTGTCGGTGGGGATCGGCGCGGCCATCGCCACTGTCACTGCCCGGCGGCTGGCGGGGTCGCTGGCGGACGTCGCTGACCGGGCGGCCCGGCTGGGGACGGGGGATTTCCGCCTCGCGCCGGCCAGGTACGGCATCCCAGAGCTCGATCGGGTCGCGGATCTGCTGGACACCTCCGCGGCCGCGCTGGCCGAGCTCATCGCCCGGGAGCGGGACCTCGTCGGCGACGTGTCACATCAGCTGCGTAGCCGGCTGACCGCGCTGCAGCTGCGACTGGACGAGCTGGCCGCCTATCCCGACCCCGATATCGCCGAGGAGGCCGAGGCTGCGCTGGAGCAAGCCGAGCGGCTCGGAGCGGTGCTCGACGACCTGTTGCGGGCCACCGAGGAGGCTCGGGCCGCCACCGCCGAGCCGGTGGAGCTGGCCGAGCTGCTCGGCGAGGTGCTCGCCGACTGGCAGCCGCAGGCCGACGCCGACCGGCGGACACTGCGGCTGCGAGTGGCCGACGGGCTGGTCGCCCGGGTCACACCCGGCAGGTTGCGCGAGGCGCTCGGGGTGCTGATCGACAACGCGCTGCGGCACGGTGCCGGCGTGGTGACGCTGTCCGCGCGGTGGACCGGGGTGGCACCAGACCAGATGGTCGTGGTGGAGGTGACCGACGGTGGCGAAGGGGTGCCCGAGGAGCTGGCCCCGCACGTCTTCGACCGGGGGATCTCGGGGGCGTCCTCGACCGGCGTCGGGCTGGCGCTGGCCAGGGCGCTGGTCGAGGCCGACGGGGGACGTCTCGAGCTCAGCTCCGCACAGCCCGCTAGGTTCGCGGTCTATCTGCGGGTACCGCGGGACAGTCAGGCCACCGCCGGCTGAGCCGGCAGTCCGGCCACCGCCGGCTGAGCCGGCAGTCAGGCCACCGGCACCTGGCGGCGCACGTTCTGGTCCGGGAAGACGTACCTCCGGAAGGCCCACCACCGGAACGCCATCGCCAGCAGCGTCCCGATCACGTTGGCGCTAGCGAAGTCGGCGGCCTCCTGGGCGAGCAGGCTGACCTGGGGGACCCGCAGGTCCAGCACGTACCGCGATATCCACAACGGAGTGGCGTTGAGTACCAGTCCGATGCCACAGACCAGGAAGAACAGCGTGGCCTCGTGACGTCGCTCCCGGCCACCCCGGGTGCGGAAGGACCACTCCCGGTTCAGGACGTAGGACACGATCGTCGCCACCAGCACGGCGACGACCTTGGCGGTGACCGGCTTGGGTTCCAGCACCGTCATCTTGAGCAGTGTGAACAGCGTGATGTCCACGATGTAGGTGATCCCGCCGACCATGGCGAACTTCACCAGCTCCCGGTGTCGGACCGCGATGTCGCGGTAGGGCTGCGGGATGCGGATGAGCACCGCGTCGACCATGGACATCCGCGAAGTGTACGAACCGTCGGCTAGGAGGTCCCACTCCAGTCGAACCAGGCGCCCCTGGGTTGAACCACCCCGGGTCTGATGGAAACGCTGGTGGGCTCCGATGAGGCGGGGCGAAGCGCCGTTGCGACGCCAGGTGACCGCGTGCTCCCGGGTTCAGCCGACTCGACAGAAGCCGTCCACCGTCGTCGCCCGCACCTGAAAGACTGTTGCGCACCGGATGCCGGGCGGGGATGGAGGCGACGGTAGGGTCACCACGTCGGAACCCACCGGTCCCCGCGACGGTGCACCGAGGGCGCTCATCCCCCTGCTGGGCTTGCGACAATGCGTAACACTGACAATGCGTAACACCACCGTCCCTCGTCAACCCGGGAGCTCGACATCATGGATAGCCTCGTTCGACTTCGCCGAGATATCCATGCGCATCCCGAGCTGGAACGCCAGGAGCGCCGAACCACGTCTGTGGTTGCGGCTGCTCTTGCCGAGGCTGGTCTGTGCGGCCGTGTACTGCCTTCTGGGACCGGTCTCGTCGTCGATATCGGAAATAAGTCAGGCCCAACGGTCGGCCTGCGTGCCGACATGGATGCTCTACCGATTCGTGACAGCAAAGACGTACCGTACCGCTCGCAAGTCCCCGGCGTCTGCCACGCGTGCGGTCATGATGTACACACCACGATTCTCGTCGGCGCGGCCATTGAGCTGGCACGGTCCGGCCTGGCTGACCTCGGTCGTGTACGATGCATTTTCCAGCCTGCGGAGGAGTCGTCCGAAAGCGGCTCGCTCGACATGATCGCGGCAGGTGCGCTGGATGATGTGGACTGCATTTTCGCCCTGCATTGTGACCCAAGTTCCCAGGTCGGAACCGTGGGGACTCGGACCGGCTCGATCACGTCGGCCATCGACCACCTGGCTGTGAACGTCACAGGCATCGGTGGGCATTCCGCACGACCCCATCTGGCCTCGAACCCGATTCTCGCTATCGGCACCATGGTGACCGCGCTGTCTGATGTCGTCAATGCGCAGCTTCCTGAGCGCGAACGCATACTGATCGGTTTCGGCACGATATCGTCGAACGGCGCCAAGAACGTGATACCGTCATATGCCGGGGCTAGCGGTGCGGTCCGGATCCCAGGCGCCTCCGTTTGGCCTCGGGTTCCGGGCCTGGTCAGAACGGCGATCGGAAACATCATCGAGCCGTTCGCGCTTGATTACGATATCAACTATACGCGCGTCTGCCCCCCGGTCGTGAACGACGCCGAGGCAACTAAGCTCATCGACCAAGCGGCTATCTCCGTCGTTGGCGAGGAAAACGTGTACGCAACGCCTCAGAGCTTCGGTGGTGAAGATTTCTCCTGGTATCTACAGCAGGTTCCGGGCGCGATGTTCCGCCTAGGGGTTCGGCCTCCGGGTGTTACGACTCAGGTCGATCTGCACTCCGGTCACTTCGATGTCGACGAACGTGCGATCGCTGTCGGCGTCAAGATGCTCACGAGGATCGCTATGAGCGCGGTCCGTGCCGGTCGGTAGCGCAGCAAGGCCACGTAGGGACGATCCGGGGCCACCATCACCGCCGTCAGTCGTGGGTGCGGCAGATGCGGACGAACATGTCGCGGAAACCGGCGATGCCCCCGTACAGGGCACCGATCTCGAGTACCTGGATCCGCTCCACCGAGTCCGCGACGGGGGACTGCGCCGGCGGAAGGTTGGCCCGCGCGTTGGCGAAGGCTTCCTCGAAACTGAGCTTCTTCGAGAAGCCGGTGGCCTCGTCAGCGCCCTGCGGGCACGGCCGGTTGGCATTGTCGCCGACGGCTCGTAGGTAGAAGTCGAGTTCCTCGCCGCATTTTTCGATGTCAACCTGGTCGGTGCCATCGGCGTGATGAATCGTCACCGTGGACTGGCCTTCCGGGAAGCGGACCGTCATGGCCTCGCGGTAGGGGGTGACGCGCTGGGGCCAGATGCCGGGTCGCGTGCGGCGCAGCACGGTGAACTGCGGAGGAGAGATCTGCAACGGGCTCTGGACGATGTCGACGTCGAAACCGGGCGTGGGCAGCTCGCCATCAACGATGATCAACACATACTGTCGAGCGCGGAAGGCGCGGAGCCGGGTCCGCTGGGCAAGCCCAGAGGCAACTGTCATAGCTTCCCCTCGTGGGTGGCGGTGTGGTCTGCTGTAACAGAGCCACCCCGGGGCACGCTGATACACAACCGCGTTGGTTTTCATCCGATCACAGCAGGCTCCAGTGCCACGACGTCCACTCATCCCGCACCGCCGCAATGGCCGAGGTCACCCACAGGCGCAGGTCGGGCAGCCCGCGGCACACCAGATAGCCGGTACTGAGCGCGATCGTCAGCACGACGACGATCAGCATTCCTCGATGCGCGAGGTAGGCGATGGTCGGATCCTGCGGTCCCGGCGCGGTCATGCGGCCTTCTCCGGTTGCTTGGTGTGATCGAGCTCACCAGGGAGCAGCCGCAGGCCGGCGCGAGCCATCAGCCAGGCGAACGGGTTGGCTGGCGACATCGGACCACCCGCCAGCGCGACGCGCACCGACGCCACCAGGAAGTACCGGACCTCGGCGAAGTCACGCTCGGCGGCGAGCACCAGGTTGTCCAGTCCGGTCTCCCACAGCCAGGCCCGGACCGCGTGCGGACGCAAGTCGCGGGCCGGCGGGAGGTCGGCCAGCAGGTCGGCCTTGACCACAGCGACCGCCAGCCGCTGGTGGGACGTCCGCACGCGGTAGTCCCGCAACCGGCTCGCGGTCACGTGGTACACCTGCTCGGGATCGTCCACCGCCGCGTTCGCCCGCGCGAGCATGACCTGGCCCAGCTCACCGAGCTGGTCGCGCACCCACGGGATCGAGAACGGATCGACCACGAACACCAGACCCTGCGCGTGGTCGAGGAACAACAGCTCGCTGTTGTCGCTGCGGTCGAGGGAGAACTCGCCGGCGGCGTCGAACAGGTGCAGCAGGGCTTTGCGCCGCGCCGCGGTGACCTGTGCGGTGATCGCCGTCGGCAGGCGGGCAGCCGGCGTCTTCACGGTGTCGGCGTCGCTGCTGATGATCTCGGCGCCGTGGTCGAAGGCCCGCCCGCTCTGCTCGTCGGTGAACTCGACCGAGGCGCCCGCCTCGGCCGCCTGGTCACGCAGGGCCAGCAGACCCGCGTAGACCAACCGGGTCTTGCCCGCTGAGACCGGGCCGAACACCGACAGCCGGATGTCCCGATGGACAGCGGCGCCGGCCCGCAACGGCTCCCGGCAGTTCGGGCAGCTGGCCCGCAGCCGGTGGGCGGCCCTGAGCACCGTGGTCGGCAGGACGGCGCCGCAGATGCACCGCCGCCACACCGCGCCGAGCAGCCCCGGACGGATGTCGCGATGCAGCTGTCCGCATCGGGCGCACGGGAAGGCCGGCAGCGCGCAGACGTAGTAGCACGACGGGCAGCTTCCGCTCGCCCTTCGCAGCCGACGCATCAGGTGGTCACCACCGCGCAGCACGCCGGCCACGAGCAGCCAACCGGCCGTGACCACCAGCAGCGCCGACCCGCAGGCCAGCAGGATCACGCCGGCCGCGGCCAGCGCACCGATGCTGACCATCAGCCACACCGGGTAGAGCGCGAGCACCACCACGGCCCGGCCCAGCGGATGGTCCACCTGGAGGCCGATGTTCCGGCACCTGCGCCATCCCGCGCCGAGGGTGCCGACGGTACGGCCCCACATCTCGCGCAGGTCGACGCGACTCTGCGCCACCAGGTAGCTGGGCCACGCCGGGTCCCGACCGAACGGGCGCTGCGCGGGCAGCCTCGGCAGGTTCGAGGTTCCCTGGCTCACGTCCTGCGCGGTGATCGTCCGCGGCCGCCACCGCCGGTACCCGGCTAACGTGAGCAGAGCAACGGTGCAGCCCCAGAGCACGCCACCGAGCAGACCCACCGGCAACACGATCAGCAGCGCGGGAATGACGAACCACATCACTGCCGCGACTGCGGCCCAGACGGCGGCGTAGATCGCAAAGAGGGCGGCGAGGAGCCCGAGCAGATAGAGCACTGCGGTCACGTCTCCCCGCGCCCGAGGTGGAACGGCCAGCGGGACCTCCTGGGCCGCACGTCCCGCGCCGCCTCCCGATAAGCCTGGGACAGCTCTGGGTCGACGCCCGCCAGCAGCCCCTCCACCCGACGCGACCGCTCGGGGTCGACGCCGCGGACCCACCTCTGGAACCTGGTCCAGAACCGGGTCGGCTCGTCGGGCAGGGACTCATGCCTGCTGACGAGCAAGGCGACGGCCACTGCGGTGTCACCTCGCAGGCCGCCGTTCGACCGGTCGTCCCACAGCGCCGGGAGTTCGCGCAGCAGGAAGGACTGCAGGCAGCCGCCCGCGCGGAGCGCCACTGTCGGGGTGTGCGCCAGCGGAGCATCGTCGAGCACCGCACGCAGCACCTCCGAGCGGCGAGCACGGAGCACCATCTCGGTGACGGTGCTCAGCCCCGCCGCATCGTGACCGGCCTGCTCCGGGTCGGAAGCGGGCACCGACACCAGCCACCGCCGCAACGCCAGGTCCTGGGACCACACCTCCGCCAGTCGACTGTCAGAGGGGCTCGACTCCAGCTCCGCGAGCCGGTCGAGCCCGATGCGCTGGTCCTCGGGTCTGCCGCGGTCCAGCGCCGCCGCCACCACCCTGGCGTCCAGCGCGGAGCTGGGGTCGGCGATCGGCAGCAGGATCGGCCACCAATGCTCACGAACGGCCCTGGTGAGCGCGGGGGAACCCGGCCGCTGGGCGAGCTCGTCGCGCAGCTGGTCGACCAGCATCGCCGCGCACGGCCACCCGGCCGGATCGAGGCCGGCGCTCGGATGATCCGCCCACCAGGTGACGAACCGGTGCGCGGCGTCCCGGAAGTTCGGCACGCTGGGCTCGACGTGGAACCTCGCCGAGGTGCGCAGCAGCAGGTCCATCCGATCCGGGGGAACCCGGGTGGCGGCGTGCTCGACGACGGCGGCACTTGCGCGCCCCTCGTCTGAGGTGACGTCGCGGCGCGGCAACGGCGTGGGGTCCACGTCCGCTCGTCGCCCCGACACGACCTCCTCGACCTCGGCGGCCAGCAGCCTCACCCGGATGTGACCGGCCGGCTCGCCGCGCGGGCCGTGCACCCACACCGCGTTGTCCAGCTCGCCGAGGGTGCTCGCGTCGGCCGAGGCGGCCAGCACCGCCGCGGCGACCGGCTCGACGATGTCCTCCAGCGCCGATGGCGGCGCCGCGGCCAGCCAGCCGGCCAGCACGCGCGCCTGTCGCTCGCATGGCACCGGTTCGCCGAGCACGACGACGGCGCCGGCCAGCCGGTCACCTGAGCCGGCTCGCACGTCAGCGGCCGAGGTGGAGCCGTCGAGGAGTCGGTGGCGTCGCCACGCGAACTCGTGCGCCAGCTCGATCGCGTCCACGACGTCGAAGGGATCGGCGCGCAGGAACCTCGGCGCCCAGTACGCCGCGGCGTCGGTGTGCTCGTCGACCGAGTGTGTCCCGGAGTCCAGGTCGAACACCACGAACTCCCGGTCGTGACCCAGCTCGGCGAACGGGCCCGCCCAGTCCGGATGCAGTCCCAGCACGTCGTGCCGGCTGTAGCTCGGGTTGATGGCGAAGACCCGGAAGCCGAGTCGCAGGGCACGGGGCTGGGGCAACAGCAGCGTGCCCGCGGCGATCCAGCCCAGGATCGCCGCGGCGTCCTGACCGACGAACAGCACTCGGCGATGATCCGGTTCCCGCGCCCGGTCGAAGGCCGAGCCCACCGCGATGAGCCAGTCCTCGGCGTCCGGCTGACCGAGCACCCAGTCCCGGACCCCGTCGATGCCCCACGGCCCCGGCTCCGGCTGGGCGGCCACCGGGTCGCATTCGGTGCTCGCCGAGGGCCGCACCGACCACCACGGCGCATCCCAGAGCTGGGCGGGCCGGACCAGCCCGTAGGCATCCGGGTCACGGGTGGTCACGGCGTGGGTGAACTGGTTGCCCTCCCGCACCCCGTTGGCCTCAGCACCCAGGTAGACGCCTCGCGCGGTCACGTACATCCCGTCGAACACATGGGTGAGCGAGGGCGGGTAGGACGCGACGGCGCGATGCTCGCGCATCCAGGCCACCGGGGCCTCATAGAGCGCGGACCGCTGGACCAGGGTCATCGCCTCGTGGCTGACTCCGGGGGACACCGACTGGAACTGGAACCCCGCCCCGCCGCGCAGTCCCTGCCCCGGGCGGCAGTCGGTGTAGTACAGGGACCCGAACCCGTCGCCGGTCATGTGCCCTTCTTTTCGATGATCTTGAAGAGCCCCAGCAACCAGAGCAACGGCTCGTCGACCCGGAACGGCCGAACACCGCCCGGGTCGATGGTCCCGCGGTCGTAGTCGGGCTCGGCGCCCAGCGAGGACACCGCGAAGTGCCGGAACGTCCTGTAGTGCGACCGCAGGTGAGCATCGATGTCGTCGGCGTCCAGGTCGGTCAGCAGCGCGCGCAGGTGCTCGTCGGTGTCGCGGCCGTTCGTCTCGTCGTAGAACGGGCCGGTGACCGGTTGGCGCAGCAGGGGATGTCCGTCACCGAGCATCCGGTAGAAAGCATCGATCTTGGAGAACACCACCGCGATCGGGATGGAGATCTTCGCCTTCGCGCTGACCCCGTGGCTGGTCCTGAGCAGCTCGGTGATCCGGGTGAGCACGGCCAGCGGTGGCTCGGCGTCGCGTCTGCCGGTCGCCGGCACGGCGATGCGATCGTGGCATCCCGCCAGCGTGAAGGGATCGAGCAGCACGATCAGCCCGTCCGCACTGGCCAGGTACGCCTGCGCGTTCACGAACTCCTGCCGGGTCATGTCCTCGCCCGCCGCGTCGTAGAACGACAGCGTGGTGGTTCGGTGCGTCTGGCGGCCGATGAGGTTGCGCCGGGGCTGGCGCCACTGCAACACCAGTGGAACCTTGATCCCGTCCGGGGCGCTCGCGGTGGACTCGAACAAGGTGCTCTCGGCGAACAGGGACTGCTCGTAGCCCTTCAGCCAGTCGCCCACCGAGCCGGGGCCGCCCTGCTGTTCCCCGGCGAACCAGATGTCCGCGTCGAACCGACGGCGGATGTTGTGCCGCAGCTCGTGCGCGAGCACGGTGGTGTAGACGGTCTTACCGGCGTTCTTCCCCCCGACCATCCCGATCAGCGGGCTGCGGTTGTCGGCGAAGTTGGCGGGCAGCGGCGTCCGGCAGACCTGGCAGACGCGGATTCCGCTGGAGCCCAGGCAGTCCGGACACGGCGCCAGCCGCTGGGGCAACGGAGATCTCGACTCCGGCGGTGGGAAGGTCGGCCAGGAGGCTGCGGCGAACCCGGTCAGCTGCCGCCTGGCCTCGTCGACCGACCTGACACATCGGGTGCGCCCCGGCGCGGGACGCCCGGTGCACTGGAAGCGCAGCTTGGCCAGGTCGATCCGGTGGTAGCAGTAGGGACACGCGACGACGGTCATCACGACACCTTCAGCTGCGTGGTGGGCGGGTCGATCAGCCGCGGGCCGGCGCTGTCCTCCAGGAAGCACCGGACCCAGTAGGGCCTGCGCACTCGCGGGAGCTCGGCGCGCAGCGCGACCTCATGGCCCGCCGCGAGGTCCAGCCCGCTGCGCAGCACCACCCGCCCGTCGGTCGGGCGGCGCGGCATCACCGGGCCTGGAGCCACCACCACCAGCACCACCGCGTGGCCCACCGGCTGGGTCGCGGTCAGCCGCACCCGCACGGTCCCACCACCGATCAGCGGCCGGCGCACCATGTCGACGGTGTAGCTCACGGCGGGCGGGAGGTCGGCGACGGTGAGCTCCGCCGCCTCCGACAGGCGCTCTGCACCCCCGGCGGCCACCACGCTGCGCACCTGCACGTCGAGCCGGTCCGGCCCGGCGCGGATCCGGCAGCCACCCGCGTCCAGATACCGCTGTCTGGTCAGGCGATACCGTCCGGAGTCGGTGGGGGTGCGCCAGCGGACCTCGACCGTGCCCGCCTGCTCCGGCCATGACCAGGACAGCACCACCTCCGGACCCAGCCGCTGGTGTCGAAGGCCGGTCACCGGCAGCGCCGGTCCGCGGCTGGTCGCCCTGGCCACCACGGCGGCCGAGCGCGCCTCGCTGCCGTCGCTACGCAGGTAGCGGGCGACGAGCGTGTAGACGTGGTCGGCACCGTCATCGCCGTCGGTGCCGACGCCGTCGCGGAACGTGGTCGTGCTCGCGGTGGGTACGGCGATACCCGTGAGGCCGGCGCCCCGGTGTACCTCGACGGCCAGCACATCGGGGTTGACCTGCCAGTGACCCTCGACCGAGCCCTGCTCGGCGGTCAACCGCACGTTGTGCACCGGTGGGAGGACCTCGCTCGACACCCCGGCCGGGCGCGACCAGACACCTTCCTCCGTGGCGGCGAACACCGCGTAGCCGACAAGGTGGCCGGCGGGTGCCCTCGGGTCGACGAGCACCGTCGCGGCCTCGCCCCCGACCAGGGGGTTCACGAGCACGGTGCCGTCGTCCGGGTCGGCGGGCACCCGCCCTCGCCGGCGGACCACCCGGTAGCGGGTGTCCTCGCCGTGGCTGGCCGGTGCCCGCCAGGACACCCGGACGCCGACGCCTTCGAGCCGCGCGGACACCTCCAGCACCGGCGGCGGCGGGATCCTGCCCAGCTCACCGGCGATGTCCTCGTCGTCGGTGGCCAGCACCGCCGCCTGGCGCAGCCGGTGGCGCGCATCGGCCTCGTCACCGGTACGCAACGACTCGTGCGCGCCCTCCCGAAGCCGGCGTACCTGGTCGGCGTGCCGGCGCACCTGGTCCTTCGCCGCGGTCGCCTCCTCGGGATCGGTGAGGGCCGCCAGGGCCTGCTGGGCGGCGATCAGCCGCCCCTGCGCGAGCAGCTCCGTGATCGTGCGGAGATCGGTCGCCGGGCTGGTCACGGTCTCGTGGAGCACGCTGAACACGGCTTGGCGCGCTTCCGCCGGATCCAGCCGAGCCTGGTGCAGCTGGGTGAGCAGCGCGGTTGGCGGCGCTCCTTGCCGGTGATGCTCGCGGACGTCGTCCAGCAGATGGAACAATGTCAGCTTACGCAGGTCGAGGGCCGCCTTGGCCGCGCCGCTGAGGATGCCGAGCGCCTCTCGGGCGGCCTGGTTGCCCGACCGCTTGTTCTCCCGCGCCGTCGCCGAGTCGACCGCCTTTCCAGTGAGCCCCTCCGGCTGCCCGGGCGTGCAGCGAAACGACTCGAGGATCGCGAAACCGGTGAGCCGCCCGTGCAGCAGCTCCGCGATGGTGGCCACCTGCGCGTCGGCGAGCTGGGTGCGCAGCGCGCGGTAGACCGTGGGCGGCAGCCCGCTGGAGCGGGGGAGCTCGGTGGGTGTGCTGACCGAGACGCCCGCCTTGCGCAGAGCGTGCGCCGCCTCGTCCGGGGCGAGTGCGGCGGAGGTGGCCCGCATGGTGGCCGCCAGCTGACCGTCCGTGATCAGCCCGAGCTCACCGAAGCTGGTGCGCAGCGTGGCCGCCAGCTCGTCGATCTCGCCCTGCCGAGCGCCCGCTCTGGCCTGCTGGTGGCGCCGCCACCAGCCGATCGTGCCCAGCTGGGCGCCGTGCGTCCGCTTGAGCTCCTCGTCGGCCCGCAGGAACGCCTTGTAGAGGTTCTGCGTCCGGGGTGACTTGCCGGTGGACTGCGCGCCCTTGTTCCAGTGTGACCTGACCGCCGCCAGCCGCTGGGCCAGCTCCGCATCGGACATCCCGGGCTCGACCGCGTAGCGCGAGAGGAGGTCGTCCGGCAGCTTCCCTCCTGTCCATTGCCGCAGCGGCTTGATGACGGCCGTCTCGTATGCCTGGGGGTCGAATCGGGACATCAGCTGGAGACCGTGATCCCGGAGACTATCTTCGTGGCCTCCTCGACCTGCTCGGCGCTGAGCACACCGACCCGGACCTCGACCGTCAGGTCGTTGCCGGTGGAGCGCTCGGTCGCGGTCAGGGTCAGCAAGCCCTCGGTGTCGACCCGGAGCGCGATGTCCACCGGAGATCCGGCGGGCAGCGCCGGCGGGCAGGTGATGGAGCCGCGCCCATCGTTGAGCGCCTTGTTCTCGGCCAGGTCCGGGCCCGCCACCACACCGGACTGCTCGTAGAGCTCGATCTGGACCTCGCGCTGGCCGTCCAGCAGCGTGGCCACCTCAAGCTCGCGGACCCCGGTGGGCAGCGTGTCGTTCGCATGCACCAGGTGCTGGACGTAGTGCTGGAGCGGCTTGCGGCGCCAGCCCGGGTCTGTGGTGTTCACCAGCTTCACGCCGAACGCCTTGGGCAGCACGGTGCGGGTCTCCTTGGCGGCCAGGCCCTCCAGGGTGGTCGTGGCGATGCCGGTCCGCGCGGCCACCTCCTCGACCGCCTCCGTGACGCGTGACCGGGCGTCAGAGGCGGAAGCGGCCTGCCGGCGGGCGGTCTCCAGCTCCCGGTGCACCACGCGCCCCAGCGCGTAGAGGGCCGCGCCCTTGGCCACCGCGAGCTCGGGGTCGTGCAGTCTGGGTTCCCAGCCGAACTCGGCGCGAAGTCGCCGCGCCACTGCGGGCATCCTCGTGGAGCCGCCGACCAGAAGGACATCCTCGACGGTCGCGCCGGGCGACTTCTCCTCCAGCGTCACCAGGGTGCGCCGGACGATCTCGATGGTCTTGTCCAGCAGGTCCTCGGTCACGGCCTCGAACTCGGCCCGGCTCACCTCCACCCGGGTGGCCGCACCCGCGCCGCGCAGCGGCACCGGCCTGGACTCCGCCCGGGACAGCTGCTTCTTGGTGTCCTCCGCCACGATGGCCACCGACTGCAGGAACTCCTCGTCGTCCTCGACGTCGGTGCCCGGCCCGACCTGGTCGCGGAACTTCGCCAGCAGGACGTCCCGCAGCCGGGCGTCCCAGTCCGCGCCGCCGAGGTGGTCGTCGCCGTCGGTGCAGACCACGACGATCTCGTCCTCGGCCACCCGGATCACCGTGGTGTCGAAGGTGCCGCCACCGAGGTCGTAGACGAGGATCGTCCTGCTCTGCGCGCCGGTGGTCGCCTCGTAGTGCAGCGCGGCGGCGACCGGCTCGGGCACGATGCCGATCACGTCGAGCCCGGCGATCCTCCCGGCGTTCTTGGTCGCGTCCCGCTCGAGCATGCCGAAGTAGGCGGGCACCGTGATGACGACCTTGGACACCTCGCTGCGGGTGTGCTCGGCGGCATCCCGGGCCAGTTGCTTGAGGATCAGCGCGGAGATCGACTCCGGGGTGTAGGTGACGTCGTCGAACTCGAAGGTGGCCTCGGTACCCATCTGTCGCTTGATCAGCGACACCACCCGGTCCGGGTAGGTGACCGCCGAGTTCTTGGCGACCGAGCCGACCACCACATTGGACTCGTTCTCGAAGAAGACCACTGACGGCGTGGTCTCCAGGCTGTCGACGTTGCGGCACACCGCCGGTTGGCCGGTCTCGGTGACGTAGGCGACCGCCGAGTAGGTCGTGCCCAGGTCGATGCCGAACACCCGCAGGTTCTGGTCAGACATCCGCGTTGTTCTCCTGTCGTTCGCTGCGGTTCGCTTCAGCGGCCCCGACCGGGGCGGGCGGTGTCCAGCGTCGCACGTGCACGCGGGCCGGCATGGTGACCCGGTCGGTACTCGTATCGACGTAGCCCTCAGCCACGACCAGCGCGACCGTGCCGTCCTCGTCGGGGCTTTCGGCGGCGACCAGCGTGACCGCGCGATGCTCTCGGGCGGAGAACCGCGCACCGACCGACGGCCGGATGGGCAGGATCGCGCACCGCTCCAGCGTCAGCTCCACGCTGAGGGCGAAGGACTCCAGCAGCGCCGCCGCCTGTCTCTGGTCGATCTGGGACAGCGTCGTGGCGTGGTGCAGCAGATCCGCGCGCAGTCGTTGCAGGTCCGTGACGACCGGGCGCAGCAGCGAGGCCCGTTCGCCCGCCCTGAGGCGCTCGACCTCGGCGTGCAGCTGATCGATGACCCGCTCGCGGGCATGGGCCCGCGTATGGTGCGCCCGGACCTGTTCGGCGAGCTCGCTGACCGATCCGGCCAGCGCGGCCACCGGGTCAGGTGGCGGGTGAGCTGCCGCGTGAGGTTCCGAACCATCCTGTCGTTCCGGATCGCCGGCGGCGTTCCCCGCGCTCTCGCCGGCCGGCCGCGAGGCGGTCTCGACCCCTTCGGAGTCCCCGTCGTGGACAGGGCCGACGCTGTTCGCCGCCTCGCTCACACAGCCACCCCCTTGACTCCCGTCACCGTCAGGTACATGTCATCGCGGTCGCGTCGATCCTCGTGACAACGCTGTCACAATTGTTCACCCAACCGGTGTTCGACCGTGCGCCGGCCGGAGCGGATGACGGGTTTCTCGCCCCTGACGTCGAACTGTCCTATGTGCGGCCGCACTCCGGTAGATGCACGCCCGAGATCGTCAACGATCAAGCTACGGCTGCACCGGGTACCAGTGACATGGTGCCGCCGGCGCGCGCAGCGCCGCGGTCCTTCAGCGCGGCCTGTCCGGGGTGTTCGCGCGGATCTGGTGAGTGGAGCGCTTGCGCCGTGCTTGCGGATAGGTGGCTCACCTCAACGGGTAGAGTCGTCGGTTCGTGGATCCTCGCACCGGCTTGCCCGTCGTCGGCATGGTGGGCGCCGGGCAGCTGGCCCGGATGACCCACCAGGCTGCTGTCGCGCTGGGCCAGTCACTGCGGGTGCTGGCCACCGGTCCGGATGAGCCGGCGGCACTGGTGGCCTCCGATGTGGTCTGTGGCCGGCCCGACGACCTCGCCGCGCTGCGTCGGTTCGCGGTGGGCTGCGACGTGCTCACCTTCGACCATGAGCACGTCCCCACCGAGCACCTGCGGGCGCTGGTCGCCGAGGGGGTGCGGGTGTATCCGGGCCCGGACGCGCTGCGTCACGCCCAGGACAAGCTGGTGATGCGCCGGGCGTTGGCTGCACTCGGCGTGCCGGTCCCGCCGTTCCGGGAGGTGACCCGGCCGAGGGACGCCGTGCTGTTCGGCGCCGAGCATGGCTGGCCGTGTGTGCTCAAGGCGGCCCGCGGCGGCTATGACGGGCGCGGCCTGTGGATGCTCGCCAGCCCCACCGACGCGCGCCGGATGGTGGCGGAGCTGCTCGCCGCGGGTACCCCGTTGCTGGTCGAGCAGTGCGTGGCGATGCGCGGTGAACTGGCCGCGATGGTGGCCCGCTCGCCGTTCGGGCAGGGCGCGGCGTGGCCGGTGGTGCGGACGGTGCAGCGGGACGGGATCTGCGTCGAGGTGCTCGCCCCGGCACCCGGCCTGGACACCGAGCTCGCGCAGGCCGGCCAGCAGCTGGCGCTGCGGGTGGCGGGGGAGCTGGGAGTGGTCGGCGTACTGGCCGTCGAGCTGTTCGAGACGCCCGGTGGACGGTTAGTGGTGAACGAGTTGGCGATGCGGCCGCACAACAGCGGGCACTGGAGCATCGAGGGTGCGGTGACGTCCCAGTTCGAGCAGCATCTGCGGGCAGTGCTGGACTATCCGTTGGGGTCCACCGCGCCGCGCGCCCCGGCGTGCGTGATGGCCAACGTGCTGGGTGCCGGCACCCCGCCCGTGATGGGCACTGACGAGCGGGTGCACCACCTGATGGCGCGCTACCCGCAGGCGAAGGTGCACCTGTACGCGAAGCCGGAGCGGCCCGGGCGCAAGATCGGGCACGTCACGGTGTGCGGTGAGGCGCCGGTGCCGGTGCGCGAGGTGGCGGTCGCCTCGGCGGCCTTCCTGGCCACCGGGACCTGGCCGGACGGCTACCCGGTGCACGGGCGGGGGCGGGAGACGGCGTGAGCCTGGTCGGTGTGATCATGGGCAGTGACTCGGACTGGCCGGTGATGCGCGCCGCCGCCGGTGCCCTCGACGAGTTCGGCGTGCGCCACGAGGTGTCGGTGGTCTCCGCGCACCGCACCCCCGCCCGGATGCTCGACTACGCCCGCGACGCCGCGGACCGGGGGCTGAAGGTGATCATCGCTGGGGCGGGTGGAGCGGCGCACCTGCCCGGGATGGTGGCCTCGGCGACGGTGCTGCCGGTGATCGGGGTTCCGGTGGCGCTGGCGCACCTGGACGGGCTGGACTCGCTGCTGTCCATCGTGCAGATGCCCGCCGGGGTGCCGGTCGCGGCGGTGTCGGTCGGCGGGGCGCGCAACGCCGGGCTGCTCGCGGTCCGCATCCTGGCCGCCTCGGACCCGACACTCGCGCGGCGGGTAGTGGCCTTCCAGCAGGAGCTGGCCCAGCGGGTGCTGGACTCCGACGCCACGTTGCGCGCCACGCTCGAGGAGGGTCCGTGAACCCCGACTTCGGTCTTTACCAGCTCGGTGCGGAGCACGAGGCGCTGCGGGAGACGGTGCGGGCGCTGGCCGAGAAGGAGATCGCCCCGCACGCCGCGGCGGTCGACGAGCTGGAGCGGTTCCCGCACGAGGCGCACGCCGCGCTGGTGCGCACGGGTTTCCACGCGGTGCACGTACCCGAGGCCTACGGCGGTCAGGGCGCGGACTCGGTGGCGACCTGCATCGTGATCGAGGAGGTGGCGCGGGTGTGCGCGTCGTCCTCGCTGATCCCTGCGGTGAACAAGCTGGGCACCATGGGGCTGTTGCTGGCCGGCTCGGAGGGGCTGCGCAAGCAGGTGCTGCCGTCGCTGGCCGCGGGGTCGATGGTGTCCTACGCGCTGTCCGAGCGGGAGGCGGGCAGTGACGCCGCGGCGATGCGGACGCGGGCCCGCCGTGATGGTGAGTACTGGGTACTCAACGGCACCAAGTGCTGGATCACCAACGCCGGGCAGTCGAGCTGGTACACCGTGATGGCGGTGACTGACCCGGCCAAGGGTGCCGGCGGGATCAGCGCCTTTGTCGTCCACCAGGACGACCCGGGGTTCTCGGTCGGGCCCAAGGAGCGCAAGCTGGGGATCCGGGGCAGCCCGACCCGCGAGATCTCCTTCTCCGACTGCGCGATTCCCGCCGACCGGATCATCGGCGAGCCCGGCACCGGGTTCAGGACAGCTCTGGCGACCCTGGACCACACCCGCCCGACGATCGGGGCGCAGGCGGTGGGCATCGCGCAAGGCGCGGTGGACGCCTCGGTCGCCTACGTCACGCAGCGCAGGCAGTTCGGCAGGCCGATCGCCGACTTTCAGGGTGTCCAGTTCATGCTGGCCGACATGGCGATGAGAACCGAGGCGGCCCGGCAGCTGGTCTACGTCGCCGCGGCACGCGCCGAACGCGGTGCGGGCGAGCTCGGGTTCATCTCCTCGGCGTCGAAGTGCTTCGCCTCCGACGTGGCCATGGAGGTCACGACGGACGCGGTGCAGCTTTTCGGTGGGTACGGCTATACCCGGGACTTCCCCGTCGAGCGGATGATGCGCGACGCGAAAATCACCCAGATCTACGAGGGCACCAACCAGATCCAGCGCCTCGTCATGGCCCGCGCCCTGCTCAAAGGCTAGATCATCGATCTTGACGCCGGTCCGGTCGCCTCTGGTTTCCATGATCAGGCCGCGTCCAGGCCGTCAGCCGACGTCAGGCCGAACACACCGTCGATCGCCAGTCGCGCTCGCTCGTAGCTGGAGGGCACGAGGTGTGTGTAGGTCCGCAGGGTGAAACCGGGATCGGAGTGCCCCAGGTACTCGGCCAGCTCCTTGATGGACACGCCCTGCGCCAGCAGCGTCGAGGCGTAGAAATGCCGTAGCGCGTGCATCCCGTCCGCGCGCTTGCGGTACTTCAGGCCAGCTGCGCGAAACGCGCCCTGCCATACGACCTTGTGAAACAAGTCGCCCGTGTACACCCGGCCACCGGAGCCGGTCAGCAGGAGCCGAACCGTGACAGGATCGCCGCCTGGCTCACCCCAGGGCAAGGTGACTTCTGTCGAAGGGAACGCCCGCTCATGTGCGCGCGTGGCCGCGAGTACCCCGGGCGACAGGGGAACACGCCGCTTCTTACCGCTTTTGGGCGGCGCGAACACCAACGTCCGACCAACCACGCGGATCTGACGCTGCACATGCAAGGTCGTACCGTCCTCGTCGGTGTCATCGAGGGACAGGCCGAGAATCTCGCCTTGGCGTAAGCCGCAGCCCGCGCCGACCGCGCAGACGATCCGAAACCGATCCGGTAGGCCACCCTGGATGGCCCGCAATCGTTCCTCGGGCCACACCACAATGTTGGAACTGGGGCTGGTCGGCCGCTTGATGCTCTTGCCCCCGCATGGGTTGATCGTGATCAGCTTGTCCTCAACCGCCGAGTCCATGATGGACGACAGCGTGGTGAACAGGACCGTCTTGTAGTTCTGGCTGAGCTTCTTCTCGTCCAGTACGCCGAGCCAGTCCCGCACAGTGGCGGTCTTGATCGAGTTGACGGGCAGGTCTCCGAAGTACGGGTAAATTTGGCTCGTCAGTCGGCTCCGCAAGACCTCCCGAGTCACCCCGTCTGGCGACTGTCCTTTGATCCAGTTCTCGGCCTGCGCCCTGAACTTGATCCGACCGGCCCGAGGATCGACGTACTTCCCCTCTCGCTTGCTCGACTCGACCTCAAGCAAGAAGGCTTCGGCCTGCTTCTTGCACCTGTCTGGGTACATCTTCGATTTCTCGTTGCCGTCCGGGTCGAGGTAGCGGACCTTGTACCGTAGGCCCGTGCCGCACAGGTTGGTCTTGACTCGGATGGCCTTACCGGTGGCGGGGTCGTTGACGGCCTTGTACCAGCGATCTTGTATGTGTCCCATGGCAGTCTTATCCTGTCTGTCGAATTGCCGAAGGATTTCTAGGCCGCTTGCGTCGCCCAGCGTTTGACGACCGCCGGGTCGTATCTCAGGTAACGGCCGACCTTCCGGACTGGCGGTCCCTCGCCGCGCCATTTCCACTGGTAGAGCGTTTTAACCGGCACGCCGAGATAGGTGGACACGTCTTCGACGCTCCACAGCCGGTCGATCGAGCTCGTCGAGCCCATGTCATTCCCCCTGGTCACGCGGCGTCCGGTTGAGTTGCCGAACAGTTTTGGTCGGGTGGTGGCCCGGTGGTGGCGAGTTGGGCGGCGGTGTATTCGGTTTTCCATCGCTGTCGTTCAGCGACGGCACGCAGGAGCAGCACGGGTCGGGGTGGGACGTCGGGGTCAGCGGGTCCGGGGCGTTCCCACACGTAGGGCCCGTCGTCGGGGCCGTGCGCGGGGTGGATGCCGGCCTGGCCGAGGAGTTGCCGAACGAATTCCCCGCGCTCAGCGCGGTGGTCATCGAGGGTGTCGAACGTGTCACTATGTAGTACATGACTGCTAGCGCGTTCTCCCGTGGCACCGTCCGCCGCGCCGCCATCTACTGCCGGATCAGCCTGGACCGGGCAGGCGCCGGCCTCGGCGTCGCGCGGCAGCAGGAAGACTGCCGGGAACTGGCCGAACGGCTGGGCTGGCCGGTGGCCGACGTCTACGTCGACAACGACGTCAGCGCCTACTCGGGTAAGCCGCGTCCGGCGTGGCAACAGCTACTCGCGCACGTGGAATCCGGCACGGTCGATGCGGTGCTGTGCTGGCATGTCGACCGGCTGACCCGCAGCCCCCGCGAGCTGGAAGACGTCATCGACCTCGCGGACCGGCACGGGCTCGCCCTGGCTACCGTGACTGGCGACATCGACCTGCAAAGCCCGACCGGGCGGATGGTGGCCCGGTTGTTGGGTGCCTCGGCTCGGTATGAGTCCGAGCACAAGGGTGAGCGGCAGCGCCGCCAAATCCAGCAAGCCGCCGAAGCTGGTCACCAGGTCGCCGGGGGTAGGCGTCCCTACGGCTACGCCCTAGAACGCGGCACCGGGCGGATCACAGCCACCGTCGATCTGGTCGAGGGGCCGATCGTTTCTGAATGCGCGCGCCGGGTGTTGGCCGGTGAGGCCATCGCGTCGATCACCCGCGATCTCAATCAGCGTGGTGTGCTCACCTCAGCGGGTAACTCGTGGAACCGGACCACGTTGCGGCGGATGTTGTGCTCCGCGCGGATCTCCGGGCGCCGTGAGCACATTCCCACTGATTCCTACGAAGGCGTGAGGCCGTTGGTCGGCGAGATCGTGAGCACCGAATCCGACTGGCCTAGGATCATCAGTGTTGCGGAGTCCGACCGGCTGCGGGCATTGCTGACCAGGCCAGACCGGCGCCTCACCACCGGCGGCGCCCGTAAGCACCTGCTATCCGGGATCTTGCACTGCGCACGGTGCGGGCAGCCGATGGTGGGCCGGTCATCCCGTGGCGTGCTCCGCTATGTCTGCAATAAGAACCCCGATGGCGGTAAAGGCGCTTGCGGTCGAATATTCATCACCAGCGCACCCACCGACGACCACATCCGCAACCTGGTGTTGTCCGCGCTGGACTCGCCCGAGATGGTGGCCCGGCTGCGGCACCGCGACCAACCCGAACCGGACCTGCATGCCCGGATCCGGGCCGACGAGGACGAACTGGAGGCGCTGGCCGCCGACCACGGCAACGGCGAGATCTCCCGTGCCGAATGGCGGGCCGCCCGCGGCCCGATCGTGGTTCGCTTGGACGCCGCCCGCGAACGGCTGGCTACCAGTACCCAGACCACGGCGCTGGATGGGTTCGTCGGTACTTATGAGGACATGCTCGCCCGCTGGACTGGCGCCAACGTGTCGCAGCGCCGAGCGGTGATCACCGCGGTGCTGGAGAAGGTGATGGTGCACCCGGCGACGGTGATGGGGTGCAACCGGTTCGACTCTGACCGGCTCGAACCGTTGTGGCGGGGCTAGCAGCCCATCCGCTTAGCCGCCTCGGTTCCGTCCGCTTGCTGCTGGTGCGGGTCCGTCTTCCTCACCGCTGGCCATCGTCGTCCTCCTCCGTGTCCTGGTGCTGGAGTGCCGCGATGTGCGCCCGCACGGTCGCGGTGAGGGATTGAAGGCGGTTGAATGACTCCACACAGTCCACTAGGGCGGTGGGGGGGACTCCCGCGTCGGACGCCTGTTGCAGGGCTTCCCTGATTGGTCTGAGCACGTGTTCGTGCTCGTCCTCCTGGTTCATTGTGAAGCCGCGACCGCGGTGCGGGCGGTTCTCGGAAAGAAATCGGGAGTGGTGCTCCACCACGAACGGTCCGTCGTTTGGCGCGAGCAGTTTCTCTCCGGACGCCCAAGTCCAGACGTCGCGTCCCGAAGCTGCCCTCGCCGGTGTCAGCTGCACCTCTGTGTCTTCGGCCTTGCCGGGTAGCAGCAGCCGGTTGGGGGTGACGCGAAGCGCGAGGGCCAGCGCGACCAGGTCGTCAGGATCGACGCGCCGCTGTTGGCCCTCCAGCTTGGCCAAGACGTCCAGTGTCATCGGCCGCCCGAGGCCGGCCAGCAGCCGCCCGAGCTCCGTTTTGGTGTACCCGCGGTCCGTGCGCAGCGCCGCGACGTTCTCCGCGACCCGCTGCCCGGTCGGGCCGGGCGGGATATCTCGACTCGGCATAACGACGGATTGTATCCGCATACTTGACGAATCCGCAAGGACGCGAACAGTATGCATCCAGACACGTGATAACAACAGATCATAGTCGTCATAATGACGGTTCAGGAGGGTGGTCATGAGGCGGACCACAGTCAGGCCGGAAGCGCTGATGGACGCCCCGGCGCTGGCGGAGTACGTCGGTGTGCCCCTCACCAGCGTGTACCGATGGAACAGCCAATCGACGGGCCCCCGGCGGATCCGGGTGGGCAAGTACGTCAGATACCGGCGGGCCGACGTGGACGCCTGGCTGGACCAGCGCTCCAAGGGTGGCCCAGCTGGGGGCGGTGCCGCGTGAGACCTCCCCCGTCTCCTGAGCTACGCGCCCAAGTACGCGCCAAGGTGGCCGCCTCTCGCACCGCCCAAGGGCTACCGCCGGTGGTGACCGACCCGGCCACCCTGGAGCGCGTCGCCGCTGTGTTCCGGTTGATGCTCCCGGCCCCGGTGATGCGCTCACCGCGCACCCGCCGCCGGACGGCAGCAGCCCGCCGGCCTCAGGGTGGTGCCGCGTGAGCCCTCCGACACAGCGAAGCGGGGCGCCACCGCCAGGTGAACGCCCCGCTCCGGAGGATTCCAGCCGCCGCCGAGCCGCCAGACAAACCCAGAGTAACCCGCCAGCCCGACACGCTGTGACCGACGTGCCCGCGTTGGAGCTGGAGGGGTGGGCCGCGCGCTACGCGACGTCTGGGCTGCGCCTCGCTGTGCTCCCGCTGCATTCCATCCGCGACGGCCGCTGCACCTGCGGCGGGGCGGCCTGCAAATCACCCGGTAAGCATCCACTGACCCGCCACGGTAAGGACGACGCCTCCACCGAGCTCACGCAGGTCACGATGTGGTGGGAGCGGTGGCCCTGGGCCAACATCGGGATCCGGCCCCCGGCCGGGGTGATCGTGCTCGACGTCGATCCACGCAACGGTGGCGATACCGCGCTGGAGCGGCTGACCCGTCAGCACGGACTGCTCCCACCGACCCTGACCGCCCGCACCGGATCGGGTGGTCAACACATCTGGGTGACCTACACCGGGCAGGCACGGGGGCAGCTGTGCCGTGGGGTGGACGTCAAGAGCGTGCGGGGCTATGTCGTCGCCCCGCCATCTCTGCATGCCAGCGGAGAACGGTACGAGTGGCAGGTGGTCATGCACCCGGCCCGGGCTCCGCGCTGGGTGCGGCGCCTGCTCGCCCCGCCGTCGTTGCCGGTGCACCGTTCCCCGAGCACCGGCGGTGGTGACTGTGACGCTGGGCTGATCCGGACCGTGGCCAACGCGCCCGAAGGTAGTCGTAACCAGATCCTGTACTGGGCGGCCTGCCGAGCCCATGAACGCGGCAGCCCCCCTGCGCTGTTGGCTGAACTGTTGGCCGCCGCGATGAATGCCGGGCTATCCGAATCCGAGGCCCGCCAGACCATTCAGTCTGCGGTTCGCCGCTCGCAGGTCGGTGCAGTGTGACGGTTCCCGATTTTGCCGATGCCATCCGTCCCGAGACATCACCGACCGGCGCTGAGCTGCTGGACCGGTTGCATGCCGAGCTGACCAGCTTCGTGATGCTGCCTACCGAGCACGCGGTGGACGCGGTGTGTCTGTGGATCGCGGCCACGCACGCGGTGGCCGCGTTTGAGTTCGCGCCCCGGTTGGCGATCACCTCACCGGAAAAACGGTGCGGGAAATCCCGGCTGCTCGACGTGATCGAGGCGACCTGCCATGACCCGATCGCCACCGCGGACACCACCACGGCCGCGCTGGTGCGCAGCATCGGCCGGGACACCCCGCCCACGGTGCTCATCGATGAGGCCGATGCCAAGTTCGGGTCGAAGCGCGCTGCCGAACAGAACGAGGACCTGCGTGCGTTGCTCAACGCTGGGTTTCAGCGCGGTCGCGACGCCCGCCGCTGCGTCGGGCCGATGTCCAAGGTGGAGCAGTTCCCCACGTTCGCGATGGTGGCGCTGGCCGCGATCGGTGGTTTGCCCGACACCATCACCGACCGCGCGATCAACGTGCGAATGCAGCGCCGTCCGGCTGGTCGCACTGTCGCGAAGTTCCGGCTGCGCCGCGACAAGCCACGGCTGCGGGCGCTGGGCGACGACTTCGCCGAGTGGGCCGGTACCGTCCTCGACGCGCTGAGGGTCGCCGAGCCGCGCCTGCCAGTGGATGACCGCGCCGCCGATACCTGGGAACCGCTGGTGGCGGTCGCCGACGCCGCGGGCGGTAGCTGGCCGGCCCGGGCCCGCGGGGCGTGCACGGCGATGACCGCCGAGGCCGAGCAGGCCGACACCGAGGCATCGCTGGGTCGGCTGCTGCTGACCGGTGTCCGGGAGACGTTCACCACCACCAGACTCGCCGAGATCTCCTCCGCGGAGCTGGTGACGTCCCTGCGGGCCATCGAGGACGCACCCTGGTCGGCCTTCGACCTCGATCAACGCAAACTCGCCCGGCGTTTGAGCGAGTACGCGGTGACCCCCGACCAGATCTACGTCACCGGGCCGAACGGAAAGCGGCGACAGGCCCGCGGATACCGGCTTACCGATTTCACCGACGCGTTCGCCCGCTACCTCAGCGACCCCTCGGACGACTCTCGCCCCGATGCGTCATCGAGTGTCACACCGTCATCCGGGCAGCTCACCCCGGTGACGGACAACGAGCGTGTGACGGACACAAGCGTCACACGGACCGCAAGCGTCACCGGGCTGAGCAGCGCAGATGACGAGGTGACGGACCATGACACACCCAATCCACAAACTACGGAGCCTCGCTGCACCACGTGCACTCAACCACTGCTGCTGCGCACCCCAGGACGCAAGCAGTGCGAGCGATGCCCTCTCAAGGAAAAGCCGTGACCGACGACCAGCACCACCGACTGCCACCACCGAGCTCCCGGCCGCACCGTGCACCCAGACCGCACCGTGCACCCAGACCGCCACGTCTGATCAACAACACCGCCGGTTGGCCCGTCCAAGCCACCGGTATCCGCCTCAAAGCACTGCACCGTCACGCTCAATCTGGGCACCGGGAGACCGACGGCGCAGGGACGAAAGACAACTTGGTGTCAAGTAGTGAACGCACCACCAGCTTCAACCAGCCTCGACCAGGAATGTGTTGAGGACTTCGGTCGGTTTCTTCCAGTTGAGTGTCTGCCGTGGACGGTTGTTGAGTTCGTCGGCGACGGCGTCGAGTTCGGCCTGTGTGTAGCCTGACAGGTCGGTTCCTTTGGGGAAATACTGACGCAGGAGCCCGTTGGTGTTCTCGTTGGTACCCCGTTGCCAGGGTGAGTGTGGATCGCAGAAATAGACGTCGATTCCAGTCTTGACGGTGAAGCTCGCGTGGTCGGCCATCTCTTTGCCCTGGTCCCATGTTACACTGTTGCGGAGGAACTCGGGAAGGGTTTCCATTTTCTGGGCCAGGAGAGCTGAGACGCGCTGGGCGGTTCTGTCGTAGGGAATTCTCACGAGCATGGTGAATCGGCTGGTACGCTCGACCAGGGTGGCGATCTGCGACCTGCCGCCCTTGCCGATGATCAGATCTCCCTCCCAGAAACCAGGAACCGCGCGGTCCTCGGCCTCGACCGGACGCTCGCTGATGTTGATCATTTCTCGGATCTTTCCCCTGGCCACGGTTGTCCGTGACCTGCTGACCCGGCGCGTGCGACCCTGTCGCAGGGCGATCTTGAGCTGGGTGCGCAACTCACCTCGCGCCTGCAGGTACAGGGACTCGTAGATCGTCTCGTGCGACACACGCATAGTGTCGTCGTCGGGGAAGTCCTCGCGCAACCGCTTGCTGATCTGTTTGGGTGACCATTTCTGCCCCAGCCCAGAGTTCACCGCGTCATGCAACGCCGTGTTCTTCTCCAACAATCGCGGTTTCGGGCGCGCACGGTTCTCGTCAGCTTGCCACTGGGCGGGTATCACTCGGTACGCTGATCGGCCACCATTCCGCTCAACCTCACGTGATATCACGGTATGGTCTCGCTTCAGCAGTCTTCCGATCGCCCGAAAAGACCGACCGGCGGCGAGCTCCCGAGAGATGTTTTCCCGTTCCTCAGCAACGAGTTCCGTACCCTGCACTGACGATGGCTCCTTCTGGTTGCCGAATGGGCGAGCAATAGGGTATCATTCCTGGTGGTGCGTTCACCCTATGACCCCAAGGACGTTTACCCAGTTCAGGACGGTCGTCGCGAAGTCAGCGGGGCCACCCACGGAAACAGCAGTAGATCCGTAAGACCAGCCTCCTCTACAGAGTTGCCCAATGCTATGACTGCCGCAGCAATGACGCGGCGGTCTTCGTACATTTGAAAATGGCTGAACGACTGTGCCCGGAAGACTTCCAGCACCGGCAGGATGTCCGCAGCATGGTGCGTACGCTCGTCAAGCGGGCCAAACCGTCGTATGCCGGTGAGGTGCGGGAGTTCGCCGGGCGGATTGGACCGCTGGACTAACAACCACTTTCCCATTGATGTAATAAATAAGGGAAGCGCAGTGTGACGCGTCCCCCTCATTCGTCTGTCTGGATAGCGTGAGTAGCCGAACTGACCGTTCGGGAAGGGCACGTTTCGTTTCCGCCTGTTTGCTCGACGTTAGCGTCTCGCCATGGCCCCAGGGTCGGGATGTACGGGCTACCCCAGCGCACGGTTGGTGCCGTTGCCGGTTGGCCGCGCTTTCTTCCTTCAGCGCATGCCGAAGCACCCACCGCCACCGCCACTGACCAGCAAGAACGCCGGCCGAGTCAATTATGACTCATCTGGCGTTCCCTACTGGGCCTCAGTTTGGGTGTCAGTTGCCACCTGTGCGGGCACTGAGACGCCTTCTACGTGGGCTGCGGTGGGCACCCGGCCCTTCCCTCGAGGGCGCCCTACGTGTCCCCCTGCCGCAGCTCTGGGCGTGCAGGTATGTGGCGAAAAGGTCAGGGCCAGCTTCCCCTCATCGTTCTGCGGATTGTCTACGCTGCGCCGTCACGCATTGAGAGTGGGTGTTGAACGACACTCCTTGTGCACACGGCTCGTCACTCGCAGTGAAGACGAACTGTGGATAACTCCGTTCGTCGTGATCGGTCATGTGCGACGACAACCCGACGATGCCGGCGCCTTCTGCCATGCCGATCGTGCCCGGTTATCCAGGGGCAAGCCGACCCGCATCGAAGGCGCACAGGGCGCCGAGGAGCGGAAGCGGCGCGGCAGCACCGCCCAAGCCGGTCACAGAACCGGTGGCGGTACTCGGCAAGCCGGGCGACACGATGCCGATGAAGCCGTCACGGCGAGGACGGTGTCATTCATCGAGCGCCGCTCCGTGTTCACCGGCAACGGCGTCTTCATGTGCAAAACGAACGTCGGGCAACACACGAGGCGAGTCGGTGAGCTGTTTGCGGTGCATGGTGGTGTTGAGGAAGGCCAGTTCGCCAGCGAGTTAGGATGATCACGCCACATTATGGACAGGGCGGGTGATAGGGCAGGTCCAGTGAGACGTATTGGTCCCATGTGGCGGGGGTGAGGGTGTTGGTGGTGGCGCAGATCCGGTGGATCGCTTGGTCGACGTTCATTCCCCACAACCGCACCGTCTGATCGGCGCTGCCGCTGGCCAGGGTGTGCCCGTCGGGGCTGAACGCCACCGCCGTGACGCTGTCGGTGTGGCCGGTCAGGGGTGGGTCCAGGGGAGTGGGGTGGGTCGGGTCGGTCACGTTCCACAACCGCACGGTCCGGTCACCGCCGCTGGCCAGGGTGTGCCCATCCGGGCTGAACGCCACCGTTTGGACCACGTTGGTGTGGCCGGTTAGGAGCGTCGGGGGAATGTTCCACAACCGGACTGCGTGATCGGCGCTGCCGGTAGCCAGGGTGTGCCCGTCGGGGCTGAACGTCACCGTTTGGATGCCGTTGGTGTGGCCGGTCAGGGGTGGGCCCAGGGGGGTAGAATGGGCCGGGTCGGTCACGTTCCACAACCGCACCGTGTGATCGGCGCTGCCGCTGGCCAGGGTGTGCCCGTCGGGGCTGAACGTCACCGAGCGGACGGCCTTGGTGTGGCCGGTCAGGGGTGGGCCCAGGGGGGTGGAATGGGCCGGGTCGGTCACGTTCCACAACCGCACCGTGTGATCGAGGCTGCCGCTGACCAGGGTGTGCCCGTCGGGGCTGAACGCTACCGTTTGGACCATGTTGGTATGGCCGGTCAGTGTGGTAGACAAAGTGGTGTTCCCCGCGGTGACCAGGATCGTGTAGAGATTCGGAGTCGGTCGCATCCGATAGGCGGTGAGGTCGAGTTGCGCCGCGAGGGACACATTCGTGCTGCGCAGCTGGTCAGCTCGGGCGGTGACCTGGTTGAAGATGGCGGTGTCGCGTTCGCTGTGCGCGGTCCTGGTTTGTCGTAGTGCGACGACTGCGGCCCCCGAGACGAGGAGTGCTAAGACGGCCAGCACGACGAGCACACCGCGGCGCAGTCTCGCGGTGCGGCGTTCCTGTGCTGTGGACGCGGCGAGAAACTCCGACCCGGTGGGGCTCAGGTCACGCTCATGCGCGGTCGAGGTGACCCAGGTGCGGGCTGCTCCCAGGCGGCTTCCCCGGTACAGCCCAGCGGTATCGCGGCCCTCTCGGTCCCAGACTGCGGCGGCGTCTTCCAGCTCCTGACGGATCAGATTGCCGGCTCGGTCGGTGTCGATCCACTGCCGCAGCCGAGGCCAGGCCCGCGCCAGGGCCTCGTGAGTGATCTCAATGGTATCCTGCTCCTGGGTGAGCAATCGGGCTCGGGTGAACGCGTCCACCACCGACCCGATACGGGCGGGATCTAGACCCCGCAGCAGATCCGTGCGGGCTACCCGGCGTCGGATGTGCTCGCTGCTGTCCCCGATTCTGATCAGTCGCAGGAACAGGGTCCGGGCCGCGTGCTGAGCGGCGGGGTCCAAGCCGGTGAAGACGCCCTCGGCTGTGGTCGCCACGGCACGATGGATACCACCGGTGCTCCGGTAGCCCTCCACCGTCAGGGTATGGCCGTGCCGCTGCTGCCAGGTGACCCGCAGCGCATGCGCCAGCAGCGGAAGCCGCCCGGCCTCATAGCTAGCCACCCCGCCCTCACCTGCGGGGGACGCGGTGTCACTGAGGTCGCGCAACAACAGCTCGACCAGACCCGCTTCGACGTCGAGGCCCACGTCCTGTGCTGGATAGAGGATCACCTTACGTAATTCGGTGTCCGACATCGGCCCGACTACCAGTGGATTGTCCTGTAACGCGGTGCGCAGGCGGGGGTGATCGGCGTAGGCGGCATAGAAGTCGGCCCGGAGCCCTACCACAACCAACCCCATAGGTGGCACCTCAGCGTCACCGTCTGATCGGGGGCCGGCCAGCTGCGACAGTAGCTCGAGGAACCAGCGCCGCTGCTGCTCGTCGGTGCACAGGGTGAACAATTCCTCGAACTGATCCACAACCACCACGACCCGAGCCGCAGAACCCGCCCCACCCATGCGACCGTGCAGCGCCTGACGCAATACTGACCGCCCCGGCTGCGAGCCGGCCGCAAGCTTCGTGGTCAAGGTGGCCGGGTCAGCGCCTGTGAGGGCGGCGATCTGGGTGGCCAGAGCGGCCAGCGGGTGAGCGGTGGGAGTGAACACCAGCATCAGCCATCGGCTCGACCCCGGCAGCGCCCCGTTGCCCAGCTGGGCGAGTAAGCCAGCATGCAGCAGAGAGGACTTCCCCGCCCCCGAGGGGGCCACCACCACCTGCACACCGCCCACCCGCAGTCGGGCATCAAGGCGCGTGATCAACTCCGCCGTCAGCGTATCCCGGCCGAAAAACCATCGAGCCTGCTCCCGTCCGAAGGCAGCCAACCCCGGGTACGGACACTCCTGCGTTCCCTTGCCCGCCTCGACGCGCCGTGCACCACGGGCACCGTCCTGATAGTGCAAGTGCAGGTCCCGGGCGGCCTGGTTGATGCGCGCGTCGTCGGAAGCGTGCGCTTCCAAGTGCACAGATTCCCCCGCAAGCTGCGGCGGCAGCTCCGGGGACTGCTCCTCGGAGGATCCCACCGATCACTCCTCGGTCCTGAGGTGCAGGTCACGGCCAGCCTGGTTCACCCGGCTGGTGCCGAACGCCGTGGCCTGCATGGTGATCGTGGCGCCCCTCGATGGTTCGACGTCAGCCGGCGCCGAACGCAACCGGACCACCACCCGCCGCAGCTCATCGACCAGCTCGGGATCGGCGACTACCAAACGGCGCAGCCGACCCTGCCACTCCCCGACCAAAGCCTGCTCGACCTGCTCATCCCCAACCCGCCGAGCAACCAGTACCTCAACGCGGCCGTCCTCCAGCTCGGCTTGCGCCGTCTCAGCCCGCTCTGGATGCACCCGCCGCCATAAACTGCCCACCGCGCTCCTGGCCTGCTCCCCCACCGTCGCCGGCAACTGCACCACCGTGGTCGCCGCCGTTGACGTCGACGCCGACAATTCCGCATCCACAACGCTTCCCGCCTTCACCTGCGGGTATCTTCCTCCCGCCACTGTAGAGGAGCATCAATCACCACACTCACCGACACCCCACACACCAACCCTGTCCCCGATAACACTCGGTATTGAACCAAGAACTGTATGTAGTTTTGCCGATGGACCGCTTTGGGCTATCCGCACAGGTGGCCGGCATCGACTGGCTCGTCAGCCAGGTTCCCAACCTCGATACCACGCGCAGGTGCCTCCGGAACTGAAAAATATTCAGCAGACGCCCGGATGCGGCGATCACCGATATCAGGAGTTGCGGCCGTTCAGCTGCTCGGACCGGAACTGCCGGGCCGCCGGTACGGCGCAGTGGTTGGTATGAGTCCACATGCTTCCAGCTGGGCGTCGAGTGTTGTGACAGCCTGGGTTCCGTCCCAAGGTCGCATCAGGGCTCGAGTGGCGTGGAGTTCCGCTGTGAGCCGTGGCGAGAGGCTCGCGAGTCTGGCCGCGTCACCGAGCACCCGCGCGGCCTCGGGGATCTCCTCGGAAAGCACGAGCCCGTTGCCCAGTTTCACCTCACAGTGTGCGTAGTCGTGCACATAGGGGGTGTGATCCAACCGTGCTAGGGCGTTGGTGGCGGCTTCGACGGCTTGCCTTGGCTTGCCCAGCAGTGAGAGGAACTTGCTGCGGTGACTGTCTAGCGTGCCCTCGTGTATCCAGTACGCCGGCGAACCAGCGGCACACTTGTTCCCGCCGGCTAGGAATCCGCTGGCTCGATCACACGCGGCCATATACGGCCCGTGCCGGCCGTCTAGCGCGTACGCGCCGGCTGCCATCAGCTCGACGAAGGCTTTGAGTTGAGCGTCATCGGTGCGCGCCGCCAGGCTCCTCGCAGCGGCGGCGGTGTCCAGAGCGGCGCATGTATCGCCCCGCAGGAATGCCGCATAGGTTGTCCAGGCTGCCGCGTAGGCGGCGCACGCCGGGTTGCGGGCGTCGTGACCGGCTCGGCGGGCACGCTCGAAGTACCGCCTGGCCCCGTCAGGCTGGCCCATGCTGATGAGGTAGCCACCGATCGTGGTCGCCATGTTGCTGTCCACCGTGTTAAGAGATCTGCGTAATCCCTCCGGGCAGTCACCCTTCAGCAGATGGCGCACGATTCCATGCTGCGCAACGACCGTATCCAGCACCTCGCACGGTCCGAGCGTGTCTTCCTGGCGCTTGCAGTGGGCCAGCGTGGTCGCCAGGTTGTTCACCACATGGGCATCGACCCGGCGCGGAGCCTCCAGAGCCTGTGCCACCCGGGCGCACTCGTCAGCGTCCAGGCCAGACAGACCCACGGCCGCCAACGCCCACCTGGCGACCCGCAGCGCCTCGCGACGACCCAGAGACCGCGCCAATGTCGTGACCACCTCCCGCATCAGCTCCTCGGCCAGCTCACGGCCCGCACCCGTCGTCTCCGGCCACGCGTCGCGCCCGCTGCCCTGCTCGCGCTCCCGCACGGGTGCGGGTGCGGGTGCGGCCCTGAGGGCGTCCGCGCCGGCCTGCGCCGCCGCTTGCCGCGCCTGGCGCTGCTGGGCACGCCAACGACCACGGTAGTCCTGCTCGGCCTGTGCCAGCACGCTGTGCTCGCTCACCAGGGCGCCCTCAGCGCGGCACACCTCGTCGGTGATCCTCCACTGCTTCTGGGGCATCCCGCGGGTGCCGTGCTCGACCTTCGAGATCGTGCTCCGGGTCCGGCTGAGGGCCTGGGCCAGCTCGGGTTGGGAGACCCCGGCCGCGGTGCGGTAGATGGCCAGGTGCAGACCGAGGCTGCGCCGCAAGGTCCTCAGCCGCACCCGCTCAGCCGCCGGCTCCCCCGTATCGACCGTCATGGCCGTCAACCGTAAGGGTGGCAGCCGGGGGTGGCAGCCCGATGCGGGCCGCCCTCTACCGCCACTTCGGCCCCAGCTGTCACAGTGCGCCCTGCATCTGGTGCCGAGCCGCCGCGAGAAACCCGTGCCGCGGCGGGCGCGGGCCTGAGCACCCTGCACTCCATCGTCGTCCGACGGGAATGGCTCGTACCACTGGCCATCGCGCTGGAAGCCCGACCCGGCACCGACACCCAGGAACCAGCTCGAACGGCCCGGCGGATCGCCACGACCCGAATCCGAGGCTTTCGCGCCACAACGAAGATCGGCCCCTGACGGCATAGAGGGTTAGGGTTCAGGTCGTGCGCTAAGGTCTCATTCGGGGTCTCCGTCGCTCATGATCGTGGACGCTCGCGGAAGCAAGGTGGCAGGTAGTAGGGGCGGCCCATCAGATCGGGCCGCCAAGGACGTTCTGCGGAATTCAGGACATGTTCGTTGGGTCTCGGGCCGTGTGGGTGGGGCATTGTGGGTGTTGTGGTGGTGGTTGAGGGGTCGGGGGCTGGCGATGAGGTGCGTTCCCTGTACGGGTGGTTGGTGGGGGAGGATGAGCTGCGCGGGCGGGTGCATCTGAGGGAGCCCGCCCCGGAGTCGGGCAGGTTGGGGACGCTGCCGCTGGGGTTGGAGATCGCGTTGGCGCCGGGTGGCGGGGCGGTGTTGGCCTGGTTGCGCTATCGCACCAGTGATCTCACCTGTCGGGTGACACGTCCTGATGGTGGCGCGGTGGAGGTCTCAGCCAAGCGGGTCCGTGATCCGGCATCGGTGCAGGCGTGGGTCGCCGAGCTGTCGGACTCGCTTCGGGAGGATGCCGCGGGCGGGCCCGATGGGGCGTCTTCTCGTGGGCCGTGCTGATGCTCAACGGCGCGGGAACCCGGGTGCTGCTGGTGGGGACCGGAAGCTATGCGCCTGGTTCGGGCTTGGTGTCGGTTCCCGCGGTGCCGAGCACGCTGGCTGATCTGGGGCAGGTGCTCATGGAGCGGTGTGGGGTGGTTGCGGAGCGGCTGCGGGTGCTGCGGGATCCCGAAAGCCCCACCCAGATGGGTCTGGCGCTTGCGGAGGAAGCGGAGCAGCCCAGCGAGGTGCTGCTGTTCTACTACGTGAGCCACGGTGTGATCAGCTCCGGAGGCCGGCTGTATCTGTCGTCAGCTGCGACCGATCGGCGTCCGACCCGGCTTGCGCACACCGCATTGGCGTACTCGGCGGTGAGAGAGGCGGCGCTGGCAAGCAAGGCCCGATCGATCATCGTGGTGTTGGACTGTTGCTTTTCCGGGCGGGCGGTGGAGACGCTGAGCACGGGGAAGATCGCTGACCTTGCTGCGGTCCATGGCGGGTATGTGCTGGCCGCGGCGTCCCAGGAGGAGATGGCGCTGGCCCCGGTGGGGCAGCCGCATACCGCGTTCACCGGCGAGTTAATCCGGCTGCTCACCGACGGTGACCCCCAGGCCCCGTTGCTGATCACTCTGCGGCACGTGTTTGACGCTCTGGAGCGGGCGGCGCTGGCGCGGAACTTCCCGCTACCCCAACAGCGGGCCAGCGGCACCATCACCGATCTGGTTCTGTGTACCAATCCGGCTTATCAGGCCCCGCACCAGCAGCCAACGCCGCTTCCGGAGGGACACACAGACATCCAAAGCGAGCGTGTCGAGAGGCACCGGGGGTTCGAATCCCTCCGCTTCCGCCACCTCTGACCAGCACAGACGACGGACAGTGCGCGGTCACCCCGGCGTCCGTACTAGCGGTTGCCTTTCCGGTGGCATTCACGCCGCTAGGCGCCTCATTCGGGTGCGCCCGCCACTCCGCCCGGTAGGTCGGCGCGGGTGCGGGGCGGATCTGGCTGGTGCGGCCGATGGATCGTCGCTGCGCAGCGGTACGGAACCGCCCGCCAGGACGTGCCTTCCGCAGTGTTCCCTGAATGAGGGCCACACGGACCGCTGCATCCGGGTACCGTGCGCTCGTGCTCGTCCAGCCGATGCCGTCGCTGACCGACCTTGTGTTGGGGCTGGTGACTGTTCACCTGGTCCGGCGGCTGCCGCGCGGCGGTGAGGTGTCAAGACACTGGCGTGCGGCGTTTGCGTGGGCAGCGGGGACCGCGCTTGCCGGAGCGATATACCACGGTGTGTTCGTCGGGATTCCCAGGGTGAACACGCTGAGCTGGGCGGTCGTGAGCATCATGGTCGTCGTCGTGGTGTCGTTCTTGCTGGCGGCGTCGGTGGTGCAGGTTCTGGGGCGGAGTCGAGTCCTCGTCTTCTGGCTGCTGCGCTCGGTGGGGCTGGTTGCGTATGTGGTGATCGCCGCAGCCGGTCATGCCGGCATCGCGGCGATCATGGGGTGCGAGAGTCTGACGATGGCCGGCATTCTGGGGCTGTGGATCTGGGCGTGGCTGCGCCATCACCCGATGGGTCGCCCGATGCTGGTTGCCATCGGCGCGAGCATCGCCGCCGCCATGCTCCGCCTGGTACCCGGCGCTGCTGCGCTGGCGCGACTGGACCCCGACTCCGCCTACCACCTGGGCCAAATCGCCGGAATGGTGCTGCTCTACCACGCCATCGCCAGCGCCGGCGGACGATCCGACGCCTCGGCCCGCCTCACCCCAGCCCTGTGATGCTGCGTCACGAACCGGCGTGTGATGGACACGAGCGCTCACCATGGCCGTCCGTCTCGGGCGGTGGCCCCGGCAACGTGCTGGGTGTCCCTACGGTGCCCACCAGAGCATTATCACGCCGTCATGGAGGTCCGCGCCGGTGGTGTTCCCGTTGTCGAGGTCGCGGGACGTTACGGGGTGTCGCGCAAGACGGCGCAGGCCTGGGTGCGTCGCTATCACCAAGATGGCCTGCAGCACAAGGACGAGCTGCGTCGCTTCCCCTCCTGCCAGCGGAGCGCACTCAACCTTGGGCAAGGTCAGCATGCGGCTGGTTCGAGCTCGACGCTGAGGATCTTCGCGGGTCGGACGGTTCCGTCGGGCGGTGGCGCGGCGGTGCCTCCGTCGGTGGTGACGTAGGCCACCCGGCCGTAGTCATCGGGGGTTCGTCCCCAGGCGGCGCTTGTCGGCCCGATCAGCTCGTCGGTGAAGGGGTCGCCGGCCACGATATCGCGCGGTTGGGGCTGCCTGGCCGGCGTTAGCGAGACCCGGTCGATGGTGTTCTGCCGGTGGGTGGTGAGGTAGGCGACGCTGGCGTCCTCGTCGAGGCAGAAGTCATCGCTCATCGTGCCGCCGGCGACGAGTTCGGGTTCACCGGCGGGCTGGTGGGTGGCCGGGTCGACGCGCACCCGCATGAAGAGCTTCTGGGCTGTGGACGTGTAGTAGAGAAAGTGTGTCTGTGCTGCGTACCGGACGCCGTTGATCCCCGGCACCGTGGGCTTCAGCGGGCTGTCGGGGTTGAAGGCCATGCTGTGGTGCGCAAGCCAGATGCCGGCGGTGGCCCGGTGGCCGTCGTCGGACAGATCGACTCGCCAGATGAGGTCGGCCAGCGCGTCGGCGAGCAGGATGACCGTGGGGGCGATCAGGCAGCTGCCGTCGAGCGCTCTCACCGGATCGCCGAACTTCAGGCCAGAGCTCCTTCTGATTGAGCGCCGTGACGAGGATCGAGTTATCAGCGCGCACCGCGAGGTTCTCCAGGAAGTAATGCCTCGGGAAGGAGGCGATAGTGGTGAGCCGGGCCGGTGGCGTGGCGGCAGACGGCATGGTGACATCCCTTCAGGGTTTCGGATGACTTCCTGCGGACCCCGGTGGCTGCGCGGGCGACGCGTGTCGGCTGACAAACCTCGGCAGGATCGTGTCGGGAGACCGGCCGCGTTATTCGGGCGCAGGTACGGCAAAGACGCTGAGCAGCGCGCACACGGTGTGATGGATACCGGCGAGAAAGACGATGTCGGCCACGACCTGAGTTCCGAGTGCCTGCTCGGTATCCCGGTAGAGGGCCTCGTCGACACGGTGTGCGGCTGAGAGCCGGCGGGTGAGGCGCCGGGCGAGCTGCTCCTGGGCGCTGAGCGCATCGGGCTGTTTCGCGCGCTGGTGCAGCCCGACGGGTCATATCGGCCGGCAGCCAGCCGACCGGGGGTCTCCTGAAACCGGCCGAACGTCCCGAAATCCGAGTTCTCGGTCATGTAACGCTCCCGGAGGTCGTGTGTCGTCAGCGGCGGGCCGGCCGGGATCGGAGTCCGTGGTTCGGACGTCCTCATCGGCGAGGTGCCGCTGGCGCGGGTGGGCGAACGGCCGAAAACGACAGGACTGCGGCGACCTTCCCCGGGACGCCTCAGCGGACGCGCTTGCCGCACTACTCTTGTCGATCGCGCCAGGGTGCATCCTCAGCCTAGCGATTCTCGGCCCCCAGGCAGTTGACGAGCTTCCCGGCGCTGCCCGGGCACTCTGGCCCGGATGAGTCGGCTTGCCCGCATACTGGCCGCACAGCAACGACCAGCCGAAACGGTCCCGGCACCCGGTTGAAGGGATGTTGTCGGTGCAGTGGCCGCGGTAAGCCTGGTCCACATCCCCCGTCACCGTCGTCACGGTGAGGGTGCCCGGTCGGCTCGCTACCACGTCGAGCAGCCGGTCATACCTCGCTGGCAGTTCCCTGACTCCGCCGCTTCGTGCCGCTCCTGGTCGTCCTCATCGATGATGAGGGCCTCAGGACCACCGACCGGCCTGCTCACCACTGCTCCCCGACTCTGCCGCCGCCCTGGGACAGGCGCCAGTCGTAGTGGCGCGAAACCGTCGCGATCGTGATGTCGTACGCGGCGAAGAACTCTTCTCGCCCTCGCTGCCGGGTGCGAATGTGCTCAGGCTGGTCGCGCCAGGCTGCGATAGCTTCAGGTGAGTCGAACCGCGCGATCGCCAGCTCGCTGCCGTCTTCTCCCGAGAAACCCTCGATCCCGACGAAACCAGGGATCTTCGAGACCAGTGTCATCATGTCCTCGAAGGTGCGTTGGTACTCCTGCTCGTTGATGTCGGGTCGTGTGCGGATGTGGAACAAGACGATCTCCATCTGGTTCTCCTCATATCGCTATCTCCCCGGAGCTGTGGCTCAGGGGTGGCTGCGTGATGATGCCTGCGCCCATCGTGAGTGGCTGCGGTCATGGTTTCAGCAGCACCAAGGGCGGAACGGGGTCGACGCCGGTGATCCTAGGAGTACCGCCATTGGCCGTACCGCGCAGGTCGATATAGCTCATCCCCTTGACAGGGCTCTCGAGGTTCATGATCATATCTGTGCAGTCGGACCCATCGAAGGAGATCCGGCCGGTGTGCCACTCGGCGCCGGTGAAGACCAGGTTGGCTCCGGCCAGGTCGGCACCATCGAAGTGGACGTCACGGCGGAACTCCGCTCCGTCGAAATGCACGGTTCCGCTGAACGTCGCGCCGTCGAACCTGACCTCGCCCTTCCCGGAGGAGAAGCGGGAACCCGCGAAGGATATCCCGGGTCCTTGTATTCTCGTGTCCTTGAAGTAGACGCTCCCCCCGGCGCCGAGCTGGGCTCCCTTGAACGTGACCAGGCAACGAGACGTGAAGACAGCGTCGTCGAAGCGAGCTTCTCCTCCACCGAACGTCACGTCGTCGAACACCACCTCGCCGCCGCGAAACGACGCATTGATGAATGATATGTAGCTGTCTGCGTTCGACAAACTCGCACCGCGGAAGCTGACATGGCCGCCCGTGAAGACGGCTCCGTCGAAACGTACGCCTTCCTCGAACTGCACCTTCTCGAAGAGGAAGCGCCCGTCGGCGAAGGTGGTTCCGGTGAAGTCCGCTTCTTTCAGGGCGGCCCCGGTGAAGTCAAACTCATACCGCCCCCAGCTGTTCTGACCACGCCTCTGGCTCAGGTGCTCCTTGATGATGCGGAATGTGGTGCGCCGCGCCTCCCGAACATCGTCCGGTTGAGGGTGCGTCGGGTGGCTCGTCACGCGCACGAAGGCGCACAGGACGTCGATACAGGTCTGACGCTGCGAGACCCACTCGTCCGCCAGCTGCGCCATTGCATGGATACCGGCGAGCCGAACGGTCTGGTCGTCTTGACCCATCTGTTTCGCGGCACTGTCGAACCGGCCGGTGAGCTGCCCGACCTGGCTGAGCCGGAAGGTGCGCGCGGTATAGGCCAGACCACCGGCCGCGCCGAGCGCCGCAAGGATCGCGGCGAGCCCGGTACGCACATCCGCCATCGCCTTGTAACGATCCGCCGCGACCAGGGTGGGCTGCCGCGTCACCCACGCGGGTAACGCCCAGAAGACCA
The DNA here is from genome assembly GCA_019243635.1 of Pseudonocardiales bacterium. Taxonomy (GTDB): domain Bacteria; phylum Actinomycetota; class Actinomycetes; order Mycobacteriales; family Pseudonocardiaceae. The sequence continues at coordinate 54,803 of JAFAUB010000134.1, forward strand.
GCACGAGGACGCTCGCCATGACCAGGAGGCACATCAGAAGCAGGCCTAAGCGTCTGAGTGTCCAGAAGGGTGGATGTGGGTTCCCGTGTCGTGTCACGGCCATGCCGGGTCGTGCAGGTCGCTGGATGTCTGTTGCAGGTCCAGTGCCTCGACGAGCGCGTTGAACTCCTGAGTGAAGGGCGACCCGATGCTTCCGATCTCGGACACCTCCGGGCCCCGGGGAAAGAGCGCCTGCGCCAGCGGCACGGGTTTCTCGTCCGCCAGCAGCTGTCGCAGCTGCGCCGGCGTGGGACCCGACTCCCGGCCATACGTCGCGGGAAAGGCCCGGGACATCTCGCTCGCCAGAGCGACCGCAGCGTCCTGGTCTCCCTGCCGCCAGACATAGAAGAGGCGGCTCAATGCTCGTGCGCGGATGTCGACGTAGAACTGTAGCGTGTAGTCGTCGGGTGGGCCGCCGACGAGATGGAAGAGATACGCGTGTAACACAGCGCGCCCGTACCACATCGCTGAGCGCATCGGCTCACCGCTCGCCCAGCAACAGTCCGCTCGCAACCGGTGGAGGTTGCTCATCATTTCTTCGTCGAGTTCGTCGTGAGGCTCTTCCCCGCCCTGTTCCTCAGCCGCCGCCCGTTCCTCGCGGGCAACCCCGATACTTTCCGCTTCACCCTCATACGGCTTGAGCAGGTCGGCGGCATGGTGCCAGAGATCGGGGACGGCACTCATCTCGCCGCGCTCACAACGTAATTCGGCTCGCTCGAAGGCGACCCACGACTCACTCCAGTCTTTGTCCTGGGCGAACAGGGCTTCCGCTCGGCTGTAGTACTGGTCCGCCTCCGGTCGCTCACATGCCTGATGACGCCAAGTGCGCGCCAGGAATGCGCAGAGCAGGGCCGCGACATGACGCTTGTCCTTGTTCAGTCGGCGAGCATCGCGGGCCTGGAGGCCGCACAGCTGCTGCACCGTCAGCAGGGCATCGCGCACGTCGCCCCAGTCGGCGTTTTTGGACTTCACTGACCGTAATGGATACCCACGGATGACGCGTCGCAGAGCATTATGTAATTCTATCAATTCCGGCCACGCATCCTGATCTGGCTCATCGACGTGAGCCACCTGGCGCGCCGCAAGGTGCGCCAGGTCGGTGACGAGCTGGTCGCAGAAATCAAATTGAATGTAGTGCCCCCACCACCAGAACGCGTCGAGGAACACGCGAGTGAACTCGAGCAGCGCCTTGCTCCGATCCTCCTCTCTGGTGGCGTACCCCAGGTGGTAGAGCCACTCACGCTTGTTGCGCTGCCAGTTCGCGTGCTCGTAAACGAACGCGGCTCCGTAAGTGCCGTCAGCGCGCGCCAGCTCACGTCCATAGTATTCAGCCGCACTTGCGTGGAGTCCGTCGAAGCGCTCAGGCTCAGTCCGCGACATGCGCTGGAGCAGCCCGGTCCGCACATACGAGTGCAGCCGAAGGAGCGAGCCATCCGACTTGAGCTGCTCGGTGAACGTGAAACGCCCCAGGGCGTCGAACACACGCTTCTGGTCGGCGCGGGACAGCGGCGGGTCGCCGATCAGGTGCTTCAGCAGACGCGCATTAAACCTCCGTGGCACCGCTGCTGCCCACAAGGCCCTTTCCAGGGCGTCGTCGTCTGGACGCCACACCAATCGCTCCACGAGCGCAGCCGCCCTCTCCTCCGGCCGATCGGGAAGTTCACGAAGGAACTCGCCCGGGTCTGCATCGGAGGGAGCGTCGGAACCCCACAGCAGCTCGTAGACGGCGGCGAGCGTCGCCGGATGACCCTGGCTGGTCTCGTGGACCTTCTTGACAAGGAAATCCGACACGGGCTTGTGACCGGCCAGCCGGGCTGCGGCGTCGAGATACGCGCGCACTTCGTCCTCGTCGAAATTGACGATGTCGAAACGGTGGACAGCATCCGCGGACAGGGAGAAGGAGGGTCCCTCGGGAGTTCGGGTGAGAACCACGCTCGTCTTTTCCAGACGTGGCAGCAGCTCGGCCACCCATATGCCGATCTCCTGGTCGGCAACCTCGTTGACGTTGTCGATGAGCAGCATGCGCCAGGTTGTCGTCGCATTCCAGCGCCAGACGAAACTGTCGGCGACGACGGCCTTGGCCGAACGCCAGGCATTGACGAGCTCCTGGGGATCGAGTGCACCCTCGATCTCATCGATGCTCTCCGCGAGGCTGGACACTCTGACCCCCCGTACCTCCGCGTTCCGTGCGTCGACGACGTCACCCTGGAAGCGGGTGAGAGCTTCCGCTGAGCACGTCCGCCGGACCAGGATCTCAAGCAGAGCGGAGAACTGCTGAAAGCTAGCCTGTACAGCCCCAAGGGATACATCGCTTCCGTGGTCACCGTGATGCCCGGGGTTGAAGTCCTCAAGGTTGAGGCGAATACAGACCTGGGTCTGTCTGTGATCTTCAAGGTGCTTAAGGATCGAGGTCTTACCGGCTCCTACTCCCCCGGTGATGTCGTCGGCACGAAACTTGCCGTCGGCGCCGCCTCGCATGATCGCGCCGAGCAGATCCTCCCGGCCAACGAACATCACGCCTCCTCGTCAACATCCACGGAGCCAGACGGCTCCCGAAGTGGTAAATGTCTACAGAGAGTACCGATGAGCGTCGGAAGCCACTCTTCTGGGCAGTGATATTACACGATAGAGTCATCTGATGATGTCGGGGGTGATGGGGCAGGAGGGCGGTTGCTCAGGACCGCTCCAGGTGAGCTGTCACACCGTGGAGCCACCGATGAGCCTGTCGGTGGCCTCGTCGCTGCATGGGTGAGGTGTGTCGGGCTCTCCCGGGTCACCGCCACGCGACCACACCAGCAGCCTGGCTGCGTCTGGCGTGTCTACAACCTCCCGACGGACAATAAGGCCGTGGGCACACCTCCCGCGAGCTTCGGCGAGCGCCAAGACGCTCACGCCTGGGGTGGGCTGGTGGCCGCGCCGCTCGTTGCGGTCGATGACGAGACGCTCCGGCGCTTCTACACGACTCTGCTGGAGCCGGCCTTCCCGCCCGCTGAGCTGATGACGTACGAAGGACTGCGCGAGGCTCGGCTGGAGGCGACGAGAGGGGGCACCATCCTGTTCGACGCCGATGACCCCGTCGCCGGCATTATCACCGAGGATTACCTCGGGGGGCGCGTGGTCCTCGTGGCCTACCTCGTCGTGGCGGCAACGGCCCGCAACGGCGGCATCGGCGCGTGGCTGCTCAGCGGGACTGTGGCGCGCCGAGCGCCGACTTCTCTGGTACTTGCCGAGATCGAGGACCCCCGGTGGTTCGCGGTGAGCGACGCCGGCGACCCCGTCGCCCGGCTCCGCTTCTACGACCGGGTGGGGAGCCGCCTGTTACCCCTGCCGTATGCCCAGCCGTCACTGAGACCGGGTTGCTCCCGCGTCGATGGGCTGCTGCTCATCGCGATCAGTGCACCCGGACCGGACGTCGACGGGGCACTTGTCGCGGCCTTTCTCGACGAGTACTACGGCTCGTGCGAGGGGGAGGAGGTCGTGCGTACAGACCCCGCTTACCTCGCGCTGCGCGCCGCTGCTCTCGGCGATGAGCGGGGTCGCCTGCCTCTTCTGCCGCTCAGCGCCCTCGACGCTGCGCGGTCCGATCCGGCAGCGGACCATGCCACCGCGGGCTCGGCCGGGCGCCTCCCGAAACGACCCGGTTCCCGTTGCGGGTGGTAGCGGGCGGCGGACACGCTGGCTGCGGATCTGCTGATCTGTTGCAGAGGGGCCGGCTTGTCCGGAGCGTGGATCGCTCCGCCGGCTATCCGAGGGCTGCGCGAGCCACTGCGGCATCGAGCCAAGCTGCCGTCGCCACCAGCTGCATGAGATGTTACGTCGAACGAGTAAACCACCGGTCCGCATGACTACAACAAGTCACAAAACTGCTTGTTAGACCCCCACGTGGGGCGGGCTACCACTGATCGTGACCGGGTGGGTCCGTCGGTAGTTCCTGTCGCTCGCACCATCCACAACATGTACACAGCATGTTGATGCTAGCCGCGTTGGCCGGCCCCTACGGTGTCACCCGTGGGTCAGACGCCGATTTATGACCAGCTACGTGGCGAGCGAATCAACGCCGATGTCCCGGCCGCCGGGGCTGACCCGCAACGGGTCGATCACCATGGGAAACACCGTCTGCCCGCCGGGGGGCTGAGTGCGGCGGCTGCGTTCGGGCCGCAAGGTCCAGGAGCTGGTCTCGACACGGACCAGCACCACTCCGTGGGGACATACCCGACGAGCCAGCCGGCGGACGACGGGCAATGGGCGGTCGCGGTGTGGGGACCGCGAGCGGGCCTCCCCCCGGAAGCCCACGCACGACAAGCGCCAGGACCCAGCGTCAGCGGTCCCTCGGCGGCCGGAACCGGCTACAGCCCCGGCGCGGCGGCGGGTGGTCGCGGTGTTCATCGGGGCAGGGGAGCTGGACCCCGACAGGAAGAGCGCACCGAACCTCGACCCTTGTGGCGCGGATAGGAGCTTGATCACGCCGAGTTCGTCGGGCCTAGGCCGTAAGCGGATGCACGTGCATTGACACGGTGTAAAGCACGCGATACCTTCTGTTATGCAAGTGCAGGGGCACCAGCGCTCTTCGTTGCGCACCCCCGAACCCGGCGTCGCTGGAGTTCGGCGCCTCGCGCCGAGCACCTGCCGTCCGGAGGGATTCATGCGCATGCCCAGGACCGGCGCGACGTCTGAGGTTGCGCGTCGCGTGGGTGTCCCCGCCCGACGTCACCCAGCCGGCGCCGAGCGTTCCACCCGGCGTGGCGGGCACTCGTGGGTCGGTCCGTACGAACGTCGGTGGGCCACGGCCCGACCGGATCCAGCGACCGGCAGCCGCAACCCGGAGCGGGGGCTCGGGTGATGAGGACAGCGGCCGGTCCCGGCGGTGGCGCCGCCCTTGGGTGGGGGGCATCGGCGGCGCCACCGCCTACCCTCCCGCTTCCCGAGCCGCCGAGGTGAAAAGGCGCCGTCCAGGAGGACACCAGCCCACCGCACCCGTACGGCCTGCCGTTGAGGTCACCGTCCCGATGATCAGAGCACCGTGGTGCTGGGGGCGACGATTCCTCGGAGGACGGTGTGGATGAGCGCGGTGTAGTGGGTGCTGTGGTTGGAGACGAAGCCGATGTTGCGAAGTTCGAGGCTGATGGCTCCATGGCAGGCCGCCCAGATCCGTTGGGCGATCTCGTAGGGTTCTCCGGGCTGGATGTGTGCGGTGGCGATGCCGAGTCGGACCGCGTCGACGAGTCGCTCGAACGCGGTGCGCGCGGCGGTGCGCGCGGCGTCGGAGGAGTACAGGCCCGGCACCGGGAAGTCGAACATCAGCCGGTACATCGCGGGGTTGGCCAACGCGAAGGCTCGGTAGTTGGCGCAGCCGGTGGCGAGGGAGCGCAGCGGATGATCGCTGTCCGGTGTGACGGTGACCGCTGCGGCGAGCTCGTCGAATCCCTGCTGGAGCAGCGCGTTGAGGATGCCGTCCTTGGATCCGAAGCGGTTGTACACGCCCATGGGCGCGACTCCGGCGCGGGCCGCGATGTCCCGGATGGCCAGCGCGTCCGGCCCGCGCTCGTCGAGGAGCCGGCGGGCGGCCCGCAGCAGTGCTTCGCGGACCTCCAAGGTGGGGGTGCGTTGCCGGGTCACCGGTCGTCTCTCGGCTCGCGTCGCGTCACCGGTGCGTGTGATGCGGTGACCCGGGGCGGGCGGTCGGGACTGAGCCGGCCGGCATGGGGTGGCATGAAGCCATGTAACCATGGTGGTGGTGAGGGCTTGGCCGGCTGTCGTGCTGCCCGAGATCAGTTCGCCGGCAGCTGGTGGCCGATGTCGGCACTGGGTAGCCGGCGCAGCGTCGCCAGCGCAGGGGAGGACAGCGTGAACTGTCGGGTGGGCATCCCGGTCCTGCCCGAGATCGCGACCCTGGCCACGTGGGCCAGGACGGTGGGGGTGAACAGGACTCGGGGATGCGCGGTCATCCCGGTCACGCTGAGGTATCTCTCGGTGAGGTAGCGGTCGCGCACGGCCGCCCGCAGTACGAGGTCGACCCAGCGACGGGCCAGGTTCGTCCCACGCCGGGCTGAGGCCCCGCGCAGCTCGACGCCGGGCCGGCGCAGGTCTTCGGTGCTGGCCACGAGCCAGGGGGTGGCGACGTTGCGGGCGACCCGGCGTTGGAACGCCCGCTCGAACCCGGCCCCGGCGTCTCCGGAGTGCTCGAGCAGGCATTCCCGCAGCGGCCACCGCCGGGCGGTCACCCGACGAGACGTCCGCACCCCCTGGTACGGCTCGCAGGCCTCACTGAGCCTGGCGGCGGCTACCTGCCTGCTGGCCGGCGAGCAGATCGTCCACGGCTACGACATCGCCCACACCCTGGGACGTCGATGGCCGATCAGCGCCGAGGACGCCATCTGCGCCCTGCCGGTGGCGATGACCCCCCTGGCGGTGAACCCCGAGACCGCTCACGGGCATACGGCCGGGTACGAGGTCCGGCCACCAGCGATGCTTCCCGACGTGACCTTCACCGACGTGACCGGTTATGTCGCGGGGCCCTCCAGCGCCCAGCTGGACCTACCCGAAGGGGACGGCGGTCGGGCCGCCGGGATCGTGGCGGGCTGAGATCATTGTCGGGGTGCGTGGGGTGACAGGATATGTCGACGAAGGCACCCAAACTACGATCGGCCCCCCTACCCCTATCGACAGGGAGCATCAGATGGGCATCGAGGACCCCGAGCTGGACGTGGCCGAGCAGCGGCTCCCGCTGGCCGATCTCGAGGAGGACGAGGACGACGAGGGGTTGCCGGAGCGCGCGCAGCCGCCCCTCGACGTCGACCCCGCCGATTTCGCCGACCAGCACCGCGGTGTCCCCAGCATCGATGAGGACGACCCGTCCGCCGGCTACTGAGGCTCGGGAACTGACCGTGGGTGTGAGACGACTATCTCCTGGAGAGTTCACCGCCGGGGGGCTGGCCCGGCTACAGGAATGAGGTCAGGGTCATGCGTGCGGTGCGGCCAGGCGACCACGGCTCCGGGGTGTGAGTGCGGTGTGGGTGCGGTGGGTGTTCGCGGCGATGTTCGCCGCGCTGGCCGTCCTCTCCGTGGCTCGGCTCATCGCCGCCCGACATGGAGACTTATCGGGGCCAACGACGCCCGATGGCCCCGATAAGTCTCCATGTCGGGCCACGGGCCGGAGCATGGACGTCTCGCGCGGTGTGATGAGTGTGGGCATGGTCGCCATGACGGTGCCCTGGGCTGATCCACTGCCCCGGCTGTGCTGGCAGGTGCTCTTCGGCGTGGTCGCCGGGCACATCGCCGTCCGGCTGATCCGACGGAGTACGCGACCGGTCCCGGTACCGGGGTCTGACCGGTTCGGACAGGAGCTGCACCTCGTGATCGGGAGCCTGGCGATGGTGTACATGCTGACGGCGATGCCGGCGGGGCAGGCCATGACCGGCAGCATGGAGATGGCCCCGATGAGTTCCGCCGGCCTTGCGCTGCCCCCGCTGACCTGGGCGTTCATCGCGTATTTCCTCGTGTTCGCGGTGCGGTTGAGTGCGCGGTTGACCGTGCCCGTGAACACCATCGTGACAGCGCCCGCCGGCGCTGGTGGACCGCGCGGCGTGGTCGTCTCCCCCCATCTGCTCGGTTCCGCGGAGATCGTCATGGGTATCGGGATGAGCTACGTGCTCATGACGATGCTGTGAAAGCTGTCGAGTGCGCGCCACGCGGGGATGCCGCGCTTATCACCTGGAGCGTGACTCTTGTTGAAGATCTGTTGGCGATGGGGGCATCGAGTCGGCGCTGTCAGCGCCGTCTGTACATTAGCGCTGCTCACGCTGGGCGGCGTCGCCTCGGCGCATGTCACCGCGAATCCCGGTACCGCGCAGCAAGGCAGCTACACCAAGGTGTCCTTCCGGGTTCCCAATGAGCGGGACAACGCGTCCACCACCCAGCTGGAGGTAGATCTCCCGATCGACCACCCGATCGCGTCGGTGGAGACCCGCGCGGTCCCCGGCTGGACGTCGACCGTGCAGAAGACCACGCTGGCGAAACCGATCACCACCGATGACGGGCAGGTCACCGAGGCCGTTTCGAAGATCACCTGGACCGGCGGCAGGATCGCCCCGGGAATGTTCGAGGACTTCGACGTGTCGATGGGTCCGTTGCCGACCGACACCAGTGAGCTGGTGTTCAAGGCACTGCAGACCTACGACAGTGGCGAGGTGGTGCGCTGGATCGACACGGCCCCCCCGGGTGCCCCCGAGCCGCTACATCCCGCGCCCGTGCTCGAGCTGACGCCGGCCGGCACCACCCCGGCGGCCGCGGCGGCGGTGACCACGACCGGTGGCGCGGGGTCCCCGACCGGCACCTCCTCGACGGGCACCTGGGGCGTGGCGCTCGGTATCGTGGGGATCGTGCTGGGGGCTGTCGGGGTCGTCCTCGGGCTGCTGAACCGGCGTAGCGCCACTGCCGGCTGAGGATGGCGGTGTCCTGTCGGGTGACGCTGTCTTGGCGGGCGGCGGCGTCTTGGCGGGCAGCGCTGTGGGCCTGCGCGGTGACCGTGACCTGCGTGGTGACCGGGCTGCTCGCCGGCACCGGTTCGGCCTCCGCGCATGCGGCGCTGATCTCCACCGACCCTGGGCAGGGTGCGGTGGTCGCCACCATGCCCGCCACGGTGTCGCTGACCTTCGGCGAACCGGTGCTGGTGGCGGCCGATGGTGTCCGGGTCTTCAGCCCGGATGGCGCCGAGGTGGACGACGGCCACGCCGGGCACCTCGGCCGTTCCTCCACCGTCGGGGTCGGCCTGCCCGGCACCACTCAACCCGGCACCAGCCGACCAGGTCCGGCCCGGCAGGGCACCTACACCGTCTCCTGGCGGGTGATCTCGGCCGACTCGCACCCGGTGGCGGGGGCGTTCACCTTCTCGGTGGGCCACCCCTCGGCCGGCCGGGCACCGGCGAGCGCACAGCCCCGCGGCAGCACCAGCGTCGGCGTGATCTACGCCATCGTCCGGGCTGCGGCGTTCGCGTCCTACTCGTTGCTGGTGGGATCGATCGCGTTCGTCCTGCTGTGCTGGCCCGGCGCGATCGCGCGGCGCGACGTGCGCCGCGTCATGCTGGCCGGCTGGGCCGGCCTGCTGGCGACGAGCATGGCGACTCTGCTCCTGCAGGGACCCTACGGCAACGGGCTGGGTCTCGATCGACTTCTCGACTCCGTGCTGGTCTCCGAGACCCTGAGCAGCCCCGTGGGCGCGGCGTTGACCGCCCGCCTGGCGCTGCTGGCCCTGGCGGGCGGCTACCTCGTGCTGTTGTGCGCGTGGCTGGGGCACCTCCAGCGGCGGGGCCGGGTGTGGTTCGGTGCCCTGGGTGCGGTGTCGGCCCTCGGCCTGGCCTCGACCTGGGCTGCGGCGGACCACGCCGCGGTGGGACTCCAGCCGGCACTGGCGCTACCGGTCGACGTCATGCATCTGCTGGCGATGGGCCTGTGGCTCGGTGGCCTGGTCACGCTCGTGGTCGTGCTGCCAGCGGCGGGTACCTCCAGTGCCGAGGCGCCAGCCGCTCTCCAGAGCGCCGTGTACCGGTTCTCCTCCCTGGCGACCGGCTCGGTCGTGACCCTCATCGGCACGGGCAGCTACCAGTCATGGCGCCAGCTCGGCAGCTGGGGCGCGTTCGGGTCTACCGACTACGGCCGGCTGCTGCTGGTCAAGCTGGGGGTTTTCGCGGTCATGCTCGGCGTCGCGCGGTTATCCCACCGCTGGGTCGTCCAGCATCGGCGAGCACTTGTCGGCGTGGGCACCGCCACGAGACCGCTCACCGGGGGGTCCACGCTGGGTCGAGCCGTAGTGGGCCGAACGGTAGGGGGCCGACCCGCGCTGGACACAACAGCGCTGCGCGCAAGCGTGTGGGGGGAAGCCGCGCTCGGCGCACTCGTGCTCGGCGTCACCGCGCTGCTGGTCAACGCCGAGCCGGGGAGAACCGCGACCGTGCCCCCACCAAGGCCGGTCCACCACGTCGTCAGCTACGACACCGGTGGGCCAGGCGGGCGGGGGCAGCTCGTCGTGGACGTCAACCCGGCCGCCACCGGGCCGAACACGATCCACGTCACCGTCGATGACTCCCGAGGGGCCCCGCATGACGTTCCCGAGTTGCGCACCACCCTGACGCTCGCGACACGTCAGCTCGGCCCATTCACGCTCGGGCTCCGGCACACCGGAGTGGGAGCGTATATCGCCGGCGGAGTCCAGCTCCCGTATAGCGGAACCTGGCGGCTGAGCGTGACAGTGCGTACCTCCGACATCGACGAGACCACCGTGTCGACCCCGGTCGACGTCAGATGACCTGGAAGCTCTCCACTACCCGGTCCACCGGGGGAAGCACGACTTTCGGGTCTGAGCCGGCTTCGGTGAACACCGCGATGGCATAGTTGGAGGGACTGTTCTGGACAGTGATCGCCAGAAAACGGATCCGAGTGTTCTGGGCGTTGTTCCCGACCCCGCCGTAGACCAGGGCCGGTCGTGACCCCACCTGCTTCGCCTCCGGCGGGATCACCTGGACATCGTGGTAGTTGCCGGCGACCTGCTGGAAGAACAGCGCACCGGCTACCGGCAGCGATCCGGTACGTCCGACGCCGAGGGTGATCACAGTCTTCTGGTCCGGACTGACCACTGTGGTGGTGCGCCCCTCCTGGGTGGTCGACCACCCGGTGGGGGCCTCGAAGCGGTACCGGCCGACGGTGTTGACCGTCTGGTGGGTGTCGACCGCGCCGCTGACGCTGCCGCTACTCACCCAGGTGATCACTCCGAACACGCCGGCCAGCAGCAACGCCACGGCACCGATGAGAGAGAGGACCGGTCGGCTGCGCAGCCGAGAGATCAAGGTATTCATGAGGGCGCCGATCGTAGGGGGGTAGCGGGCGGACATGGAAGCGGGGGCCGGCGAATGGATCGCCGGCCCCCGCTGGACGTGTACCTCGTCAGGCTGCGTGAACTCAGACGCTGTGCTTGCCGACCCGGCGGCGGGTAGCCGCGACGGTCAGCGCACCCAACCCGGTGAGCAGGAACCCACCGGCGAGCAGTGGGGTGACGTCGGCACCGGTCTGGGCCAGTTGAGGGCCGTTGCCGTTGTTCTCCCCGTTGCCGTGCTCTTCGCCTTTGCTGCCGTTGTTCTCCCCGTTGCCGTGCTCTTCCTTGCCGTGGTCGTGTCCCTCGGTCTCGTGCGCGAGGGTCTCGGCCTGGCCCAGCACCACCAGCAGGGTGCGGTTGAGAACATCGAGACGCAGTGCCTCCTGCGCGCTGCCAGCGCCCTTCGGGTTGTGGAAGATGACCGACTTGCCCTGGTTGAGGAACAGGCAGAGCAGAGCCGAGTCGCCGCAGTCCCTCGGGATCGCCAATGCGAAGGGGTCATCGAGCAGGTAGGAGGACTTGCCATTGCTGTCGATGCCGAGCAGGAAGGAATGACGCTCGGTCTCCGGCTTGTCCGACTTGGACTTGCTGTCGGAGTGCACCGCCTCAAGACCGAGACCCTCACAGGGCGTGGTCAGCTTGTCCCTCTTGCCGAGGCAGAGGTTCAGCAGCTCGTTGGCGGAGTCCGCCTTGGTGTGGCCGTGTTCCTTGTCCCGCTCGGCATAACCCAGGCCTTCGGCGACGCCCAAGGAGAGAATGCCGTTGCACTCATACGACGCGGTGATGTCCCTGTCGCGGTCCCGGTCACGGTCCTTGTCGCGGTCCCTGTCCCGGTCGCGACCACCCAGACACAGTGCCGCGAGGCCACCGCGGGCAGCGGCAAGCGAGGAGTCGTGGTCCTCGGTGGCCACTGTGTCGTGGTAGAGCAGGCTCAGGCAGAGCAGGCTACCGAGGGGGCACAGGCCGCCCTCGCGCTCGTGGCGCCGCTCGCCGTCCCTGCGGTCCTTGTCGTCCGACGACGCGCTGGAGCCGATGATCCGGCTGCCACCCAGGCCGAGCACCGTCGAGTCGGAGTGCGCGCTCCCGTTGTCCTCGATGGTGGCGTCGTACTTGGTGATCTCCAGCAGGTGCGACCGGAGCAGGTCGATGTCCGCGACGGCACCGGAGGCGTGGTCAGGAGGCCTGGGGTCCCTGATCTGGCTGCTGTCCGGTGAGTCGTCGTGGTGTTCGTCACCGTCGTGGTGCGCATCGCCGTCGTGGTGCGCATCGCCGTCGTGGTGCTCCTCACCCTCGTGAGCGCCGTGCGGGCCCAGGATCGGACCCAGGAGACCGCCGAGGCCGCCGGGGTTGTCGCCGCCGTGGTTGCCGAGATCGCCGGGGTTGGTCCCGTTACCGGGCTCGGTGATGACCGGCCCAGCTGGTGCCACCGGGCCGCGGGGGGGTGCCACCGGGTTACCGGGGGGCACCGCCGGACCACCGGGGACGCCCGTGATCTGCTGCACGGAGTGGGCCGCCTGCGCCGAGGCGGCACCCGGCAGCAAAACCATCGCGGCTGCCGTCCCGGCGGCCATAAGAGCCAGGCGGCGGTGCCTCCTGGGTGTGCGTGACGTCATGTTCCGGTGTTCCTCCTCGTTCGAGATCTCTCCGCGAGAGGGCGGTACGGCCTTACCCCTCTTGGTGGCCGTGGATCCCTCGTACCTGGTAATAGACGCTCCGACTCCACCGGCGGTGGCCGATCTCCGGGCATCCAGGTACCGGCTCAACGACGTGGGAGTCAACGCAGATACGACCGCTGCCCCGACTATTCCCCGAACGGTGGCTCACCCCCCGACGAGCGCTGTCTCGTGCCATACCGAACGTGGAATACACACCCCAATAGGCGACTAGTATTCCACGAATGAGTAAAACGTAGCGTGACGGATGTCACTCTGAGTATAACTCCCGTACGTCGTGGGGGGTCCAGAAGGAGTGCCTCGACCCGAGGCGAGCGCACCACCGCCCTCGTGGTTGACTAGGCGGCCACATGTCACCAGCGCGCCGCCGCAGGCCGACCATCGTCGCCGTCGGCCGCGGGCCGGCCATCGCCGCCGTCGCAGGCGGGCTACTCGCCCTGCTGTCCGTCGCGTGCGGCGATCCGCCCGCCCCCCCGGCCCCGGTCGGGTCTCCGCCTGCCCGATCGGCCGCCGTGGCGCTCCCGGCGCCGCAGCCGGTCGCCGACGGGCCGTGCCGCTACCTGTCGGCGGCGGCGGTCCAGGACGCCAACGGGGAGCGGGTGAGTGCGGTGCGGGTCTCCGAGACAGGCCCGGACCGGCCGCACCCGGCCTGCTTCTTCCTCACCGCCAACGGCGCCGTGCAGCTGCGGACCTGGATCGTGGTGGCCACGCCGGAGGTCGCGCGCGCAACCGTTGACGCTGCCGCCCCGGTGGCTACCTCCGACCTGGCCGAGCTTCCCGGCGGGTGGTCGGGCGGCTCGCAGCCGACCGCCGACGGAGCGGTGTTCGCGGTCTCCCGGCAGGGAACCGCGGTCGTGATCACGACCAACCAGCGGCAGACGATCAGTGCCCGCCAGGTCGCCGGGCAGGTGATCGTCGCACTGGGTCTGTAAGCCCCACCGGACCCCGGTGATGGCAAGATGGGCCCGGTGACTGAGCGCATGAGGAGCGAGACGCAGGTCATCCTGCACACCAGTGAGGGTGACATCCGCGTCACCCTCTTCCCGACCCACGCCCCGAAGACTGTGGCGAACTTCGTCGGCCTCGCCGAGGGCAGCAAGGACTATTCCCAGCGTAACGCCAAGGGGACGTTGTCCGGGCCGTTCTATGACGGCTCCCTGTTCCATCGCGTGATCAAGGGCTTCATGATCCAGGGTGGTGACCCGACCGGCACCGGACGAGGTGGGCCCGGCTACCGCTTCGGCGACGAGACGCATCCTGAGCTTCAGTTCAACCGGCCCTACCTGCTGGCGATGGCCAACGCGGGCCCGAACACCAACGGCTCACAGTTCTTCATCACGGTGGGTGCCGCGACGCACCTGAACCGCAAGCACACCATCTTCGGCGAGGTGGCCGACCAGGAGTCTCGCATCGTGGTGGACGCGATCGCAGCCACCCCGACCCGGGGGGACCGTCCGGAGAAGAACATCGTGATCGAGCGGGTGACGGTCGAGCCGGCTGGGGTGTGAGCCCGGGCGCCGGCCCCGTGGGTGGCCGGCGCCCGGGAACCCACGGGGCCGGCCCTGAGACCGCTGCCGGCGGGTCAGCGCCAGCCCATCGTCATCAGCAGCCCGATGACCATCAAGGCGAATCCGATCAGGAAGTTCCAGTTGCCGAGTCCGCTCAGCACGGGGATCTTGTCGATGGCCAGGTAGTTGACCACCAGCCACAGCAGGCCCAGCAGCATCGACCCCAGCATGACGGCGACGTAGAACGGGTGGGAGGGGCCCGCGACGCGGACCCTCACCGCGCCGGGCTGATCGGCCGGCGGGGTGTAGGCCGACTTCCTTCGGACCTTCGACTTCGGCATGGTCATTCCTCGTGTGACGTGCGGGCTGGCCGAGCACCGGAAGGGCGCCCCTCGGACACGTTACGGCACCCACTACCGTCTCGATGCCGGCGTCAGCGCGAGCCTCGCCAGGCGAGCCAATGACGATGCCCCAATGACGATGCCCCAGTGGCGATGTCGCCCCAGTGACGATGTCACTGTCCTGACGATGCCGCTGTCCTGTAGGAGGTCACGTTGAGCCATGTGCGGTCCCCGGCGCGGGGCTGGCCACCACCAGGCTGGCCGCCACCACGCCGGCGGGTGGGCCCCCTGCGCGGCGCGGTCCGCGGGCTGGGTGAGCTGCTCATGACGGCAGGACTGGTGGTCATGCTGTTCGTCTGCTACGAAACCTACGTCACCGACTTGTTCTCAGCGCACAAGCAGCGCGAGGCCACCGCGAAGCTGGATGACACCTGGCGCAACGGGCGGGGTCTGGTGGACCGGCCGATCACGGGCGCGGGTATCGCCAAGATGTACGTCCCGGCGTTCGGACCCGATTTCGTGTTCACCGTGCTGCAGGGCACCGACCAGGACACCCTGGCGATCGGGCCGGGCCATTACCAGGGCACCGCGTTACCCGGCCAGGTGGGCAACTTCGCGGTCGCCGGGCACCGGGTCGGCAAGGGCTCGCCCTTCAACTCCCTGGACCTGCTGTCGTCCTGCGACGCCATCGTGGTGGAGACGGTCGACCACTGGTACGTCTACCGGGTTCTGCCACTCCAGGCCGAGTCCGCCGGCTGGGCCGAGGGAAAGGGTACGCAGCCGGGGTGCCGAGGCGTCGAGCCGCTGTCCGGTCGCTACGCGAACGTGGTGGGCAAGACGATCGTGTCTCCCTCACAGGTCGAGGTGATCGCTCCGGTGCCGGGTCATCCGGGTCTGGCCCCCGGCAACCGGCTGATCACGCTGACCACCTGTCACCCCCAGTTCTCCGCCCGGCAACGGCTGGTCGTGCACGGTGTACTGGTCGCTTCGTCCCGGAAGGTCGCGGGTGAACGTCCCGTCGAGCTGGCCGCCGGCGCCTGAGGAGGTTCGATGTACAGCTGGATCTGGCGACACCTGCCTGGCTCGCGCGCGATGAAGCTGCTGCAGGCGCTGCTGCTCGTGGCGGCGGTGGTGACATTGCTGATGCTGGTGGTGTTCCCCTGGGTGGAGCCACGGCTGCCGTTCAACGCGGTGACGACGAGCTGAGCGCTTCGTACGCCACCGACCGGCCACAGTCATCCACAGATGTAGAAACTTCTCGGGCTACATCATCTGGTGCAGCTTGACTTAGCGGGGCTCCATGACTGGTGGTACATGGAAGATAACTCGTAGAGATGATGACTGGTGACCGGGGTTACTGAATCCTGGATAAGTAGGAAGGGAAGCATCTAGCGGAAAAGGGGATACACAAATGAGGATCGCGGACATCTTCGGAAGTGGCTTCTATGGCCATGACCACGACCACGACCACGACGACCGGCACCGCCACCACCGCGACCACGACCGTGACGACTGGCGTCACCACCGCGACTACGACAGGGGGCGCCGCGACCGCTACTAGGACGTCCAGGTAGCCTACGAGCGTGCGGTCAGTGGCCTCCACTCAACTGAGTGGAGGCCACGCCGTGTCCTGGGTGCTCTCGCGGCCGGCATGTCTGTTGGTCAGAAAAACAGCGGCTCAGACGGGGTGCTGTTTTACACTGGCGCGGGGAGGGGCGCGGTGGCCAGGGTATTCATCAGCTATGCCAGCGAGGACCGTGAATGTGTCGGTCACCTGCACCAGTGGCTGGTGGACGAGGGCCACGAAATGTTCTTGGATCGGGATCTGCGTGATGGGATCTCGGTGGGTGAGCAGTGGGAGCGGCGGCTGCATGAGGGGCTGCGCTGGGCCGACGCGGTGGTCTGCGTGGTCACCTCCGCCTACCTGGCATCGACGTGGTGTACAGCCGAGGTCGGCATTGCGCTGTCGTGGGGCAGCAGAGTGTTGCCGATGCGGGCCGAGCCGGAGGTCGTACACCCGCTGTTGACGTCAATCCAGCATGCCGACCTGACCGTCGATCCCACCGTAGTGCGTGCGGCGCTGGTGGAGGCATTGCGTCGGACGGATGCCGTCGGGGGCTGGGGGTGGCTCGATGGCCGGTCGCCGTTTCCGGGGCTGCGCCCGTTGGACGTCAAGGACCATCAGGTGTTCTTCGGCCGCAGTGGTGAGGTGGAGCAGCTGACCGGGCTGTTGCGGTCTTCGGTCGAGCGGGTCGAGGGTGCGGTGCTGGTGGTGGTGGGTCCCTCGGGGTGTGGCAAGTCCTCGCTGGTGCGGGCCGGGCTGCTGCATGTGATGGCCGGGGAGCCGGACTGGTGGACGCTGGCCCCGATGCTGCCCGGGGCTGACCCGGTGGCGGGGTTGGTTCGGGAGCTGGCCTTCGCGGCACAGCAGCTAGGGCTGGACTGGACAGTGGCAGACGTAAGACACCGGCTCGATGACGGTGGCCTGACAGGGCTGGCCGATGAGCTGCTGCTGGTAGCCCGGGCGCGGCGGTTGCTGGTGGTGGTGGATCAGTTCGAGGAGCTGCTGACTCAGGCCACCCCGGCTGTGCGGGCCCGGTTCGCGCAGCTGCTGCGACCGGCGTTGGGTGGTTCGGTGCAGGTGGTGGCCACGCTGCGGCCGGAGTTTTTCGACCAGTTGCTGGTCGATGCTGACCTGGCGGGGTTACCGACTCACATTCACCCGTTGCGGCCGTTGCGCCGGGACGCGCTGCGGGCCGTGATCGAGGGCCCGGCCCGGCGGGCCGGGATCACCGTCGACGAGGATCTGGTGGCGCGTTTGGTGGGCGACACCGATAGCGGGGAGGCGCTGCCGCTGCTGGCGTTCACCTTGGCTCAGTTAGCTGAGGGAATCGGCCGTGGTGGTCAGCTGTCTGGTGCACGCTATGACGAGCTCGGCGGAGTGCGAGGTGCCCTGGCTTCTCAGGCCGATGCGGCGCTGGCTGAAGCGAGTGCGGCTGGCGGTCGGGGTCGCGCGGAGGTTGTTGCGGGGTTGTTGCGGTTGGTCACCGTAGATGAGCAGGGTCGTCCGACCCGGTGGCGGGTTCCTCGCGATGACGTGCCGGAGCGGGTGATCCGAGAGCTGGGTGCTTTTGTCCGGCGGCGGCTGCTCATCACGGACACTGACCAGGGCATCGTGGTGGTGGGGGTGGCTCACGAGGCGTTTTTGTCCGCCTGGCCCCCGTTAGCCCAGGCGATTGAGGCGAACGCCTCGGCGTTGCGGGCCCGCCGGGCGGTCGAGCAGGCCGCCACCGACTGGGGCACCGGGAGTCGGCCACCGGCCCGGTTGTGGGAACGTGGACAACTGGCCGCCGCGGTGGCCGACACCGGCGCCCGCATTCAGGGCGGTGATCTGGTCACCGATCGTGTGGAGCTCAGCCCGGTGGCGCGGGCTTTCCTGCGGGCCGGTATCCGCCGGGACCGTATCCGGCGGGGGCGGGCCGTCAGCGTGTTGTCGGTGCTGCTTGTCGTTACTCTGCTCCTGGCTGGCTACGCCGTGATCCAGCAGCGGGCCGCGGAGCACCAACGGGATGTCGCGGTGTCCCGGCAGGTCGTCGGACAGGCCCTGGAACTCCGTGACACCAACCCCGCCCTGGCCGCTCAACTCAGTTTGGCCGCATACCGGCTCGCCCCCACCCCGGAAGCTCGCGGCAGTCTGATCAGTATCCTCGCCAACCCCTACGCCACCCGACTAACCGCCCACACCAGCGTCGTCGAGTCGGTGGCGTTCGGTCCCGAGGGGCGCATCCTGGCCACCGCCGGCGACGATGACACCGCGCGGTTGTGGGATGTCCACGATCCCCACCGACCCACGCCTCTGAGCATCCTCACGGGCCACACCAACTGGGTCGAGTCGGTGGCCTGAACCGCCCCGGGTCTGATGGAGGCTCTGTCCTAAGTGGAGGATGGAGAGATGGCCCGGTCTACGAGGCACCCTCGTGAGGTGCGTGAGCGCGCGGTGACGCTGGTGTTGGAGCATCAGTCGGAGTACGCGTCGCAGTGGGAAGC
>JAFAUB010000147.1 GCA_019243635.1 Pseudonocardiales bacterium
GTCGGCATCGTGGTCGCCCTCTACGCGGTCTCGGTCCATCACAGCAGGAGGGCGTCCTTGTTGGCGTTGCTGGCGTCGTGCATTCCCATCGGGGTCGACGTCGCCGCGTCATTGTCCGTCACCCACCACGGCCATGCCCTGTTCGAGGTGTTCATCACCGATGGGGCACTCCTGGTCGGCGCGGCCGTCTGGGCGTGGGGTTTCGGTCGGGTGACCCAGGCCAACCTGCGGCGGGTCCAGGATCTGGAACGCGAGCAGGAGTCGGCCCGGGAAGCGGCGGTGCTGGCCATCGAGCGTAGAAGAATCGCCCGGGAGCTGCACGACATCGTCTCCCACGCGGTCACCGTGATCGTCTTGCAGGCCGCCGGTGCGTCCCGGGTCGCCAAGACCGACTTCACCCAGGTCACCCGGTCCCTGGCGCACATCGAGACCACCGGCAAACAGGCGATGGCGGAGTTACGCCGGCTGCTCGGCGTCCTCGGGGACAGCAACCCCGCCGGCGACGCCGAAGGCACCGGCGATCTCAAACCGCAACCCGGACTGGCGGATCTGCCCGAGCTGCTCAGCTCCCTGGCGGACGCCGGGATGCACGTCACCGTCCACATCGAGGGCACCCCGGCCGAGCTGGACTCCGGCATCGACCTGACCGCGTACCGGATCGTGCAGGAAGGTCTGGTCAACGTCCTCAAGCACGTCGGCAAGAACGCCAACCCCCGGCTGCGGCTCGTCTGGGGAGCCCGAGGCCTGTTCATCCAGATCGACAACACCGTCACCAGGACACCTCAGGCCCAGACACTCCCCGGCGGCGGTCGCGGCCTGGTAGGCCTACGCGAACGGGCCCACGCCGCCGGTGGCACCCTGGATGCCGGACCCCACGAGGACGGTTACCGGCTGACCGCCACCATCCCCCTCGCCACGCCCGGGGTCTCGGCAGTGTCGCGTGCCTCCCACCGGGGCCGCGGGGACCAAGGGAAAGTATCAGCGTGATCCGAGTCGTGGTAGTCGATGACCAGCCGCTCGTCCGAGCCGGCATCACCATGTTGGTCAACGCCGAAGAAGACATCGACGTCGTCGCCGAAGCCGCCGACGGCCAGGAAGCCCTTGTCCAGGTTCGCGCCCAGCGTCCGGATGTGGTCCTGATGGATGTGCGCATGCCGGGCACCGACGGCATCGAAGCGACCCGCGCGGTGACCCATGAGGGGCTGACCGCGCGGGACGGCCAGCCCATCAGGATCATCATCCTCACGACCTACCACGTCGACGAGGCCGTCTACGCCGCACTGCGCGCCGGTGCGTCGGGTTTCCTGCTCAAAGACGCCGCCCCCACCGAGATCGCCACCGCGATCCGCGCGGTCGCCGCCGGTGAGGGATGGCTAGGTGCCGCCGTCACCCGCCGGCTCATCGACGACTTCGCCGCCCGGCCTGAGCAGAACGCACCCACACCAGCGGAGATGGCCCAGCTGACGCCCCGTGAGCGGGAAGTCCTCACCCTCCTGGCCCGCGGCCTGACCAACGCCGACGTCGCCGGAAAGCTGTTCATCAGTGAGGCCACCGTGAAAACACACCTTGCCCGCGTGATGGCGAAACTCAACGTCCGGGAGAAATCCCAAGCGGTGGCCGCCGCCTACCAAACCGGGCTCGTCCAGCCCCAGACCCCTCGCCCGCGTCCCTCGCAATAACGGTGGAACCCGAGCCGGGAGCTGCTCGACGAGGTGGTTGCGCCCCTCGCGCCTTCCGCGCGGCCGCTGCCGACATCACGCCGCTGCGCGAGTCCGCCGCCTTCCGGCGGTTGTTCGCCGGCCAGGCGGTCTCCCTGGTCGGCACGCAGGTGACGCGGGTCGCGGTGCCGCTGCAGGTGTACGCGATCACCCGCTCATCGCTGGACGTCGGTCTCGTCGGGCTCGCCGGTTTCGTGCCGTTGGTCCTGTGACAGTCGGGGACCTTGGATTGCGCACCGCTTGCGCTCCCGCGCCACGCTGATGAACGTGCCAGAGCGTGCCTGGTGAGGTTCTCCGCAACGTCCACACGCAGGGTTGGTAGGACAGCAGGGTTGGTAGGACAGAGGGTGAGCTGGTTGCGCTCATGAGCATCGCCATCCAGGCGCAGGCCTTGACCAGGTCGTTCGGGGATACCCGGGCGCTCGACGGGATCGACCTGGAGGTGCCGTCGGGTACCGTGCTCGGCTTGCTCGGGCCGAACGGGTCGGGCAAGACCACGGCCGTCCGCATCCTCGCCACGCTGCTCCCACCCTCGTCAGGTCGGGCGAGCGTGGGTGGCTTCGACGTGGTCCGTCAGGCACCGCAGGTGCGGACGGTGATCGGGCTGACCGGCCAGTACGCCGCTGTCGACGGCAACCTCACGGGCGTGGAGAACCTCGAGCTGATCGGCCGGCTGCTCGACCTCAGTCGATCCCAGGCTCGGCACCGCGCGGTCGAGCTGATCGAACGCTTGGACTTCGCCGACGCCGGCCGGCGCCTGTCCAAGACGTACTCGGGTGGCATGCGACGCCGTCTGGACCTCGCCGCCAGCCTGGTGGGGCGACCCCGGGTGCTGTTCCTGGATGAGCCGACCACCGGTCTGGACCCGCGCAGCCGGATCGGGATGTGGGCGATCATCCGCGAGCTGGTCGCGGATGGCACCGCGGTGCTGCTCACCACTCAGTACCTGGAGGAGGCCGACCAGCTCGCGGATGAGATCGCCGTTCTCGACCTCGGCCGGGTGATCGCGGCCGGCACGTCTGACGAACTCAAGCGGCGGATCGGCGGGCAGGTGCTGGAAGTGCGGACCGTCGACCCGGTCGACCTGGACGCCGTGGCCGCCGAGCTGGCCGCGCTCACCGGTGACGCCCCCAGCATCGACCGCGCCACGCGGCTGGTCAAGGTGCCCGCCCAGGACACCGTGCTGGTCGCGGCGGTGGTCCGCCGGCTCGACGAGGTGGGGATCGTGATCGCCGACCTGGCGCTGCGCCGACCCAGTCTGGACGACGTCTTCCTCCAGCTCATCGGTCGTCGGGCCGCGATGAACGAGCCGGCGACGAGCGCGGCGTGAGCACCAGGGCGATGGTGCACGCGCTGGTGCTCACCCACCGCCACCTGCTCCATCTCATCCGGATCCCGGGACTGGCCCTGTGGTCCACCGCTCAGCCGATCCTGTTCCTGCTCCTGTTCGACTTCATGTTCAGTGGAGTGATCAGCCGTGACACGGGTGACTACATCGACTTCCTGGTTCCCGGAGTCGTCGTCCAGTTCCTCGCGTTGACCGTGTTCACCACCGCTGTCGGGGTGCACGCCGACCTCTGCGCGGGCATCGTCGACCGGTTCCGGTCGTTGCCGATCGCCCGTTCCGCGGTGCTGTCCGGCCGGATCCTCTCAGACGCGATCCGTTGCGCGGTCAACATCGTGGTGCTGCTCGCCGCGGGCGCGCTGCTGGGGTTCCGATTCTCGACCGGTGTCGTGCCGATCGTGGGCGCGTTCCTGCTCGCGATCGCGTTCGGGGTGGCGTTGGCGTGGGCCGGGGCCTGGATCGGGCTGACCGCGCGCAGCCCCGAGGCGGTGCAGTCGGTGGGAAGCATCTGGGTGGTGCCCCTGACGTTCCTCAGCTCCGTGTTCGTGCCCACCCGGACCGTACCCGGCTGGCTGCAGACGGTCGTCAAGGTCAACCCGCTGACCGATGTCGCCGACGCGCTGCGCGCGCTGACCCTCGGCGGACCGACCACGGGGCCCGTGCTGGCGTCGTTGGCCTGGACGACCGGAGTCCTGGTCACGTTCTCCGCATTGGCCGTGCGCCGGTACCGACGGCTCGAGTAGGTCGCGCGGTCAGGACTTGGGCTTGACCGAGAAGCCGATGTCTTCGTAGGTCTTGCCGGCGATGCCGAACGCGCCGAAGTTGGCGAGGTTCGTGTCCGTCGCCACGATGTCGGGTCGCTGGTAGAGGGTCAGCGAGTGGACCTCCCGCCAGATTCTCGCGTCGATCTCGTTCGCGAGCTGGACGGCCCTGGTGGGGTCGAGCTCGGCGGTGGCCTGGTCGAACAGTCGGTCGATCTCCTCCGAGCCGACCCGGGCGTAGTTCTGCCGGATGTCGAGTCGGCCCTGGGGGCCACGCCTCGGGTTGGCGTAGATCGGCTTCGAGAAGCTGATCGGGAACGGTGTGCCGGGCCAGACCAATGCGGTGAGGTCGAAGTTTCCCGGCTCGATGAAGTTCTGGAGGAAGTCGTTGACCGGCACGGCCTCGAGGCTCACCGTGACGCCGATCGTGCTCAGCATGCCCTGGACGAGCTCGGCCGTCTGCTCCTCCTGGGTCACCTGCGCGGGGAACACATACCGGATGGTGAGCGCTTTGCCGTCTCTGGTTCGGACACCGTCGGTGAGTCTCCAGCCGGCCTCGTCGAGCAACGCCCCGGCCCGTGCTGGGTCGTACCTGCCGAGGTCGCCGGAGTTGTCCTGATAGCCATTCTGGTCGGCCAGGAAGAGGTGGTTACCCAGCGGCGCCGGCGCGACGCCGAGCGGCGTGATCAGCGCTTGGGCGATCCGCTCCCGGTCGATGCCCATCGCGAGCGCCCGACGCACGCGGACGTCGGTGAGTACCTCGCTCATGCTGTTGAGCGTGATGTCGACGAGGTTCGATGCGCCGGCCCGGTGCACCGTGACGCCCTGGATGGCCTGGGCGCGCTGGAAACGGTTCAGGTCCGACCCGACGTCGATGAAGTCGATCTCCCCGTTGGCCAGCGCGTCGACCTGAGCGTCGGCGTCCATGGCCCGGTAGATGATCCGCTCGAGCATGGCCGGGCGGCCCCACCACTTCTCGTTGCGCACGAGCGTGATCGTCCTGGCGGTCTGGTCGAGGGCGGCGAGCTTGAACGGGCCCGCGGTCGTGAGCGGTCGGCGCTTCCAGCCGGTGTTGAAGACGTTCGGGTCGGCGTTCGTCGAGGCCGGGTAGAGCATGTCGAACAGCGCTCGCCAGTCGGCGTACCTGGTCCTGAAGGTGACGACGACCTCACGGTCATCGCGGCCCGGAGCCACGTTCTCGACCGTGTCGTAGCCCTGCGTCGAGGCGACCTGGAACGCGGGGTTGCTCCCGCTCAGCGCCTTCCACTGGGCCTGGAGGTCCGCCACCGTGATGGGCGTGCCGTCATACCAGACCGCCTTGGGGTTGATGCGGTAGGTGACGACCTGCTTCGGCTCGGTCGAGGTCAGCTCGATGGACTCGAAGTACTCCTTGTTCACCCTCGGCACTCCGGCGGCGTCGACGGTGAACGGCCTGGGCAGCAGCGCCCCCAGGACAGAGTCGTTCTCGATGCCCGGCCCGTCGAGCTCGTGGTCGTTGAAGTTAGGCGGGACTCTCGACAGCGGCCAGCGCAGCGTCCCACCACTCACCAGCTGGTCCCGGGCGACCGGGTTGACGTCGTTGCCGGTCGCCGACGCGGCGACGTCGAGGGGTAACCGGCCGCTACCGCAGCCGGCGATGGCGAGGCCCAGAACCAGCAGGGTGGCGAGGATCGCCGGTGTCCACCGTGAACGCATCGTCTTAAACCTTCTGCTGGGACGGTCAGACTACTGCCAGCGGTCGGGCGTAGTGGCAGGCAACCTGGTGGTCCTCGCCTTGATGTGCGTCGCCCTGATGTGCGTCGCCTTGATGTGACAGCGCCGGCCGCTCGTCGATGCAGCGCCGCCGGCGCTCGGGACCCAACGCCGCGAACGTCGGGCAGCGGTTGCGGAAACGGCAACCGGACGGCGGGTCGGCGGGGTTGGGCGCCTCGCCGGACAGGATGATCCGCCGCCGGGCCCGCTCCTTACGCGGGTCGGGCAACGGGACCGCCGAGAGCAACGCCTGGGTGTAGGGGTGCGCCGGTGCGTCGAACACCCGGTCGGTCTCGCCGATCTCGACGATGCGGCCCAGATACATCACCGCCACCCGGTCCGCGACATATCTGATGACGGACAGGTCGTGCGCGACGAACAGGTACGCCAGCCCGAGCGCGGCCTTGAGCCGAGCGAGCAGGTTGATCACTCCGGCCTGGACCGAGACGTCCAGAGCGGACACCGGCTCGTCGAGCACGACCACCTTCGGCTCCAGGGCGAGCGCCCGGGCGATGCCGATCCGCTGCCGCTGACCGCCGGAGAGCTGCGCCGGGTAGCGGTCGGTGTGCTGGGCGCCCAGTCCGACCAGGCGCAGCAGCTCGGCCACCCGGGCCGCGCGCCGCCCCGCCGGCACGCCGTGGGTGCGCAGCGGCTCAGCGAGGATGTCGGCCACCGGCATCCTCGGGTCCAGCGACGCCAACGGGTCTTGGAACACCACCTGCAGGTCACGCCGGATGCGCTTGCGCTGCGCGCGGGACAGCGTCGCGGTGTCCTCGCCCAGCACGGTGACGTGACCGCCCGCCGGTTTCGTCAGGTCCAGGATCTGCATGACCGTCGTGGTCTTGCCGCAACCCGACTCGCCGACCAGACCCAGCGTCTCGCCCGCGCGCAGGTCGAAACCGACCCCGTCCACCGCGTGCACCGTGCCGACCTGGCGGCGGAGGACGGCGCCGGTGCTCAGCGGGTAGCGTTTGACTAGCCCGTCCACGTGCAGCACCACGTTTCGCCGGTCACGCCCGGATGCCTTCATCACAGACCCGTTCAACGCAGATGCATTCACCCCGGACCCGTTCACCCCGGACCCGTTCACCACAGACCCGTTCACCGCGCCGAGCACGTCAACGCCGGAGGGCGTGGCGATCTCGGTCTCGCCGCTGCGGTGGCAGGCCGCCAGGTGCCCGGGGCGGCCGGCCTGCTCGAGGTCGGGTTCCGCCTGGACGCAACGGTCGACCCTCAGCGGGCAGCGGGGAGCGAACGGGCAGCCGACCGGCAGATCGACCAGCGACGGTGGGGCGCCCTCGATCGGCGTCAACGGTCTCCGTCGCCTGATGTCCACCCGGGGAACCGAGCCGAGCAGTCCTGCGGTGTAGGGCATCGACGGCCGATAGAACACGTCCTCGGCGGTACCGGTCTCGACCGGTTTACCGGCGTACATCACCACCACCCGGTCAGCGAACCCGGCGACCACCCCCAGGTCGTGCGTGACCATCACGACCGCTGCGCCGGTCGCCCGCTGGGCGGTCCGCAGCACCTCCAGCACCTGCGCCTGGACAGTCACGTCCAACGCGGTCGTCGGCTCGTCCGCGATGATCACATCGGGGTCGTTCGCGATCGCCATCGCGATCATCACCCGCTGGCGCATCCCGCCGGAGAACTCGTGCGCGAACGCCCGGGCCCGCCGGGGAGAATCGGGAATCCCGACCAGGTCCAGCAGCTCCACAGCCCGCTCGGCCGCCTGCCGCGTGGACACCCGCTGGTGAGCCCGCACCGTCTCGGCGATCTGCTCGCCCACCGTGTACACCGGGGTGAGCGCGGACAGCGGATCCTGAAAGATGATCGAGATGGCCTTGCCGCGGATCCGGGACAGCTCCCGGTCGCCGAGCCCGAGCAGCTCCCGGCCGCGCCACCGCACCGAACCGGTGACTCGCGTGCCGGCCGGCAACAGGCCCATGACCGCCAGCGCGGACACCGACTTGCCCGACCCCGACTCGCCGACGACTCCCAGCACCTCACCGGCCTCGACGTGGTAGCTCAGCCCCCGCACCGCGGCCAGCGCCCCGGTCTCGCTCGGGAACGACACCCGCAGGTCGGCCACCGCCAGCACGGGTGCCATCAGCGGGTCCTCCCCGGGCCGGCGTGGGGATCGAGCGCGTCGCGCAACCCGTCCCCCACCACGCTGACCGCCAGCACGGTGAGGATGAGCAAGCCGGCGGAGAAGTGGAACAACCACGGGTACGTCAACGCCGACGGGGTGCCCTCGACGATCAGCGTGCCCAGCGACACGTCCGGCGGCTGCACACCGAACCCGAAGTAGGACAGTCCGGTCTCGGCCAGGACCGCGACGCCGACGTTGACGGTCGCGTTGATGATGAGAAACGACGACATGTTCGGCAGCAGGTGCCGAAGAACGATCACAATCGACGGCACGCCCATGAACCGGGCCGCCTGCACGAACTCCCGTTCCCGCAGGCTCAACGCCACACCGCGGACCACCCGAGCGGTGATCATCCAACCGAACCCGGCGAGGAGCGCCACGAGCCACAGCCAGCTTCTGCCCCGCAGGCCGGGGCTGAGGACCGCGATGACCAAGAACGCCGGCAGCACCAACAGCAGGTCCACCAGCCACATCAGCACCCGGTCCAGCCAACCGCCGAAATAGCCGGCGCACCCTCCCACCAACGCCGCGACGCCAGTCGAGAACACCGCGACCAGCAACCCGATCACGAGTGACTTCTGCAGCCCGCGCATCGTCCGGACGTACACGTCCTGACCGATCTGGGTGGTACCGAACCAGTGCCGAGCCGACGGCGGCGCGAGGAACGCGTCGAAGTCCTGCGCCGCGTACCCCCACCGGGACAACGACGGACCCGCGAACGCGAACGCGAACAGCCCGACGAGCACCACCAACCCCGCCATCGCCGGCCTCTTGCGCGCAAGACGCCGCAACACCAGACGGTGCCGCGAGACACGGTGACCCTCCGGCGCCCGATCGGGCGCCGCCACAGACGGTGCCTGCCTGCCTGCCGCGGTGGGAGTCGGCGCACTGGTCGGCGTGCTCATCGAACCCGCACCCGCGGGTCCAGCACCGCGTAGGCCAGCTCCGCGAGCAGCCCCGCCATCAGCACCAGCACCGCCGCGAACAGCGTGATCGCCGCCACCACGTTCACGTCGCTGGTGGCCACCGAGTCGATGAACCACTCACCCATCCCGTGCCAGGCGAAGATCTTCTCCACGAACGTGTCGCTGACCAGCAACAGGCTGAACTGGTAGGCGAAGAACGTGACCATCGGGACCAGCGCGGTGCGCAGCCCGTGCCGCAGCAGCGCCCGCCGGCGGCGCAGCCCCTTGGCGAGCGCGGTGCGCAGAAAGTCGCTGCCGAGCACGTCGAGCATCGCGCTGCGCTGGTAACGGCTGTAGAACGCGGCCGAGGGCGCCGCGACCGCCAGTGTCGGCAGGACCAGATGCTGGACCCGGTTGGCGGCGAGCCACCACCAGGGGCCGGACAGTCCCGGCGTGTACTCGCCCGTGTAGTAGAGGATCGTGGTGCCGGCGGCCTGGTTCACCGACAGGCCGCCGAGCTTGAGCAGCACGGCGAGCAGGAACACCGGCGTGGACAGCAGCAGAAACGAGATCAGCGTGATCGAGTGGTCGGTCAGCTTGTGCTGCCGCACCGCGCACACCACCCCGGCGAGCACACCGAGCACCCCGCCCAGAACCGAACCGAGCAGCAGCAGCCGCATACTCACCCCCATCCGCCGGCCCAGCTCCGCCACCACGGGATCACCGTCCACGGTCCTACCGAGATCACCATGGACCACACCGCCGGCCCACGTCGTGAAACGCGCCACGACCGGCGTCTTGTCGTTGAGGTTCAACTCGTACAACGCCTGGTCGACCACGGCCGGCGGGGGTGCCGGGTTGCGCTCGGCGAACCTCGCGCGCGGGTTCAGGCTCGACGCGGCCAGAAAATACCCCACACACGCCGCCAACAGAACCAAGATCAGATAGTTGACGAGCCTGCGTAACAGAAATCCGCCCATCACACCTCCGCGTCACCGAGGGCCCCGCAGAGTACGCAGCACATGTCCCGTCAGCCACACCGGGCCAGAACCCACACCGGGCCAGACGTGACCCCGATACTGAATTCCTGGGCCGAACCCCGCCAGCCCGCACATCGCCGTCGCCGAGACCACCACCTCGGCCGCTGCGCTCCTGGGCACAGGTCGGGGGTCCCGGCCCAGGAGCGCAGCAAAGATACACGGTCAGGCGGCGCGCTGCCCACCACCCCGACCACCGGGGGGTGGCCCGAGGCCGCCGACGGATCACACTGCCGAGCACGGCCTCGGCAAAGTCGCTCATTCCCTGGTGAGGCACGTCAGGGGGTAGCTGCGGGAGCCGATCGTCGCCTCAGCGTTCGTCTCATCAGCCCCTCCCATCCCAGCGGGAGGGATGTGGATCCGCACACTGCACCAGTCCTTTCCGCGACCTCACAGGCAGTGACAACAGGGACGAGGCACCCGAGACACGGGGCATCGCCACGCGAGGCGATGCCACCGAGTCGGCCTGCTCGCCACTACTCCCGACTTTGCCGCCGCCCTGCGCTGCCGAGACGGTCGGTCGACGCTGACGACCACGACGAAGCGCTTGCGCCACGCTTGCGCGCTGGTGGCTAGCCTTGACGTGACCGTGATCGGACTAATGGGGGGTCTACGTTCGGTGGTCGCCGAGTATCCGCTTGCCGTCGGCTGGTCGCCTTCACAGCGCATCACCCTTTGCCGCTCCGAGGGTTGTCCACGACAGGGGGCAGAGAGGAACCATAGTGAAGACGGATGCACGAGTTTCGGTCAAGCTGGATGAACTGGAGACGCTTGACCTCGCGGAGCCGCGGGTGCACACCGACTATGACCTGTCCGAGGTATGGCGCCACCTCAGGACCGACGAACCGGTGTACTGGCATGCCGAGACTCCCCGGCAGCCCGGTTTCTGGGTGCTGAGCAGGCACGCCGACGTCGCCTCGATCTACCGGGACAACACACGGTTCACCTCGGAGCGGGGAAACGTACTCGAAACCCTGCTTCAAGGGGGTGACTCCGCAGCCGGCCGAATGCTTGCGGTAACCGATGGCTCTCGGCACGCGGAACTACGGAGAATCCTGCTCAAGCCGTTCTCGCCACGCGCCCTCGATGTGATCGTGCAACGTGTCCGCAGCGCCACGTGTCGGCTGCTGGTGGAGGCCGTCAAGAAAGGACGGTCTGACTTCGCCAGGGATGTGGCCGCGCACATCCCGCTCGCAACGATCTGTGACCTGCTGGGAGTGCCCGACGCGGACAGGGACTACATACTGAGCCAGACCTCGTCGGCCTTGAGCTCGGATGAGGCGAAGCCGGAGGCTGTGGATTCGTGGGCGGCGAAGAGTGAGCTCCTGCTGTATTTCGCAGATCTTGTGCGCGCCCGACGTGCCACGCCTCAAGCGGACCTCATCAGCCTGCTGTCGACGAACCGGGTCGACGGAGCGGATATCAGCGATGACGAGATCATGCTCAATTGCTACAGTCTGATCCTGGGGGGTGACGAGACGGCGCGACTGTCGATGATCGGAGCTGTGCTTGCGCTGGCCGAACATCCGGAGCAGTGGCGTGCGCTCAAACAGGGAGAAGTGACGTCTGAGTCGTCGGTCGAAGAAGTTCTGCGCTGGACCACACCCGCGATGCACTCGGGGCGGACGGCCACGGAGGATGTCGTCGTCGACCGCCGGACGATCAAGAAGGGGGATATCGTCACCATATGGAACGTCTCGGCGAACCGAGACGAGAGGGAATTCGACTCTCCGGACCGGTTCAGGCTGCACAGGTCACCGAACAGGCACCTGAGCTTCGCGTACGGTCCGCACTTCTGCCTCGGTGCGTACCTGGCTCGTATGGAGATCAGCGCGATGCTGGACGGGCTGCGGACATTCGTCTCCGACATCAAGGCCGTAGGTCCCACCAAAAGGATCTACTCGAACTTCCTCAGCGGTTTCAGCAGCTTGACGGTGGACTTCGTCCCAGATCAGGCCAACATTGAACGTGGTCTTCTCGCCGGTCCGATGCGGTAAGGCGCTTGCGCCACTCTTGCACGCTGCGACTAGCCTTGACGTGGCGGTGGTTCGGACGGACTGATTGTTTCGCGTGGGGCGTTTCGAGCATGGTGCAGACCGGCATGGTGCAGACCGGCATGGTGTAGGCGGCTGTACTGCGCGCGGGAGCAACTGGGGAGGAAATGTTGTCTGGTAGTGATGGTGCTGCCCTGCCGTTGTCCGCCGCTCAGCGCGAGATCTGGTTTGCTGAGCAACGGTTGAGTACGGGAAACCGGGTCTACAAGCTCGGTGAGTACATCGAGATATACGGGCCGGTTGACCCGGTGTCGTTCGAGACGGCGCTGCGGTGGGTTGTCGGGGAGGTTGACGGCCTGCATGTTCGGTTCGTCGAGGGCGGCGATGGACCGCTGCAGGTCGTCGAACCGTTGTCGGACTGGTCGATGCCGGTGGTTGATGTCAGCGAGCAACCCGACCCGCGTACGGCTGCGGAAGCATGGATGACGGCCGACGTGGCCCGACCGATGGATCTTGCGCATGGTCCGCTGTTCAGGTACGCACTGATCAAGCTGAGGCCTGACCGGTTCCTGTGGTACCAGAGTTACCACCACATCGTGATGGACATGTTCGGCTTCTCCCTCATCGCGAGACGGGTAGCCGATGCTTACACCGCGCTCGCACACGGGTCGGCGTATGACCAGAATGTGTTCGGTTCGTTGCTCCAGCTGCTGGGTAGTGATGCGACCTACCGTGCGTCGGAGCAGTTCATGGGGGATCGTGAGTACTGGGTCAAGCGTTTTGCCGACCGGCCGGGCTCGGCCGGGCTCGCTGGTTGCTCATCGGGGACGCCGGAGAGTTTCGTCCATCGGACCGGCTTGTTGTCGCCGTCCAGTGTGGACAGCGTGCAGGCGGCGGCGCGCCGGGCCGGGGTGCGATGGTCCCGAATAATGATCGCGGCGGCGGCGGTCTATGTGCACCGTCTGACCGGCGCGCGGGACGTGGTCGTCGGCCTGCCGGTCACCGCCCGCCAGGATCCTGTTCTCCGGCGTGTGCCGGGAATGGTGTCGAACGTGTTGCCGCTGCGGTTGTCGGTACGACCCGGCATGGGCCTGTCCGAACTCGTCGGGCACGTGGCGCAGGAGGTCCGTGAGCTAGCCGAGCATCAACGTTACCGGGGTGAGGACCTCGACCGGGACCTTGGTCTACCCGGTAACATCGAGAAATCTTTCACGCCGGCGATCAATATCATGTCCTTCGACTACGATCTGCGTTTTTCCGGATATCGCGCCGTGGCGCATAATATCTCCGTCGGGCTGGTCGGCGACCTGTCGATCATTGTGTGGGACAGAAGGGACGGTTCGGGCTTACGGGTTGGCTGGCAGGCGCACCCGGAAGTCTGCTGCGGAGACGATCTCACTGCCCATCATCGGCGTTTTCTGGGTCTGTTGGACACGGTCGCGACCGCCGATCCGGACTGTCCGATCAGCCGGGTCGAGCTGTTGTCTGTCGAGGAGCGGGCTCGGGTGCTGGTCGGTTACAACGACACCGCTGCGCCGGTTCCGGTGACCGGCCTGGCGGTGTTGGTGGAGGCTCAGGTGCGGGTTACGCCTGATGCG
>JAFAUB010000054.1 GCA_019243635.1 Pseudonocardiales bacterium
GTGCGCCCGTCGAGCGGGCCATCGCCAACCTCAAGACATGGCGGATCCTCTTCACTGATTACAGAAGGCCGTTGAAGACCTTCTTGTCCTCGTTTCGAGCCGCTATCGGCCTATACTTCTTCAAGGAGGATTTTGCATAATCCTCTATGCCGATATCGGCATAATGTGCATTTGTTGCGCAATTCGTTCAAGTACGCTTCGAAGAAGGACTGGGTGGCGATCGCGCGTGATCTTAAACCGGTGTACACCGCGCCCTCGGAACCCGCCGCACTGGATGCCTTCGCCGAGTTCGGTGAGCAGTGGGAGAAGAAGTATCCCGCGATCATCCGGCTCTGGACCAACGCCTGGGCCGAGCTCGTGCCGTTCCTGCGGTTCGATCAGGAGATCCGCGCGATCATCTGTACCACCAACGCCATCGAGTCGATCAACGCCCCGATCCGGCGCGCGGTCAACGCCCGCGGGCACTTCCCTACCGAGGCGGCCGCGCTCAAGTGCGTCTACCTCGCGATCATGAGCCTGGACCCCACCGGCAAGGTACAGCAACGCTGGTCCAACCACTGGAAAGCCGCCCTCAACGCCTTCGAGATCACCTTCGACGGACGCCTGTCCGCCGCCCGGAAGTAACACCCCAACAAGATCCAGTTACACCGTTAGTTTGACAGACCCTCGTGGGGTGGGTGGGGGTCTGGTTGAGGACTCGGTAGGTGAGGTGTTCGGCTGCGGGCGTCGAGACCGGTCCGAGGAGCTCGAGACGATGGGTGGTCGATGACCGCGGCGGGAATAGTGGTGTGCCGTCGCCGGGGACGATGGATGCGAGATGGATGACGAGCACGTCGACGAGGCCGGTATCGAGGTAGCCGTGGGCGAGGTTGCCTCCGCCCAGGACGACGACGTCCTTGCCCCGCGCGGCGTCTGCTGCTTGCGCGAGTGCGTCGTGCAGGCCGCCGGTGACGAAGGTGAACCGGCCTCGCAGGCGGACGTCGTCGGGCTCCGCGTGTGTGACGAGGAACGTCGGTGGCGGGGTGTGCCGGCCGCGTTCGGCGCCGTGCCCGAGGTCGCCTTGCCAGCCGTTCGGGCCGTCACCGAGGTCGAAGGTGCGCCGGCCCGTCAGGATCGCGCCGGTTCGGGCGACGGACGCCTCGATGATCTCGGTGTCAGCAGCCGTTCTGGCGCTGACCGCCCCGGCGTGCAGCGGCTCTCCGCCGACTCCGAGACCGTGGTCGAGGTCGGCGCCCGCAGCGGTGGCAAAGCCGTCCAGCGACATCGAGATGTCCACAACGAGACGGCTGGTCTGGGCCGCGAGCGCCGTCGCCGTCGGTCACCGAAGCCTCCGGTCGGTAGTTGCGCAGACCGGTCGAAGCTGAGACTCACTGATAGCTCGAGACTCATCGGCCCGCTCAGCTAGGGTGTGATCTCATATGCTGCCGTTCTGCCGCTAATGAAGATCCCGTTCGCCGAACGGTCAGCGGCACCTCAACGGTCGGTACGCGGGGACTGTTGTGGCTGCGCGTTGTCGAGATCCGGGACGTGCTGAGCAGCGGTGACCACCGAAACGGTGCAGGCAGCTCACCCGCCTGGCGCGAACGCCTGTGACCGTCACCGACCACGAGCGAACGCCACCACGAACAATGCAACCACCCACACGGATGTTCGTGTGGAGGGAAGCCGCTAGAGCCGGGTCGTGGCGATCTGTCGGGCTGTTCGGGCGAGTTCCTGGGTGTCGGTGCCGGGTCGGGCTTCCAGCGCGGTGGCCAGTGGCATGAGCCATTCCCGGCGGGCGGCGACGGACTGCAGGGTGCTCACCATCTCGATGGCGTGGTGGGCCAGGGTCAGTCCCCGGGGTTCGCCCGCCCGCACGTGTACCTCGGCGAGGAGGAGCGCGGCCACGGTGTGGCCCCGACGGTAGTGGCCCTCGCCGTAGGCGCGGACCGCACTGGCGGCGGACTGCTCGGCGGCATCAAGCCGGCCCAGGTCGCGCTGGACCTCGCCGGTCACCAGATGGGCTCCCGCGCGCACGAAGGCATCGCGGGGCTCCCACCCCTGGTTCGCCTCAGCGAGGTGCCGGGTGGCCTCATCGGTGCCGCCCATGAGGGCGTAGGCGACTGCGGACATCCGAGCCAACCGCGCGGCGAGGGTCGGTACCCGGTGGTCATCGGCACGCGGGCGCAGCGAAGACCCCCCGAGCTGGAACTGCTTGAGCGCGTCGTTGGGGTGCCCGGTGCGGACCAGCACCATGCCGGTGTGCCAGGCGGCGTTGGCGATCCCGTAGGTGTCCCGGGTCCCACCGGCCAACCGCAGGGCGCGGGTGAAGTAGCCCATCCCGTCCAGCCCCTCGTCGTAGCAGCACCACCCCGCCTCGGTGTGCAGCTCGGCCAGCGCGGCGGCCAGCGCCGCCTTGATGGCATCGGTCGCGGGTACCTGCATCCACCGGGTGTAGAGCCTCGCGGCGGTGCCGAGCAGGTCAGCCTGCCCGCCGTAGGACCGAGCCACTCCACGCAACCGCTCGGTCACCGCCGCCACGGTGTGCACATGGCGCATCCCCAGCTGGGAGGGCAGCGCCTGGTCGGTCGGCAGAGCCAGCTCGGGGAGACCCAGAAACGCCTGCCCCATAGCGGCGGCCGAGGTGGCGGCGACCAGGACGCGGCGTTTCATGTCCTCGCCCACTTCCCCCTTGCCTGACGGCGTATCCGGCCTGTCCTCACCGTAGCTCAGGCCCATCCAGGCTCGGGGTATGCCGAGCCCGTCGGCGACACGTTCGAGTACCCACACGTCACGCACCTTGCGGCCCTTGAGAATCTCACTCACCTCCGACTGGGACTGACCGGCCAGCAGCGCGATTCGACGTTGGCTCACGCCCTGGCATCCGAGCAGCCGGTAGACGGTGCCGATGTCACGGGCGGCCAGCGCGGCGCGCATCTCCTCACCGTCGAAGAACTCCGGGTCAAGGGGACCCACCGGTGATCACCTTTCTGTCAGCGAGGTGGCGGTATCGGCACGACGGGTGGGTACCAGGTCATCAGGTGCTCCGCTCGCAGGCCGGGCAGTGGTAGCGGGCGGGGGCGGTGAGGCGCGCGGGCAGCACTTCCGCGCCGCAGAGGGCGACGTAGCAGCCTCCGGCGCGACGGCCGGCGGCGAAGGTGTCAGCGGTGACGCGGTGTGCGATACCGGTCGGTCCGTCGGCGAACCCGATGGTGCACCCCGGCGTGGTGGCGACGGGCGTCCGGGCGCGATGGCCCAGGATCTCTCGGAGTGTGGCAATGTGTCGGTAACGGTGTTTGCCTGCCATAGCGCCCCTCGGGTCGGAGTCGTTCCTTTGCGGCCCCACGCTCCCGCTCGGCTCACGTGGGCGGCACCAGGGCCGAGGCGGGTCCGTCCCGGAGCAGAACGCGGTTCGGGGAACCGGTGCCCGCCAGTTGCTTCGGTCCGCGCTGGAAGAAGCGAGACCGACTGGCAACGGCACCAACCGTGCGCTGGGGTAGCCCGTACATCCCGACCCTGGGGCCATGGCGGAACGCTAAGGAGTCGTAATTAAATAACCTATTCAATCCGTGGTGTGATGGTGTAGTTCCAGTCTCCATGGAACAGGTGTCGAGTAAGGGGTATCGAGTCCTTCTGCTGGTCGGTGAGTTTGATTTTTGTGGGATAGAGGTTCGGGTCGAGTTCGCAGCGGACGGTCAGTCCTGTGGT
The DNA here is from genome assembly GCA_019243635.1 of Pseudonocardiales bacterium. Lineage (GTDB taxonomy): Bacteria > Actinomycetota > Actinomycetes > Mycobacteriales > Pseudonocardiaceae. The sequence continues at coordinate 3,688 of JAFAUB010000054.1, forward strand.
GGTTGTGGTGTCGGCGATGAGGTTGACAATTGTTTGGTATGTCTCGAGTGGTCGACCGCGCCAGTTGTGGGTGATTCTGGAGAAGAGCCGGTGTTCGATCTTGTTCCATTTGCTGGTGCCGGGTGGGTGATGGGAGACGATGATTTCCAGTCCGGTCGTGGTCGCGAGTCGTGCGAGCTCGTGTCTCCAGAGCCAGGGGCGATGTCCGTTGGACCCACCACCGTCGGCGGTGATGAAGATTCGGCGTGCGTTGGGATATTTCTTCTCACCCACGTGTCGCCACCACTTTTCGATGGTGGCGACGGCGAAGACCGATGTGTCATGGTCGGTTCCCACCGAGACCCAGGCGCTGTCGTCGGCGAGGTCGTAGACCCCGTAGGGAATGGCTTTGCCGTCGGCTTGATCGGGGAAGTCATGGGTGGCGGTTTCAATCGGTCATCGCGACACAGTGCTCCACGATCAGTTCATTGAAGACCTCGATCGGCTTCTTCCAGCCTAGTGTCTTGCGTGGCCTCCCATTCAGTTCCGCCGCTACTCTATCAAGTTCCTCTTGGGTGTGCAAGGACGGGTCGGTGTCTTTGGGGAAGTACTGCCGGAGCAGTCCGTTGGTGTTTTCGTTGGTGCCGCGCTGCCACGGTGAGTGCGGGTCGCAAAAATAGACGGGTGGGCCGGTGCGGACGGTGAAATCGGTGTGGCGGGCCTTTTCTTCGCCTTGGCCCCAGGTCACGCTGTTGCGCAGGAACCCAGGTAGCGTCTCCATTTTCTTGGCCAGGAGCGCGGCTACGCGGTCAGCGCAGCGGTCGTAGGGTATCCGTACCAGAATCGTAAATCCGCTGGTACGCTCCACCAGGGTCGCGATCTGTGATTCTCCTCCTTTTCCAATGATCAGGTCTCCCTCCCGGAAACCGGAACCGCGCGATCGTCAGTTTCGACGGGACGCTCGCTGATGTTGACCATGTCTGGGATCTTTCCCCTGCTCAGAGACGCCCGGGACCGGGATACCCACCGCGCTCGGCCCTGTCGTAACGCAAGCTTGAGCTCGGTACGCAGTTCGCCTTTCGCCTGCAGATACAGTGAGGCTTATTCAGGGCAGCGCTATCGATCTTGTGAGATACCCGATGAGCTGCAACGATCAGCCGTCGATCAAGATCGCTGAATAAGCCTCAGTGTCTGATAAATAGTTTCATGGGACACGTGCATCTCCAGATCGTCAGGATGACCAGTTTTGAGTCGAGTACCGACTTGTTCGGGGGACCACTTGTTTTCCAGTCCTTCATTCATCGCGTCATGCAGCCGGGTTGACGCTACCGGTTTCGGTTCTTTCGGTCGTACCTTGTGCTGGTCGTAACGCTCTTGGGCGGTGATCGCCCGATATTCGGCGGCGCCGCCATTACGCTCGATCTCGGGTAAACATTCAGCCTGGTGCGTGGAGCGAGCTGATGCGCGGCTCGATGTAACGGTGTGTGGTACGGGCGTGTCGGTTGTGGTGTGATCGGCTGGGGTGCGGTCTGATCTCGGGGTGCCTGCCCCGGAGGAGATGTCGCGCGATG
>JAFAUB010000155.1 GCA_019243635.1 Pseudonocardiales bacterium
GACGGTACCGCGCGTGTAGAACTCACCGCGATACCGACCTGTCATTACTTCCTTCGACGCCTTGGCATCGCCTCGGATAGGTCGCACCTCGCATGGTTGCACCCATGTACCTCCCACCGCCACAACGTCGCGCGCCTGGCCCGCTGGTAGACCAGCACAGGTCCGCATGGTCCACGCTGGACGATGTCGATGGTCGTGCACAGGCGGGACTTGATCAATGAGTTCATCGCTGAACGGGCGTCCGAGACCTGCCCGCCTGGATGGAACCTGTCCCGTCGGCCTTGGCAAGGTCATTGATGAGCAGCCCACTATGGATGCGGCGCTGCATCTGTCGGTTCGGACGCTGGCCTGGCTGGCCGACCACCCCCACGCGCGCAGGTTCGCCCGCTCGGTATGGGAGGAGATCGCCGAGCTGGAACGAGCCGGCCATCGCCCCGCCACCATCACTAGGTTGCGGCGGGTCCTGGCCGAGCATCGGCCCACCTCAGCGGGTCGATGCCGCGCCTGTCCTCGCCGCAGATGGCGCCGCCCCAGCTTTCCCTGCATCGTGTGGCACGAGATCCGCAGCGAGCTGCCCAGCTTCCCGCGGCGGCAGCCGCTGCTGAGCCTGCCAGCTCGGCGCCGCTGAAAGGGCGCCTCGCCCGCCTTCACCACCCCCATGCGCCTTGCCCGGCGGTGCCGCCACCCATGACCGCCGCCGGGCGAGGTACCCACCCCGTGAGAAACCGTCACATCGGGGTCGTGGCGAGCTGCCGGGCCGTGCGGGCCAGCTCCCGGGCGTCGCTGCCGGGCCGGGCTTCCAGCGCGACGGCCAGTGGCACCAGCCGTTGCCGTCGTACCGCGACGGAGTGCAGGGTGCTCGCCCCGTCGATGGCCTGACGGGCCAGCATCAGCCCGTGGGGGTCCCCCGCCCGCACGTGTACCTCGGCGAGGATGAGCTCGGCGGTGGTGCGGTCTTTGCGGTGGCCCTGGCCGTAGGTGCGCACCGCGCTGGCGGCGGTCTGCTCGGCGGTGTCGAGCCGGCCCAGGTCGAGCTGAATGCCCGCGGTCACGCGATCCATGCTCGCGCGCTCGAACTCATCGCGGGGCTCCCACCCGTCGTTGGCCCTGGCGAGGTAGCGGGTGGCCTGGTCGGAGCCGCCCATGACGGCGTAGGCGGTCGCGGAGTTCAGGTTCAGCCACGCGGTGAGGGTCGGTATCCGGGAGTCCTCGGCGCGCACGGTCGCCGGTGTGGACTTGCCGGGCGCGAACCCTCGAAGTCGGAACTGCCCCAGCTGGAACAGCTTGAGCGCGTGGTTGGGGTGTTCATTGCGGACCAGCGTTCCTCCGGCTACGAAGGCGGCGTTGGCGATCCCGTAGGCGTCCCCGGCCTGACCGGCCAACCGCAGGGCGCGAGTGAAGTAGCCCGTCCCGTCCAGTCCCTCGTCATAACGGCACCATCCCGCCTCGGTGTGCAGCTCGGCCAGCGCAGCGAGCAACGGTGCCCTGACCCCCTCGGGCGCGGGCACCTCCAGCCAGCGCGTGTAGAGCGTCACCGCAGCGCCGAACACGTCGGCCTGCCCGCCGTAGTATCGCGCCACCCCGCGCAATCGGTCGGTAACCGCCCGCACGGCGTGTACATGGGACATCCCCAGCCGCGAGGGCAGTACCTGCCCGGCCGGAAGGGCCAGCTCACCCATGCCCTGCAACGCCTGGCTCAGGGCGGCAGCCATGGTGGTGGCGAGCAGAACGCGGCGTTTCATCTCCTCGTCCACCTCTTCGGCGGAAGGTGTGTCTGGTCCCTGCTCACCGTAGCTCACGCCCATCCGTGCTCGGGGTATGCCGAGGCCGTCGGCGATGCGCTCGAGCACCCGCACGTTCAGCACCTGGCGGCCCTTGAGGATCTCGCTCACCTCTGACTGGGACTGGCCGGTCAGGTGCGCGATCTGGCGCTGGCTCACTCCGACGCGCCGCAGGAGGCGGTAGAGCGTGCCGATGTCACGGGCGGCCAGCGCGGCACGCACATCGTCGTCATCGAAGAACTCGGGGTCAATAGGACCCACCGGTGATCACCTCTCAAGGGGTTGATTCGTGTAGGGTTAGCCAAAAGCCGATGTCAGGATTGGAAAAGGACCGTTTCTCGATCGGGGATTCCCGCGTGCGTGATCACGCAACCGGAAAGATCGGCAATGTGTCTCGCTGGGATCTGGAACAGTGCACCTGACCAGCGATGGGCGACCTGGACGGTGCGAATATATCGTCCACCGACGGACCGGTAGTAGTCCTGGAGTCGCTCGTTAGTCCGCCACACGTCCCATCGCAGTAAGCCGAAGTCGGATCGCGCCGCCCAATCTTGCGCCCACGAGACCATCAGGGAGCCCAGACCCTCGCCGCGTCGGCGCACGGCGCTCGCCATCTTCCCGAGGTACAGCGCTGGTTCCTTCAGCTCCTCCGGGGTCCAGAAATCCGGATCACCCTCCGAGGTCAGGGTCAGCGTGGCGATGGAAGAGCCGTCGTCGCGGAGGAGCCAGGTGTCCCGCCGGCCGATGGCGTCGACAATCCGAGTCTCGAAGTTCCGGCCCGTGTTCCACTGTTCGTTTCCTCGCTCGCGAAGCCACCGCATCCGCTCGTCCAGCAGAGCCATGACCTCGGGTAGGTCAGCGGCGTCGGCGCGGTGCATGACGTATGGCTTACTCATTCTCGGGGGCTCCTTGGGGTTTCGTGCGCTCGAAGAGGATGACATGCTTCGATCCGACGAGAACGTTGACCGTGTGTCGCACGGGCCTGTTGTCCTTGGTGAAACCCGTGTTTCGATGTACCGCTACCGGCATGCCTGCGCCCAGTTCCAGCCGGGACACCTCGTCCGGAAGTGGCATCCGCGCCTCGATCTCATCGATGGCGCGCACTTGCTCGTAACCCAGTTCGGTGAGTACCTGGCTCGCGCCACGAGCGATGTCCGCCGGGTTGACGAGTTCTGAGCCCTGGACCAACTCGAAGGGATAGAACGTGTCGTTGATGTTGAATGGCTCATCATTCAGGTAACGGACACGGCGGCGCACGACCACGAGGTCACCCGGACTCAAGGCCAACCGGTCCGCCACCCGGTCGGGCGGCTGGATGATCTCCACGTTGATCCGTTGGGATGGCGCGCGACCGAGCGTGGTCTGCTCGGTCATCCACCGGTCCATCTCCGGACTGGCTGGATGCTGTTCCCACTCGGCTTGCGGTCGGAAGTAGCACAACTCGTGACGCCGGACGAAGTAACCCCGTGGTCGGGATGCCACGATCAGGCCCTCGTTGACCAGCACCATGAGTCCCTGCCGGACCGTGGCCCGGGACGCGCCGAACTCCTCAGCCAGGGCCTTCTCGGTAGGCACCTGCTCGCCGGGAGCTAGCCCACCGGTGGCGATCTTCGCCCGGAGCGAGTCGGCGAGCTGCTGGTACACGGGCCTGGGGCTCTGCGCGATACGTGGCGACATGGCCGACAGTCTGCCCTGGTCACCAGTTATTGTCTAGTCAATCTGGACCATGGAGTTGACAACTCCGTGGCCGACCTGTCACTCTCTGCATCGCTTCGATTGTCTAGTCAATACATACATTGAAGATGAGGAGGTCAGCCGGTGTACGGCGACCCAGGGAGCGCCCACCGCTACGCCCCCGACGGGCTAACCGGTGAGGCGCTGGATGAGTTGATCGACAGAGCGTATGCCGAGGTGGCGCAGGCCCCTCGGCCGACATCGGCGCTGTTGGACGGGAGCGCGGCTGAGCACCGTAGGCGCCGGACGGAGCACCGAGCGTTGGCTGCGGTGATCCACGCCCTGCCGGTGTGTCACGGCGTTTCCAGCTCGGATGAGCGGCGGGCCGCGTGATGTCTGTCGTGCGCTTGCTCCATCCCGCGCTCGCGGGCGGAGTACAGGCCTGTCACCCCGGGCGGCCCCGCCCACACGGTCAACGTGGCAGTGGCGGCATGAACCTGAGCGATGTGCGCAACACCCGACCCGGCGGTCCGAACCGCCAAGAACGTGCCCACCGGGTCGGGGTTGCTGAATCACTCACTGATGCGACCGAGGAGTGGGGAATGGTACAGGTGCATACCTGTGTGAGTGTCCGCTGTGACCAGTGCGGGGACACCCTGGGTGTCCCGGGGTTTGAGGCGCACTACCCGAGCGAGGACGTCGCTCTCGACGCGGCGGCCGCTGAGGGGTGGCTGGTTGGGCCGGGTGGACGGTTGTGGTGCTCAGCATGCGGACCGGTGCTGACTTGCGAGGCTGAAGGCCACGAGTTCACCCAGTGGCACCCGGTGCTCATCGACGAGCGCCAGGAGCCGCTCACTCATCCTGATCCGGCGGCCGTGACGGCCGCCGGGCAGCCCGTCAGCCGCGAGTACCGCTACTGCTGGCGGTGCTGCCTGCACGAGTCCCGCCCGGCCAGTTGGCTGATCAGCGCAGGCTCCGGGTGGGGCAAGTCTGTCGCGCTGCCGTTCGCGCTGCTGGCGGGTACGGGTGCCGGTGTCGGCGCGGGGGAGGTGGCGTGATGGGCGAGCCCTTGGCGCCACTGGACCGTGAGCCGGTCAGTGTGCACGCCCCGTTTACCTGCTACCCCGGTGGTGGGTATCGCCATGAGTCCTTCGAGGAGCGGCGGGCGGTGCTGCTGGCGGCGCTGGACGGGATAGCGCTGGGCGCCTATGACGAGCGCATCGTGCGCTGGCTGGCCGGGTGGGACGTGTCCGTTGTCGCGGCGATCGTGTCGCTGCTGTGGCGGGTCCGCCACACCGCCGCCCACCGGGGCTGGGGTGAGCCCCGATGAACCACGCACCTGTGCTGGTGGGGTTGGTGGTGCTGGCCGGGCTGGGTGCGCTGGCGGCGTTCCGCAGTGGTGCGCGGGGTGCGTACCAGGTCGCGCGCCACACCCAGGAGGTCACTCGGATGGGCGGCAACCTGGCCCGAGCGCTGGGCACGACGGTGGTGATCGTCGGGATTCAGTGGGCGGTCGTGGCCTTCACCACCGACTTTCGCGCCTGGGCCGTCGCCCTCGGGGTGCCCGCGCTGTTCGCCGGGAGCGTGATCGCCCGGTTGTTCTCGGTGACCGAGATCGTGCACGGCGGTAAGGGGGCCCGGCGATGAGCACCCTTGCCGTTCACCGCGCCATGACCTGGACCGCATCTGAGGGGAGGACCGCGTGATGAACCCTGAACAGCCCGATGAGAACACCACCGTTCAGCATGGTGCTGACCGACCGCAGCCCGCCGCCGAGCAGTCGCGGCCTGATGCCGCGCCAGAAGCGGAGCGGGACGGGACGGTGATCCCGTTCCCCGCCCCGGCGGGTGGACAGCCGCAGCGGGCACCGGAGGTGCTGGAAGGGGAGCCGCTGCTCGGCGAGCTGGAGTACGCCCGGTGGCCGATGCCGGTGGTGTTGCCCCTGTGGTTGGGTTCTCGGGAGACAGCGCTGGGCACGGCGCGGTGGGCTGTGGAGTACGCCGGGCGGCACGTGGCCTTCCACGCCTGGCGCGCCCCCGCCTACGGGCTGGCGCTGTCGTGGTGGACCCTGCGCGGCGTCGCCCGGGCTATCACCGCAGGAATCGGCTGGGTGAGCGTGCGCAACGAGTACCGGCCGTTGATCACCGCCGCCCGCGAGGCCAAACGGTGGGACCTGGTCCGGGACCTGATCAGCGAGCGCCGCGCGCTGGCCCGAGTCCGGATCAAGACCACGGCATGGCTGTCGCTGTCGGGGGGCTCGGCCGGGGTCGCCGGGTTCGTGCTGGCCGGGAAGATGTTCGGCTGGGCGGCGTTGGCTGGGGCCGGGCTGGGCGCGCTGTGGCTGGGCCGCCCGCGCACCGCCCCGGTGTTGCCGGTGGGTCCGGTGCTGCCGGTTCACCTGGAGCTGTCGGCGGACATGCTCACCGACGCCCTGCGCGCCGCCGGGCTGGTCAAGACCGACGCCACCCCGCAGCTGGTCACCCCACCCCTGCGGGATGGCAACGGATGGGCCGTCACCCTGGACCTCCCCCGAGGAGGCGGCAAGACCGCCGCCGATGTGATCGCCAAACGCGACACGGTGGCCGCCGAGCTCGGGGTGGATGAGATCCAGGTCATCATGACCCGAGTCCGCGCTGTTGCCGGGGGCCACGCCGGACGCCTGTCGGTCTGGGTGGCCGATGACGACCCCTACCTGGGGACCCCGAACCCGTCCCCGTTGAGCACGGCGGAGCAGTTCTCGGTGTGGGAGCCGATCCCCTTCGGCCGCGACGCCCGGGGACGCCGCATCCTGCTGGTGCTGATGTGGCAGTCCATGTTCTTCGGCGGCCTGCCCCGGCGGGGCAAGACCTTCGCCCAACGACTGCCCTCCGCAGCGGGAGTGCTGGATGCCTACGTGCGCCACTACGTCGCCGATGGCAAGGGCGGCGCGGACTGGCGACCCATGCGCGGTGTGGCCCACCGCCTGGTCATCGGCGCCGAAGACGAGGCCATCGAACGGTTCCTGGCGATGCTCGATGAGCTCATCACCGAGATGGGACGGAGGTTCGCGGTGTTGGGCACTCTGCCGACGTCGGTGTGTCCGGAGGGCAAGCTGACCCCGGAGATCAGCCGCCGTTACGACATGCCGGTCATCTTCATCACCATCGACGAGCTGCAGGAGTACCTCTCCGCCATGCCCGGGCCGCTGAAGGAGGAGACGGTGGAGAAGTTGGCCCGGTTGGCGCGGCGGGCTCCGGCGGCGGGGTTCATCCTCAACGCCGCCTCCCAGCGCTCCGACGCCGACAGCGTGCCCGTGAAACTCCGGGAGATCATCACCTACCGGTACTGCACCCAGGTCGTGGACCGCACCTCCTCGGACATGGTCCTGGGCAAGGGCAAGGCCGCCCAGGGAGCCGACGCCTCCATCCTGTCCGAGGACCACAAGGGGGTGGGGGTGCTGGTCACCGGCCCCGGATCCTTTGAGATCGTCCGCTGCGACTACATGGACCTGCCCACCTTCGCCACGGTCTGCGCCCACGGGCGGGCCTTGCGGGTGGCGGCGGGCACGTTGAGTGGGGATGCGGCCAGTGACACCGTGGCCGCCGCCGAAGCCGCCGGGGTCCAGATTCCCACTGTGTTGGCGGATGTGCTGTATGCGATGCACGGGGTGGAGCGGATGCACACCAGCACCCTGCTGTCCCGCCTGGTCAACATGGACGAGGATGGCTACGGGGACTACACCCCCGAGCGGCTGGCCGAGGAGCTCGAACGCGCCGGGGTCACCCGCTCCGGGCGGCAGGTCAAGGTCGAGGGGGTCAACCTCGCCGGGTACCGCCGCGCTGACCTGGAAGCCGCCGTGCCCGCCGGCGCCACCCTCCCCACCGCTCACCAACCGGTCACGGTCGGTGACGGGTAGAGGGGCAGGGGTCTACCACGCCCGCTACCGGGCCCCCCGTTACCTGCACCCGCCCCCACACTCGCGGGTAGTGGGGGGTCTCTACCCGGGTAGACCCCCCGGGTAGCGGCCCGCGACCTGCCCGGTAGCGAGGGGTAGACCCCCCACGGCCCGCCCAGCCCACACCCCGTTTCCCCACCCGAGTCACCCGCCCTCCCGGGCGCCACCCCCGGTGCCAGGGACCGATCCCGCACACCCACATCCGACTACTCACAGTAACCCGAAAGGCACTCGGCATGACCACCCTTGACGACCCGACCCCGACCGTGGACGCCATCCGGCACAGCCTGCGCGGGTGGGCGCTGCACTTCGCCGCCCGGGGCTGGCACGTGTTCCCCATCACTCCCGGCACGAAGAAACCGCCGGTCATCCAGCGGTGGGAGGCAGGGGCCAGCACCGACCCCGACCTGATCACCCGCTGGTGGCGGCACACCCCGTACTCGATCGGGATCGCCACCGGCCCCTCGGGACTGGTGGTCATCGACCTCGACACCCCCAAACCCGGCGAGCCCGTGCCGGAGCGATGGGCCGCCCTCGGAACCAACTCCGGTGCCGGGGTACTGCGGGCGCTGGCCCGAACGCACGGCACCACCGTGACCCCGACCTACGCCGTCACCACACCCTCAGGCGGCCGGCACCTGTACTACACCGCCCCACCCGGGACACCGCTGCGCAACACCCACGACAGGATCGGCTGGAAGATCGACACCCGGGCCCACGGCGGGTACGTCGTCGCCCCCGGCAGCCCGGTGCCCCCGAGCGGATACGAACTTATTGATGACCGGGAGCCCGTCGAGCTGCCCGGCTGGTTACACCAGGCCCTCACCCCGAAGCCGCCTACGGGGATCTCAGCGGCCACCCAGACGGTCACGACCAACCCCAGCGGGTACGCCTGCGCCGCCGTGCGGGGCGAGTGCCAGCGGGTGCGCACCGCACCACGAGGGCAGCACAACGCGGTGCTCTGCCGCGCCGCCTACGCCCTCGGGCAGCTCATCGGCGCCGACCTGCTCGACGAAGCCACCGTGCGGACCGAACTCACTACCGCCGCCACTCCACTGATCAGCGCTGACTGCGACTGCACACCCCGCGAAATCGCCCGGGTCATCACCGCCGGACTTGCGGCCGGGGTACGCAACCCCCGCCGTGCCACCCCCCGCCGCGATGCCGCATGAGACCCGACACGCCGACAGGGGGAGATCTACCCGTGAACGCCGACCCGAAGCCAAGCGTGACCGATGGTGCCGCTCTGCTTGACGCGGTGCGTGCGGCGTTGACCCGGTATGTGGTGTTGCCCACGCCGCAGGCCGCCGACGCGGTGACCTTGTGGATCGCGGCGACCCACGCGCAACCAGCGTGGGCGCATGCACCCCGGTTGGTGATCCGGGGACCGGAGAAGCGGTGCGGGAAATCCCGGTTGCTCGACGCGGTGGAAGCGCTGTGCCGGGATCCGTTCATCACGGTCAACTCTTCCCCGGCAGCGGTGTACCGCTCGATCAGTGACGATCCGCCCACCATGCTGGTGGACGAAGCGGACACCATCTTCGGACCCAAAGCCGACGGCAACGAAGACCTCCGGGGCCTGCTCAACGCCGGACACCAGCGCAACCGGCCCGCGAAGCGCTACGACGCGGCCACCAACCGGGTGGAGTCGATCCCTACTTTCGCGATGGCCGCGCTGGCCGGGATCGGCGCCATGCCCGACACCATCGAAGACCGGGCCGTGGTGATCCGGATGCGCCGCCGCGCCCCGCACGAGACTGTGGCCCCCTACCGGCACCGTCGCGACCGGCCACCGCTGCGCCACCTCGCCGGGCGACTCACCGCGTGGTTACGCGCCGACCTCGCCGCACTGGAACGCGCCGAACCGCATATGCCGGTGGAGGACCGCGCCGCCGACACCTGGGAACCCCTGGTGACCGTCGCCGACCATGCTGGGGCGCATTGGCCCGACCGCAGCCGCGCGGCCGTGCTCGTGCTCACCGCCGAAGCCACCGACAACGGCGAGACCTCCACCCGGATCCGGCTGCTCACCGACTGCCGGAGCGCGTTCGGTGATCACGACGCCATCCCCACCATCGTCCTTCTGGAGCGACTGAAAAGCGACCCCGAAGCCCCCTGGGTCGACTACGGACCCACCGGGCTCACCGCGATGAGGCTCGGTGTGCTGCTGCGCGACTACAGCATCCGCAGCACCACGATCCGCTTCCCCGGCCTGGGCCAAGCCAAGGGCTACCACCGCGCCGAGTTCACCGACGCCTGGACCCGCTACTGCCCCCCACCAGACCCAGCCGTGGCCCCAGCCGGTCACGGCCACGAAAGGAAGCCGTCCCAGCCGTCCCAGCCTCATTCTCCCAGGTCAGCACGGTACGGCTCGATAGAGCGGTACGGCTCAAGGCGTACCGCCGAGCTCAGCCGTACCAGCCTGACCAGCCAAAACGAGGCTGGTACGGCTGGTACGGGTAGCTCCCCGCTCCGCGTCGTCGGAGGCACCGAATGACCACCCGCACCCCACGCACAAACCGTCAGGAACTCGGCGCACCGGCTACCGGGAGGACACCCAGCATGAGCCCCAGCGATGGCACGACCATCCGCTTGCTGCTCACCGTCGAGGAAGCCGCCGACCGGCTCGGCATCGGTCGCACCCTCATGTACGCGCTGGTCAAAGACGGAGAGGTCGAGTCCGTCCAGATCGGGCGGCTACGCCGCATCCCCGCCGACGCGCTACCCCGTTACCTCGAACGGCTCCGCACCGCCCTGCCCCACTCCAACAACTCAGCAGCGTGAGGAGCAGCGATGACCACCGAGACCGAGAGAAAACGTACTCACGCGCCCGCCGGGTCCTCCAGCATCTACCAGGACAAGGACGACAAGTGGCACGGCCGGGTCACGATGGGAGTCCGCGACGACGGGAAGCCGGACCGCCGTCACGTCCGAGGCAAGAACCGAGCGGAGGTGACAAGGAAGGTTCGGCAGCTCGAACGAGAGCGCGACAGCGGTAGAGTGCGGAAAGCTGGCCGGGCGTGGACGGTTGAGCAATGGCTCACACACTGGCTGGACAACATCGCGGCGCATTCGGTGCGCTATAAGACGCTGGTCGGCTACCGCACCGACGTCAACCGGCACCTGGTACCCGGGATTGGAGCCCACCGGATCGACAAGCTCGAACCCGAGCACATCGAGAAGCTCTACAGCAAGATGCTCGGCTCAGGCCTCGCCCCGGGCACCGTCCACCACGCCCACCGCACGTTGCGCGCAGCCCTCAGCGAGGCCGTGAGAAGGAAGCACGCGAGCGTGAACGTCGCCACGACCGCGAAGGCGCCCCGCGTCGTAGAGGAGGAAATCGAGCCCCTCACCATTGATGAGGCCAAGCGGCTACTCGTAGCCGCGTCTCACCGCCGCAACGGAGCGAGATGGGCGATCGCGCTCGCAATGCCGCGGAGTTAGCGGTTTGGTGATCACGTCCAGGACGCGGTGGGCGTGTCGCCTTCCGGGGTGGGGTGAGTGTGGAGGGCGCTGGTCGTGGCGCAAGGTCGTTCGTCCTGGCTGGGCTGCGGGCGCTGCACCTTGCCCCGCT
>JAFAUB010000175.1 GCA_019243635.1 Pseudonocardiales bacterium
CGGCATGAGTTGAAGGGTGGTGCCTGGACCAGTCCGTTCCTACGGGCAACGCCATCATCGTTCAACGACGCCGCTGCGTCCATGTGTGATGACGACACCGGGTTCCGGTGTGTAGTGACAGCCGAAACACTGGACCGTTGATCAATCACTAGTGTGCCGTTAGAGCTGTTCGGCAGGAATGTCCGCGTACAGGTCGCGCAGCTGCTTCAGCGCCGGGTGGTCGGTAGACCACGACTGGTCGTCCACCGCAGCAACCGGCCGGATGCCTGTCGCCGCATTGGTCGCGAACACGAACTCCATGGTCGGCAGGTCCGAGAGGGTGACCGGTTCGGTGTGTATCGGCTCGTCAAGGGCCTGGTGCAGCAGGGTCATCGTGATGCCGGTCAGCCATTCCGAGCGTGGCCAGATTGTTTGTCCTTCCCGTACGAATCCGATATTCGACGTTGCGATTTCAGAGATCGTCCCGTCCGGGTTGAGGAACAGAACGTCATCGAAGCCTTCGCGTTGGGCAGTCCGCCGGCACCGGAGCGCGCCGAACAGGCCGATGTGCTTCACCGCAGGCATCTCCCGCCGGAACGAGGCAGCTTGCAGACGCAGCGGAGCAGATGTGCCCAACGGTGCCGGTCGCGTCGTCACGAGGATGTGCGGAACGGCGTCCGATCCGATCATGCCCAGGTCAAGCGTGGGATCGTAGACCGTCGCTCGCGCGACAGTGCGCGGAGCGGCATCCGTCAACACGTGCCGGATGTAGTACCGCACGCGGTCGGTGTCCAGGTCGACGTCAAAGAGTAGGCGGCAGTCGCGCGCCAACCGTTGCATGTGGAGCGACAAGCCGCGCACGCGGCCGTCCTCCGCCAGCATCGAAGTGAAGTGGCCGTAGTTGGTCAGCGCGAGAGCCTTGACCTGGTCCATGGTCGGGAGCACACCGTTCAATTGCATGTGGGTCATCTTCCCAGGTGGACAGCCTGAAGGACATACCACAACCGTCGAAGTTCAGTGAAAGTTCAGGGCTTCCGGTTCGGTGAAAGTTCGGCGTTTGGGGCCTATTGGGACACTTCTCGCCACGTGATCCAGGCCGCATAGTTGATGCGTGAGCAACAACGGCGGAAGGGACGATGATGATCAAGAATGAAATTCCAGGAATGAAGACCGGTGGCGGAGTGATGCCCAAGGCGGTCGACACGGCCGTGGTGTTGGCCATTCTGGTAATCGTCATAAAACCGGAAGCCGGTCCATGCCGCGAGAACGAGACCGACGACCGCGACCGAGTGAGGTCGTGATTCCGATTACCCGCAATCGCCTCATCAACCTTGAGAGGAGCCATCAAATGATCAACGATACGATTGACCCCCAGGAGTGGGCTTGCCGGTGCGGTGCCCGTGCCACCAGGCGGTGCGGCCTGGCGAAATGCCGCAAGTGCAGGCGCCGTGACCGCTGGCACCGCCACCAGGACGGCGTACGCCGTCACCGCCGGGGTGAGCAGTGATGAAGCGGCACACGATCCAGGTCAGCGACGGGCGAAGCGGTCCGTTCTCCCGCGCCCACGTCCTGGAACTGGACGGGATCGGGCTCCGGTCGGCCGACCACTACACGCGTCTCATGCCGGTGTCCGAGGCCATCAACGGTGCCTTCCGGCTGGCCATGTTCCCGGTCCGGCTCATCGCGCTGGGCATGCTGTGGGCGACCGCCACCCCGACGCGGCTGATCGTCACCGCCGCTATTTGCACTGTCATCGCCATCAGCCTCTGAGAGGAAGTCCCGCCATGAGCACCTGTACGCCCGAGCGTGATCTGTGGGCGTTGTCCGGCATGAGTATCGCGGCCACGTCCGCGGCGGTGGCCAGCTTCTCCGGGTTGCGAAGCCTAGCCTCGGCACCGGAGCGAGGCCGAGCTGATGGACGCGCACGCGCGGCTGATCAACGGTACCGCGACATGCACGGCCGGCCGATTACCCGCGATGCGTTGCGCGCCGCGCTGCGGATCAGCGGTCTGCGCGCCACTCAACTGCGCCGCCGTCTCACCGCGCCCGCTGCGGTGTGTCCGGTGAGCGATGCACCACTACCAGTCCATGTCCCCGATGCAAAGGAGGTTGTGAACAGGCCATGAACCGACAGGAGCCGATCCCAGCCGAGACAGCCATGTGCCCAGGACAGGGCGCTACCGCTACCCCACCGAGGTGTGGTGCTCAACCGCCGGAAACGAGATCAATTCTGGGGCCAACCTGGCCATCTACCCGGGGAGGAGGTGATCCTCTTGCCGATTCCCGCGACGGTGCTTGCCGCAGGCACGGCGACGACGTCGGGCACTACCTCCTTGGTCATGCTCGGACTACTCTCGGTTGGCTGTTGGCTGCTGTTCTCCGGTAGTGGTCACGGCGGTGGTGGCGGCCACGGGGGCAGAGCCGCTTCCGGCGCGGAGGCTCAGGCCCGCTGACCCTCATCGTGATCGGCCTGCTCATCGAAGCCACCGCGACCGGATCGGCCGCGATCCATAAGGTCGTGGCCGCCTCAGCGGCGCGGTGAGCGCACTATCCGGTCTGTTCCACTGAACGGCGGCACGTTAGCGGCTATCCCGCCGCCCGCTGAGCGACCTACCACCGGTCCAGATCCCCGGATGCAAAGGAGGTTTTTACCCGATAATGAACCAACAGAAGCCGTACTCCCTCGTCAATCTGGAGGCCGTCCGAAACCATTTCCACCAGGCGTGCCAGTCGCGCACCCCGGTCAGGCTCTGGCGCGCCGTCGCCGATATTCCCGTCCTGCTCGCTGAGTTATCCCGACTCCGGTCTCTCTTGGTGCTTGTCCGCGCGATGCACGCAAACCTTCTCGCCGCCGCCCGCGCCACCATCGCCGCCGCCCGAGACGGCGAGGCGGACTCGATGTACTACCTGCGCGACGAACTCGACGCGCATGACCAACTCCCGCCCGATCACCTTCACGCCGCTGAACTTCTCGCGCAGCCATACCCCGAAACCATCGATGACCCGGCCGGCGAACAGGACAGCCAATGACGCGGCCACCCGTGGATAGCCGCGCGGGCCAGGAAGTGATCCGCTTCCCTGGCCAGACCGTCAACTATTCCTCCGAGTATCAGGGGTACGACGCCGAGCTCATCGAGTCCGATCAACTCCCGACTATTGTCTCGGACGCATCCTCGACACTTCCGTCGTCGTCCATGACGGTTGAGACCAATGAGCTGGTTTTTCGCTCACTCGACCGGCGCCCGATCGTGCCGCTCTGGATGCGCAATGCCGAGCAGTGCAAGGCTTTCTTCTGTTGGCTCGCCACCAATCTCTGGCATACCACTGCGTTTCACACGCTCCGCATCCCCAAGTACGTGCTGCGCGCTATGGTGTACACCCCGCGCGGCATTAGCCGCGCAATCGTCGAGTTGTACCGCTGGGCCAGTGACGCCGAGAGCAGGCCGCTGCGGCTCTACGCGATCGAACGTGGTGATGTCACCAGCTATATGACACTGTCCCGGCAGCGCAATAACCGAGTTCGTACTCGGCTGACCACCGTTTTCGGACTCGCCTGCTGTGCCGCTACAGCGCTGATGATTGCCGCGCTGCTGTGGCCACGTTCCCCGCTACTGTTCCTTGCGCTGGCTATCGCGCTGGCCGGCTGGCACGGCTGCCGCGAAGACCAGCCGTTCCTCGACCCGGCCATCATTGTCCCGCGTGCGCGCAAACTCACCCCCGACCTGGTCACGCGCGCATTCATAGCCGCCGGTCTATGCAAGGAAGACAACCCGATCACCTTCCCGCAACCGATCTGCCGCGACGGGGACGGCTGGCTCGCGCTGGTCGACCTGCCCTACGGCAAGAAGGCCGCGGACGCGCTGAAGAAACACCAGGACATCGCCGCCGCGCTGGACATCGACGAGGTCCAGGTCTTCCTGGACCGCATCCGCGGCGAAGCGGGCTCGGCGCGGCGGGTCGCGCTGTGGGTGGCCGACGTGGACGTGTTCGCCCAGAAGCCACCCGTCACTGCGCTGGCTAAAGCCGACCAGGTGGACTTCTGGAAGGGCTTCCGATTCGGCCAGGACGCCCGCAAACGGCCGGTGCAACTGGTCATGGTCTGGTCTTCGCTGTTGGTCGGGGCCATTCCTCGGATGGGCAAGACGTTCGCCGCCCGGCTCCCGGCGGCGGCCGCCGCGCTGGATGCGTGGGTGCAGCTGTTCATCTTCGACGGCAAGGGCGGCAAGGACTGGCAGCCGTTCGAGCTGGTCTCCCACCGCTACGGCTCCGGCGCCCGCACGGCCGTGGTCGAGCACCTGGTACACGTGCTGCGCGAGCTGGTCGAGGACATGGACGACCGCTACGAGCGGCTGCGCGAGCTACCCAACGATCTGTGCCCCGAGGGGAAGCTCACCCCGGCCATTGCACGCAGCAAGCGGCTAGGGATGCCGTTGCGGCTGGTGTGCATCGATGAGGTCCAGCGCTACCTGGAACACCCCGAGCACGGCAAGGCCATCCTGGAACTGCTCACCGACCTGGCCAAGGTCGGCCCGGCTGTCGGGATCATGCTCGTGCTTGCTACCCAGAAGCCGGACTCGAAGGTCATGCCCGACAGCCTGCGCGGTCAGCTCGGCATCCGGTTCGCCATGAAGGTGATGAACTGGCAGTCTTCGGACACCATTCTCGGCGCCGGCGCCTACCCCGACCTGGACGCATCCAAACTACTGCGCGCACACAAAGGGGTGGGCATCCTGCTTGGCGCAGACGACGGCGCGCTGGCCGAATCCGGCGGGCAGATCATCCGCACCGACCTGATGGACCTGCCCACCCTGCACAGGATCTGCGAACGCGGCCGGGAACTGCGGATCAAGGCCGGCACCCTGTCCGGGGTCGCCGACGGCGGCGCCTACCTCGTCGAACACGCCGCGCCCCGGCTGCTCGATGACGTGCTGGCCGTGTTCATCGGCGACGAGGCCCGGCTCTGGTCGGAGACCGTGATCGCCCGGCTCGCCGAGACCAACCCGGACGCCTACGACGGCTGGACCCCCACCGACCTGGCCACCTGCCTCAAGCCCTACGGCATCACCACCGGCCAAGTCTGGGGACAGACGCTCGAGGGCCAAGGCGCCAACCGGCGCGGCATCACCCGAGACGCCGTCCTCGAAGCCCTCGACCGACCACTCCAAACCCGCTAACGGGCCGCTAGATCTAGCGCCCACCACGCTAGGTCTAGCGGCTCCGCTAGGCCACCAACCAGCGCACTAGCGGCCTAGCACCCGTCCACCCGACCCCAACAGAACGGAGGTATCGCCAGCCCGATGAACCAGCCACAACCGATTCCGCACAACCTCAAGGAGGCAGCCCAGCTATCAGACGAGCCACCTTCCAACCAGCCCCCTATCCGAGGAGGTGATCACTTGCAGGCATACACGGTCGAGCAAGTCGCCGAGCTGCTCCACGTCGGCCGGGACAAGGTCTACTACCTGCTCCGCACCGGCCAGCTCTGCAGCATCAAGATCGGCAAGCTCCGTCGGATCACCGGCCGGCACCTAGCCCAGTTCGTCGCCTCCTTGGAGGGCAGCCCATGAGTGTGTTGCATTGCAACACAGTGCGCTGCACACTGTGTCACGGGACCGACGTCCGAACCAAGGATGGAGTTTATGCCAGTAACTCAGACCTACAGCCTGCGCCTCGGCGCAGACCGCCGAGGCAAGCTCGAAGAGATCGCACGGCGAAAGGATCGTGACCTCTCCTACGTGATCAGGAAGGCCATCGATGAGTACATCGAGCGCCACCAGCACGACCCCGACGGCGACTGACACAACGCAGCGCCAGCCCTGGCCACCACGATCCAGGTGGTACGCCTCGAACGCGGGCCAGGGCACGCCAGGCCCAACCCCATCACCTGGCAAGAACGGAGGTTCAATGTCCACGCTCTTGATCGGCAAATACCAGGCCACCATCTACCCGGAGGACAACGGGTACATCGGGGCAATCAGCCTCGGCTTCGACGGCAGGGGCAACCGCAAGCGCATCAAGCGCAGAGGCAGGACCAAAACGGCCGTCACGGACAAACTGAGGAAGGCCGTTAACGCCCTCGAGACCGGCATCGATGCCAGCGACTCCTACACCGTGGGGGACGCGGTCCGGGACTGGCTCGCCAGGGGGCTCAAGGACCGCAACGCGCACACCATCGCGGCCAACCGCATCCTCGCCGAACGGCACGTGATACCGCTCATCGGCGCAATCAAGCTCAAGGAACTGACCGCCGATCAGGTCGACGAGTGGCTCGGCGGGCTGACCGGCACGCTCGCGACGAGGAGCCTGCAAGGGGTCCACGCGATCCTCAAGCGGGCCACCCGGCAGGCGCAAGCGCGAGACAAGGTGCTGCGCAACGTCGCTGCACTCGTTACGACACCCAAAGGGAAGGAGGGACGGCCCAGCAAGGCCATGGCGCTGGAACAGGCTACGACCTTGCTAGAGCACGCCAAGGCGTCGCGGCTGCATGCCTACGTCGTCGTGAGCTTGCTCACCGGCATACGCACCGAAGAGGCCCGCGCGCTGCACTGGTCCCACGTGGTCGCCGGGGTAGCGGATGGCGCGGCATGGGTGCCGGTCACCAAAGCCGGATTCGATCACGAGCGGTTCGCGATCTACGTCTGGCGCTCGGTGCGTGCCAACGGTGACACCAAGACCGAGAAGTCACGCCGGACGCTGGAACTGCCCGCGCAGGCCGCTGAGGCGCTCCGCACGCACCACGTACGGCAGGCGAGGGAGCGGCTGGCGGCAGGCAAGCGCTGGCGGGATCACGGCCTCGTCTTCGCCAGCCAAGCGGGGACACCGCTTGACGCGTCCCACGTTCGCCGGGCCTTCAAAGCGATCACCAAGAAGGCCGGTCTCGGCGAGAACTGGACGCCGCGGGAGCTGCGCCACTCGTTCGTGTCCCTGATGAGCGACAACGGCGTTCCCATCGAAACCATCGCTGATCTCGTCGGGCACGCCAGCACGGCGGTAACTGAGGAGGTCTACCGGCACCAGCTCAAGCCGGTGATCACTCGAGGTGCCGAGACCATGAACACCATCTTCAAACAGAACGAAACCAATTCGGCCTGAGGCGAGTGGCCCCCGGTTTGGCCCCCACGGGTCTTCCGCAAGATTGCCAAGGAACGAGTTTTTCCTGGTCGGGGTGGCGGGATTTGAACCCACGGCCTCTTCGTCCCGAACGAAGCGCGCTACCAAGCTGCGCCACACCCCGGCTAGACGTCGGCAATCGTAGCGGATGCCGCTCAGCCGACGCCGGCGGCGTGCCATGCGGAGGCCGGCACAGTGGGGCCGTTGTTGCGCGGGACCAGCATGAGCAGGCTCGCCTCCGGGGGGCAGGCGAAGCGAACCGGCGCGAACGGGGACGTGCCCAGGCCCGCCGAGACGTGCAGCCAGGTACGGGCGCCCCAGCGGGATGCGCCGCGGGCCCGGGAGCGGTCCAGCCCGCAGTTTGTCACGATCGCGCCGTAGCCGGGCAGCCGCAGCTGGCCACCGTGGGTGTGACCGGCCAGCACGAGGTCGTAGCCGTCAGCGGCGAAGGCGTCCAGCACTCGCGGCTCCGGGGAGTGGGTCAGACCCAGCCGGAGGTCGGCGACGGGATCGGCTCGCCCGGCGATCCGCTGGTAGCGATCCCGTCGCAGGTGCGGGTCGTCTACCCCGGCGACGACGACCCGGCGACCGGCGACGGTGAGCCGGCGCCGGGTGTTCGTCATGTCGAACCAACCGTGCTCGGCGAACGCCGCGCGCAGATCCGTCCACGGCAGCGGCACGCCGCGGGTCCGCCGCTTGTGGGTGCGGGTCAGGTAGCGAGCCGGGTTCTTCGGCTTCGGCTCGTAGTAGTCGTTGCTCCCGAACACGAACACTCCAGGCAGGGTCATCAGCGGCTGTAGCGCCCGCAGCACAGCCGGCACCGCCTGCTGATGCGCCAGGTTGTCACCGGTGTTCACCACGAGATCGGGCTGCAGCTCGGCCAGGCCGGCCAGCCAACGCTGCTTGGAGCGCTGGTTCGGGGTCATGTGCAGGTCGGAGATGTGCAGGATCCGCAGTGGCGCGGCCCCGGCCGGGAGCACCGGCAGGGTGGCTCGGCGCAGCGTCCAGCGACGGACCTCGACACCGGCGGCGTACGCCGCTCCGGCGGCCGTCAGCGCGGCGGCGCCGACCACGGCGCGTCCCCAGCGATTCATACCAGCGAGCCTAGTGTGTCCGCTCTAGGCTTCAACCTCATGGCAGAGCTCAAGGATCGGCTTCGCGCCGACCTGTCCACGGCGATCAAGTCCCGGAGTGCCGTCACGGTGGCGACCCTGCGGATGGCGCTGACCGCGATCACCACCGAGGAGGTCTCCGGCACCGAGGCCCGTGAGCTGTCCGACGACGAGGTGCTCGCGGTACTGGTCCGAGAGGCCAAGAAGCGTCGTGAGGCCGCCGACGTCTTCACCGCGGCCGGGCGTGACGAGCTGGCGACCCGCGAGCGCGCCGAGGGCGAGGTGCTCGACCACTACCTGCCCGCCCAGCTGAGTGATGACCAGCTCAGGGCCCTGGTCACCGAGACGGTCGAGGACGTCGCCGGGCAGCTCGGCAAGCGCCCCGGGCTCGGTCAGCTGGGGCTGGTGATGAAAGCGGCGAAGGCCAGGTCGGCCAACCGCGCCGAGGGATCGCGGTTGGCGGCCGCGGTTCTCGCGGCTCTGAAAAGTTAAGCGGCTAGCCGGTAGGCCGTTGGGGCTCCGCTGGTCCACCGGCCGCGTTCTGGTTCGGCGACAGTGGCGGCCGGTAAGGAGCGGCTGGGGGTGGGGACTGCGGCGCGGGGGTCGACCGAGCCGTCCCATCGCTGACGTAGATCGTGATCACGTCGCCGGGCTGGGCGGTGGTGGGTGTCTCGGAGGCGACCGTGCCCGGCGGCAGAGCCGACGCTGACACCACCCGCTGCACCCGGAACCCGGCCCGCTCCAGGGTGAGCTGGGCGGTGTTCTCTCCCTGCCCCACGACGTCGGGGACGTTCGGCCCGGCGCCGGCGACATAACGGGGCTCGGTGCGCGGCAGGGGCGCCACCGGGAGCCCGTCGTGCAGCGGGAGCATGGCGTTGAACCAGGTTCTGGCCGGTACCTTGCCACCGAAGATGTCGCCGTTGCCGCACAGCCGGGGTGGGTCGGAGTCGCAGATCCCGCTCGGCCTGGACCCGTCGGGCCAGACCAGCACCGCACCGGAGTACTGCGGTGTCGCCCCGAGGAAGCCGGCCGAGCGGTTGTTCTGGGTGGTGCCGGTCTTGCCGAGGATCGGGCGGGTCCAGTGGGCGGCCTGCGCGGCGGCGAAGGAGGTGCCACCGGGCTGGTCGTCCTTACTCAACCCCACCACCAGGGAGTTCGCCAGGCCCCCCGGGACGACCTGCTCACAGGGCGCCTCGGTCACCGGCACCGGATGACCGTTGCGGTCCAGCACCGCGTCGATGGGGGTGGGCGGACACCATTTCCCGCCGCTCATCAGGGTGGCCCCGACGTTGGCGAGGTCCAGCGGGCTGGTCGGCTCGGGCCCCAGGGTGTAGGAGCCGCGGCGTTCCTGCTTGACCGCGTCGGCGATCGTGCGGCCCTGGGAGTCGCGGGCATTGAGGCTTTGCCGCATGCCCAAACGGTAGGCCATGTCCACCACCGGGTTGATCGACCCGATCCGGTCTTCCAGGGCCACGAACGTGGTGTTCGGGGAAATCGCCAGGGCGGTCTGCAGCGTGATCGAACCGGTGCGGTACTTGCCCGCGTTGGTGACCGTGTACGGGCCGCCGTTGTTCCGGAACACCCGCGAGGTGTAGGAGTCCGTCACCGGCACCGGGGAGCTGATCCCCATTCCCCGTTCCAGCAGGGTGGCGGCGGTGAAGATCTTGTAGATCGACCCGGCGCCGAAGCCCTGCACGAGCGAGGGCAGCGCGTAGGAGGTCTGGCCGGCGTCGGCGTCGAGTCCGTAGTCGCGGTTGGCCACCAGCGCGCGGACCGCATGCCGGTCGCGGCCCGGCTCCACGATGGCCATCGCGTCGGCGATCCCCGGCGTGTTGGTCGGGACCTGAGCGTCTACCGCGCGCTTGGCCAGGTCAGTGGCCCGCCGGTCGAGGTTGGTGCGGATCAGGTACCCACCGACGCGCAGCTTGTCTTCGGGAAAGCCCGCGGTGGCGAGGTAGTCCAGCGTGTACTGGCAGTAGAAGCCGTCAGCGGGACCGGCACCGACGCAGCCGTTGGTCAGCCCGGTCAGTGGTCGCTGGATGCCCAACGGCTCGACCTTGGCCGCCTCGGCCTGATCGTGCGTGATCGACCCGACGCTGACCATCGCATCGATGACGGTGTTGCGCCGCGCCAAGGCCTGCTCCGGGTGCTCCACCGGGTCGTAGGAGCTGGGCGAGCGCACCATCCCGGCGAGCAGGGCCGCCTGGGCGATGGTGAGCTGGTCCGGCGTGGTGTTGAAATAGGTCCTCGCGGCTGAGGCCACCCCGTAGGTGTTGTGGCCGAAGAAGACGATGTTGAGATACCGCGCCAGGATCTCCTGCTTGGAGAGCTGCTTCTCCAGCTGCAGCGCCACCCGGATCTCGCGCAGCTTGCGGGCCGGGGTGTCCGCCACGGCGGCCGCGCGCTCGGCGTCGTCCTGCGCCACCGCGTACAACATGTAGTTCTTGACGTACTGCATCGTCAGCGTCGAGGCGCCCTGGCCCTCCAGGGCGCTGCCGCTGGAGGACAGGTTGGTCAGCAGGGCGCGGGCGGTGCCACGCCAGTCCACCCCGTTGTGCTCGAAGAACCGCCGGTCCTCGATGGAGATGATCGCCGCCTTCATCGTGTCCGCGATGGCCTGGGGGGGCGTGTTGAACCGGTCCTGGTCGAACACGTAGGCGATCGGCACCCCGTCCTTGTCGGTGATCGTGGTGACCAGCGGCACCTGGCTTTGGACCAGGCTGGAGGACACACTGTTGACCGTCTCGCCGGCTTGGTTGGACGCCAGACCGATACCCCCCACGGCGGGGAACAGGATGCCCGCCACCAGCAGGCCCGCGATCAGACACAGGCCGAGAAGCCGGCTCAGCGCGTTCCCGTTCACCACCTGGGCGAGCCTACGCGTCAGCGCTCGCCCCCGGATCGAGGCGTCGCCGGGTGATGGAGGCGGTTGAGGGAGGCGTTGCCGCTGAGGTGAGAGTAGTCGAGTGCTGAGGTGAGGTAGCCGAGTATCGTCAGGCCGCGTGAGCGCATCCGACACGACCCAGCACAGTCTCCTACTCGAGCTGGAGGCGTTGGTGGCGGCCCTGATGGCCGGTGCCCAACCAGCGGAGGTCACCCCCATCGTGGATCGGCTCGAGGCAGCCGCCGGTCAGGGGGATGGCGTCCCCGCAGCCGCGATCGAGCAGGTTCGGAAGGCGATCGAGCTGGTGCGCGGTGGACAGCCCTGCGCCGCGGTCAGCGCGCTGCTCAGTGCCCGCTCGGAAATCGACGCGGCATCAGGTTGATACGATAATGGGCTGATCCGAGACAGCGCTCAATCCGATGGTGACGCGCTCGCCGGCGCATTGCGGGCCGCGGTGGGTGGCGAGGTGCGGGCCGACGCCGCAGCCCGCGCGCTGTACGCGACCGACGCGTCGAACTACCGGGTATCACCGCGCGCGGTCGTGCTGCCCCGGTGCGACGATGACGTGTCCGCCGTCATGGCCATCTGCCGCGAGCAGGGTGTACCGCTCACCGCCCGGGGCGCCGGCACGTCGATAGCGGGTAACGCCATCGGCCCCGGCGTGATCCTCGACTTCTCCCGCCATCTCGACGCGGTGCTCGACCTCGACCCGTCCGCCCGGCTGGCCCGGGTGCAGCCCGGAGTCGTTCTCGACGCGCTGCAGGCTGCGGCGGCTCCGTACGGCTTGCGCTTCGGTCCGGACCCGTCCTCCCACAGCCGCTGCACGCTGGGTGGGATGATCGGCAACAACGCCTGCGGGCCGCACTCGGTGGCCTGGGGCACCACGGCCGGCAACGTCGAGGAGCTCGTCGTGTTGCTGCCCGAGGGCTCCCGCCTGGTGGCGGGCTCCGGGAAGCTGCCGGCCGGGGTGGCCGCCCTGGAGCGCGAGTACCGGGGACTGATCCGGACCGCGCTGCCGGACTGGCCACGCCGCGGCTCCGGCTACGCGCTGCAGCACCTGCTGCCCGAGCACGGGTCGCGGCTGGCCCGTGCCCTGGTCGGCAGCGAGGGTACCTGCGCCGTGGTGCTGGAGGCGACCGTGCGGCTGGTCGCGCCACCGCCGGCGGTGGCTCTGCTGGTGCTCGGGTTCCCCGATACTCCCGCCGCGGCCGACGCCGCCCCAGCGCTACTGCCGCACCACCCGCTCACCGTGGAGGGGATGGACGCGGAGCTGATCGAGGTGTTGCGGGCTCGCGGACCTCAGGTGGCGCGGCTACCCGAGGGTGCGGCCTGGTTGCTCGTCGAGCTCGGCGCGGACAGCCCCGAGGCGGCGACGGCGACCGCGCGGGCGGCGGCGGCCCAGGCGGACCGTCCGCACCTGGTGGTGGTCGATTCCGGGCACCGGGCGGCGCTGTGGCGGATCCGGGAGGCGGGCGCGGGTCTGGCGACCCGGCTGGCCGACGGCTCGCAGGCGTGGCCGGGCTGGGAGGATGCCACGGTGCCCCCCAACCGGCTGGGCGGCTACCTGCGCGGCTTCGCCGAGCTGCTCGCCGAGCACGGCAGGCGGGGCGCGGTGTACGGGCATTTCGGCGAGGGCTGCGTTCACGTGCGTCTGGACGCTGACCTGCTCACCGCGGCCGGCCGCCGCAGCTTCCGGCGGTTGCTGGAGCAGGCGGCGGACCTGGTGGTGGCCCACGGTGGGTCGCTGTGCGGGGAGCACGGCGACGGGCGGGCCCGTAGCGAGCTGCTGGACCGGATGTACCCACCGACGGTGCTCGAGTTGTTCGCGCGGTTCAAGGGCGCCTTCGATCCGGACCGGCTGCTCAACCCCGGAGTACTGGTGGATCCCCGGCCGCTGGCCGCCGACCTGCGCCCCGGCCGGGAGCGGGAGACGCCGGTGAGCCTCGCGCTGACTCGCGACGGGGGCAGCCTGGCGGCGGCCACCCGGCGCTGCGTCGGTGTCGGCGCCTGCCGGCAGCTGGACGGGCCCGGCGTGATGTGTCCCAGTTTCCAGGTCACCCGGGATGAGCTGCACTCCACCCGGGGCCGGGCGCACCTGCTGGCCGAGATGCTGGCCGGTGACCTGATCACCGGCGGCTGGCGCTCACCCGAGGTGCACGAGGCGTTGGACCTGTGCCTGGCCTGCAAGGCCTGCGCCTCGGACTGCCCGGTCAATGTGGACATGGCCAGCTACAAGGCGGAGTTCCTGCACCAGCGTTACCGGCGCCGGCTGCGGCCGCGGTGGCACTATGCGTTGGGTGGGTTGCCGCTGGCGGCCCGCCTCGCCGGGCCGGCGCCGGCGCCGGCCAACTGGGCCGCGCCGCTGCTCGCCAGGCTGGGTGGGGTGTCCACGGCCCGTCCGCTGCCCCGGTTCGCCCGTTACCGGGCGCCGGAACCGCCCTCCGGACCGGCCCCGCGCGGTGTGGTGCTGCTCTGGCCGGACTGCTTCAGCCGGGCGTTCGACCCGCAGGTGGTACACGCCGCAGCCCGGGTGCTCACAGCGGCCGGCTTCGCCGTCCGGCTGCCCCGAGGCACTCTGTGCTGCGCCCAGACCTGGTTCGCCACCGGGCAGTTCGCCCTCGCTCGCCTGGTGTTGCGCCGGAGCCTGCGGCTGCTGCGACACGCGATCGCCGCCCGGGCTCCGGTGGTCGGGCTGGAGCCCAGCTGTGTGGCCATGCTCCGCGGCGATCTGCTGGAGCTGCTCCCCGAGGACCCAGCGGCCGGCGCACTCGCCGGGCAGACCTGGACGCTTGCCGAGCTGCTGGCGCGGCGGGCGGCGGACTGGCGGCCGCCGCGGCGGGAGGCTGAGGCGGTGCAGCAGGTGCACTGCCACCAGCATGCGGTCCTCGGCCACGGCGCCGACGACGCGCTGCTGCGCGCTGCGGGGATCCGGGTGCGCCGGGCATCGGGGTGCTGTGGGCTGGCCGGTGGTTTCGGCTACCAACGCGGCCACGAGGAACTGTCCGCAGCGCTGGCCGCGCGCTCGCTGGTACCCGCCCTCCGGGCCTCCCCTGACGCGTTGGTGCTGGCTGACGGCTTCAGCTGCCGGCTGCAGATCGCCCAGACGACGGGTCGGCACGCGGTGCACCTCGCCGAGTTGCTGGCCGCTGACTCGCTCGCGGAGACCGCTGGTCGAGCGTCGGACGATGGACGGTGGGCGGTTTAGTCCTACTGGCGAGGGTTAACACGGGGTAATCACCCGGTAGGAGGCTGCGACGGTCGATGAACGGAGGATAGGTTGCGCCGAGCGGTGACGACCTGATTACGCGAGAACGAAGTGCAGGAGGGGCGAATGAGCCGTCTGTCGAGCACCTACGACCTAGGCCTGGAGACCGGCGCGGAACTCAGCAGGGCGTCAGTGCCCACGCAGCGCGGGCAGGACCCGCATCGCGTCACCGCCGAGCAGGTGGACCGGGCTCGCTTGGCGGTCGCGCGGTCGGCGACGGGTGCCGAGGACTGTCGGGTGTTGCTGGACATGCTGGGGCTGATCGATGGCGAGGACGGTGTGCCGCCAGTGCGCCGGTGACGTCGCCGGGCGGTGGTCTGCGGTGATGCCATCCGCCCACCCGTCGTGCAACCGGTCATGGCGGTGTCCTATGCTGAACGTGCTCACGACGGGCCACCGGCGCGGGCAGGTCTGGACGACCAGGTCCCCATCGTCTAGCGGCCTAGGACTCCGCCCTTTCAAGGCGGCAGCGCGGGTTCGAATCCCGTTGGGGGCACGGAAAGCTAGGCCCAGTGGCGCAGTTGGTTAGCGCGTCGCCCTGTCACGGCGAAGGTCGCGGGTTCGAGTCCCGTCTGGGTCGCCCGGGTACACAGCGGGCCGCGTCCAGCCCGTACGGCCAGGTAGCTCAGTTGGTACGAGCGTCCGACTGAAAATCGGAAGGTCGGCGGTTCGACCCCGCCCCTGGCCACCACCTTGACCAGCGGAGATGCCTGTCGTGCGATAACACCGGTTGCCCGTGGTCTCATCTCTGGTCTCATCCGTCGCCCGAGCAGCCCTCAACGGGAAGGGTGGCATCCCGGCGAAGCTCGGGAGTCAGATGCCAGCGACCGCCCGGGATTCGACTGGCCAACAAGGCCATGAGGGCCGCTACACGCAGGTCTAGGACGGGCGCGGAACCGCGGAGGACGTGAGGGAGTTCGCGGTGGCCTGGTCGGCCAGGTGGTCTTGCAGTATTGCGGGCCGGAACTGGTAGACAGCGCCGACGGTGCGCAGGATGTCTCGTTCCCTGGCGTCTTCGAGGAAGGGTAGGAGCCTGACAGCGGCCACTTGGCGGGTGAGCTGCAGTTGGAACCAGGCCAGAGTGGTCGGCCAGATCGTGGAGCCGACGAGCCCGAACACGAGCCCGAGCCCGCCCACGAGCCCGTTCACGAACGCTGACAGTCGGTCATTACGCCAAGCCTGGCGCGGGCCCATGGGAAGGCCCGGGGCAGTGCCGCGTTCGATGAGAGCGTCCGCGAGCCCGAGCCCGAACATGAGCCCGAACATGAGCCCGAACACGAGCGCTTGTCTAAGAGCTTGGCGCGAGATTGCGGTGCGCCAGTTCGCGAGCCTGACTCGTTGGGGCTCGTCTTTCCTGACCCCGAACACGAGCCCGAACACGAGCCCGGTGGCGAGGACGCGGGGAGTAGCCGGGGCCCAGCGGGGGATGTGCCACCAGGCGAGGTCTCGGTTCTTGCCCATCTTTCGGGCGATGAAGCTCAGTGTCTGGCGGGCCTGCTGTTCGGTGTAGCGGGGCGGTGGCCTACCGGGTCGGGGGGCGTAGGCGGCGGGCAGGACCCGGGCGATGAGGTGTTGCTCGAGGGCGTCGGTGGTGCGGTACCGGATGGGGTCGAGCAGTTCGCGGATGTCGTCGCCGGCGGCCTGGTAGGTGTCGCGGAGCAGAGTGAGGGGCAGCGGGGTGGATAGCCCGCGCGCCAGAACACTGTCGGGGTGCTCACGCAGGCGGGTGAGCAGGTCCGTCCACCCTGCCGGGGGTGGTCCGGTGCGGGCGCGCTGCAGGTAGTCGGCGGCGTCCGGGGCGGTGACGTCGTGCAGGTGCACCGCGATGGCCCCGGTCAGCCACGTCTCAGAGGCTGCCTGGACCATTTCCCGGCTGCGGGCGAGCACCACGACGCGGAAGGGGGCGTCGCTGAGAGCCTGCAGCGCGGCCGGGCGCAGCGCGGCGTCCATCTCGTCGAGCCCATCGAGGATGAGCGCGACCTTGTCCCGCGCCGCGACCAGCGCGGCGGCTTCAGCGCGGCCACCACGGTGAGCGAACAGCGGGTAGCTCGCGGTGAGCTGGTCACCCAGCCAGTCCCGTACCGAGCAGGTGTTCGGATCCCAGCCGTGCACGGTGAGCAGCACCGGCACCGGAACCCGAGTCCGCTCGGTGTCGTCGAGACGGTCGCGGTGGGCCAGCGCGTCGAGCAGGAGCAGGATCGCGGTCCCACTCTTGCCCGCCCCCGGTGCGCCGACCACGACGACCCGGCCGGAAGCCAGTCCTGCGTACACGTGATGCAACTCGGTGCGTCCGCCACCGGCGTGCAGGTCTGCCTCGGTGATCCTGGTCTGCTGGGGCAGCGGCGGGAACGCCGGTGGGCTCTCCGGTGCGCCGACCGCGTCCGCTACCGATCCCGTCACGGCCAGGTCACTGAGCGACCAGCGAAGGGGGATCGGCGCGGGTGTCACCAACCGCCGCTCGATAGCCGCCTGCCGCCACTGTCCGTCCACCGCCTCGGCCAGCAGTGCGGCCCGGGTGTCCGCCGAACGGGCAGGTGGACGACAACCCAGCGATACCAACCGTGGGACGGCAGCGATGAGGACACCGGCGAGGGCCACCATGAATCCTGGGAGAATGAGGGCATCACGGCGCTCAGCCGCTGGTAGACGGTAAGCCCAACCGACCCACACGAGGGCGCCACCCACCAGAACCGCGCCCACGACGACAGGCGCCCGGGCCCATGCCCACCTGCCCATGACCGGGAAGTCTGCCAGACCGAACCGATCCAGCGCCTCGCCTCCATACCGTCCATCTCGTCCAGTCCGAAAAGAACAGATCCGAGACATGTGATGCGACGATCGACCGAGATCATGGGAGCGCCCTATCTCCGTTGCGGGGACCGCTGTTGCCGTCGTTGGTCTCGTCTGGCGCCCAGAGCAGGCCGTCGACCTGGTGGGCGATGTCGCGCCGGAGGTCGGGTGTGAGGTGCTGGTAGCGCGTGGTCATGGTGTTGTTGGACCAGCCCATGAGGCCCATGACGGCCCGCTGACTGACCCCAAGTACGAGCAGGACGGTGGCAGCGGTATGCCGGGCGTCGTGGAGCCGGGCTTCTCGGACGCCAGCCTCTTCGAGTAGCTGCGCCCATTCGCGGTTGTCCGCTCTGGGGTCGAGGGGTTGTCCGGTCTCGCTGGTGAACACGAACCCGTAGTCCTCCCACAGGTTGCCTGCCGTGCCGTGCTCGCGCTGCTGCGCCCGCTGGTGTTCGGTGAGGAGCTTCAGCACTCGGTCCGGCAGTGCGATGGTGCGGCGGCCCGCGCGGGATTTGACGTCATCGAGCACCAGGCCGCCGCCCTGCCGGTGCGGGCACCAGCGGGCATGGCTAGTGCAATCGGGGGGACATGGTGGCGGGCAGGTCCGCTGGTGCCTCCGGCACCCCTTCTTGCACGGTTCCGTCTTGTGGTAGCGCGCGCCGCACTGGTGCGGGTCGCCGCAACCATGCAGCCAGGTCCGGCGCTGGAGAGCGTTGCGGACCCACAGCGTGCCCGCGTTGAGGTCCACACGAGACCACTGCAATCCCAGCGCTTCGCCCTGTCGGAGCCCGAGGGCGAGCGCGATCAATGCCGCGGAGTTAGCGGTTTGGTGATCACGTCCAGGACGCGGTGGGCGTGTCGCCTTCCGGGGTGGGGTGAGTGTGGAGGGCGCTGGTCGTGGCGCAAGGTCGTTCGTCCTGGCTGGGCTGTGGGCGCTGCACCTTGCCCCGCT
>JAFAUB010000148.1 GCA_019243635.1 Pseudonocardiales bacterium
TCCTTGCACACCCAGGACGAACTTGATAGAGTAGCAGCAGAACTGAATGGCAGACCACGCAAGACGCTCAACTGGCGAAAGCCGGTCGAGGCCTTCGAAGAGCTGATCGCGAAGCATTGTGTCGCCATGACCGATTGAAACCGCCGAACCGTGCTTTGTTCTCCGCTCCGCCGTCGGCCCGTAGGAGGGCTCGCCGCACGCGTGGTGGTCAGTCTGGTCGATGACGATCTTGGTTGTGTGAGCGTCGGGTGTGTCGAAGGCGGACGATGAGGCGGGATCGGCGTGCACGGCCGGACGCTGGTCACTGCACTCGGTGTCGGCGAGGAAGGCGCTGCCGGGGGCTATTGAGGGCCAGAAAATCGCTGCCATTGTCAGGTAAGGATGGTGGTGGCGAGTGGTCAGGGTCCGCTGTGGATCAACGCGGCCCATAGGCCTGGTTGGGTGGGTTCGGCGGTCCGTAGGGCATGCGTGACCCGATGCAGTGTGGCGGCTGCTGTGTCTGCGGTCGGGGTGTCTGGGAGGCCGGTGTAGAAGCCGCGTGCCGCCTCGACGGCCACGTGATCGTTTAGTGGCCACAGGCTGGCGATGACGTGGCGGAAGCCCGCGAGGTGGAACGCCGAGGCGAGGTGCAGTGTCTCGTCGGCGTGCCGTCCGCCATGATGGGCGGTCGAGCAGGCGGATAAGTAGGCCAGTTCCGCGTGCGGCAGGCGTAGCGCGGCGATCTGGGGTAGCCGTAGTGGGCCGTCGTGCAGCCACAGGCCTCCTTCGGCTGGGGACAGCAGGTCGGCGTTAGCGTGGCAGGCGAAGTGCGCCCATGTCGCCTCTGGCAGTGCGGCCAGCACCTGGGCGGTCGTGGCCTGCTCGTCGCTCAGCGACGTGCCGAAGTGGCGGGCGTGCAAGTCGGCGGCCTCGTTGGCGGTGCCCGGCAGGTCCGGCAGGCCGGGTGTGTGGTGCAGGGCGACAACCAATTGCCGGCGTGTGGATGCCGCTGCGCGGGTGTGGGCGTCCCGCAGGGTACGGAGGGTCGGGATGTAGGAGGAGACCGCGGCGTCCAGGACGCCCTGCTGGCCCATGTGGCCTGCTGCGTGCAGCGGGAACACGCTGAGGAACCCGGTCGGCAGCCACCAAATCCGGTGCGGCGTCGGCTCGGCCGGCAGCGCGGCCAACACCGGCGCCGCGATGCTGTCCCACAGCCAGCCCAGGACCTCCTGCAGTACACGCTGGTTGCGCAGCGCTGCGGTGTGGGATGTTCCGTCGTCGGTCGTGGCTTCCGTCAACGCGATGGCCCGTTCTTCTACCTCCTTCAGGTGCAGGCCGGGCAGCTCGACGAGGAGGGCGTCGGATTCCGCCCGCACGATCACCGCGTCGCTCCGGTACCGGCTGGCGTTCACTAGCACCACCGAACCGCCCGCGACGGCCCCGCGCAGGTCGGCCAGAGTTGGGTGGGTGCGCTTGAGTTCGGTGAGGT
Organism: Pseudonocardiales bacterium; assembly: GCA_019243635.1. Lineage (GTDB taxonomy): Bacteria > Actinomycetota > Actinomycetes > Mycobacteriales > Pseudonocardiaceae. The sequence goes on from JAFAUB010000148.1 coordinate 1,469, forward strand.
CGGTGCGGGCCTCGGCCTGGCGGGCCAGCAGCACTCCCCGGCCCAGCTCGGCTACCTCCACCGCACCGGGCAAGTCAGCGAGGGCGCAGTGCGCGGCGACCGCCGCGCCGACTAGGCCCTGGTGCTCGCCCAGCCGGTACTGCTGGTCGGCCCATCCCGCTTGCTGCGGCGCGACGTCGGGCAGCAGTGCTACGGCGGTGTCCAATAATTCAGTGGCGAGGCGGTGCTTGCCTGCCGCCTGCGCGAGCGTTCCGACCGCGTGGCGGCCCCATACCCGGTCGACTGGTACCGCGTCGGTTTCTACCACGTGCCGGGCCAGCTCCTGCAGCCGCGCCACGTCCACGCCCGGGCCACTGACGGCCAGGCGGTCGCGGTAGGCGACCGCGAGGTTGGCCACCATCCTGACCCGGCCCGCCTGGTGGGTGGGGTGTGCGGCCAGGGCCTGTTCACTCAGGTCGACGGCACGGTCAAGGTCCGCACGGGTGGGGTCGGCCGTGTAGCCATGGGTGAGGTAGGCAGAGGCGAGGTTGGACAACCACCCGGCGCGGGCTTGGTGGCCTTCGGGGGTGACCGCGACGGCTTGCTCGCCCAGCTCGATGGCCCGTGCTCGGTGGCCCGGATCGGCGCCGGCTTCATGGCCACGCTGGTAGGTGAGGGCGAGTTTGCCCAAGCTGTCACCGAGGTCGGAATCTGTCGCGCTCGTCGCGGCCACGGCCTGCTCACCGAAGTGGATGGCGCGGTCCAGGTCGGCGAGGTCGTGGCTGCTGGTGAAGCGCTGCTGGTAGGCGTTGCCCAGCAGGGACGCCCACCCCACGCGCTCGCCGCGGTCTCCCGCCGCCTCGGCCAGCAGCGTCCGCCAGATGTCGATGGCCTGCTCCAGGTCATCCAGCAGGCCCGCGTGCTGGTAGCGGTTAAGGTGCGCACCGGCGAGGACCGACCGCAGCTGGTGGTCGTCGAGGTCAGCGCTTCTCGCCTGGTTGCCCAGACGGATCGCGCTGTCGAGGTCCGCGGCGTTCCCGGCGAAGCGGTAGCGCTCCTGCAGGACCGCGATGCGGATCGACAGCGCGGCGGGGCTATCGGGGCGCGCGGCCAGGGCCTGCTCGCTGAGCTCGCAGGCTGTGCGCAGGCCCTCCGCGTCGAGTCCGCTGGAGTGGAGCCGCAGGTGGAATCCGGCCACATTGATCAGGTAGTCAGCTCGCGCCGGATGGCGATCCGGTAGGGAGGCCAGGCACCGCTGACCGAGTTCGGTGGCCCGGCGCAGGTCCTCGGCGGTGCCGTCACGCTCGTACCGGCAAAACAGCGCGCCGCCGAGCGTGCTCAGCGCTGAGGCGGCCTCTTTGGGGTCGTCGGGCAGCGCCGCCACGGCCCGCTCGGCGGTGTCGATCGCCCGCGCCAGCGGTGCCGGCTCCCCGGTGTGTTCATAGAGCTGCATGCAGGCCCGCGCGAACTCGGTCAGCCACGTGGAGCGCTGCGGCCCGGGGCCGAAGGATGCCGTCACATCCTCCAACAAACCGATCGCGCGCAGTATGTCCGCAGGTGCTCTCCCGTGCTCGAACCGGGCGTGGTAGGCGCAGGAGAGGTTGAATCGAGGGCCCACGGGGTCCACGCGCTGCATGCCCGGGATGGCCACGGCCTGCTCGCCCACGGTGATCGCGTGTGCCAAGTCATCGGCGGTGCCGTCGCGCTGGAACCGACTGCGCAGAGCCAGACACAGGTTGGACAGTCCGGTGACCCGGTCGGGGTCGTCATCCGGCAGGGCTGCCGCCGCGGGGACCAGCAGCGAAATGCCCGCGTCCAGCAGCGCCGGGTCATCGAGTTGCTTTGACAGGGTCAGGAAGCCCATCGCGAACCCAGCCTGGGCGTCGGGGTCGGCCCTCGGGCCGAGTACATGTTCCAGCGTCCGGGGAATCACGTCGGGCTCTGCGGCGTACGGCGCGAGGCACACCACCGCCCGGGCCAGTTCGGGCCACCCCGGTTCGCCCTTGATCTTGGTGTGGCGGTAGAAGTGCAGCCACCCCAGCCGAACGCGCGCGACGAACGCCCCCTCGATGACCTCCGAGTGTGGGTCGTTCGCCCGGATAGCTCGCCACAGTGCCCTGGCGTCCCGCTCCGCTGCCGGTTCCAGGAGCACCGCCGTGTCCTGTGATGCGAGGTACTCCGAGATCCGTCGATGCACCCGCTCGGCCAGTTCGTCAAGGCCGTTGATCGACGTCGCTGCCCGGATTGACACGGCTGCTCGGTTGCCGCTGGCCGGTGTGTCGCAGGCGATCCGCCAGATCCGCGCCGGGGTGTCCCTCTTCCACGCCGCAGCGAGCAGGGTCGCGCCGTCGGACGCGGACGTGGCGGCGAACGACCGGAAGTAGCCATCGTTGACCACGTCGATCGCGGTGACCTCCCGCCCGGTACCACTGTCCAGGACGATGATGCGGCTCTCGGCGGCCACGAGCAGCACGAGGTCCCCGGCGGGCATGCGCGCCCAGCACAGCGCCTCGGCCTGGACGCCGTTCATCACGTACAGCGGTTCACCAGTCTCGCCGTCCCACACGTGTGCTGCGGCGCCCGCGTTCGTCGCCACCAGCAGCCGACCGTCCGGCCCGACCGCCAACGCGATGCAGCCCCACACACTGCCGAACCTGCCAACGTCACCCGGCGGAGCGCTCAGCGTATGCAACCTCGCGCCGGTCAGCCCATCCCAGAGGTAGACGACACCCTGGCCAGCATCGTCGGGAGCGACCGCAGCCAACCGCGGTTGCCCGGTCGGCAGGACCGCGCACGCAACCGAGTACACCGGGTGGACGCGATTCAGGCCAACCGGCAGGCGATGCAGCGCACGGCCGGTCTCACCGTCCCAGACACGCACCGTCGCGTCGTCGCTACCGCTGGCCAGCAGCGCCCGGCCCTGGGGCAACACCGCCCAGGCGACCGCATGGACCGGTCCTGCGTGTCCGTCGAGGCGGTACAGCTCATGGCCGCGCGCGTCCCAGACCCGTGCGACCCAGTCCATCCCGCCGGTGGCCACTAGGAGCTGCCCGCTCGGCGTCGTGGCGCACGCGACGGCAATCACCGCCCCCTCGTGCTGGGCGAACAGTTGCCTGGGCTCACCGCTGCGGATGTCCCACAGGTGGCTGTAGCCGTTCTTCGAACCGCTGATGAGCAACCGCCGGCCGTCGGCCAGTTCCGCCCAGCCCACCGCATTGGACCGGAAGGTTGTGCCGGTCAGGGTCGCCCAGAGGGAGGGGGTGATCTCCTCGATACTGGTCACGGAGACGTCCGGTGTCGCAGGATGTGGTCCGGCAAGCATGAACAGGCTCCTCGATCGGTTCGGTGGCGTCGGTGATCCAGACGTCACAAGACGTTGGCGGAGAAGGATTTCACCACGGCCATCCTGGAGACGACTCACGGCAGTCGGCGGCCGAGCAACCGCCCCTGGCATCCGCCGACGCACACCGAGTCACAAACCACGGGTCGGGTTCCATCTGCCACCGTCTGGCTTGTCGAGGGCTAGTTCCTCTGCCGTCGGGTCACTGGTGGCATCGCCGGTCTGTAGGAGGCGTTCATGGCCCTAGCGGGCCACCCGCAGGGTGTGGCTACGCTACCCGGCATGTGGTGTCTAACGCCAGCGGCACGACGAACTGCTTCGCGCCCCCATGGCCAAGATCCTCGACGACGCGTTCGGGATCGAGCAGGGCCTGATGACGAACGTGCACGCCTACACCAACGACCAGAGCCTGCAGGACACCCCGCACCCAGACCTGCGCCGGGGCGGGCGGCGGCAATCACTATCCTGTCCTCGACCACAGGCGCTGCCCGGGGGGCGGTGTTGCGTTATGCGAAGCGGTGGCAGCCTGAAGTCGTTCCGGTGGTTTGATCAGATGGCCGCAGTCAGCTCGGTGAAGGCACTCACGACCTGCGGCATCGTGGGGTCCTCGATCCCGGGTTCGTAGTGTCCGTGGCGGTGTGGGGTTCCAAAAGTCGGCCTGCACCTCTGACCTGGGTGATCGGGTTGCTCGGTCGCCGGGCATGATCGTGTGCCGTGGCGTTGCGTCTGCTCTACTTGATCTTCTTCCGGCTTCTGAACCTGCTGTTATTGCTCGGCCGCTCGTCGGCGTCCAAAGACGTCGAACTCCTAGTGCTGCGTCACGAAGTCGCCGTGCTGCGCAGAGCCAACCCGAAGCCCCGCCTGGACTGGGCAGATCGGGCGGTGTTCGCCGCACTGGTGCGGGCTTTGCCCACGATGCTGCGGGTGCATCGATTGGTCACGCCGGGCACGATCCTGTGCTGGCATCGTCGCCTAGTGGCCAAGAAATGGATGTATCCCAACCGCGTCGGGCGTCCGCCCGTCGATGACGCTGTGGCCTCGTTGATCGAGCGCATGGCCAGTGAGAATCAGAGGTGGGGATACCAGAGAATCCAGGGCGAGTTGCTCAAGCTGGGCCACCGCGTGGGGGCGTCGACGATCCGCCGCGTTCTCAAGCGGTTGCGGATACCTCCGGCGCCCATCCGGTGCAGCGACACGACATGGCGGCAGTTCCTGCGCGCGCAAGCGTCGACGATGTTGGCGTGTGACTTCTTTCATGTGGACTGCGCGGTGACGCTCCAGCGGATCTACGTATTTTTCGTCCTGGAGGTCGGCAGCCGGTCGGTGCACCTGCTGGGCGCAACCACGAACCCGGATGGCCGGTGGACTACTCAGCAGGTCCGCAATCTGGTGATGGATCTCGGTGACCGCGTCACTGAGTTTCGGGTTCTCGTCCGAGATCGGGCCGGTCAGTTTGCCGCGTCGTTCGATGCTGTCCTTGTCGACGTGGGCATCCGTGTAGTCAAGATTCCTCCTCGTTGTCCTCGGGCGAACTGTTTCGCCGAACGGTTCGTACGCACGGTCAGAGCCGAACTCACCGACCGCGTACTGATCTTCAGTCAGCGACACTTGCGTGTGGTGCTCGCGGAATACGTCCAGCACTACAACGGTCGACGGCCGCACCGTGCCCGCGAACTTCGCCCTCCACGACCGACTCACCCCGTGGCGGACCTCAGCTATGAACGGATCAAGTGTCGGCCGGTTCTTGGTGGCTTGATCAACGAGTACGAACGGGCAGCGTGAAACTGCTGCTCAGCGTAGGTAACCGACTTTTGGAACCCCACAGGAACACTACGGCGTCCGCACTAATGTGCACTTCCAAGGCGCTCCTCGAACTGGCATGGATAAGGGCCTTGGGCTCTTATTGTCCAGCCTGGGGGCACCTTTAGTACTGGCTGGTAGCCGGAATGAAACAATAAATCCACCGAAGTTGGCGTCGTCGCAGGTCGCAGGCTCGATAACGTCTCCGAGTGGGTAACTTATTTCATTCCGGCTACTTACGGTCAACACCCTGATCAGCTGTATATCTGGGGGGAACCAAAAGCCAGGACTAGGCCAATTCCGCACGATGGGCTACGCCATCACCCTTATCCCCTGAGAACCCGCGGGGTAATAGTGAATCTTCGCATCAGAGGCCAGATTCCCAGTGGGGAGCTGGCCTCTTGATCGTTGTTCTATGTCGAATCGGGCGCGAGTGGGTGGGGTTCGCCGGTGAGGGCCGCGAGCGCGGCGGCGATTTCGGGGAGGTGGGCGCGGACGTAGGTGGCGGTGGTGCCCGCGTTGGCGCTGTCGGTGTGCCCGGCGTAGGCGCGGGCGATGGCGTAGCCGAAGTTGCGTTCGACCCAGGTGAGTGTGGTGTGCCGGAGCCAGTGAGTGCTGATTTGCTGAGTGGTGACCCAGGGGAGATGGTGACCGATCCGGAGCCAGAGGTGATCGTATCGGCGTGTGGTAATCGGCCGCCCGTTGGCGTAGCGCAGGAGCTGGCCGTGTGCCAGAGCTCCGCGTTCCCCGGCGTGGCGTCGCAGGTGCGTCATGAGCGTGGGGCTCACAGGTTGCCAGCGGAGGGTTTCGCCTTTCTCCCGGAGCCGGATCACACATTGATCGGGGTCGAGGTCGCTGGGCTGGAGGGCGAGCGCGCCGCCGCGCCGGCACGCGGTTTCGGTGTGCAGACGCAAAATCAACGTGTCGAGGGCGGGATCATTGCCGGTGGTCGCGGCTACCTGGTTGATGTCAGCGAGTCGCGTGTCCGGCACGGCGCCGCGGGTGGACGGGAGCCGCCGTGGCTTGGCCACCTTCAGTGCGGGGTTCTCGCCCGCCTTGATATGGCCGTCGTTTCCGGCGTGCCGGTAAACACACCGCAGAGCCGCGATGAGGTGCTCAGCAGCGCTGCGCCCACCACGGGCGTTGCGACGAGTCACCACGTTGTTCCTGACCTCTTCGGCGAGCTGGCTGACCTCTGAGGGGGTAGGTTCGTCCAGCCGCCGAGTGCCCCAGTGCTCCACGATCCGGTTCCAGTAAGACCCATACACGCGCCGGGTTCCCTCGCCGGCCGCCGCCCGGACAACCGGAATGTATTCGGCAAACGTCGGCGCGGGAGCCCGCTCCCCGGCCACCGCCAGCAGATCAGCCGGGCAGACACCGAGCCGGCCGAGCAGAAGCCGCGCGGCATCGAGGTCAGCGGCGCTGGGGGCAGAGTATGGGGTAGTCACGCGCGCTCACCGCCCGTCGTGTCCGTGAACCGCGAAGATAGGAGGGTGTCCAGCACCGCTGGCGGATAGACAGCCAGCCGAGACCACTGAGGGTCGGCAGCCAAGACAACGCGGTCCCCAGCATGCAGGCCACACCGGCGGCGCAGGGAAGCGGGCAGACGAAGGTGCCCTTGGCCCGTGACCCGATAAACACCCTCGGAGTCCGTGAACACAGTAAGAACCCCAGCCCTTTCACGAATGTCAAGACCAAGCCCAGCAGACCACCCCAACGCCCGCATGATCACCCGATCCGCTACCCGGCCCCGATCATCGACCACAGACAGCCCGTAAACCACCGCGGACATGCGCCGGGGGACCAGGGCCGGCAACGGCAACGGTTCACGAACCAGCGCCACGACACGAGGAGCAGCGGCCCGGCCCCTAGCAGGCAGCAGTGGCGGCACCACCGGAGCGATCACCCCGGCCCTCACCGCAACCACCCCGGTTGAGAGACACGGAAGCGCTCTGCCACGCGCCCGGGCGCGTGGCAGAGCGCGCTTGAACACTGATACGTCAGATGTGGCAGGCATGCCACGCCGCTGTGTCCGAGGGGGGACTTGAACCCCCACCCCCTAGTCGGGGACTAGCACCTCAAGCTAGCGCGTCTGCCATTCCGCCACTCGGACATGCCGCTACCGGGACCTCGCGCGCACCAGTTCGGCCGTGCGGCGCGCAATGAGGGTAGCTGATCGCCACCCGGTGCCCCAACCCGGCGCGGGCATCGTGGCTTCGTCAGGCCATCGGTGGTAGGAAGGCCCAGTGGAGGGACCGACCGCCGGCACCAGTACCGCGCAGGACGAGGTCGTCGGCTTGGCCAGCGACCTGATCCGGATCGACAGCACCAACACCGGCGACCCAGACACCCTCGTCGGCGAGCGGGCCGCGGCGGAGTACGTCGCCGGCAAGCTCGGCGAGGTGGGCTTTGAGGTCACCTACCTCGAGTCCGGGGCACCCGGACGGGGCAATGTCATCGCCCGGCTGCCCGGTGCCGACCCCCAGCGCGGCGCGCTGCTGGTGCACGGCCACCTCGACGTGGTGCCCGCCGACGCCGCTGAGTGGTCGGTACACCCGTTCTCCGGCGCGGTGCAGGATGGCTACCTGTGGGGCCGTGGCGCGGTCGATATGAAGGACATGCTCGCGATGACCCTCGCCGTCGCCCGGCGGTTCCGGCGCGAGGGCGTCATCCCGCCGCGTGACCTGGTCTTCGCCTTCCTGGCCGACGAGGAGGCTGGCGGTCTGGTCGGCTCGCACTGGTTGGTCGAGCACTGCCCAGACCTGTTCGAGGGCTGCACCGAGGCGGTCGGCGAGGTGGGCGGGTTCTCCCTGACCGTGCGCGAGGGACGGCGGTTGTACCTGGTCGAGACTGCGGAGAAGGGCATCGCTTGGATGCGGCTGCGGGCCAGGGCCAGAGCCGGGCACGGATCGATGGTGCACGAGGACAACGCGGTGACCGCGTTGTGCGAGGCGGTGGCCCGGCTGGGCAACCATCGCTTTCCGCTGGTGATGACCGAGGGGGTGCGGGAGTTCCTGACCGCCGTCGGCGAGGAGACCGGGCTGGACTTCTCTGGCGAGGACCTGGACGGTGCGGTCGCCAAGCTCGGTGGGCTGGCCCGAATCATCGGAGCGACGCTGCGCGACACCGCCAACCCGACGATGCTCGACGCCGGGTACAAGGCCAACGTCATCCCCTCCACGGCGCAGGCGGTGGTGGACTGCCGGGTGCTGCCCGGTCGCCAGGCGGCGTTCGAGCGGGAGGTCGACGAGCTGCTCGGCCCCGACGTCACCCGCGAATGGGTGGTCAACCTACCGCCGGTGCAGACCACCTTCGACGGTGACCTGGTGGCCGCGATGGACGCCGCGATCCAGCGGGAGGACCCCGGTGCGCGAACCATCCCCTACATGCTCTCCGGCGGCACCGATGCCAAGGCGTTCAGCCGGCTGGGAATGCGCTGCTTCGGGTTCGCGCCGTTGCGGCTGCCGCCCGATCTCGATTTCGCCGCGCTGTTCCACGGTGTCGACGAGCGGGTGCCCATCGACGGGCTGGTCTTCGGTACCCGCGTCCTCGACCGGTTCCTCCGAAGCTGTTGATTCTGCTAACGTCTGCCCTCGTAGCAGTCTTGGTTCCAAGGACGCCTGTGGAGCAAGCGCCACAGGCGTCGGTTGTGTCCGGCCCGCGCGATGCACGCACCACGTGGGCCGGTAATGACGACGGCGGATCCGGGACACCCGCATTGCGGGTCGTACAGGCGGCCCGAGAAGGAGATGGAAGATGGCGACCGGCACGGTCAAGTGGTTCAACGCGGAGAAGGGGTACGGTTTCATCACCCAGGACGGTGGCGGTCCCGACGTCTTCGCTCACTACTCGGCGATCGAGGCGACCGGCTACCGCTCGCTGGAGGAGAACCAGCAGGTGGAGTTCGAGATCACTCAGGGACCCAAGGGGCCGCAGGCCGACAAGATCCGCGTGCGCCGCGCCTGAGCCTGCTCGCGGGGGCGGCGCGCACGACCCCCGCGCCGACCGGACATGGACTAGGGTCCACACCGGCGGGTGCGGACCCTAGTCCATGTCCGGGGGAAAGACCTACAACGACAACTTGGGCTGCGCGACCGCAGTGCGCTGCCTGCGCAGCCATACGGTGCGTGTGCCATCGGAGTACATCCGCACCCGGGACAGTTCCCAGCCCGCGAACTCGGCTTGCACAGCCAGCTGGGTCGCTGCGGTCCGCCGGGACACCTCCGGTGGTAACCGCAGCGGCTGGTACTCCCAGTCGAGGTCATCACCGTCAACCGTCTCGATCATCACTGCACCACCCGTCCGGGATCGATCACCTGCAGTCCTGCGCCTGACGCGGAGACGACCAAGACCCGGCCACTGACCGGGTCGACCGCCACCGCATCGGGTTCATGCACGGTGGGGAACCGGTGGACGATCACCGGCTCGCCTCCTGCCACCCCGAGTCCGACCACCTCATCGCGGGCGGTCAGGGTGACCCACGCCAGGTCCCTCCGGCCGTCGTAGGCCAGCCCGTAGGGCGCCCCCGGCAGCGGGAAACGCTGCCGCAACACCGGTGGATCACCGGCGAAGGCCAGCAGCTCGCCGTCGCGGGTGTCGGTCACCAGCATCCGAGCGAACCGGTCGGTCACCGCACCGGCAGCGCCATTGCCCGCGCGCAGGGCGGGGCTGGTCTCACCGGTTGACAGGTCCACCACGCTCACCGCACTGCGCCCCCGGTCGAGTACCCAGATCCTGGTTCCACCAGGAAATCCCGCAGGCACCAGGCGGGCGGCGTCGATGAACCCCGGGATGGTCGTGCGCGTCCGGTTCCCGTCAAGTACGACAAGCCGGTCGCCCAGGGCGACCACGGTCACGCCACCCACTGCGACCGCCCCGCGCGCCGAGCCACCGAGAGCTGTCCCGCTCGGTGCCCCACCACCGAGCGGGACCCGGACCAGGGACCCCGGCGCGGTGACCGGCACCAGCAGCGGGCCGCCCTCGGCGGCGAGCACGAGATCCGCGGCCGGGCCAGGCAGCGGCACCTGTCGGGACGGCGCGTCGCCGTCCAGGGTGCTCAGCAGCAGCTGCGGCGGGTCATCCAGCGCCACGGCCACCGTCTCGGTGCGGGGATCCACCGCCACCTCGGTAGCGGGCGCACCGAGCGGCACGACGGTCCCCGCCGGGGCCGGTCCACCCAGGGGGGCCGACGCGGGAGCGGCGGGGAGGTCGGCTTGTGCCGCGCCTGAGCCCCCCTCGGCGGCGCATCCCGCTAGCAGCCCGGCGACAAGCAACGCAGCGGGCAGCGCCGCGCGCAGGGCACCGAGCACACCGACCTCCTGCCGGTAGGGGCGAGCTGTCAGTCAAGCATTCCTGAACCGACACCCCCGCGTCATCCCCAGGTAGCGGGTTGTTCGTGTCCGCGCGCTCAGCGGACGCCGCCGCGCCGCTGACGCTGTGCGCACCGGCGTGACCGACTTGTAACCAGTAGTGCCGCCCGCGCCGCCACCTGCGGTAGCGATAGCGTCCTGCACTGTGACTCCCCCCACCCCGACTCCCACCCCCGCGACTCCCCCCACCACGGTCGACATCGTGCTGCCTTGTCTGGATGAAGCCGAGGCGCTGCCGGGTGTGCTGGCCGCGATGCCGGCGGGCTACCGGGTCCTCGTCGTCGATAACGGCAGCACCGATGACACCGCTGCGGTCGCGGTCGCGGGCGGCGCGACCGTGGTGCCCGAGCCGCGCCGCGGCTACGGTGCCGCGGTGCATGCCGGGTTGCTCGCCGCGACCGCCGACCTGGTCGGCGTGCTGGACGCCGACGGGTCGTTGTCCCCCCAAGCGCTGCCCGAGCTGGTCGCCGCGGTCGCCGGCGGCACCGACCTCGCCGTCGGTCGCCGGAGACCCCAGGCCGGCGCGTGGCCGTGGCACGCCCGAGCCGGCAACGCGGCACTGGCCGCAGTGCTGCGCGAGCGTGGGCTGCCTGTGCACGACATCGCACCGATCCGGGTTGGACGCCGGCAGGCGCTGCTCAACCTGGGTGTCACCGACCGGGGCTTCGGTTACCCGTTCGAGCTGCTGCTGCGGGCAGGTGCGGCCGGTTGGCGGGTGCGCGAGTTCGATGTCGAGTACCGGCCGCGCGCCGGGGGGCGGTCCAAGGTGTCCGGCTCGATCCGGGGCACGGTTCGAGCCGCCCGCGACATGGCCGCCGCGATGGGGCGGATCAGCCGAGCCGGCGTTCCGGATATCCCAGTTCGATGGCGCTGACGTCATCCAGCGCGGCCGTGATCGCGGGGGCCAGCTCCACTTCCTCGGCGGCCAGTGAGCCGGCTAGCTGGGCGGTGTCCCGGGCGCCGACGACCGGGGCGACCACCCCCGGCCGGTCCCGGACCCAGGCCAGGGCCACTTCGAGCGGGGAGACGCCCAGCCCGTCGGCGGCGGTGACCACGGCCTGCACGATCCGGTTCGACCGGTCGGTGCGGTGATGCTCGACATACCGCGCGTAGTGCGGCGACGCCGCTCGGGAGCCGGCAGGGGTGCTGTTGCGGTACTTGCCGGTGAGCACCCCGCGCGCCAGCGGCGCCCAGGGCAGCAGGCCTACGCCGTGGTACGCCGCCGCCGGGGCCAGCTCCCGCTCCACCCCCCGTTCCAGCAGCGAGTACTCCATTTGGGCGGACACCAGCGGCACGTCGGAGGTGGTCCTCGCGGTGGCCAGCTGCCAGCCGGTGTAATTGGACACCCCGACGTAGCGGACCTTGCCTGAACGCACCGCGTCGGTCACCGCGGACAGCGTCTCCTCCAGTGGTACGGCCGGATCCCAGGCGTGCAGCTGCCACAGGTCGACGTGGTCGGTGCGAAGCCGGCGCAGCGACTCCTCCAATGCCGCGAGCAGCGCCCCCCGGGACGCGCCGCCACCGAATGGCCCGTCGTCGCGGTGCGCTACCGCCTTGGTGGCGAGCACCACCTCGTCCCGAGGGATGACGTCGGACAGCAGTCCGCCCAGGATTCTCTCCGACTCACCCTCGCTGTACACGTCCGCCGTGTCCACGAGCGTTCCACCGGCGTCGATGAAGGCGACCAGCTGAGTGGCGGCCTCCTCGGCGTCGGTGTCCCGACCCCAGGTCATGGTGCCCAGCGCCAGCCGGGATACTCGCAGCCCGCTGCGGCCGAGATAACGCTGTTGCACGGGGTGCACGCTAGTGGGTGCGTAGGGTGGCGGGCGTGGGCACCGTGATCCTGTTACGACATGGCCGGTCCACGGCGAACAGCGCTGGGGTGCTGGCCGGACGCATCCCGGGAGTCGTTCTCGACGAGCACGGTCGAGCCCAGGCTCAGGCGATGGTCGAACGCCTGGCGCGACTGCCGCTGGCCGCGGTGGTGAGCTCCCCGCTGCAGCGTTGCCGGGACACGGTGGCCCCGCTGGCGCGGTCCCGTGAGATCGAGGTGAGCTTCGACGACCGGCTCGTCGAGGTGGACTACGGCGAGTGGACCGGGCGGGAGCTGCGCACGCTGGGTAGGGAGCCGTTGTGGAAGGTGGTGCAGGCGCACCCCTGCGCGGCGGTGTTCCCCGGCGGTGAGGGTCTGGCCGCGATGCAGGCTCGGGCGGTGGCCGCGGTGCGGGAGTGGGATGCCAAGCTGGCCGCCGAGCACGGTCCCCAGGTGCTGTGGCTGGCCTGCACCCACGGCGACATCATCAAGGCGGTGCTCGCCGATGCGCTGGGCGTGCACCTGGACGGTTTCCAGCGCATCGTGGCCAACCCCTGCTCGGTCAGCGCCGTCACCTACACCGAGACCCGGCCGTTCGTGCAGCGGGTCAACGACTGCGGTGACGACCTGCGGTCGTTGGTCCCGCCCAAGCGCCGGCGCCGGCCCTCGTCCGACGCCACGCCCGGAGGATCGACCGGTACCGGCTGAGACGTGGGGAGGGTCGGTGGCGCAGGAGGACGGGTGCTCTAGGGTCGGTACTGCCATGTCCCGTGTCATCCATGTCTTCCGCACCCCCGACCGGTTCGTCGCGGGCACAGTCGGCGAGCCCGGCGAACGGACCTTCTACCTGCAGGCTGCGGACGAGACCAAAGTTGTCAGCGTGCAGCTGGAGAAGGAACAGGTCAGCGTTCTCGCGGAACGCCTGTCCGCCCTGCTCGACGAGGTCGTTCGGCGGTTGGGCGCCGATGCCCCCGTCGAGTCCGAGGAGCCTGCGGTGGACACCGAGCCGTTGCGCTCACCCATCGAGCAGGAGTTCCGGGTCGGCACCATGGGGCTGGGTTGGGATGTCGAGTCTCGGTCCATCGTCGTCGAGCTGCTCGCCGTGAGCGAGCAGGAGGTGGACGAGTCCATGGTGCTCGACGACACCGAGGAAGGCCCCGACGCGGTGCGGGTGTTCCTGTCACTCGCGCAGGCACGGGCGTTCACTGTGCGCGCCGAGCGGGTGATCTCAGCGGGACGCAGGCCCTGTCCGCTGTGCGCGGAGCCGCTGGGACCCAAGGGGCACATCTGCCCACGGCAGAATGGCTACCGTCGCCAGGTCGAGGCCTGAGCGGGGTCAGCGGTGCTGCCCACCGATCCGGCGGCGCTGCCGTTGCTGCACCATGGCCGCATCGACCTGGCCGGCCGGATCGTCGAGGCGTCCAACGCCACCCTGGTGGGCACGGTGTATTGCGACGGGGTCAGCGCCGAGTGCGTCTACAAGCCGATCCGAGGGGAGCGCCCGCTCTGGGACTTCCCGGATGGCACCCTGGCCGGCCGTGAGGTGGCCAGCTGGCTGCTCTCCGAGGCCACCGGCTGGTCGCTGGTGCCGCCCACCGTGCTGCGGTCGGGACCGCTGGGTCCCGGCATGGTGCAGCTATGGGTCGACACCGAGGATGAGTCCAGACTGGTGGACGTGGTCGCCCTCGACGCCGTGCCGCGGGGCTGGCGCACGGTGCTGCGGGCACATGACCGGTACGGCGACCCGGCGCTGTTGGTGCACGCCGACACCGAAGGACTGCGCCGGCTGGCCGTGCTCGATGTGTTGATCAACAACGCTGACCGCAAGGGCGGGCATGTCCTCGCCGGGTTGGACGGCGCGGTGTACGGCGTGGACCACGGGGTCTGCCTGCACCGCGAGGACAAGCTACGCACCGTCCTGTGGGGCTTCCTGGGTCGGCCGTTGTCGGTCGCGACGCTGGAGGCGCTGCGCCGGATGCGGTCCGAGCTGGACGGCGCGTTGGGTGCCGCGCTCACCGAGCACGTGACCCGAGCGGAGGTGCGGGCGGTGCGGGAACGGACTGACCGGTTGCTGGCTAACGGGACGTTCCCAGCACCCCATGGGGACTGGCCGGCGATCCCGTGGCCGGCATTCTGACCTTACCGACCTGAGTCGGGTGCGATCGACGACACCCCGGAGGTCTGCTGGCGGGTGATGTCCGGGGTGCCGCGATAGCGCAGCACCGACGCGCCCTGCGCGGTCGCGGCGAGAGCGTCACTCACCGCGACGGTGACCTGGCTGGCTCCGGACAGCAGGGCGTTGAGGTCAGCGACGGTGAGTTCGGGATCCAGCAGCCGGCTGGTGCCCGCCGCGCTGAGGTCCAGATCACCGACATGCCCGGAGAGTGCCAGCGCACTGGCTCCCGACTCCGAGACTTTGAGGTGATCGACCCCGAGCGGGCCGGTGACCTGGCTGGCCCCGCTGGCGGTCAGCTGCAGCGCCGGACCGGTCACCGGGGAGTCCCAGGTGACCTGGCTGGCGCCACTGGTGCTGAGCTGATCGAGGTTACGCACGGTGATCTCGGCGGACAGCGTGACGTTGCGGACGTTGCTGCCCGGCTTGAGCCCCAGACGGAGCGTCCCCCCGGTCACTGTGGCGTCAAGCTGATCGACGAGGTTGTCGTCGATGCGGATCGTCGCCTGCTCGGGCTCACCCACCGTCACCCGGACGATGAAACTGGCCCCGACCACCACCGAGGTGACACCCGGCAGGGCGGCCACCCGGCTGGCCGGGTGACCGGAGCCGACCACCGAGCCATTGTCGGAAAAACCGCCACCGGCGACACCAGGAGCGCCATTAGCACCGGGAATTCCGTTAGCCCCCGGAGTGCCGTTAGCACCAGAAATGCCGTTAGCACCAGCAATGCCGTTAGCACCAGCAATGCCGTTAGCACCAACAGTGCCGTTAGTGCCAACAGTGCCGTTAGTGCCGCTAGCACCTGGAGTACCGTTAGCACCAGGAGCACCGGCACCGGCGACAGCGTCGCCGCCATCGCCGCCGACGCTGTCGCCGGTGCCGCCATGAGGCCCTGCACCGGCGGCGCCGCCGGTGCCGACATCGGCTCCGAGTGCGCGGCTGGTGCCGTTACCCCCCGTGCCGCTGTCGCTGGTGGGACCGACAGCGTCGGCACCCACACAGCCGGCCAGCAGCCCCACCGTGGCCAAGATCGCGACCGCGCACATGACCGACAGCCACCCCACCCGCCGGTGCGTCACCCGCCGGTGCGCCGGCCGCCTCCGCCTCAGGCGCCAGTGGGCCAGCGCCATCCGCATCGGACCATTGGTCAGCATGCCCAACACCAGCGCGGAACCCACCCAGGGCAGCAACAGCAGAACAATGTTGACCGCCGCTGCGGCAGCCTCGGCCGACCTCCCGCTCGCTGCCGCCGTGCTCACCGAGTGGACCAGCCAGACCAGCCTGTGCCACACCACCGGCAGCACCCGAGGCATCACGATCACGAACCCGATCAGCCAGTACAGCAGGTAGGGCACCACAATGAGCACCCACAGGGTGATCGTTACCCGGACCCAGCGCTTGAGTTCGTGCACCCGGGAATGGGCCGCTCGGCCCGGGATCATGCTGATCAGCACCGGACCCATCCAGCTGAACAGGTCGGGCACCCCGATCAGGTCGCTGAGGATGTAGTAGCCGTCCAGGCGGACCATCGGCAGGAACTGCATCGCGGTCTCGACATGCAGCGCCACGATGGCCGCCAGCAGCCACGGGGCACCCGTACCGAGGTAGGCCAGGCTCATCCCGGCGATGAACACCGCGTTGAAGTACACCCCACCCAGGTCGGTGCGCAGCCGCCCGACCCGACCCAGCCGGTAGGAGTCGGTGACCGTGCTGTACAGCGCCGGCCACACCAGATACAGACCGAAACCCATCACCCCGGGTCGGGCGCCGCCGTAGCGGCAGGCGCTGACGTGCCCGCACTCGTGAAACGCCCCCGCGACCACGATCAACGCCAGGACCAGCAACGTCAGCGCCGGCTGGTAGACCAACGCCAGCCCGCTGGGCACGATCTGGCTCAGCCCACCCCGCGCGATGAGCACCACATCCAGGGCGAGGAACCCCGCTAACGCGGCCAGGATCACCGGCGGCCAGAACATCGGCTGGAAGACCCCGGCGATGCGCCAGACTGTCGGTTCCGGCACCACTCTCACCCGGAACTTCAACGCCAGCAGCGGATCCGGCCTCTTTATCGTCTTCGGCGCCGTACCGCCCTGTGCAGTCGTCGGATGGGCAGCCGTCGGATGGGCGGCTGTCAGAGGGGCAGCTGTCGGATCGGTCGACATGATCCCCGCTGGCTGAAACCGGTTGTCGATCAGGAACGCCACCTGGTCGGCCTGCACGGTCCGACCGAGCTCGGCGCTGAGCGCGGCGGCCACCTCGTGCAGGTTGCGCTGACCGTCCAGGGTGGCCGCCAGCAGGTACAGCAGCCGGGGCAGTTGGATCACCTGGCCATCAGCCCGGCGCAGGATGTACTTGGGCTCCTGAAAACCAGAACCTTGATACTCCCCGATCAGCTCGATGCCCTCAGCCAGCCGCGGCACCCTCCGCGCGAGAGTATCCGTCATGGTCCCAGCCTCGAGTACCGCACGCTCGGTGTCGATGATGCCCTCCCGACTCGGAATTCACGGCACCGGCGAGCACCCGGTGTCAGGCAGCGGACGGTGCACCGTTTCGGGAGGGGTGGCCGCAGCCACCCCTCCCTCGCTAACGGCACATCACGCAATCATGTGACTGCTCAGCGATACCGGCTCAGCCGAAGAAGCCGAAGCCGCCGCCGGGGCCGCCGAAGCTGCCGCCGCCATGACCGCCGGCACCACCAATGGAGTTACCGCCGGGGCCGCCAAAGCCGTTGCCGGCGGAGCTGAACATGGAACCGCCGCCGCTGACTGTGTTGCCATAGATCGTGCCGGTGCCGCCGTAGCCGTTGCCGCCTGCGCCGCCGGTCCCGCCGGCGCCGCCCTGGCCACCGGCGCCGCCGGCGCCACCGGCGCCGCCCTGGCCACCGGTGAAGCTTCCGCCGGAGATTGTCGTGAGGACGGTACGGGCCGGCAACAGCTCCAGGTGCTGCCCGTCGATCTCGGCGAAGCTCAGTGCGTCAGACATCAATTTCCTCCTAGTAGAAACGTGACTCCCGGTGAACCGGGGACAGAACTTCCGTGGGTTCACCCACCAGAACCGCTATCGGGTGATTGAGTCTGTCGTCGGATTCATCGCCGTGGTGCGCTGAGCGTAACCGGAATCGACTCGAACCACTCGGATGGAGCAGCGTGATTCCGGCCGAGTAACGACCCCTATACTTTCCGCTTGATTTCCACGTTTCTTTGTTGCTCATCTCGAGCGCGAGTCTTCATCGAAAACGTCGGATGGCGCAAGCCCAGTTAGATGTCAGATGAATTTTGAATGGCTGTGTTATCACGTGAAATGTCAAATGAGTATGAAGCCGGGTGGATGTCGTTTGCGATGAGTGAGGGCCGCCCGGCGGGAGCCCGAGGTGTTCCAGTTGGACCGGGATGCCGGCCGGCGCGGGCGTGCGTAGCGTGGAGCCGTGACCGTCCTCCCCGCGGGTGGATCCCCGGAGCCGCCGACCACCGCGCCACGCACGCTGGGCGCGTTGCGTGCGTGCGGGCATGTCCAGCGTGACGTCAAGGATGAGGTGCGGGCGAACCTGCTCGTCGCGTTGCGCGGCGGTCATGATCCGTGGCCGGGCATCATCGGGTTCGGCGACACGGTGCTGCCGCGGCTGGAACGGGCCTTGTTGGCCGGGCACGACGTGGTGCTGCTGGGGGAGCGTGGCCAGGGCAAGACCCGTCTGCTGCGCGCGTTGGTGGGTCTGCTTGATGAGTGGACACCGGTGATCGAGGGCGCTGAGCTGGCCGAACATCCCTACCTGCCGATCACTCCGAGTTCGGTGCGCCGCGCCGCCGA
This sequence comes from Pseudonocardiales bacterium, assembly GCA_019243635.1. GTDB lineage: Bacteria > Actinomycetota > Actinomycetes > Mycobacteriales > Pseudonocardiaceae. The sequence continues at coordinate 19,750 of JAFAUB010000148.1, forward strand.
GTTCGGGGACGACCTGCCGGTCGGCTGGCTGCACCGCTCGTTTCGCTACACCGAGAAGCTCGCCACCCCCGACACCAGCGTCGGCGACCTGGTCGGCGACGTCGACCCGGTGAAGGTCGCGCAGGGCCGCAGTCTGGGCGATCCGGAGACGATCCACTTCGGGCTGGTGCCCCGCGCGCACCGCGGCATCGTCGCGATCAACGAGCTGCCCGACCTGGCTGAGCGCATCCAGGTCTCGCTGCTCAACGTGATGGAGGAGCGGGACATCCAGATTCGCGGCTACACCCTGCGGTTGCCGCTGGACGTGCTGCTGGTGGCCAGCGCCAACCCTGAGGACTACACCAACCGGGGCCGGATCATCACCCCGCTCAAGGACCGCTTCGGTGCCGAGATCCGCACTCACTACCCGCGCGAGATGGCCGCTGAGGTGGCGCTGGTCGCTCAGGAGGCGGATCTGGGCGGCATCGGCGCGGAGGTCGGCGAGGCGCTGCTGGAGGTGCTGGCCCGGTTCTCTCGGCACCTTCGAGCCAGCGCCGCGATCGACCAGCGCTCCGGGGTGTCGGCGCGGTTCGCGGTGGCCGGTGCGCAGACCGTCGCCGCCGCCGCGCTGCGACGCTCCGCGTTGACTGGCGAGGACCACGCGGTGGCCCGCCCGGTCGACCTGGAGGCGGTGCCGGCGGTGCTGCGCGGCAAGCTGGAGTTCGAGTCCGGCTATGACCAGCCGGCTGGGCAGTCCTCGGAACGCGACGAGCAGGGTGAGGTGCTGACCCACCTGCTGCGCCGCGCGGTGGCCGACACCGCTCGAGCCCGGCTGCGCGGCCTGAACCTCACCCCGCTGGCTGCGGCGGTCTCGGGCGGCTACCGGGTGGCCACCGGTGAGCGAGTGCCGGCCGGCGAGGTGCTGGCCGCGCTGCCGGAGCTGCCGATTCTGCACGAGGTCGCCACCCGGCTGGGCGCCGCGCCCGACGGCCCGCCTGGCCCGATCGCCGCCGCCGTCGAGCTAGCGCTGGAGTCGCTCTACCTCACCCGCAAGCTCGGCAAGGACGCCGACGACGGCCGCACCGTATACGGAGCGCCATGACCCCGGCGAGCCAGTACAGCTACGGGCCCTGGCGCGGTGGCCCGGACCCGCTGGCGGCCCCCGCTGACCTGTCCGCGGCGCTGGAGCGGATCGGCCGGGACGTGATGGACGGGGCATCGCCCCGAGCGGCCATGCGGGAGCTGCTCCGCCGCGGGCTGCCTGGCACCCGGGGGATGGACGAGCTGGCCCGCCGGATCCGGCGGCGCCGCGCCGAGATCACCCGTCGGCACCGGCTCGACGGCACCGTGGCGCAGGTCCGCGAGCTGCTGGACAAAGCCCTCGCCGCGGAGCGACGCGCGCTGTTCGGCGACCCCGGCGACGACGCCCGGTTCCGCGAGGCCCGGCTCGACGCGCTACCCCCGGATACCGCCCGCGCCGTCACCGAGCTCGCCGACTACGACTGGCGCGCCGCGGCGGCCGCGCGGGCCTACCAGGAGATCCGTGACCTGCTCGGCCGGCAGCTGCTCGAGCAGCGCTTCGAAGGGATCAAGCAGGCGCTGCGGTCCACCTCGCCCGAGGACGTCGAGCGGATCCGGCGGATGCTGTCGGACCTCAACGAGCTGCTCGCCGCACGCGCACGCCGGGACCCCGACATCTCGCGCCGGTTCGAGGAGTTCATGCGCCGGCACGGCGAGTTCTTCCCCGAGCGCCCGCGCACCGTCGACGAGCTGATCGACGCGCTGGCCGCTCGAGGCGCAGCGGCGCGGCGGATGCTCAACTCGATGAGCCCGCAGCAGCGCGCCGAACTGGCCCAGCTGGCCCAGCAGGCCTTCGGCGACCCGCGGCTGGTCCAGCAGCTCACGTCACTGGACGCCCAGCTGCAGGCGCTGCGGTCCGGTGAGGACTGGCGGGGGTCCGAGCGGTTCGTCGGTGAGGACCCGCTCGGTCTGGGCGAGGGCGCGCAGGCGATGGCCGAGCTCGCGGAGCTGGACGCGCTGGCCGAGCAGCTCGCCCAGTCCTACGCCGGGGCCCGCGCCGAGGACCTCGACCTCGACGCGCTGGCCCGCCGGCTGGGCGAGGCGGCCCGCGTCGACGCCCGCCGGCTGGTCGAGCTGGAGCGTGAGCTGGAGCGTCGCGGCTTCTTCGAGCGCGGCCCGGACGGGTCGCTGCGGCTGTCCCCCATGGCGATGCGCCGGCTCGGCTCGCGGGCGCTGGGCGAGGTCGCCGACGTGCTGCGCGGCCGGCGCGGTGAGCGCGAGGTGCGCAGCGCCGGAGCCGCCGGAGAACCCAGCGGTGGCACGCGGGCCTGGGAGTTCGGCGACTCCGAGCCGTGGGACGTGCCCCGCACCGTGCGCAACGCCACGCTGCGCAGGGCGGTCAGCGGGATCGCGGGCCCGCTGCTGACTGTCGGGGACGTCGAGGTGGTGGACACCGAGCAGCGCGCGCGGGCCGCGGTGGCGTTGTGCGTGGACACCTCGTGGTCGATGGTGCAGGACGGACACTGGGTGCCGATGAAGCGCACCGCGCTGGCGTTGCACCACCTGGTCCGGACCCGGTTCCGGTCCGACGCGCTGGAGATGATCACCTTCGGGCGCCACGCGCGGCGGGTGGACATCACGCAGCTCACCGGGCTGGCCGGGGTGTGGGAGCAGGGCACCAACCTGCACCATGCGTTGCTGCTGGCGGGGCGGCATCTGCGCCGCCATCCGGACGCCGCGCGGGTCCTGCTGGTGGTCACCGACGGGGAGCCCACCGCGCACCTGGAACCCGGTGGGGAGGCGGTGTTCAGCTACCCGCCCCATCCCCAGACGCTGGCTCTGACCGTGCGTGAGATGGACGCGCTGGCCCGCGACGGCACGGCGGTGAGCATCGTGATGCTGGGCCGCGATCCCCGGCTCGCGGGGTTCGTGCACGCACTGGCCCGGCGCTGTGGCGGCAGGGTGCTCGACCCCGGGACGGACGGGCTGGGCGCCGCGGTGGTGGGCGACTACCTCCGGCACCGCCGGCGCACCGCTTAGCCACCAGACCCCGCCCCGCGGTGACGTAGGGTCGAAAGCATGCAGCCCTGGACGTCGACACCGGTGCCGCGGCTGCCCGGCCAGGGCGCAGCGCTGCGGCTGCACGACACTGCGGCGGGGCAGGTCCGGCCGACCGCGCCCGGGCCCACCGCGCGAATGTACGTCTGCGGGATCACCCCCTACGACGCCACCCACCTCGGGCACGCGGCCACCTACCTGGCCTTCGACCTGATGCACCGGTACTGGCGTGACGCCGGGCATGACGTGCACTACGTGCAGAACGTCACCGACGTCGACGATCCGCTGCTGGAGCGGGCGCGGCGCGACCAGGACGACTGGGTGGTGCTCGGGATGCGCGAGACCGCGCTGTTCCGGGAGGACATGGAGTCGCTGCGGGTGCTGCCGCCGAGGGACTTCGTCGGGGCCGTCGAAGCGATCGGCGAGATCGTTGAGGTGGTCGGCAAGCTGCTCGCCTGCGGCGCGGCCTACCGGGTCGACGATCCCGAGCACCCGGACATCTACTTCGACCACCGGGCCGCCGCGCACTTCGGATCCGAGTCGGGTTACGACGAGGAGACCATGGCCCGACTGTTCGCCGAGCGCGGCGGGGACCCGCAGCGGCTCGGTAAGCGTCATCCGCTGGACCCCTTGATGTGGCGCACCGCCCGCGAGGGTGAGCCGTCCTGGGACTGCGAGCTGGGGCCAGGGCGCCCCGGCTGGCATGTGGAGTGCTGCGCGATCGGGCTCAACCGGCTCGGCATCGGCTTCGACCTGCAGGGCGGCGGCTCAGACCTGATCTTCCCGCACCACGAGTTCTCCGCCGCCCACGCCGAGGCGCTCACCGGCGAGCACCCGATGGCCCGGCACTACGTCCACACCGGGATGATCGGCCTGAACGGTGAGAAGATGTCCAAGTCGAAGGGCAACCTGGTCTTCGTCTCACGGCTGCGCGCCGACCAGGTGGACCCGATGGCGCTGCGGCTGGCGTTGCTGTCCGGGCACTACCGCAGCGACCGGTCCTGGCACACCGCGACGCTCGACGAGGCGGTGACCCGGCTGGGCCGCTGGCGGCAGGCCGTCGCGTTGCCCGCTGGGGCACCTGCGCGGTACGTCGTGTGCCGGCTACGTGCCCGTCTGGCCGACGATCTGGATACCCCCGGCGCCCTCGCCGCGGTCGATGCGTGGGCCACCGAGACGCTGACCGGGCCCGGCCGCGACGCTGACGCTCCCGCTCTGCTGAGCGCCGCAGTGGATGCCCTGCTCGGCATCGTGCTGTGACGATGGACGCTCCGCTGGTACCTGGTGCCGGGCAGGCATCGCTCGCCGACGTGGTGCCCGCGCTGCTGTCAGCTCTGGGGGTCGCCGGCTTCACCGACCGGTTGGGGCTCAACCCGGCACGGGGGGTCTGCCTGCTGCTCGTGGACGGTCTCGGGTGGCGGTCGCTGCGGGAGCATCCCGGGGACGCCCCGTTCCTCATGTCCCTGACCGAGGGCAGCGAGCCGATCACGGCCGGGTTTCCGGCGACGACGGCGACCAGCGTGGCCGCCATCGGAACGGGTGTGCCGGCGGGCCGGCACGGAATCGTCGGCTACACCTTCGCCACGCCCGAGGGTGATCTGATCAACGCGTTGAGCTGGCACACGCACGGCGGCGGCGAACGGGTCGATCTACGTGAGCGGTTCGTGCCCGAGGACATCCAGCCGCGACCCACCGCCTTGGAACGCGCCGCCGCCGCCGGAGTACGGGTCACCCAGGCGGTTCCGCACGTGCATCGGGACTCGGGTTTGAACCGCGTGGCGCTGCGTGGCGCCGACTTCCAGGGCGTGCACGCACTCGGGGACCTGGCCGCCAGCGCGCTGACTGCGGTGTCCGGCGGCGGGCGGAGCTTGTGCTACGCCTACCACGGCGACCTTGACCTGCTCGGCCACGTCTACGGTGTCGGGTCGTTGCCCTGGCGGCTGCAGCTCGCCCACGTCGACCGGCTGGCGGCCGGGATCGCCGAAGGGCTGCCCTCGGGCGCCCACCTCGTGGTGATCGCGGACCACGGCATGGTGACCGTACCCGAGGAAGGCAGGCTCGACTTCGACACCGAACCGGCGCTGCGGGCCGGCGTGCGCCTACTGGGCGGAGACCCGCGCGCCCGGTACGTCTACACCGAGCCGGGCGCCACCGACGATGTGCTCGCGGCCTGGGAGGAGCTGATCGGGGACCGAGCGTGGATCCGCACCCGCGACGAGGCCATCGCGGCCGGGTGGTTCGGTCCCGTGGTCGAGCACCGCATCCGCGACCGCATCGGTGACCTCATCGTCGCCGCCCGCACCGACTTCGCCGTCGTGCGCTCCCGCGTCAGTCCCACCCTGAGCCGCCTGATCGGCCACCACGGCTCCCTGACCCCCGACGAGCAGCTGGTGCCCCTGCTGGTGTACAGGCCAGACTCGGATTAGCTCAGCGATGCTACGAGGTCTTGCCATGGATTGTACAATTTGGGGTATGAGCGAGCTGCCGATCAGCGAGGCACGGGATCGCCTCGGCGAGATTGTGTCGAAGGTTGAGCACGCTCAGGAACGGACGGTGCTGACTCGCCACGGCAGGGCTGTGGCGGCGGTGGTTTCCATCGACGATCTGCGGGAGCTCGAGGCGGCAGAGGATGAGGCCGATCTTGTGGCAGCGCGAGAAGCCCTGGCGAGCACTGAGCGGCGTGTCCCCCACCGTGAGGTGCTGGCCGAGTACGGCATCGCCTGAGTGGTGAGCTACGGGATTGAGTGGAGTGCTCCGGCGCTTCGCGAGCTGCGCAAGCTCGACAAACCCCTCGCACGCCGGATCCTGGCGGCGGTGACCAGGCTCTGCGTGGACCCCCGGCCGCCTGGAGTCCAGGCATTGATGGGACAGCCGCCGGGAACGATGCGGCTCCGCATCGGGGACTACCGCGTGGTGTACGTCATCTGGGACGATCTTGTCCTCGTCACCGTCGTCCGGGTCGCCCACCGTCGTGAGGTGTACCGCGATCTGTGACTCCATGCCCGGGAGTATCGCGTGGGCGTGATGACCACCACCAGCAGACAAATGGACCTCATGATCGGCGCGGCAGGTCATCGGCGGAACATGTAGACCGTATTCAGCACGCACAGCGGGGCTAGCGAGGTGCTGTTCAGGCCGCTCAGCCCGCTGAATGCGGAAACCCGCGAGCCCACTGCTCCTTCTGAAGTCATACTGATCGTGAGGCAGTGGCTCGTCGATCACTTGCAGGTGGTGCACGGTGGTCACGATCGTTGTCGGTGGCCGATGAGCCTCGCCTGGCTCAGGAGCCCTACCTCGATGTCGGAGTATCCGGCCCCCTTGCCGATGCGCACCCCAGCGAGGTTGACGGCCACGCTGCCGCAGACGACCAGTTCGATCGCCTGCATGTCAGAGACGGCCACCTCAGGCGCCACCGTGGTCACCGTGCGGTGAGCCGCCAGCGCCTCGGGCTCGCCGTCGAGCTCGGCCGGATCGAGCCGGAAGAACGGCAGCGGGTCGGCCAGCTTGGGCACGGCCATGTAGACCAGCTTGCCCTTGCGCAGCGCGCGGGCCCGCACCGGCAGCTGCGCCTGGTCAGGGTTGGCCTTGATCACGTGTGCCTGTCGCCAGGCGGGCAGCGCCGCTAGCCGCTGGGCGGTGGCGGCCGCCCCGACGAAGTCCGGAATGCGGCCGTGCGGGTACTGCCCGCGCCGCGGCGCCGCAGTAGGTCCCACACCCGCTCGCGGACGGCCTGTTTTCCGTCCGGCTCGGTCACCTCGGTCACGCGCCTCATGTCCGCGCCACCAGGGGCGAGCAGCCAGTCCTGCACGTCCTGCTCATTCCGCCAGGGGTAGAGCTCCCGTCCAGCGCCGAAGACGACGGTGAGCCACCGCACCCGTGAGTGGCGATGCGAGTGATAGCTCGTGTTGCCACTCACAGGGCGCAGCCACGCTAACGGCTGTCGCGGGGTCCTCGGGGGCCTGAGGTGCCGCCGGGGCGGCGGCGGCGCAGGTAGCGCTCGAAGTCTGCGGCGATGGCTTCCCCACTGGCCTCGTGCAGCGTGAGGTCGGTATCGCCGCGCTCCTCCAACGCCCGCACGTAGCTGGCGACCTCGTCGTCCTCATCAGCCATTTCGCTGACCGTCGCCTCCCACTCCTCGGACTCCTCGGGCAGCGCGCCGAGCGTGACCTCGAGGTCGAGCGCTTCCTCCACCCGGTGCAGCAGCGCCAGGGTGGCCTTGGGAGAAGGCGGGGCGGAGACGTAGTGCGGCACCGCCGCCCAGAACGCGATGGCCGGCACTCCGGCCTGCACGCAGGCGTCCTGGAAGATCCCCACGATCCCGGTGGGGCCCTCGTACTTGGAACGCTCCAGCTTGAACCGGGCGGCCGAGGCGGCGTCGTAGGCGGTCCCGGTGACCGGTACCGGCCGGGTGTGCGGGGTGTCGGCGAGCAGGGCGCCCAGGATGACCACGGTGGTGATCTCGAGGTCCAGGACGTAGCGCAGCAGCTCATCGCAGAACGACCGCCAGCGCATGTTCGGCTCGATACCGTGCACCAGCACCACGTCGTAGTCGGCCCCGGGCGGACGGCACACCGACAGCCGGGTGGTGGGCCACTCGATGCGCCGGGTGATCCCGTCGACCAGTTTGGTGGTAGGCCTGGTGACCTGGAAGTCGTAGTAGTCCTCCGGGTCAAGCTCGGCCAGCGGCGTCGCGTCCCAGCTCAGCTGCAGGTGCTCGATGGCGGTGCTCGCGGCGTCCCCGGCGTCATTCCAGCCCTCGAACGCGGCGACCAGCACCGGAGAGGTGAGCTGGGGCAGCGGCGATCCGCGGGAGGCAGAGTCGCTGCCGGGGGTGTCCGGATGGGTCACCGCGCTAGCCTACGGCTCCTGGGCCGCACCGGCCGTCACGCGATACCGCGAGAGCCTGATATCGCTGCTCTACGCTGCATCTCATGACCTTCTCATCGCTGCTCGATGTGCTGGCGCGTCGTGTCCTGGTCGCCGATGGGGCGATGGGCACGATGTTGCAGTCAGCCCCGCTGAGCCTGGATGACTTCGCCGGGTTGGAGGGCTGCAACGAGATCCTCAACGTCACCCGCCCGGACGTCGTGCGCACCGTGCACCGGGGCTACCTGGAGGCGGGTGCCGACGCGGTGGAGTCCAACACCTTCGGCGCCAACCTGGCCAACCTCGCCGAGTACGGCATCGCTGATCGGATCCGGGAGCTCGCCCAGGCGGGTGCCGTGTTGGCCCGCGAGGTGGCCGACGAGTTCACCGAATCGGACCGGCCGCGGTTTGTGCTCGGCTCGGTCGGCCCGGGTACCAAGCTGCCCACCCTGGGTCACATCTCCTTCGCCGAGCTACGCGACGCCTACGTCGAGCAGGTCCGCGGTCTGCTCGACGGTGGAGTCGACGCGGTGCTGGTGGAGACCAGCCAGGACCTGCTGCAGTGCAAGGCGGCGGTGATCGCCGCCCGCCGAGCGATGGCGACCGAGGGCCGGCACGTCCCGGTCATCACCCAGGTCACGCTGGAGACCACCGGGACGATGCTGCTGGGCACCGAGATCGGCGCGGCGCTGGCCGCGCTGGAGCCGCTGGGCATCGATCTGATCGGGCTGAACTGCGCCACCGGCCCGGCCGAGATGAGCGAGCACCTGCGCCAGCTGGCCAAGCACTCCCGGATCCCGCTGTCGGTGATGCCCAACGCCGGGCTACCCGAGCTCGGCAGGGGTGGGGCGGTCTACCCGCTGACCCCCGACGCGCTGGCCACCGCGCTGGCCGGTTTCGTCACCGAGTTCGGTGTCCGGCTCGTCGGTGGTTGCTGCGGCACGACCCGGGAGCACATCGCGGCGGTAGCGCAGGCGGTGGCCGGCCTGACCCCTCGCCGCCGGCGGCCGCGCCCCGAGCCCGGGGTGTCCTCGCTCTACACCGCGGTGCCGTTCCGCCAGGACGCCAGTGTGCTGATGATCGGCGAGCGCACCAACGCCAACGGGTCCAAGGCGTTTCGCGAGGCCATGCTCGCCGAGCGCTTCGAGGACTGCGTCCAGATCGCCCGCGCGCAGACCCGGGACGGCGCGCACCTGATCGACCTGTGCGTGGACTACGTCGGCCGCGACGGCACCGCCGACATGGCCGAGCTGGCCGGGCGGCTGGCCACCGCGTCGACGTTGCCGGTCATGCTGGACTCCACCGAACCCGCAGTGCTCCGCGCCGGTCTGGAACGCCTCGGCGGGCGGTGCACGGTCAACTCGGTGAACTTCGAGGACGGCGACGGGCCCAGCTCGCGATACCAGCGTGTCATGGAGCTGGTCCGCGAGCATGGTGCGGCGGTGGTGGCGCTGTGCATCGACGAGCAGGGGCAGGCCCGCACCGCCGAGTGGAAGGCGCGGGTGGCCTCGCGGCTGATCGATGACCTGACGGTGAGCTGGGGTATGCGCACTTGCGACGTCATCGTCGACTGCCTCACCTTCCCCATCTCCACCGGCCAGGAGGAGACGCGTCGCGACGCGCTGGAGACCATCGAGGCGATCCGCGAGGTCAAGCGGCGCTACCCGGAGGTGCAGACGACGCTCGGGGTGTCCAACGTGTCCTTCGGCCTCAATCCGGCGGCCCGTCAGGTGCTCAACTCGGTGTTCCTGCACGAGTGCGTGCGGGCCGGGTTGGACACCGCGATCGTGCATGCCTCGAAGATCCTCCCGATGGCCCGGATACCGGACGAGCAGCGGGCCGTGGCGCTGGACCTGGTGTACGACCGGCGCCGGTCCGGACCCGGAGTACATTACGACCCGCTGCAGCAGCTGATGGCGCTGTTCGAGGGCGTCACGACCTCGTCGTCGAAGGAGTCCCGAGCGGCTGAGCTTGCCGCGTTGCCGCTGTTCCAGCGGCTGGAGCGGCGGATCGTCGACGGGGATCGCAACGGGTTGGCCGAGGACCTGGACGCCGCCCTGGAGCAGCGGCCCGCGCTGCAGATCATCAACGACACCCTGCTGTCCGGGATGCGGACCGTCGGTGAGCTGTTCGGCTCGGGCCAGATGCAACTGCCGTTCGTGCTGCAGTCGGCCGAGGTGATGAAGGCGTCGGTCGCGCACCTCGAACCCCACATGGAGCGCTCGCGCGACGACACCGGCAAGGGTCGGCTGGTGCTGGCCACCGTCAAGGGCGACGTGCACGACATCGGCAAGAACCTGGTGGACATCATCCTGTCCAACAACGGCTACGAGGTGATCAACCTCGGCATCAAGCAGCCCATCAGCGCGATCCTGCAGGCCGCCAGAGAGCACCGCGCGGACGCCATCGGGATGTCGGGGCTGCTCGTCAAGTCCACAGTGATCATGAAGGAGAACCTGCAGGAGATGAGCTCCCGGGGGCTGTCCGACACACCGGTGCTGCTCGGTGGGGCGGCGCTGACCCGGGCCTACGTGGAGAGCGACCTCGCCGAGCTGTACCCGGGCGAGGTCCGCTACGCCCGGGACGCCTTCGAGGGCCTGCGGCTGATGGACTCGATCATGACCAGGAAGCGGGGCGGCACCGTGCCCGCCGACCCGAAGGAGGAGGCCAAGGCGGCTGAGCGTAAGGCCCGGCGGGAGCGGTCGCTGCGCATCGCGCAGGCCCGCCGGGAGCTTGAGACCGGCGCCGAGGAGCCGGTACCGGCGCGCTCGGAGGTGGCCACCGACGTGCCGATCCCGACTCCACCGTTCTGGGGCGCCCGGATGGTCACCGGTATCCCGGTGGCCGAGTTCACCGCGATGCTCGACGAGCGGGCCACCTTCCTGGGCCAGTGGGGCCTGCGCGGGTCCCGGAGCAAGGACGGCCCCTCCTATGAGGAGCTGGTGGAGACCGAGGGCCGGCCCCGGCTGCGCTACTGGCTGGACCGGCTGACCACCGAGGGGGTGCTCGCGCACGCCGCGGTGGTCTACGGCTATTTCCCGGCGGTCGCCGAGGGCGACGCGTTGGTCGTGCTCACCGAGCCCCGCCCGGACGCGGCCGAGCGGTTCCGCTTCGTCTTCCCTCGCCAGTGCCGTGACCGCAGGCTGTGCCTGGCGGACTTCTACCGGCCTCGGGCGGCGGCACTGGCCGCCGGCGAGGTCGACGTGCTGCCGCTGCACCTGGTGACGATGGGCCAGGCGATCGCCGACTACGCGGCCGAGCTGTTCGCTAAGGACGCCTACCGCGACTACCTCGAGGTGCATGGCCTGGGTGTGCAGCTGACCGAGGCGTTGGCCGAGTACTGGCACCGGCGGATCCGGGAAGAGCTGACCTTCGCCTCAGGGGCCGCGGTGGCTGAGGAGGACCCCGCTGAGGTGGAGGAGTTCTTCAAGCTCGGCTACCGGGGCGCCCGGTACTCACTCGGCTACGGGGCCTGCCCCGAGCTCGAGGACCGCGCGAAGATCGTCGCGCTGCTGCGGCCGGACCGGATCGGGGTGACGCTGTCCGAGGAGTTCCAGCTGCACCCGGAGCAGTCCACCGACGCCATCGTCGCGCACCACCCGGAAGCCAAGTACTTCAATGCGTGAGAGTCGTGAGTGAAGACGTTCGACGAGCTGTTCGACGAGCTCACCCATCGGGCCCGGACCCGGCCGGCCGGCTCGGGCACGGTAGCGGCGCTGGACGACGGGGTGCACGCGCAGGGCAAGAAGGTGCTCGAGGAGGCCGGCGAGGTGTGGATCGCCGCCGAGCACGAGTCCGACGAGCGGTTGGCGGAGGAGATCTCGCAGCTGCTCTACCGGGTGCAGGTGCTCATGCTCGGGCGGGGGATCAGCACCGCCGACGTCTACCGCCACCTGTGAGGCGCCTACTCCGCCCGGTCTCGGGCGGTCTGCGCGCCCGCGCCGGAGAGGTCCGGCCAGCCCGGGTAGGGGGGTGAGACGCCGCCGAACGCTGGGCAGCGTGGCTTGTGGTCGCACCAGTGACACATCCGGCTCGGGCTGGGGCGGAAGTCACCGCTGCGGGCGGCCCGCCGGATCGCTGACCAGATCGCGGCGAGGGTGCGCTCGAAGCGGATCAGCTCCGCCTCATCAGGGGTGTAGCTCAACACCTGCCGATCAGTCAGGTACAGCAGCCGCAGCTGGCGCGGCACCACCCCTCGGATCCGAAGCAGAACCAGCGCGTAGAACTTCATCTGGAACAGTGCCTTGGCTTCGAAGACCTCCCGTGGCGCGGTACCGGACTTGTAGTCCACTACCCGGATCTCCCCGGTGGGGGCGACGTCGAGCCGGTCGATGTATCCCCGCAGCAGCAGCGGCTGGTCTTCCCCGGTGTCGCCGGCGGCCAGCTCCGCCTCCACCAGCAGCTCGCAGGCCTCAGGCTGGACCAGCCGGGGGTCCTCCAGCGAGAAGTAGGCGTCGACGAGCGCACGTGCCGAGTCGAGCCACTCGGCGAGCTCCGGATCGTCAGGGCCGGCGAACAGCTCGGCCAGCTCTGGGCTGCCCGCCAGGATGTCGCGCCAGGCGGGACCGACCAGTTCCCGCCCGGTCTCGGCGGCTCGCCGGTCGGGGGACAGCGCGAAAAGCCGCTCCAGCGCGGCGTGCACCACGGTGCCGCGAACCTGCGACCGGCTCGGTGTCTCCGGGAGCCGGTCGACCGCCCGGAACCGGTACAGCAGCGGGCACTGCTTGAAGTCCGCCGCCCGCGACGGTGACAGGGCCGGGCGCCTGCGCGCGGCGGGGCTGGTTTCCAGGCTGGGGGCCAGGCTCTCCGTCATGGTTGGCAGGGTAGGCGAGCCCCCCGACAGCACTGCGCACCCGACCGGGCGGCGGTCTGTCACCGCGACCCGCGTTGCGCCCCCGTTGCCCGGTAGTTGGTCCGCGTTAACTCACGGTTCTGGCGCGTCGTCCCGTACCGTTGATGGTCTCCAGAACCATGCGGGAGGAGGTGCCTCGTGCCGTACGACTATTCCGGCGACCGAGCCGCTGAGGGTCGAGACCGCATCGACCCCGCGCTGGCCGCTCAGATCAGGATCCTCGAGGATGAGGTGACGCTGCTGCGTCGTCGACTGACCGAGTCCCCCCGGCACGTCCGGTTGATCGAGGAGCGCCTCGCCGAGGCTTCCGCGTCGGTGGCCCAGCTCACCGAGCGGAACGCCAAGCTGGTGGAGACGCTGCGGGAGGCCCGCAGCCAGCTCCTCGCGCTGCGCGAAGAGGTCGACCGGCTGGCTCAGCCGCCCAGCGGCTACGGTGTGTTCCTCGCCTGCTTCGACGACGGCTCGGTGGACGTGTTCACCTCCGGGCGCCGGATGCGGGTGGCGGTGTCGCCCTCGGTCGAGGTGCCGCGGCTGCGACGCGGCCAGAACGTGCGGCTCAATGAGGCGCTGACCGTGGTGGAGGCGGGCACGTTCGAGTCGACGGGCGAGGTCTGCGCACTGCGCGAAGTACTCGACTGCGGCCTGCGGGCGCTGGTCATCGGGCACGCCGACGAGGAGCGCGTGGTGTGGCTGGCCGACCCACTGCTGCCAGGACCGGACAATCCCGACACCGTGCCGCTCAAGCCGGGTGACTCCCTGCTGGTGGACACCAAGGCCGCGTACGCCTACGAGCGGGTGCCCAAGGCGGAGGTCGAGGATCTCGTGCTGGAGGAGGTTCCCGACGTCGGGTACGAGGACATCGGCGGCCTGGCCAACCAGATCGAGCAGATCCGCGACGCCGTCGAGCTGCCGTTCCTGCATGCCGAGCTGTTCCGCACCTACGAGCTGCGCCCACCCAAGGGTGTGCTGCTCTACGGTCCTCCCGGATGCGGCAAGACCCTGATCGCCAAGGCGGTGGCCAACTCGCTGGCCAAGAAGGTGGCCCAGGTCCGAGGGGACACTGAAGCCAAGAGCTACTTCCTCAATATCAAGGGCCCTGAGCTGCTCAACAAGTACGTCGGGGAAACCGAGCGGCACATCCGGCTGATCTTCCAGCGGGCCAGAGAGAAGGCGTCGGAGGGCACCCCGGTCATCGTGTTCTTCGACGAGATGGACTCGATCTTCCGTACCCGCGGGTCGGGGGTCTCCTCCGATGTCGAGACCACGATCGTGCCGCAGCTGCTCAGCGAAATCGATGGCGTGGAGGGGTTGGAGAACGTCATCGTCATCGGTGCCTCCAACCGCGAGGACATGATCGATCCGGCGATCCTGCGCCCCGGGCGGCTCGACGTGAAGATCAAGATTGAGCGCCCGGACGCTGAGGCGGCCAGGGACGTCTTCTCCAAGTACCTGACGGTGACGCTACCGCTGCACGCCGACGACCTCGCCGAGTTCGGGCGGGACCGCCAGGCCTGCATTCAGGCGATGATCCAGGGCACCGTCGAACGGATGTACGCCGAGAGTGAGGAGAACCGCTTCCTGGAGGTCACCTACGCCAACGGCGACAAGGAGGTGCTCTACTTCCGGGACTTCAACTCCGGAGCGATGATCCAGAACATCGTCGACCGGGCGAAGAAGAAGGCCATCAAGTCGGTGCTGGAGACCGGGCAGCCGGGGTTACGGATGACCCATCTGCTGGACTCGATCGTCGACGAGTTCGCCGAGAACGAGGACCTACCCAACACCACCAATCCGGACGACTGGGCGCGGATCTCAGGTAAGAAGGGCGAACGGATCGTGTACATCCGCACCCTGGTCACCGGCAAGAACGCCGACTCCGGTCGGGCTATCGACACGGCCACCAACACCGGCCAGTACTTGTAGGTGTCGTGCGTCTGGGCGAGCCGAGTCAGCTCAGGGCCCGCGCTGGGGTGATGTCGGCGTTGTGATGGAAGACGTTCTCCGGGTCATAGATCGCCTTGGTCCGGGCGAGTCGCTGGTACTTGGCCGGTCCATAGGAGGCCCGCACGCGGTACTCCTCGAGTTCGCTCACGGCGTTGAGGTAGCCGCCGATACCCCGGGCGCGCGGCAGCAGAACCCGCCAGAAGGACCGCACCCAGCGCCGGTCGGCGTCCCCCAGCTTCCCGGCCCAGCCGCAGCGCCTCGGCGCCCTCTGCCGAGGCGCCCGGATGTCACGGTCGTGAGCACTGGTGACTCTCCGCCGGCTGGCGGTGGATCTGTTGCGACGCTGGGCATCTCCAGACGTTCCGTCCCGCCCAGCGAGGGCTGACGCTACGTCCGAACTCGAGCTGATGGCAGCCGCCGATCGATGACGGAAAGCAACCGAGTGTAGCGGGCTGCTCATAGCCGCACCGTCGTGGTCAGGCGCACGATCGAGGGCCGACGTGGCGTCGAGCCGAAGCCGAACCGGACAGGTGGCCAGACGTCGGCCATGGCTCCGAGGCTCGTCCCCCGCCAGCTGGCGGTGACGGACACCAGCGGATGGAGATCCCAAGCCCCGTACCACTCCCTACGCCCGGCACCGGCGCTACCCCGGGTGCGCACACCAGGCAGCACGGCTCGGGCCAGCGGGTCCACCAGCGTGGCCCAGGCCGGAGCGGTCGCCACTGGGCGCGGCACCGCTCGCAGTAGCAGCCCGAGCCAGCCTCGCCCGCCGATGGTCAGGTCCGCTCGTAGCTGCCCGGCCATCACCGTCAGCCGTCCCGGCCGGCGGATCACCTCGACCGGCGTCACCTCGACGCGATCGAAGCGGTAGGTGCCGGCGACGAAACGGGCGACCTCGTCATTCGGGGCGAACAGTGACCTCGTGCCGTCGGCGGCCTCGAGCATGACATCGCTCACCGGCCCGAAGGGCGACACCAGCCACCGTCCGATGACGGCGCGGTAGCCCGTCGTCGTGCCGAAGGCTGCGATCTCACCGTCGAAGCGCCAGCACAAGTCCATGGCCGATCGTCGTGGCAAGGGGTGGGACGCCATCAGCCCGATGGTTCCAGGCCGGGACCGGTGCCGAGGAGCGCGGTCTCATCGCGCCCGGCCTCGCTCACGTATGGTTACGCATCTGGCCAGGTAAGGAGTTGTGGAGGAGTTCCGGTGATCAGCACGATCGAGGTTGCCGACCAGGGCGCGACGCTGGCCTATACGTTCGAGGACCTGATGCGCTACCACGGGCCCGGCTCCCCCGGAGGCGTGGCACACGCCGTGAAGGTGATGGAACGGGGACTGCCGCTCCTGGAGCCGCGGGGTCTGCTGGAGCGCCGCGAGATCGAGGTCACGACGGCCTTCGCCGGCCCCGGTGCCCGCGATGCGTTCGAGATGGTCATCCGTGCGGTGACGGAGGGCCGGTACGTCGTCGACGATGCGATGGCGCGTCTCGAACTGGGACCGACGCGGGAGCGCTTCGTTTTCCGGCTCGGTTACCGAGGGCGCAGCGTGACGGTGGTGCTTCGCGAGGGATATGTGGGGGAGGAGTTCATCGCGCTGGCTCGTACGGCGGAGCGGACAGCGGAGCAGGAGAGCCGCCTGACTGTGCTGAAGCGCGAGATGGCTGAGCTGCTGCTGGCCACTCCCGCGACCGAGGTGTACGACGTAGCCGGCGGGGCCTGACGCCGACGGCTTTCCTCGTCGTGGGCCGTGTCGCGCCGCCGTCCATCTCGCTGGGTCAGTCGACTTTTGTCCAGACGTTGCACCAGCGGGTCTGGAACGCGCCGTCGCTGGGGGGGATCGTCACGGTGGCCGGGCCCCGCCCGAGGTTGTTGGCGATGATCGAGTGGGTGCCGCTGCGGGTGTCCTTGAGCCGCTCCCAGTAGCAGTCCAGGTGGCCGGAGGGCCCGGTGGTGCGGTAGGTACCCGGGGCGATGTCCGTGCCCACCATGAACCGGCCCTCGCCGAGGGTGGTCGCCAGGCCCGGCGGGAGCGCCGGTGGCGCCGGCACCGTCTGCACCCGACGGTGCACCGTGGCTGTGGGGGCTGGATCGTGGCGGTTGACGATGACAGCGATGATGGCGAGGTTGGCGACGATGGCGATGATGAACGCCAGCGGGGCCCCGACGGTGATCCACCGCTGCTTGTCGACGAGCTCGCCTGCCGCTGCCGGGGCATCACCGCTCGGCGGGGAGACGGGCTGCTGGACCTGGGGGAGTGTCGGGGCTACGGCCATGTCGCCTCTCTCACGTGGCTGGTGTGTCAGCCGGTCGCCAGGACCGGTGCCGAGAAGATCGGCACCCGGCTCGCCATCGTTACAGAGGGAGGCTGGCTGACTACTCTCCGTCGTTGTCCGGCGAAGGCGCTCGGAGCGTGACTAATGCCGCGTCGCGGTCACGGTCCTGAGCGTGTCCAGAGTGAGATCGGCCACCTCGTGCATGCCGAGGGCGTTGGGGTGCATCGGGTAGGCCGGGCTGGTCGGGGTGGTGCCCTCCACCCACTTCGTTCCGCGCGGCTGGCAGGCGTCGTGGCCCAGTGAACCGGCGTAGGAGTCGACGAATACCGCGCCATGGTCGAGGGCCTGGTCGGTCAGCATGGCGGTGAGCCGCCGCTCGACCCCGTCCACGTAGGGCACGTCCCCGCGGGCGATCGGGAAGGCCGGATAGCACCCGAGGACCGGTGGCAGGAGCCGCAGGTAGCCCACCAGCAGCACCCTCGCGCGCGGGGAACGCGCCCGGATGCCCTCCAACACTCGGGCGACCCTGGGCGCGGCCGCAGTGATGAGCTGCGCGTAGCGGTCGGTGCCGCCGGCGGTGGCCTGTCGCTCGCACGGATCACCGGACGGGTCGGTGGCGCCGAGCCGGGCGCAGGTCATCCAGAGGCCACCGATGTCGATGTCATTGCCACCGATGGTCAGTGTCACCAGGTCGGTGTCGGGGCGTAGGGCATCGAACTGCGGCGGGTTGGTGCCCCACCGCACCGGCTGGGGAGCCGTCATGTCGCCGGTTATCGCGCCGCCGCAGCTTACGTCGGTGTAGTCGCGGATGCGCAGCGCCGCCGCGAGGCGCGCCGGGTAGTTACGGGTGGAGCGCAGGCAGCCGGCCGGATCGGCGCGCTGCTCGGGAATCCACGGACCCGACGCGTAGGAGTCACCGAGTGCAACGTAATGTCGCGGCGAGCCCACGATCGTGGCGGCCGCGGTGGTGGGGAACCCGAGCAGCGCCAGCGCGGCGGCGGTGACGGCACGGCGATACCTGGGCACGGGGCCTCCGGTCACTGTCAGCCGTCCTTACGGGCCAGCACCCGGTAGGCGTTGCCGGCCCTGTGAGTGCGGCGCACCACCCGGCCGAGAAGCACGTCAAGGGCATACGCGGCGGCCATCAGCGGCCGGCCCACGGCCCACACCGCGGTGTGCCGAAGTCGCCGCCAGCGGGTCGGTCCGGTGGCCAGCCAGGGCAGCCTCGGGTCGGGCGCGCACACGAGGAGCGCGAGTACCAGGCTCAGGGTCAGGTCAGCGCCCACCTGGTGGGCTGCGTCGCGTTCTACGGTCACCGGCGAAAACCCTCGGTCGGCCAGAGCCGCTACGAGATTGTCCAGCGGGATCATGTGCTGGTGCTGCGGCTGGAACCAGGGCATCCACCAGCGGCCGAGCACGCGACCTAGGCGGAAGTCGGGATCGGGCAGCTCCAGCAGCAGGTAGCCGCCCGTGGAGAGGATCTTCGCCGCCGTATCCAGCTCGTCCAGCGGCTCGCGGGTGTGCTCCAGGTAGTGATGCATGCTGACCACGTCATACCGGCTGGCCAGCTTATCGGCGAGCTCGGTGAACGTGCCCTGGTAGCCGCGGTCCACCCAGCCGCGTCGCTCGGCTTCGGAGATGCCGGCGCCCTGGTCGAGCCCGTCGAAGACGGTACCGGGCCAGATCTCTCGCGCTGTGTGGCAGAAGTGGCCGTGTCCAGCGCCGACATCCAGCCAAGCCTTGGGCGTGGTGAACGCTCGGAGCATCTCGACCCGCCCTTGGTAGGACTGTCCGTTCGAGGCGAAGATTTCCCCCATTCGCTGCCGGCCGAGGCCGTCGTAGAAGTCCCGGTAGTAGAAGTCCAGCCCCGCTGGGGTGAGGCGGGGGTTCTGGAAGATGTGTCGGCAGGTGCCACACTGCTCCAGGGTGAACCGACCCGGCTTTCGCTGGACGAGGTCGGAGCTCCGCAGCCGGACCGACAGGTCGGCGGACCCGCACCAGGGACAGGTGTCCCGGCGGGGTTCGAGAAACCGCTCGACGCCGGCGGCCAGCTCTGCCTGGTAGTACGGGCGGGCGGCCTCATACGGACCGGTCATGTCAGTTTCTCCAGATGGTCGGCTGCGGCGGCGGCACCGCCGGCGGTGGTGAACGAGGTCTGTACACGCCGCGCCGCGGCGCGATAGGAAGGGTCGTCGAGCACGGTGGTGATGGCATCGCGCAGCTCGGTGACGCCGACCCGGCCGAAGTGCACCCGGATGCCGGCGCCGGCGTTGACGACCTGTCCCGCGATCACCGGCTGGTCGTCGCGAATCGGGGCCACCACGAGCGGCACACCGTGCGCGAGTGCTTCGCACACCGTGTTGTGCCCCCCGTGGCACACCACCGCGTCCAGGTGCGGGAGCAGGTCGAGCTGTGGGACGAACTCGCGGACCAGCACGTGCTCCGGCACCGTCTCGACCAGGTCGGATGGGGCGACGACGATCGCCTGCAGCCGGTCGGCGAGCGGTGCGACGGCCTGCACCGCGGTGGCGAAGAATCGCCGGCCGACCTCCTGGTTGACCGTGCCCAGCGAGACCAGGACGTGCTGACGGTCTCGGCACAGCCAGTCCCAGGGGAACCCGGTTCCACCCGTTCGCGTACCGATCGCCGGACCCACGAACACCCAGTGGCCGGGGAGGTCACCGATCGGCCCGACCAGCGTGGGCGTGCTGAACGCCAGCACCAGCTGGTCGGAGAACCGCAGATCGATGGGATCTGACACGCCCACCTCAGCCTGGAGCTCGGTCAGGCGCTGCCGCGCCCATCCGCCCAGTTGCGGCATGGTGGAGAACTGGTCGGTCAGCTCCGCCGACGTGGTCGCCGAGGTCGCCCACGGTAGGCCGCGGCGGCGAGCGACGAGCGCGCCGGCCGGCGCCTGCTGGTCGGCCACCAGCACGTCCGGACGGAACTCGTCCACTGCGGCCGCCACGCCGGGCAACATCGAGACCGCCAGCGGGATCAGGAAATCCGCCCACAAGAAACGGAACGCCGCCGCGCCACGCAGGCCCAGCGAGCGGCGGCGGAGCTGAGCCAGCGTCTCGCCACCGAAGTCTGCCGCGACCGGGAGCAGCCTCGCCCCGGGTGGCAGCAGCGGACCGACGGTCTCAGCGTGCCCGGCCCAGGCGACCTGGTTGCCGCGGTCGGCCAGTTCCCGGCCGATGGCTACTGTGGGCATGATGTGCCCGACCAGCGGCGGCACCACGAACAGGAACCGGCTCACCGGATACCCGAGGGAGTCTGGGTGACAAACCAGTCCAGCACGATCTTGCGCAGCGCGGGCGACGCTTCCATCAGGACCGAGTGCCCGCAGCCCGCCATCACCGTCAGCACGCAGTGCGGCAAGTATTCGTCGAGTTCACGAGCGTAGTCGACGACGTCGGAATGCTCGCCGTAAACCGCCCGCACCGGGCAGGTGAGGGTACGCAGCCGGCTCATCGGGATCGCCCGAACTGTCGCCAGGTCAGCCAGGAACGTGGTGTGGTCCAGCAGGTTGTCGGCCGCATCCGCCAGCCGGGTCGCCTTGCGGCCGAGCCGGTCGAGCCAACGCCGCAGTGCACTCTCGTCGGCAGATGCGACCCTGCTGCGCTCGGCGGCGATCTGCTCGGCCCATCCGGTCACTCTGAAATGGGTCTCGATCAGCACCATGCTCGCCACCCGGTGGGGATGCGTGACCGCGAAGCCGAGCGCCACGGTGCCGCCGTAGCTGTTGCCGACCAGGTGCACCGGACCTTTGACGCTCAGGGCGTTGAGCAGCGCGACCAGGTCGGCGACCGAGTCGCCCATCCGGTAGCCGGTGCGCGGGCGCTCGGACAGGCCATGGCCACGCAGGTCGTAGAGGATCACCTCGGCCCCGGCGTACGCCACCGGGTTGGCCAGCGTGTAGTAGAAGCTGGACAGGTTGTCCATGCCCAGCCCGTGGATGAACACGACCGGGTGCTCCAGTCGGCGTGACTGGTGGCGTGGTGCCAGCTGCTGGACGTGGAACCGAATACCGCGCGCGATGATCTCAGCCATCGACCGCGCCCGCGAAGGCTGAACAATGCGCGATGTAGGTGACCAGCTCGCCGGTCGTCATCTCGATGATCTCGTCGAGCTCCTTGGCCGCGAGGAAGGCCACGAAGTCGACCCGGTCACCGTACCGTTGCGTGAGCATCGCGGCGAGCTTGACGAACTCGATGCTCTCCAGTTCGAGGTCCCCGTCGAACGAGGTGTCCATGCCGATGTCGAGGCTCAGCGCGTACTCCGCGCCGATGATCTCGATGAGCATCACGCGAACCTCGGCCAGGATCTGGTCAGGTGTCATCAGGTTGCCCCCTCCTGTGTGAGTCTCTGTGTTCGAGCGCGAGACCTGACGCCGCCGGCGAGGTCCAGGCCACCGCGTACGGCTCGGGCTCGGTGCCCACCTCGGTCTGCGTCCAGCTGCTGGACGCCCCCTCGCCAGCCGTGACCAGCAGCCGGTCTCCCTCGACCCGCTGGACCGCGAACTCGTGCGGGCGCCCGCCCAGCCCGGTGCCGGCGGCCTTGGCAACGGCCTCCTTGGCGGCCCAGAACCGGGTCACCCAGCCCGGCCGGCTCGGACCGGACGGACACAGGCCGTCGAGCAGGCCGCGTTCGGCGTCGGTGAGGATCGCCGCCACAGTGCGGTCATCCCGGTCCACGATCCGTTCGATGTCGATGCCCACACCGGCCGCGACCCCGTGAGGGCCGACCAGCGCTGCGGCCAACGATCCGGTATGCGCCAGGGACACCTCCGGCGTTTCGTCGAACGGTCCCGCCACCCGCGGCCGGCCCGAGGCGTCGTTGCTGACGGTGACCTCGATCGGGAACACCGGGCCGGCACCCGCGTCCCACAACCACTGCCGGACCGCGTCCTTGACCGCGATCCGGCCCAGCAGCCACTGCCGCGCCGCCCGCGGGGTGCGCCGCTGGTAGTCCGCGCGCTCGGCGGCGCTGAGATAGCGACGCATGACCAGCTCCCGGGTCGCCGGATCCGGCCACCGGTCCCGGACCAGGTACCACCCACCGGGTTGACGCTGCGCGATCCGGTTGCGCTCCGGGAAGAGGAAGACCGGCCAGGTCACCTCGTCGGTATCGAACCGGCGGTCCCGCCACCGTTGGATGCGGGCCCACAGCCGGCCGTCCGCACGCCGCAGCTCCAGGTCGGCGACGACCTCGGTGGCGGAGACCGACCCGATCCGGACCACGCATCGCACCCGCTCGCCGGGCCCGGGAGGCGAGCCGTGGTAGTGCACCCGGTCGATCCCGGCCGGGAACGCGAGCCGATTCCGCGCAGCCCGCACCATGACCCAGAAGCCGAGCAGCTGCCCGGCGGTGTCCAGCAGCGCCCCCGGTGCGGGGGGAACGATCAGCTCACCGACGATCCCGTCGTCGGTGACCGGGCCAAGCTCGGTGACACCCTGGAAGGCCGGGCCGTGGAACATCCACCGGTCCTGGTACAGCCCCCGCGCGGTGACGTCGCAGGACCGGCTCCCGGTGAGCGGCGGAGAAGGCGCTGACAGCGTTGGGTGGTAGGTCGGGTAGTCGTCGGCGAGCAGCACCGTGCCGCGCGCGTAGCCGTCGAGCACCACGGTGACGTTGCCGTCCGGGTGCAGCGTTGTCCTGGTCGTGACGGTGACCGGCGGGGCGACCGCGAGCCAGCACAGCGCCCGGACGTCGCTGATCCCGACGACGGCGCGGCCAGGGCTCAGGGCCCGGGCGGCATCCGCCATCAGCTCGAGCACCGTGGTCAACGGCACCACCGGGTACCGGTCGGCCGGTTCGGGCCAGCCGTCCGGCTGCCGGTAGAAGCAGTGGTCGGCGAGGTAGGGCATGGTCGCCAGGGAGAGGTCTCGCGTCGTGCCGGCCTGCCTAGGGGTGGTCCGTGCCCAGGAACCCACGACATCCGCAGCGGCGATTGTGGCGTCCCGCAGTGCCGCGTCGAACTCGGTCAGCACCGAGTGCCCTGCGGCGGGTAGCTTCGCCGGCAGTGCAGGAACACGCTGTGCCGGGGCGAGCGCCGCAACGGTAGTGCCGAGCCGGACCAGCGGCGCGCCCAAGTCGAGGGCCACTGCGGGACCGCTTGACGCTGACCGCACCCGTGTCGCCCCCATCCGTGATGAGCAGGGCAGCCGGTCGAACCGGGGCTCCCAGCCCTCCACCCACAACGCGGCGGCGACCCGCCGGAGCTGGTCGAGGCCGCAGCGCCGAGAGGTGTTGGCGGTCACCGCGAGGTGCGGCAGGCCGGCCAGCGTGTCGGCGACGAACCCGGGCAGGCTGCCGGTGCCGACCTGGATGAAGGCCCGCACTCCCGCCTCGTGCAGCCGCCGGATCAGCGGACCGAAGCGGACCGGTTCGAGCAGGTGGCGGGCGATCAGAGAATGGATGGTCTCGGGCTGGTCGGGATACCGCTCGACGGTGGTGGACGACCAGATCGGGATGGTCGGTGGGCGTACCGGCAGGTTGGCGAAGGTGTCCAGGATCCGGCGCAGGTAAGGCTCGAGCATCGGTGAGTGGAACCCGGACCGGAAGGGCAGCACCTGACCGGTGACCCCGCGCGCCCGCAGCCGGTCCAGGACGGCGACCACGGCGGCTTCGGCACCACAGATGATCGACTGGTGTGGGCAGTTGTCGTGCGAGACCACCACCCCGACCACTGCGCCGATCGCCTCGGCGGCCTGGTCGGCCCCGCAGCCGAGCGCGGCGAACAGCAGGCCGGGGACCTGCAGCGTGGCTGGGTCGAACGAGGCGATGAGCTCCTCGACCGCGCTGCGCGGGTGGATGCAGGCGGAGGTCATCGCGTTCCATTCGCCCACGCTGTGCCCGGCCACCAGGTCGGGTATCACGTCGAGCTCGCGCAACGCCGCGTCGAGTAACCGGCCGACAGTGAACACGCCCAGGCCGTGCCGGCCGAGTACGGTGCTGTCGCCGAGCTGGGGGCGGGCCAGCCCGAAATGGTCGGCGACGTCGTCCACGCGGGGCTCGAACCCCTGCTCCAGCCCCGGGAAGACGAACGCCAGCTGACCCGGCGTGGACGCCGAGCGCAACGGCGCGGCGGTGAACCAGATGTCCTCGCGGCCCCGCCACGGCGTGCCCTGCTCGAGAATCCTGCGGGCCAGCGTCAGCCGGCGCGCGGTGGGCGCGACGATCGCCAGCCGGCACGGCCCACCGGCTGGTGGGGCGCCTACGTCGTCCCGGTCGAGCAGGCCGGCATCCGGTACCTCAAGCTGTCGGGCCAGCTCGGCTGGTGTGCGTCCGGCCAGCAGCAGCACCCGCTCGGGGCCGGAGGGCCGCGGTCTTGGAGAGCGTCGGGTGCCCGGTGGCTGCTCCAGGATGGTGTGCGCGTTGATACCGCCGAAGCCGAACGCGTCGACTCCGGCCCGGCGCGGCGCGTGACCGAGGGACAGCCATGGTCGGGCCTCGGTGACCGGCGCGAACCGGGAGCCGACCAGCGCCGGATGTGGATCGTCGCAGTGCAGGGTGGGTGGCAGCACACCGTGGTGCACCGCCAGTGCGGCCTTGATCAGCCCAGCCACCCCGGCGGCCGGCATGGCGTGGCCGATCATCGACTTGACCGACCCGATGCCGATGTCGCGACCCGCGCCGTCGGGTGCTCCGAAAACCCGAGCCAGTGAGGCGAGCTCAGTGGCGTCACCGGCCGGGGTCGCCGTGCCGTGTGCCTCGAGCAGGCCGAGCGCACCCGCTTCGGTGGGGTCCAGGGCGGCGGCCCGCCAGGCCCGCTCGATGGCCCGTACCTGGCCCTCGGCGTGGGGACTCATCAGGCTGGTGGCTCGGCCGTCGCTGGCTACTCCGGTGCCGCGGATCACCGCGTAGACCCGGTCGTCGGCGGCGTCGGCGAGGCGTTTGAGCACGACCATCCCGGTGCCCTCGCCGATGAGAATCCCGTCGGCGCCGCGGTGGAAGGGCCGGATCCGCTGGCTGGGGCTCAGCGCGCCGAGCTGGCTGAACACGCTCCACAGGGTGATGTCGTGGCAGTGGTGCACCCCGCCGGCGAGCATGACGTCGCAGCGGCCGGTGGTCAGCTCCGCGACGGCATGGTCGATGGCGACCAGCGACGAGGCGCAGGCGGCGTCGACGGTGTAGGCGGGGCCCGCCAGGTCGAGCCGCTTGGCCACCCGCGAGGCGACCAGGTTCGGCACCAGGTCGATCGCGGTTTCTGGTTGCTCCGGACCGAGCTGGGCCTGGAAGGCGGTCCGGACCCGGTCCAGCTCGGTGTCGGCGAGGTCCGGGAGCAGCTCACGCAGCGTGGTGACCAGCTGGTTCGCCGTCCGGGTGCGCTGGTCCAGGCGGGCCAGGCCGGGCGTGAGGTAACCGCCGCGACCGACGATCACGCCAGCTCGGGATCGGTCGCCCAGCCGGTTCTCGCCGCCGGCATCGGCGAGCGCCGCTGCGGCGACCTGCAGCGCGATCAGCTGGTCGGGTTCGGTGGCGGAGACCGCCAGGGGCATGATCCCGAACCGGGCCGGGTCGAACGTGGCGTGCTCGACGAACCCACCCCGACGGCAGTACAGCCGGTCACCGCGCCGGGTCGCGGCGGCCTCGGGGTCGTAGTAGGACGCATCCCAGCGGGTGGCCGGCACAGTGGTGATCGCATCCACCCCGGCGAGAATGTTGGACCAGTAGGTGGCCAGGTCGGGGGCGCCAGGGAACACTGCGGCCATCCCGACGATGGCCACCTCGACGGGTTCAGCCATCCTGTCCGACCTCGACCGCTCCGACCTCGAATGGTGCCGGGTCAGCGCACATGTACACCACCTGCGGGTCGGTGCCGCCGGCCAGCTCGGCGAGCAGGCACGCGACGCCGTGGGCGGGCTCGATCACCCCGATGCCACGCCGGGCGTACTCCCGCGTCAGCTCGGTGGAGACCATCCCGGTCCCACCGTCGGTGCTCGCCCACGGCCCCCAGTCGAGGGCGAGCACCCGACCGTGGGCTCGGGGTGCCCAGATCCGGGCCAGCGTGTCCAGCGCATCGTTGGCCGCGGCGTAGTCGACCTGACCTCGGTTGCCGAACACCCCCGAGACGCTGCCGAACAGCACGAGGAAGCCGAGGTCCGCTCGGGCCGCCGCAGCCAGCGCTCGCGCCCCGTCGACCTTGGTCGCCCACACCCGGGCGAACCCCTCGGGGGTCTTGTCCACCAGCAGCCGATCGGCCAGCACCCCGGCGCCGTGCACGATCCCGTCCAGCCGGCCATGCCGCCGGTACACGCCATCCACCAGGGCGCTGACCGCATCCTGGTCTCGGACGTCGACCGCGTGGTAGCGAACCGAGGCGGACACCTCGGCCAGCTCAGCCAGCGTCGCGCGGATCTCCCGCTCGGCGAGGATCCGGCTGGTCGCCACCTCGATCTCGGCCGGCGTGCGGTTCCCGGCCCGCGCCAGCACCCGTCGCAACGCGACCCGGTCGGCCGCCGCTGCGGTCGCCGGGTCCTCGTCACCGACCGGCGGCGGGGTCCGGCCGACCAGCTCCAGATGACCGGCGCCGGCCTGGGCCAGACCGATCGCGACCTGGGCGGTGATGCCGCGCGCACCACCGGTGAGCAGCACCACGGAGTCTGGCCCCAGCCTCGGCTCGCCCACCGCGCCCGAACCCAGCGGAGTCGGGGCGAGTCGCAGCGTGACCCGTTCCCCGGCCGTGTAGCCCACCGCGGTGGGCGCGTGGCGGGTGAGCAGCTCGGCGAGCAGATACCCGGCGATGTGGACCGGTTCCTCCTTAGGGTCCACGTCGATCACCCGGACCAGGCGATCCGGGAACTCGCGGGCGATCGTGCGGACCAGACCGGGTAGCCCGATCCCGGCCACGCCGTTGGGGTTGTGCGCCCGACCGAACCTGCCACCCGAGCCGGTGACCACCAGCAGCCGGCTGACTCCATCGAGAACGGCATCCCGAAGCCCGACGAACCCGTCGGGCAGCACCGTCGCCCGGCCCCGGTCCAGCGCAGCGAGGTGGATCAGGGCGTCAGTCCCCGCCATCTCGGTGGACTGTTCGGTGCCGAGCTGTCCTGGGCTGAGCTGTTCAGGGCTCAGCAGTCGCACCTCGGCGCCGCGTCGCTCCAGCGACACGGACAACTCCAGCGCGATGCCCGCCCCGTCGCCGACGATGGTGACCCGGCGCCCCATGAGCGGCGCGTCGGGCGGCCCACCCAGCGGTGGCAGGGCGGCGACCTCGACGAGGTAGCGTCGCGGCCGCTGAGCGGGTGTGGCGTGAGCGGGTGTGGCGTGAGCGGGTGTGGCGTGAGCCGATGTGGCAGGGGGTGGTGTGCTGGCCCGGTTGGTGATCCAGTCGACGATGCCGCGCAGCGTCCGCAGTCGGGCCAGCTCTTCCATCGCCGACTCATCCAGCGCGCAACCGGCCTGAGCCAACCCGAGCCGGTCGGTGAGCAGACCGAGCAGCTCGGTCCGCTTGATCGAGTCGATGCTCAGGTCCGCCTCCAGATCGAGGTCGGCCTCGAGCATGTCCACCGGGTAACCCGTCCGTTCGCTCACCAGGGACCGTACGGTGGCCAGCACCGTCTCAGCTGTCAGGTCAGCCGGCTCGGTGGGGCCGGACTCGAGTACTTGATCCGCCACGGTCGTGGGCACCGCAGCGGATGGCAACGGGGCCGGCGCGGGCGTACCCAGGTAGCCGAGCATGACCTCGCGCTGGGCCGCGACAATCTCACGGGTGCCGCGCAGGAACTCCAGCACCGCCGAGTCCCGCCCGTCCTCGGCGCTGGTCTGGGGCCGAGCCGGGGGCCCAGAACTCGGCACCCTCACCTGCCGGGCCGGCCGCAACCCGCCCGGCAGGTGGTGCCCGTCGGCGGTCCTGACCAGATGGCCGTTGACCAGCCAGCCGGGACGGCGGGGAAGCGCGGACCCAGATGCCGACACCGGCTGGGCGTCCCGGCCGCGGAACAGCCCGGCCGGGTCGACCGGTACCCCCGCGACGGCCAGCTCGGCGAGCGCCAGCAGCAGCCGTCGCAGACCGGGCTCGCCCGGGACGTCGGTGGCGAGGGCGACGTGCGGCCGGCCGGCGAGGATCATGCCGACCGACTGGGTGAGCACCCGGCCTGGGCCGGTCTCGACGAAGACCCGCGCCCCGGCCGCGTACATCGCCTCCACCTGCTCGACGAACCGGACCGGCTCGGCGACGTGGGCGGCCAGCGCGGCGCGGATGGTGGCCGGCTCAGCCGGGTGCGGCGCGGCGGTGGTGTTCGACCACACCGGCAGCCGCGGTGACCTGACGGTACGGCCCTCCAGCTCGGTGGCGAGGAGCGCGGTCGCACCGGCCACCACCGGACTGTGGAACGCGCACGCCACGGGGAGGCGCGTGCCGCCCAGCCCCTCCTCGGTGAGCCGGTGCAGCACGGCCTCCACGGCCGGGGTCGGTCCGGAGATCACCGTCTGGCCGGGCGCGTTGTGGTTGGCCACCACGACCGGTCCGTCCCCGATCACGGCCCGGACCCGCTCGGGCGTCCCGGCGACCGCGACCATCGTGCCGGGGTCGGCCCCGGCCGCCTCGAGGATGGCATGCCCGCGGGCCTCGCTCAGCTCCAGCAGTTCAGCCGGGTCGAGCGCGCCGGCAG
This sequence comes from Pseudonocardiales bacterium, assembly GCA_019243635.1. Lineage (GTDB taxonomy): Bacteria > Actinomycetota > Actinomycetes > Mycobacteriales > Pseudonocardiaceae. The sequence goes on from JAFAUB010000148.1 coordinate 48,359, forward strand.
CGGCCAGCGCGACCAGCTCGCCGTAGCTGTGCCCACCAAGATGCTCGGGTTGCACGCCCAGCGAGGTCAGCAGCTCATGCATGGCCAACCCGGCGACCCCCAGCGCCGGCTGCGCAACCCGGGTGTCGGTCAGCGCCGCCCGCGCTCGCGCCGACTCCTCCCTGCTGAACGCGGCTGGCGGGAACATCGCGCCGGCCCACCGGCCACCGAGCTCCAGGAATCGACGCAGCGGCGGGAACGTCACGAACAGCTCGGCCAGCATGCCGGGGCGTTGGCTGCCCTGACCGGGGAACAGGAACGCGACCTGACCCGCCGGTTCGCCACTCTCGGGCGCGACGAACACGCCTTCCACGGCAGCACCCTCCCGGGCCTGCGCCACCTTGGCGGCGAGGTCGTCCAGGTCTTGTGCCACCACGGCGGCCCACACTCGCGTGCCACCGCGATCGTCCGCGAGACTCCGGGCGAGGTCCCGCAACCGCCAGGGCCGACCCGCGGTGTCATTGGCCGCGAGCCGCTCGGCCAGCCGGTCCATCTCCGCGACCGCCGCCGCCCGGTCCACACCGGCGAACAGGAAAAGCTCGGCCGGCCACGCGTCCAGCCCGTGCCGAGGCTCGGGAGCCCCGTCATAGGAGCTGAGCACGACGTGGAAGTTCGTGCCGCCGAACCCGAACGCGCTCACCCCGGCGACCCGGCGCGCGGGTGAGGTCCACGGCCGCGGGGCGACGTCGAAGGAGAACGGGCTGGCGCTGCGGTCCCAGCAGGGGTTCGGCTCCCGCAGCTGGCCGGTCGGCGGGCGCACCCCGGTGTGCACCGCGCACGCCGCCTTGATCAACCCGACGATCCCCGCAGCGCACTTGGTGTGCCCGATCTGGGATTTCACCGATCCCAGCGTGCAGCTGCCGGTCGGGGTGCCGGCCGCGGTGAACAACTCGGTCAGCACCGCCAGCTCGGTGCGGTCCCCGACCACGGTGCCGGTGCCGTGCGCCTCCACCAACCCGACCTCGGCCGGTGAGATCGCGGCCGTCTCATAGGCGCGTTCCAGCGCCCGGCGCTGCCCATCCGGGCGCGGCGCGGTCAGCCCCAGTGAGCGCCCGTCGCTGGCCGAGCCGATCCCCTTGATCACCGCGTAGATCCGGTCACCGTCGCGCTCGGCGTCGGCCAGTCCCTTGAGCACCACGCACGCCACGCCCTCACCGAGCGCGATGCCGTCGGCGGAGGCGTCGAACGGGCGACACCGGCCGGTCGGCGACAGTGCCTGCACCGAGGCGAACATCAGGTAGTCGTGGATGCTGTTGTGCACGTCGGCACCACCGGCCAGCACCATGGTGCTGGTGCCGGCTCGCAGCTCCTTGCAAGCCAGGTCGATGGCGGCCAGCGAGGAGGCGCAGGCGGCGTCCACCGTGTAGTTCGCGCCGCCGAGGTCCAACCTGTTGGCGATGCGGCCGGCGATCACGTTGGCCAGTACCCCGGGGAAGGAGTCCTCGGTCAGCGTCGGTAGCTGCTCGTCCAGCTCGGGCGGCAGCGCCCCGTGATAGGCCGGGTAGAGCGAACGGAACCCGTACGCGCCGGCCAGGTCGGCGCCCGCCTCGGCACCGAAGATCACCGAAGTGCGCTCCCGGTCGAAGGCCCGCCGCGCGTACCCGGCGTCGCGCAGCGCGCGGGCGGCCACCTCCAGCGCCAGCAGCTGGACCGGTTCGATGCCGGCCAGCGCGGCCGGCGGGATGCCGTAGGCCAGCGCGTCGAACGGGACCTGCGGCAGGAAGCCGCCGCAGGCCGCGGGCTTGTTGTACACCGCCGGGTCCCACCGCTCGGGCGGTACCTCGGTGACGGCATCCACCCCGGCCAGCACGTTGGCCCAGTAGCCGGCCAGATCCTCGGCTCCCGGGAACACGCCGGCCATGCCGACGATCGCCACGTCCAGTGGACGGGTTTCCGGTTTCCGGGCCGGCTGGTCCTCATCGGTCGGCTCGACGCCCAGCTCCGTGACCCTGGCGGCGAGGAAGCCGGCCGCGCCCTCGGTCACCTGGGCGTGCAACGCCTCGATCGTCGTCCTCGCGCGACGCAGCGTGGCCACCTCACCGAGCATGACCATGCCGTCCTGGCGCTGGACGTCCTCGTCCACCGCGACCAGCGCGTCGCCGTCGCGACGCAGCCCCTTGCTGGCGATGCGCAACCGACCCAGGTTCAGCTGCTCCAGCTCGGCCCACATCTGGTCACGCGGCACTCCGGCGGCCATCAACCGGGCCCGGGTCTCGGTGAACGCATGCAGGTAGGGGGAGTCCGCGCAGCGGATGGCATGGCCGGGTGCGGTCTCCAGCAGCACGGTGCGCTCGCAGGCCAGCGCGGCCCGCTGGAACCCTGGCCGGATGGCCCCAGCCGTGACCGCCTCCTCGGTGAACAGGTACGCGGTGCCCATCAGCACCCCGATCCGGGCGCCCCGCGCCACCAGGGGAGCGGCCAGCACGGTCACCATGGCGGCGGAGCGCTCGTCGTGGATGCCCCCGGCGAACAGCACCCGCAGCTGCTCGGCGCACCCGTGCGTGTCGTCGTAGCTGAGCAGCCGCTGCAGCTGGATCTCCCACAGCGGGAGGCTGGCCCTCGGCCCGACATGGCCGCCACACTCCCGGCCCTCGAACACGAACCGTCGGGCCCCCTCGGTGAGGAACCGGTCCAGCAGGCCGGGGGAGGGTACGTGCAGGAACGTCTCGATCCCGGCGGCGTCCAGCGGCACCGCCTGCGCCGGCCGGCCCCCGGCGATCAGCGCATACGGTGGGCGCACCTGGCGCACCGCGGCCAGCTGCGCCTCGCGGAGTTCAGGTGGGACGAACCCGAGGATGCCCACTCCCCACGGCCGCCCACCCAGCAGGGCCGCAGTCCGTTCCAGCAGTATCCGGGTCTGCTCGCCGCTGCTCTGGGACAGGGCCAGAAACGGCAGCCCGCCTGCGGCCGTCACCGCCGCGGCGAACCCAGCCTGATCACTGACCCGGGTCATCGGCCCCTGGACCACGAGCGGCCGCCCCGACGGCGACTGTGTCGCCTGCAACCGGCTGGCGGTGCGCAGCTGGTCGGTGACCGCGGCGCGGACCGCCGCCACGACGCCTCCAGCGGTCACATACCGCTGCGCCAGAGCAGCAGCCAGCGCGCCGTCCTGGCCGATCGGCAGCGCACTCAGGTCCCGCGCGCCGAGGCGGTCGGCGACCGTGGCGGGATCCGCGACCGGCAGGTCTGGGCGGGTGTAGAGACGGTGACCACCGACGAGCGCGGTCTCGCTGCCGTCCATCACTCGGATCGCCGCAGCCACCGGGCCCGGCAGGTCGGCCTCGGCCACCAGCGCCAGCTGCGCGTCCAGCACCACTCCCGCCGCGCCGCCGGCGACCGCGGCGGCGGCGGTGTGCGGTCCGACCCCACCGGCCGCCCACACCGGGACGCTGATCCCCGACTCGGCCAGCAGCTGCTGCAGCAGCACGAACGTCGTGGTGACGCCGACCCGGCCGCCGGCTTCGGCACCCTTGGCGATCACCCCGTACGCCCCGGCCCGGACCGCCGCGTGCGCCTGCGCCACCGAGGTGACCTCGACGAGCGCGCGCCACCCCGGGGCGCAGCGCCACCGCGAGCCGGACCCGTGCACGACTACGTCGACCCGCTCCGGCAGGTCAGCCGGCGACAGCGGGCACCCGGCCGGTACCCGGACCCCGAAACCACCGGTCCACCATCGGCAGACGTCCGCCAGCGCGGCCCGCGCCCAGCCGGCGTCCCGACCGAGGTCCAGCACCCCCGTCGCGCCGGCTCGCGCGAGCGCCACCACGAGACGGGCGTTGGGCTCCTCGAAAGGGGTGATCCCCACAACCAGCTCTCGATCCCGCAGCCTGGTCATCCTCGGCCCTGTCCTCCTGTACCCGGGCTAGCCCGGTAGTCGGTAGTCGCCTGCGGCGTCCCTGATCTGTGTCGATCCGGCCCGTGGCGGGTGTGTCAGTACGATGCGCGGGGTGCGTGGTGGCGCGGGGTGCGTGGTGGCCCGGGAGATGCTGCGGCGGTTGAAAGGCATGCCGACCTCGTGAAGCCGGCTGATGCCGTGGGTTGTCTCCGGGGCCCTGGACCGTCGCTAAGGCACAGCCCCATCAGCCATAGCCAACGTGGAGTCGGTGGTCAGTGGAGTCACCACCGCGATTGCGTCGAGCACGCCCAGGCCCCCCTGCCCTCTCGTACCCTGCCACGGACCCTCATTCAAGGTTACGGACTCACCAATAGTAACACTAGGTGATAGTCATGGGTCAAGAGAGCCCAGAAGAACCCGGATGGAGTACTGTTACTGACGAGAATGGCCTATCGGTACTTACTCGATCGATCGCACTACTGAGATGACCCTCGTTGTGTGGTGTTGTCGTGTGGTGTTGCCATGTGGTGTCACCGCGCGCGTTGCCTGCATGTTGTCGGTCGGCCGCCAACCGTGTACACCCGTAGTGGACGGTGGGGGGCGCTGTGCGGTGGTTGAGGAAAGCTCGGGTGGCGGCGGTCGTGGTGACCTTGCTGAGTGCCGTCACAGGTGCCGCAGCCTGCTCATCACCGTCGGCTGCCGGCCCGTGCGCGGTGACGAGAACGACCGACGTGGCGGTGCCGATGCGCGACGGCATCACCCTGCGCGCCGACGTGTACCGGCCGGCCACCACCCAGGCCGTGCCGGTGATTTTGATGCGCACGCAGTACGGCAAGACGTCCGCCCAGGTCGGGCCCTCGCGTTACCAGCGTCCGGACTGGTTCGCCTCACACTGTTACTTGGTGGTCATCCAGGACATCCGGGGCCAGTTCGCCTCCGGAGGAACGTTCTCGGAGTTCACCAACGACCGCGACGACGGCTATGACAGCGTCGAGTGGGCCGCGAGACTGCCTGGGTCATCCGGCAAGGTCGGCATGTACGGCTCGTCCTACGTCGGCGCGACTCAGTGGTTAGCCGTCGAGACCGCTCCGCCGCATCTGGCCACGATCGTGCCGGCCAACACCGGTTCGGACTACTACGACGGCTGGACCTACGAGAACGGCGCGTTCCGGCTGAACTTCATCGAGCCGTGGGTGATGGACACCATCGCCTTGTCCGCAGCCGACAATCGCGGTGACACCAAGGTCGCCCAACAGCTCACGCAGGACTACAAGAACATCGCCGGCTGGCTGCGGTACACCCCGTATCGCGGCTTCCCACCGTTTCACCCAGGTGACCCTACGGTCGCGCCGTATTTCTATGACTGGATCGCCCACCGCACCGACGGCCCGTACTGGCAGCGGTGGGAGCCACAACGGAACTACTCCAGGGTCACGATTCCGGTGTTGGACGTCGAGGGCTGGTACGACGCGTTCCTCGCCGGTGGTGTGCACAACTTCACCGGCATGGTCAGCTCCGGCGGGTCTGCCTCGGCCCGCACCGACCAGCGGATCGTGATCGGCCCCTGGGACCACATCGGCTGGGGCCGGTCAGACAGTATCGTGGCACCGATGCTCAAGGGGATCGGGCCGGTCGGCAACTCCCCCGTCAACGAGCTGATGCTGGCGTGGTGGGATCATTTTCTCAAAGGTGTCGACAACGGCGTGAGTAACGGCCCGACGGTCAACTACTTCGAGATGGGCGCGAACGTCTGGAAAACCGCAGCGGCCTGGCCGCTGCCCGGTACGCGTTGGACGAACTACTATCTGTCCAGCGGCGGGCATGCCTCGTCGGTGCTGGGTGACGGCCAGTTGGTCACCAGAGCGCCGACCAGTGGGCAGCGGCCCGACACCTACGACTACGACCCCCGAAACCCCGTGCCCAGCGTGGGCGGTCACTCCTGCTGCGCGGCGCCGGGCGGCTCGCAGGGGCCCTATGACCAGCGCTCCGTCGAGCGGCGAGCTGACGTGCTGGTGTACTCCAGCGCGCCGCTGGCCACCGACACCGAGGTAACCGGGCCGATCAGCGTGACGCTCTACGCCAGCTCCTCGGCGCCCGACACCGACTGGACCGCCAAGCTGGTCGACGTGCACCCGGACGGCACCGCCGTCAACCTCAACAACGGGATCCAGCGGGCCGGCTTCCGGGAGTCGAGCAGCGCGCCGACGCCGATCGAGCCGGGCAGGGTCTACCAGTACACGATCACCGTGTGGCCGACGAGCGACCTGTTCCGTGCCGGCCACCGGATCCGCCTGGAGATCTCCTCCGGCGACTTCCCGCAGTTCGACCCGAATCCCGACACCGGGTCATGGCTGGGGGAGAGTACGGCGACGCAGGTGGCCCACCAGACCGTGCTGCACGACGCCCAGCACCCCTCGACGCTGGTCCTACCGGTCATCCCGGCCTCGGCATCGGGCAAGGCCGGCACCACGTTCCCGATCACGGCCCGCCAGTAGCGGGACCTGAGACCGACCACCCACCCCCTTCTTCGGGTCGACGACGGTGGCGGGAACGTCACCGGTGAGCCTGGTGACCCGCCCGAGCAGCAGCGACTCGGCCTCGAGGGTCTCCTGAAGCTTGTAGGCGTACAGCTCGGGGACCCCGTGCGGGATGGTCCAACCGGAGTGCGGGTGACTCGGCTCGCCGCCGGGTGCCTCGACCACCCGATAACGGACAGCTCTCGAGTTCCGGCTGGTCACTGCGCTACGGGACCGGTAGTGGGGCGTGTTCAACAGGGGCGAGTAGCTCCGTTGGAACGTGTGTTGCGGTTGCGTGGTTCCGGGCCGGCGCTCATGCGTCAGCGCTCGACCGCTGGTCCTTGCGATGTGGCACGATCTCGCAGGTGACCAGCAGACCGGCCGCAGCCCAGCACCTGCGCGACCTCGCGCGGCTGCGCCGCGTCCGCGACCGGATCGACCGGGAGTACGCGCAGCCGCTGGACGTCGAGGCGCTCGCCCGCGGCGTGAACATGTCGGCCGGGCACCTCAGCCGCGAGTTCCGGCTCGCCTACGGCGAGTCGCCGTACGGCTACCTCATGACGCGGCGCATCGAGCGCGCGATGGCGCTGCTGCGTCGTGGCGACCTCAGCGTCACCGAGGTCTGTTTCGCGGTCGGCTGCGCGTCGCTGGGCACCTTCAGCACTCGCTTCACCGAGTTGGTCGGTGTGGCGCCCAGCACCTACCGGCGCCAGGCGGCGCGCACGACGGCGGGAATGCCGTCGTGCGTGGCGAAACAGGTGACCAGACCGATCAGGAATCGAGAAGCGCGGGTCACGGAGCCGCTCCTAGCCTGACCGCCATGGACATCACCATTCACGCGAGCTTCCTCCCGCACAACGACCCGGACGCCTCCCTGGCCTTCTATCGCGACACCCTCGGCTTCGAGGTCCGCAACGACGTCGGATACGGCGGGATGCGCTGGATCACGGTCGGCCCCACCGACCAGCCCGGCACGTCCATCGTCCTGCATCCGCCGGCCGCCGACCCCGGCATCACCGACGACGAGCGCCGCACCATCGTCGAGATGATGGCCAAGGGCACCTACGCCATTATCCTCCTGGCCACCAAGGACCTCGACGGCACCT
>JAFAUB010000016.1 GCA_019243635.1 Pseudonocardiales bacterium
GCCAGTGCCGTTGTGGCACGCTGAGGCGGACCTGCACGGGGTGGACGCGGTCGTGGTGCCTGGTGGGTTCTCCTACGGTGACTACCTGCGAGCCGGCGCGATCGCCGCACATCAGCCCGTGCTGCGCGCCGTGCGCGACGCCGCCCGGCGCGGCACTCCGGTGCTAGGTATCTGCAACGGGTTTCAGATCCTCTGCGAGGCGGGTTTGCTGCCCGGGGCCTTGGTGCGCAACGCTGGGCTGCACTTCGTCTGCCGGGACCAGCGGCTGCGGGTGGAGACCAGCGCCACCGCCTGGACCGGTCGGTATGCCTCCGGTGCGGAGATCGTGCTGCCGGTGAAGTCCATCGAGGGCCGCTACGTCGCCGATGCTTCAACGCTGGCCGAGTTGGAGAGCGACGGTCGGGTGGTCTTCCGCTACCTCGGCGCCAGCCCGAACGGCGCGCTGCACGACATCGCCGGGATTGCCTCGGCTGATGGCCGGGTGCTCGGCGTGATGCCGCATCCCGAGCACGCGATCGACCCGCTCACCGGGCCCTCGACCGACGGGCTGGACATCTTCCGCTCCGTCCTCGACGCGGTGCTGGATGCGCTACCCGCTTAGAGACCTCGCGCGGGCACGACGGGACCTTCACCGCGCCCAGCCTACCGCGGCAGCAGATCGGCGACCGCGACGTCGAAGGCGAACGGCTCGCTGACGGCCAGCCGCGGGCCCGCTCCGGTCATCTGGTAGCAGTCACCGTGCCCGAGGCAGTGCACGCTGACCAACGGCCGGTCGAGCTCGATCCGCCAGTAGTGCGGGATTCCATACCGGGCGTACAGCGTGGGTTGGTGGCGCGGTCCTCCCGGTGGCTTCCCGGTGACTCGATCTCGACGGCCACCAGCACCTCCGACGGCGCGAACCAGTGCCGCCCCGGCTGGTCGCTGCGCACCACCAGGACGTCGGGGACGCGGGTCAGCTGCCGTCCGAAGCGGATCTCCACGGCCTGCGTCACAATGAGCGGCTCGGGCGCGAGTGCCTCCAGGCGGACGCCGAGACGCATCGCGACGGCTTGGTGCGGACTCGATGATGAGGGCGCCACGGTCAGCGCTCCATCGGTCAGCTCGTGGCGGTAGCGACTCTCCGGGGGCGCGTCGAGGTGCTCGACGGTCCACCCTCCGGAGGGGATCACCCGCGGCGCATCGGTCATGGTCGCCTCCTCCGCGTGGGCGGAGTGTACAGCGCCGCATACCCTCGACGGGTGCGCAACCCGGAGCAGCCGCAGCCCTACCGCGACTTGGGGTTGGCCGACGACGAGTACGCGCGGATTCGTGAGATCCTCAGGCGGGCACCGACCGAGGCCGAGCTGGCGATGTACTCGGTGATGTGGAGCGAGCACTGCTCCTACAAGTCCTCCAAGGTGCACCTGCGCTATCTCGGGGAGACGACCACCGAGGCGATGCGGAAGCGGATGCTCGCCGGTATCGGAGAAAACGCCGGTGTCGTCGAGGTCGGTGACGGCTGGGCGGTGACGTTCAAGATCGAGTCACACAACCATCCGTCCTATGTGGAGCCCTACCAGGGCGCGGCGACCGGGGTCGGCGGGATCGTGCGCGACATCATGGCCATGGGTGCCCGGCCGGTCGCGGTCGCCGACTCGCTGCGTTTCGGCCCCGCCGACGCCGCCGACACCGCGCGGGTGCTGCCCGGAGTGGTCGCCGGTATCGGGGGCTACGGCAACTGCCTCGGCTTGCCCAACATCGGTGGTGAGCTTGGCTTCGACCCCTCTTATGCGGGAAACCCACTGGTCAACGCGCTGTGCGTGGGGGTGATGCGGGTGGCTGACCTGCACCTGGCGCACGCCAGCGGCATCGGCAACAAGATCGTCCTGTTCGGTGCGCGCACCGGCCGCGACGGCATCGGCGGGGTATCGGTGCTGGCCAGCGAAAGCTTCGGCGGCGGTTCCAGCGGGGGTCGCGCGAAGTTGCCCAGCGTCCAGGTCGGCGACCCGTTCACCGAGAAGGTGCTGGTCGAATGCTGCCTGGAGGTCGTCGGCGCCGGCCTGGTGGTCGGCATCCAGGACCTCGGCGGGGCGGGCCTGTCCTGCGCGACGAGCGAGCTGGCCAGCGCGGGCGACGGAGGCATGCGGGTGGATCTCGACTCGGTGCAGCTGCGGGCGTCGGGTATGACGCCGGCCGAGATCCTGTGCAGCGAGTCCCAGGAGCGGATGTGCGCCGTGGTGCGTCCCGGCGATGTGGACGCCTTCCTGGCGCGCTGCGCCAAGTGGGACCTCACCGCCACGGTGATCGGTGAGGTCACCGACGGCGACCGACTGGTGATCACCCGGCACGGCGAGACCGTGGTGGACGTGCCGCCCCGCACCCTCGCCCACGAGGGCCCGGTCTACCACCGCCCGGCGCGACGGCCGTCCACCCAGGACGCCATGCACGCGTCCCCACCGGACGCCTTGACGCGACCCTCCACACCGGGCGAGCTGCGCGCCACGGTGCTGAGGATGGTGGCCGGCCCCGGGCTGTGCTCACGGGCCTGGGTGACCGATCAGTACGACCGGTACGTGCGGGGCGGCACCGTGCTCGCGCCACCCAGCGATGCGGGCATGGTGCGCATCGACGAGACCACTCAGCGCGGGGTGGCGGTGGCCACCGACTGCAACGCCCGGTACTGCGCGCTGGACCCCTACGCCGGCACCCAGCTGGCGCTGGCCGAGGCGTACCGCAACGTCGCGGTCACCGGTGCCACCCCGCTGGCCGTGACGAACTGCCTCAATTTCGGCGCGCCCACCGATCCCGGCGTGATGTGGCAGTTCGAGCAGGCCGTCCACGGGCTGGCCGACGGTTGCGCGGCCCTCAGCATCCCCGTCACCGGGGGGAACGTGAGCTTCTACAACCAGACCGGGGACACCGCGATCCTGCCCACCCCGGTGGTCGGGGTGCTCGGTGTGATCGACGACGTGCGCCGACGGATCCCGACCGGGCTGGGCGGTACCGGTGACGGGGTCTGGCTGCTCGGTGAGACCCGCGACGAGCTCGGCGGTAGCGAATGGGCGCACGAGGTGCACGGGCACCTCGGCGGTCGGCCGCCCGCGGTGGATCTGGCCCGCGAGCAGGCGATCGGTGAGGTGCTCGCCGCCGCGTCCCGCGACGGCCTGGTGAGCGGGGCGCACGACCTGTCCGACGGCGGTCTGGCGCAGGCGCTGGTGGAAGCCTGCCTGCTGAGCGGCCTCGGCGCCCGGGTGAGCCTGCCGGCGCCGCTCGGTCCGTTCGTGGCGCTGTTCTCCGAGTCCTCCGCGCGCGTCCTGATCGGCGTGCCCGGCGTCGGCGCACACCGTGTCGCGCAGCTGTGCGCCGCGCACCGGGTGCCGGTGACCCGGCTCGGCGAGGTCCGCGCCGGGCCCGTGCTGGAGATCGTCGACGTCGCCGCCTTCGCCCTTGAGGAGCTGCGCGCCGCCTGGGACGGCACGCTGCCGGCCCTGTTCGCCCACCCCGTACCCGCGTGGAGAGGCACATGACGCGCCGCCACCGAGTCGACGCCGGTGAGCTGCGGGACGCGCTCGCCGCGGTCGCGGGGTGGCTGGACGGTGATGGGCGCCCGCCCGCGCGTGACGAGCTGGCGCGGGCCGTCCGGCTCAGCCTTCGCGCGCTGGCGCAGGTGGCTCCCGGCGCCACGGTGGAGGTGCGGGTGCCCCCGTTCGCCGCCGTGCAGTGTGTGGCGGGCCCCCGACACACCCGAGGCACCCCACCCAACGTGATAGAGACCGACCCCCGAACCTGGCTAGCCCTAGCGACCGCCCGCCACCCCTGGCCCACCGCCCTGGCCTCCGGCGCCGTCGCCGCCTCCGGCCCCCGCGCCGACCTCTCCCCCTACCTCCCCTTAGTGTGATCGACGCATTCAGCGGGCTCAGCGGGGTTATGAGCGCCCCGTTTACCCCGCTGAGCCCGCTGAATGCGGAGCCGACGGGGAGAGGGAGGGGACGTAGAGTGGGGGTGTCGGTGGGGTCGCTTGGTTGTGAAGGTTTTGTGGGTAGACCGGAACTCGGGAATACAGGGAGTCGCAGGTGGGCAACGACATGCCCCGACATGATCCCGACCACTACCGCGCAGAGTGCCACGACTACACCGGACCTCGTGAGGAATGCGGTGTCTTCGGTGTGTGGGCGCCCGGTGAAGAGGTCGCCAAGCTGGCCTACTTCGGCCTGTTCGCGCTGCAGCACCGCGGCCAGGAGGCCGCCGGAATCGCGGTGTCCGACGGCTCGCGGGTGCTGGTGTTCAAAGACCTCGGGCTGGTCAGCCAGGTGTTCGACGAGCAGGTGCTGTCCACCCTGTCCGGGCACATCGCGGTCGGGCACTGCCGTTACTCCACCACCGGCTCGAGTACCTGGGAGAACGCCCAGCCCACCTTCGACACCACGGCCACCGGGTCGGGTCTGGCGCTGGGGCACAACGGCAACCTGGTCAACACCGCCGAGCTGCTGGCGCAGTCCCGCAAGGTCGGCGTGCCCACCCGTAACGGCGCGAGCACCGACTCCGACCTGATCACCGGGCTGCTCGCCACCGCTGCGGACACCGGCGTCGAGAACGCCGCCCAGCGCCTGCTGCCCCAGCTGCGGGGAGCGTTCTCGCTGGTCTTCTGCGACGAGAGCACGCTCTACGCGGCGCGAGACCCGCACGGCGTCCGCCCGCTGGTGCTGGGCAGGCTGGAGCGCGGCTGGGTGGTCGCCAGCGAGACCGCGGCGCTGGACATCGTCGGTGCCCGCTTCGTCCGTGAGGTGGAGCCCGGCGAGCTGCTGGCCATCGACGCGGGTGGGTTGCGCAGCTCCCGCTTCGCCGGTCCCGACCCCAAGGGCTGCGTGTTCGAGTACGTCTACCTGGCCCGCCCGGACACCACGATCGCCGGGCGCGGCGTGCACGCCACCCGGCTGGAGGTCGGCCGCCGGCTGGCCCGGGAGCATCCGGCCGAGGCCGATCTGGTCATCCCGGTACCCGAGTCGGGCACCCCAGCCGCGATCGGCTACGCGCAGGGCTCAGGCATCCCCTACGGCAAGGGGCTGGTGAAGAACTCCTACGTCGGTCGCACCTTCATCCAGCCGTCCCAGACGATCCGCCGGCTGGGCATCCGGCTCAAGCTCAACCCGCTGCGCGATGTCATCCACGGCTTGCGTCTGGTCGTGGTAGACGACTCCATCGTGCGGGGCAACACCCAACGCGCCCTGGTCCGGATGCTGCGCGAGGCCGGGGCGGTCGAGGTGCACGTCCGGATCGCCAGCCCACCGGTGCGCTGGCCGTGCTTCTACGGCATCGACTTCGCCTCTCACGCCGAGCTGATCGCCAACGGTACCGACGACGGCGACGTCGAGGGGATACGGCGCCGGATCGGGGCCGACAGTCTCGGTTACGTCAGCCTGGAGGGCCTCATCGCCGCCTCCGAACAGCCGGCCTCCCGGTTGTGCACAGCCTGCTTCGACGGTCGTTACCCGATCCCGCTGCCACCCGGCGAGTCCATCGGCAAGCACCTGCTCGAAGACCTCGACGCGGTGCCGCGGGTGTCGTCCCTGACCAGGTAGCGTGATGGTAACTGCTCGTAGGGGTATCTCTCGCGCCATCGTCATCCGTGTCCTGGAGTACCTGCCATTACCGAGATCGACAGTTCGCACGCCACCTACGCGGTGGCCGGGGTGGACATCGCCGCCGGGGAGCAGGCCGTCACCGCCCTGCGACCCCACGCTGAGCGGGCTCGCCGCCCGGAGATGCTGGGCGGGCTCGGTGGGTTCGCCGGCCTGTTCAAGCTCAAGCCCGGCCGCTGGCGCGAGCCCGTCCTGGCCAGCGCCACCGACGGCGTCGGTACCAAGATCGCGGTAGCGCAGGCGATGGACGTGCACCACACCATCGGGATCGACCTGGTGGCGATGGTGGTCGACGACCTGGTGGTGTGTGGCGCCGAGCCGTTGTTCCTGCAGGACTACATCGCCGTCGGGAAGGTCGTGCCGGAGCGGATCGCCGAGCTCGTCCGGGGAGTCGCCGACGGCTGCATCCAGGCGGGCTGCGCGCTACTGGGTGGGGAGACCGCCGAGCACCCCGGGATGATGACCGACGACGCCTACGACCTGTCCGCGACCGGGGTGGGCGTGGTCGAGGCCGACGCCATCCTGGGGCCCGACTGCGTGCGGCCCGGTGACGTGGTGGTGGCGATGGCCTCCTCCGGGCTGCACTCCAACGGCTATTCGCTGGCTCGGCATGTGCTGCTGGACATGGCCCGGATGCCGCTGGACGGGCATGTCGAGGAGTTCGGCCGCACGCTCGGGGAGCAGCTGCTCGAGCCCACCCGGATCTACACCAAGGACTGCCTGGCGTTGGTCGCGGAGACGGAGGTGCGGACCTTCGCGCACATCACCGGCGGCGGCCTGACGGCGAACCTGTCGCGGGTGATGCCCCGCGGGTTGGTCGCCGTGCTGGAGCGCGGTAGCTGGACCCCGGCCGCGGAGTTCGCGCTGATCGCCCGCCGGGGCCGGGTGCAGCGCGCGGAGATGGAGCGCACCTTCAACATGGGCGTCGGGATGGTCGCGGTGGTCGACTCGGCTGAGGTGGATCGCGCGCTGGCGGTGCTGAAGGCCCGACATGTGCCAGCGTGGGTACTCGGCGAGGTGCGCAAGTCTCGCGACGTCGAGCTTGAGGACACCTCGAAACACTCTGTCCGCGCGGTGCTTCGAGGGGATCACCCGCGGTTCTGACGCCTCGTGCGCCTCGGCTTACGGTGGCCGGCCTCAGCGGCGGTATTCGTCGTCCTCAGTGGTGTACAACTCATCGGCGGGGTCTCCAGCGCGCGGGTCACCGCCGCTGCCGTCGCCGTTGCCGGCGGTGTGGCTGCCACCGTTGCCGCCCGACAGCTCTCGTTGCAGAGCCGCGAGATCTGTGGTGGGGGAGCTATACTTGAGTTCCCGGGCCACCTTCGTCTGCTTGGCCTTGGCTCGGCCGCGCCCCATGGCTCGACCCCCTCGCGCAGGGAGACGGGGCGGCCGGGGGAACCGGCGGCCCCGTTCATCTCGACAGTGTTTCTCTTAGCCACCACCGTACAGGGTGGGGTGAGTGGGCCGCGACGCGGTACAACGCCGGATGCGGTCGGGTCCGCCACGTCGCCGGGAACCGGCTGGTCACGCCGGTGCCGAGGCGGTCTGTCGAGCCATCCGGGCGAGGTCCCGCGCGTCGCGGCCGGGCTGGGTCGCCAGCGCGACGGCCAGCGGGTGCAGCCTCCCGCGGACGCGGACCGAGCTGAGCCTGCTCGCGGCGGTGATCGCGCCGTGAGCCAGTGGAAGACCGCCGCGCTCCCCGGCCCGGACGTGAACGGTGGCCGGCACAATGCTGGAATGGGCGTGGCCGCTCTGGTTGACGCCCTCCCACCGGCGCACCGAAGCCACCGCGAGCGGCTCCGCGACATCCAGCCGCCCCCCGGGGGATGTGCTGCGCCCTGGCCCGCCCGAGCTGGAGCATCGTGAGCGGTATCCCTAGCCTCGACGGCCAGCTCCAGCGCTGTGGCGGCGCTGAGCACCTCCGGATGAACCAAGGTGTGAAGAGAGTTGAGAAGCGTATCTCCACCTGGGAACGGTCTCGACTTCTCCCGTCGAGTAACTATATCGGAGCCCGGGCCCACACGGTAGCAGTTCCAGGCAGCCGACGTTGACGGCAGGTCATCTGAATGAATCACCTTCAAGGCAGCTCGATGACGCTTTTGCGCGTACCGGTATTGACCTCTATGGATGGTCGATTCAGTCAGCCCGCCCTACCCGTCAGCGGTCACGGCACCGACTCGACGCCCGGCAACGCCTCTCGGCTGGCGTCGACTCGACTATCCGTTGTTTTCTCGGTGCTTACCACCGGGGGGACCAGCGGTCAAGGTCGGGTTTGCCGAGGAGTGCGCCGATGTACCAGCTGAAGATAACCCGAGGAGTGTGGCGATGTACCAGCTGGAGATGATGACGTATGGGAGCCAGACGTGGTGGGCGTTGGCGACTTGGAGGATGCCTATGCTACCGCCCATGGCCATGCAGTAACTGTTCGCCGGCCGCCCCCAGAGACGCCCCCAGAGGATGCCACCGCCGACGCCACCGAGGTCGATACCGAGGTCGATACACACATCCGTACCGAAGATGCTGAGGAGGAAGGAGGGTCGCGGGCGCACATTGTCCTCCTCGCTCTCCGACGATGGTAATCGGCTTCGGCGCCGAAGCGGTACCAGACGAGCGTCACTTCTCCAGCAGTGTGTCCTCCGTTCATCGGCGGGTTACCCGCCGATATTGGTTGTGTGACCGGTAGGGCGGCCGTGCCACGAGCGTTCACTGGGCCGGCCCGTGCGAGCGCGGCCCGGCAGGCCGCGCGCAGCGAGCGTGATCAGCCCCGGGCGGGCAGGTGAGTGTGGGGTAACCCCTGTGTCCGCCTCGTCAGCGTTCCTCGCGGTCACCGCAGTGTTCCTGGTCACCGTCAGCATGAGAACAGCAGCCCGGCTTGAAGAGGATGACAGAAATTCAGAATTCCAGACGGGCTGGGAGGTGCGGGTTCGCTCCGGCCAAAGCTATATCGTGCTTTCGCCGCGGGCGATTTGATGCTGCAAGACGGCTGCGATATTAGGCGGCGAATAACCTTGAGACTTCAGCACCTTCCCGTCCGCTCTTGTGATCGGCTTGCCATTTCGGTCCAGCTTGCTCATATTTGATCGGTGAACCTCAGCGAGCACGGAGTCCAGGTCTATTCCATAGGTCAACGCGGTACCGTACACTACATAGGTGATATCCGCCAAAGCATCGGCTATTCCGACCAGGTCGCGCGCATGTGCTGCTGCGACCAGCTCGCCGACCTCCTCTTCGAGCAGTGAGATTCGCAGCGTTTCTAGAGTTTTTTCCACATTGACGGAAGGTTGTGCCTGACGGGGGAGGTTAAACGCGGTGTGGAACTCCGCTACAGCAGCTGCGACGTCGCTTCGCCTGAAACCTTCGTTGGGCACGCCATCGTCCAAGTTTACCCTCTGGCTATACCTCACGGTGGGTCAATCTCCTCACGTCTAGGGTCGCACATTGTCGGGTTTCCAGCAAAGCAATCGTAGCGAGCGTTTCCACTGTGGTAGCCGAGGAACTCAAGTCGGTACACGCTAGCACGCCAGTCATGTGGAGCGCTACGTGTATAACACGCCGAAGAGTTGTGGATGGCGCTCACAATGAGGCGGTCTTGTTGTGGATGGGGTTGCCTTGCCGGGATCAAATGCGCAGCTGGCGCCCTGTGGATAACAGCGAGGCTGGTTGTGGACAGGCGTGAAGGGCGGGAGGCACTCAATCTGGTGGTGGCCCGAACCGGCGACACCGCAACCGCGGCCACCAACATCACGGGGCCAGCGCGGAGGAAGTCACCGTGCTGGTGCGCCGTGGCGAGTGCGTCGTGTTGGATCCGTTCACCTGCGAGCTGGTCAACAGGATTGGAGGGTGCACAAGCATCCATGAGACCGTGCATGGGTGGGCCACAGGGTGCACAAGCATCCATGAGACCACAACACCACGAAGGCGCTGGGTTCGCGACAGTGGACGCCCTCCGGGCTTACTCACGGTTCTCCCACTGGGCGGCGGGAACTGCCCCAGCCTTTGTTCAGCAAGGGACGACGTCGAGTTCAGGTCATTCCTGAAGGAATGGGACAGCGGCTAGTTGTGTCGTGAATGAATGTGCTTTACCTCGGTTCGACTTAGTGGCATGATACTGTACCTGTCATGAACCTAACGGATGAGGATCGCGTCGGTCTTGAGTCGTTGCTTCGTCGTGAGGGTTATGATGGGTCGGTCTCGGCGCGGGCGCAGATCGTGTTGTGGCGAGCGGAGGGGCGCTCGGCTCCGAAGACAGCGCGGATGGCGGGTACGACGAAACCGACGGTGTATAAGTGGATCGCTCGGTATGAGCAGCAGGGCATCGACGGGTTGAGTGATCGGGTGTCGACCGGTCGGCCTCCGGGGATCTCGGCCGAGGTTCGGGCAGGAATCTTGGCGTTGACTCGGCAGTCACCGCCGGAGGAGACCGGATTTTCTCATTGGTCGAGCCGGGAGATGGCGCGCTATCTCAAAAGAGGGATGGGCATCTGCGTGTCGCATGACTTCGTTGCCGCACTGTGGCGAGGGTACGATCTTCAACCGCATCGTCAAGGGATGTTCAAGCTGTCGACCGACCCGGTGGTCTCCAGGGGTGAGTGCACCACCGGCTTGACCTGGGACCCTCGCGAGGGCTCACATCGAGCTACTAGCGGGCAGGCCAGGGGCTGCCCGATGCGCGAGCCACCTTACGAGCCCTCGCCCCAGGTCAAGCCGGTGGTGCACTCACCGTCTGACATCAAGCATTGACTACACCCGGCATGGGACCACGAACCTCTTCGCGGCGTTGAACACCACCACCGGCGAGGTGCTGGGTCGGTGTTTTCAGCGCCGTCGCACCAAGGAGTTCATCAGGTTCATGGACCAGGTGGCCGCCGACTACGACGGCCGAGAGGTCCACGTCGTTCTCGACAATCCGTCCACCCGTTCCGGAGCCGACGTCGACAAGTGGCTCACCAAGCATCCGAACGTCACCTTCCGTTTCACGCTGACCGGCAGCTCCTGGCTCAACCGAGTGGAGATCTGGTTCGGCATCATCACCGAACAAGCCATCAGGCGAGGAGCCTTCAGGTCACTGCGCCGGCTCATCAACACAATCAATACCTACATCACAGAATGGAACCACGACTCGAAACCCTTCACCTGGACCGCGACTGCGGACGAGATCATCACCAAGGTCCGCATGCTTCACCAGGGCTTCAAGAAGCTACTCGACGACAACGACAACTCACAGTAAAGATCTATTTATTACGAGACACTAG
>JAFAUB010000017.1 GCA_019243635.1 Pseudonocardiales bacterium
TCGACGTCGAACAGCAACTCATCCAGGACGCCAACCAGCGCGGCTGGGCCCGCGAAGCCGAACGGCACACCACCACCGCCAACCGCATCCAGGGCCTGCTCACAGACCTGGGCGAGACCACTGATCCCGACGCACTCGATCCCGCCAACATCAAGACGAACACCCATCCCACCAGCCCGTCCACAGAGAACGGAGATCAACTTGACTTGTCCACATAACGCTGGCGCCGTGGGTGTCGGTGTAGTTGGCCTCAATCTGCGTGTCGGTGCAGTGCCGCAGCAGGCCCTCGATCATCGCCGCGACCTCGGAGGACGAACAGCTCTTGAGCTGTGAATAGATGCAGACCCGACCGCGCTCGACATGCCAGTAGATCATGACGCCGTAACCGCCGTAGCGGGCGTGGAACTGCGTCATCAGGTTCGACTCCCAGGAGCCGAAGCGCTTGGAGTCACTCGCGGTGGTGGTGGCTTGGCCCCACCATCGTGGGTCGCGTTCGGCGAACGTCGCGTTGACCACCCGCGCGATCGCCCGCCGCAGGTTCTCCCGGGTGATGTGGCTGGCCCGCACCCGGCGCAACACGCCCTCATCCTCCTCGTGCTCCCCGGTGGCGGCCATCTGCCGGATACCCATATTCGTGCCCAACGCGAACAAGGCGAGCAACAGCCGGCGGCGCAGCACCGGCCGGGGCAGCACCTCGCGGGTAGCCACCGACACGAACTCATCGGTGAAGTCGGTGAGGAAGTCGGCGTCTTTGAGGATGTCCAGCAGGTCGATCGTGCCCCAACGGCGCTGCACCTCGGCCTTGAGCGCAGCCAGATTCTTCGGTTCCGGCAGCTTCTCGAGCTTCGGCACGCTGATCCACGGCTGCCCATTACGGGTCACCACCCGCACCCCACCCGTGGTGCCCTTCGCCATCGCGGTATCCAGCCGATCCAGCGCCTCCCGGTGCCGGCGACGCAGGTCAGCCATGAATTCCCTGGCCTCCAAGGGTTTCCCGATCGCGGCGTAATGCACATCACGGTTGTCATCGAAGTCGCCCGGCAAGTCCTCATCCGGGTCACGCCACCGGCCAGCACCCTCCACCCACACCTCGCGGCGACGCAGGGCCTCCCGCAGCGCAATCAGCACGCACAACTCGTACGGGACACGCTCGATCCGGCCGTCGGCAGCAGTGACCGCCTCCCGCCACGCCTTGGGCACCACACCCTCGATCGGCACCGTCTCACCCTTGGCGAAGTGTTTCTGGTCGGCGGACACGTCTGTGTACCTGGCCAGCAGCTCGATCGCGTCCATCACCGGGTGAAACGCAGTGTTGTTGCACTTAAACCGCAACGCGCCCAGCAGCGGGGCGAGCATCCGCCGGTAGTAGTGCGTGTAAGAACCGCGCAGCTGTACCCGGACCCGTTCCCGCCACACCTTCTCGGTGGCCATCAACTCCCTTGCCAGCCGCCGCAGCGTGGCCTCCCCGCCAGGCACCACCGGCCACACCGCCTCCCGAACCGTCTCATCCGGCTTGTCCAGAGAGGCGTTGACCATCCGCAGAAAGATCCCCTTCTTGCCCGCCACCTCCGTCAACTCGCCGATCAGTTCCTTCTCCACCCGCCGCTCCGCGCGGGCGTTAATCCGATGAATCAGCCCATTCAGTAACTCCACCAACGCGTCGGTGATCTCCGTCTGCCGCACCCAGCACAACGCCGCCAACAACGTCAACCGCACCGGCTCCGGGCAGGCCCGGAAATCCGAGGGAAACATCCGCGCCGCCCGCGCCCGCCACGCCGCCACCAGCCGGTCAGACGTCTCGGCGAACAGGTCATCGGGCAGACCCAGTGTCTTGACGGTGGACAGCTTGCCGATCTCGGCGAACAACGTGTCCAAACCCAGCGGGCCGGGATCGGCCTTCAACTCCGCCAGCAACCCATCCTGGTCCAATAGACCGCCCAGCCGCCGGCACACCCCGGGACCCAGCTTGGCCACCACCTCACCGGCGAACGCTTCCTCATGCCGGCGCAAAGCCGACCCCACGACCCGCTCCACCTGGCCCTCGGCCGGCGGCTCCACCTTCTCACTGCGACACCGCCGCACCAGGGCCGCCGCCAGCCGATCCCGGCGGGTCTCCACCGGGCACACCTCACCAGCCAGCCACCTCGCCCACCGCTCTTCGTCGTTCTCGGTGGCCGGGCGAGTACCGAACGCCTTGCGGATCTGTGCACGGTGATACTCAATCGTGCTGCCATGCCAGGCGTACTTGCCGAACAGAACTGGATCAACCTTCACCAAGCCCGCCACGTAATCCACCGCAGCGGCCGGCACCTCCTCCGGATAGCCCGGAAACCGGCCTTCGATCTCATAGAACTTCAGCAAGACACCTTGGGGTCATAGGGTGAACGCACCACCAGGAATGATACCCTATTGCTCGCCCATTCGGCAACCAGAAGGAGCCATCGTCAGTGCAGGGTACGGAACTCGTTGCTGAGGAACGGGAAAACATCTCTCGGGAGCTCGCCGCCGGTC
>JAFAUB010000121.1 GCA_019243635.1 Pseudonocardiales bacterium
GCAACGGGCATCGCGCGGTCACCGTCCGGTACCTCACCCCGCACTCGAAATGGTCGATCCACTCCGCCTACCAGGACAACCTGCACATGCTGACGCTGTCCCGCGGCGGGCAGGCGATCTGGATGTCCGATGTGGACGCCGCCAAGATCGGCGTCGAGGACAACGAGTGGATCGAGGCGGTCAATCGCAACGGCGTGGTGGTGGCCCGGGCGATCGTCAGCCACCGGATGCCCGAGGGCACCGTGTTCATGTACCACGCCCAGGAGCGCACCATGGGCGTGCCGCGCATCGAGAAGACCGGCAAGCGCGGTGGCATCCACAATGCGCTCACCCGGCTGATGATCAAGCCGACGCACCTGATCGGCGGCTACGCCCAGCAGTCGTTCGCGCTGAACTACCACGGCCCCACCGGCAACCAGCGCGATGAGGTCACCACCATCCGCCGCCGCAGCCAGGAGGTGCAGTACTGATGCTGCGAACGAAGCTTGCGGAGTGAGCCGATGAAACTGATGGCACAGCTGGCCATGGTGATGAACCTGGACAAGTGCATCGGCTGCCACACCTGCAGCGTCACCTGCAAGCAGGCGTGGACCAACCGCGGCGGCGTCGAGTACGCGTGGTTCAACAACGTCGAGACCAGACCCGGGCAGGGGTACCCGCGGCAGTACCAGGACCAGCGGAAGTGGAAAGGCGGCTGGACGCTGACCAGACGCGGCCGGCTCACGTTGCGCTCGGGCTCGCGGCTCAAGCGGCTGCTGAGCATCTTCGCCAACCCCGACCTGCCGACGGTGGCCGACTACTACGAGCCGTGGACCTACGACTACGACAACCTGCTGTCCGCACCGGCGATGGACACCACCCCGGTGGCCCGACCCAAGTCACTGATCACCGGCGAGGACACCGCGGTCACCTGGGGCGCGAACTGGGACGACGACCTGGGCGGCGGACCCGCACAGATCGGCCGCGACCCGGTGCTGGCCACGCTCTCCGAGCGGGTGAAGCTGGAGTTCGAGCAGACGTTCATGTTCTACCTGCCGCGGATCTGCGAGCACTGCCTCAACCCGTCCTGCGCGGCGTCCTGCCCGTCCGGCGCGATCTACAAGCGCAGCGAGGACGGCATCGTGCTGGTCGATCAGGACCGCTGCCGCGGCTGGCGGCAGTGCGTCACGGGGTGCCCGTACAAGAAGATCTACTTCAACCACAAGACCGGCAAGGCGGAGAAGTGCACGTTCTGCTACCCGCGGGTGGAGGTGGGCATCCCGACGGTCTGCGCGGAGACCTGTGTGGGGCGGCTGCGCTACATCGGAGTGGTGTTCTACGACGCGGACGCCGTGCTGGCGGCGGCGTCGGTGCCCGAGGAGAAGGACCTCTACCCCGCGCAGCTGGGCGTGTTCCTCAACCCGCACGACCCTCGGGTGGTGGCGCAGGCCGAGCGGGCCGGGATCTCCCAGGAGTGGATCGAGGCGGCGCAGGCGTCCCCGGTGTACAAGCTGATCGTGGACTACCAGGTGGCGCTGCCGCTGCACCCGGAGTACCGCACCATGCCGATGGTCTGGTACGTGCCGCCGCTGTCCCCGGTGGTGGACGTGCTGGCCGGCACCGGGCACGACGGCGAGAACGCCGGCAACCTGTTCGGCGCGATCGACGCGCTGCGCATCCCGGTGGAGTACCTGGCCGAGCTGTTCACCGCGGGCGATGTGGGACCGGTGCGCGCCGCGCTGCAGCGGCTGGCGGCGATGCGCGCGCACATGCGCCAGGTCAACCTCGGCGAGCCGGTCCGCCCGGAGATCGCCGCCTCGGTGCGTCTGAGCACCACCGAGATCGAGGCGATGTACCGGCTGCTGGCCATCGCCAAGTACGAGCACCGCTACGTCATCCCCAGCGCGGCCGGCTCGGATGCGCACCGGCTGGATGCGCTGGCCACCGGGTGCAGCCTGAGCTCCGACGGCGGCCCGGGGATGACCGCGTTCGACGTCATGGACGACAAGTTCCACCTCACCGCGCGGCCGGCCGAGGACGGTAACGGTGTGGCGGCGCCGGTGGACAAGGCGCGCAGGATCAACCTGCTCAACTGGGACGGCAAGACCACGATCGGCCTGTTCGCCCCCGCGCCGGACACCGCAGAGCACCGCAACGGCGCCAAACCCGTGGTGGAGCAGACCCGGTGAGCCCGGCCTGGCTGGGCCGCCGCAAGGCGCAGACGCCCGCTGAGCTCGGGCAGCGCGTGGTGTGGCGGATCGCCGCGCTCCTGCTGGACTACCCGACGCGGCAGACCCTGGACCTGCTCGACGAGCTGCACGCGGCGGCCGCAGCGCTGCCCACGCCGGCGGGGCCCGCGCTGGTGTCGTTCCTGGACGAGGTCCGCCGCAGACCTCCGACCGAGCTGGCCGCGCACTACGTGGAGACCTTCGACCTGCGACGTCGCCACTGCCTGCACCTGAGCTACTACGCCTTCGGTGACACGCGCAAACGTGGCATGGCGCTGCTGCGGTTCAAGCACGCCTATCGCGCGGCGGGCGCCACCCTGGGCGAGCACGAGCTGCCGGACCATCTGGCGGTGGTGCTGGAGTTCGCCGCGACCGTCGACCCGGTGGTCGGCCGACGGCTGCTGGTGGAGTACCGGCCGGTGGTGGAGCTGCTCAGGCTGTCCCTGCACGAGGTCGGGTCGCCCTATCGGACGGTGCTCGACGCGGTGTGCGCCACCCTTCCGGAGATCAACGCGGCCGACCGGCGCCGGGTCACCGAGCTGGCCGCGCAGGGGCCACCGGAGGAAGAGGTGGGCCTGGAGCCCTTCGGGGTGGACCCGATGATGCCCGAGCAGCTGGAGGGACGCCGGTGACCGGGCTGCTGTGGGTGACGGTGCCCTACGTGGCGTTCACCTCGTTCCTGCTCGGCCACATCTGGCGCTACCGGCACGACCAGTTCGGCTGGACCACCCGGTCCTCCCAGCTTTACGAGAGCCGCCTGCTCCGGTGGGGCAGCCCGTTGTTCCACTTCGGGCTGCTGGCCGTACTCGGCGGGCACGTCATGGGCGTCGGCGTCCCCGAGAGCTGGACCGCGGCGCTCGGGGTTTCCGAGCCCGCCTACCACCTGATGTCGGTGTCCATGGGCACGCTGTCCGGCCTGGCCACGGTCGCCGGGCTCGGGATCCTGCTGTACCGGCGGGCCACCGTGGCCGCGGTGCGCAAGGCCACCACCGGCATCGACAAGATCATGTATCTGCTGCTGGGCGGCGCGATCGGCACCGGGATGCTGAACACCGTGGGCAGCAACCTGATCGGCGGCGGCTACGACTACCGGGCAACGGTGTCACCCTGGTTCCGCAGCCTGTTCACCGTCCACCCACGACCAGAGCTGATGGCCGGTGTCCCGACCAGCTTCCAGATCCACGCTCTGGTGGTGCTCACCCTGCTGGGCGTCTGGCCCTACACCCGCCTGGTGCACGTCTTCAGCGCACCCTTGGGCTACCTGACCCGCCCCTACGTCGTCTACCGCAGCCGCGACGTCAACCACCCCGGTGCGCACCGCTACGCCCGTGCCTGGGAGGTATCCGCCACCCCGGCAGCGAGAAAGGTACACAATCATCCATGAGACCCTGTACGGGCGGGCTAGAAGGTGCACAAGCATCCATGAGACCCTGCGGCCGGTGAGGAGTACCGGCACTGGTGAGGGGGCACTGCACGGCGCTAGCTGAGCAGTTCGGTCGGCGGGGGAAGGTCGACACAGATCAATGCCCACGGGCGGTCCTCGACCCGGGTCATGACGAGGGTGGCGCGTCGGGTGCCACGGAGCTTGAGCCGGCGATGCAGGTTCTCGACGTTGCCGGCCAGGCCGCGGCGGCGAATGTCAACCGAGCCGATATCCAGCGCCCACAGCCGGGATGGCAGCGCCTTCTGGTCCCAGGGCCTGGAGTCGAGCACGCGTAAGGTTCGGGCGAACGGGGTGCGAAGCGCGACGTCGCTGGACAGGAACGCGATCTGGGGGTCGATCTTCCACGCGCCCAGGCCGCGTGCCAGGTCCTCCACGAGGCCGGCGCGGGTGACGGCCGGGTTGGGGTCGAGCAGGAACGCGCCGGGGTCTCGGTGTTGCACCTGGTGACCGGGTAGCGGTAGCAGCATGTGGCCCGCCGGCAGGATCGTGGCCCGGCTGGTAGCGGTGGCCAGGGCTGGTGACCACAGCGCGGCCTCCTTGAGGTTGCGCCGGTCAGCGATGAACTCCACCTCCCAGCCGGGGGGAACCGCGTCGCGGGCGATTCCTGGTGCCGCTTTGATCCCGACGGCGGCGACCCGCTCGACCAGGCTGGTGGCCCACGACAGCGGCGGCTCACTGGCACCGGCGCGCATCCGACTGCCCTGGGCCCCACTGCCCTGCACCCGACTGCCCTGCGTTCGACTGCCCTGGATTCGACTGCCCTGCGTTCGACTGCCCTGCGTTCGACTGCCCTGGGTTCGACTGCCCTGGGTCCGACTGTCCTGGGTCCGCCGCGCCGGGTCGACGAACACCGCGTCGATATCCCTCAGGTCCACCTCGCGGACGTCGGCGTGCACGGCGGTGACCGCCTCGGCCACCGCGTAGGCCTCCGCGTTGAGCATGGCCATCCGCAGGTGCAACGGGTCACGATCGACCGCGATGACGTCCTGCTGGCTCGCCAGGGCGATGAGATCCCCACCGATGCCGCAACACAGATCTCCCACGCGGGCGACTCCGGCGAAACGCGCCGCTCGGTGCCGAGCCACAACCTCCGCTGTGGCCTGCTCCAGGCCGGCGCGGGTGAAGAACATCCGCTCCGCCCTGGTGAACTTCTCCCGGGCGTGGCGGCGCAGCTCATGTTGCGCAAGCGCAGCGCTCACCAGCTCCGCCGGGTAGTCACGACGCAGGCGAGCGCCGACTCGCAGCTCCGTCTCCGGGGTGAGAACCTCTCCCGCCAGCCGACCCAGCAGCTCCGCGCCCGCCGGCGCGACCAGCGCCTCCAACCAGTCACTACCGCTCACGCCGCCTCTTCCCTGGTTCCCCGCCCGATCATCTTCGCGCGGTCACGTGGGGGTGGTCGGGGGTGCCTTTACGCTTGGGGGGTGTCCGGGGAGTGGCCGCTGACTGGGCGGGCCGAGGAGCTGAGTCGGATCGGGGGGCTGACCCGTCGTCGGGATGGGCCGGCGGGAGTGGTGCTGGCTGGGGCGGCGGGGGTGGGTAAGACCCGACTGGCCCGGGAGGTGCTGGCGACGGCGCAGCGGCGTGGCGCGCTGGTCCGGTGGGCGGTGGCGACGGCGTCGGCACGGGCGCTGCCGCTGGGTGCGTTCGCGGCGACGCTGGGGGTGGTCGGTGCGGATCCGGCCAGATTGGTGCGCCAGGCGAGCGAGGCGTTGCTGGCTGGTGCGGGGCGGGCGGGGGTGGTCGTCGGGGTGGATGATGCGCACCTACTGGATGAGCTGTCCGCGGTGTTGGTGCACCAGTTGGTACTGCGCCGGGTGGCGAGTGTGGTGCTCACGCTGCGCAGTGGAGAGAGCGCGCCGGACGCGGTGACGGCGTTGTGGAAGGACGGGCACCTGCCGCGGCTGGAGCTGGCGCCGTTGTCTCCGGCCGAGACCGCGACCCTGGTGGAGGCACGGCTGGGCGGGCCGGTGGACAGCGCCGCGGCGCGCCGGCTGTGGTCTCTCACCCGGGGCAATGGGCTGTATCTACGGCAGCTGGTCGACGGCGAGCTGGAGTCGAGCCGGTTGCGCCAGGTCGCCGGGGTGTGGCGGTGGACGGGTGAGCCGGAGCTGTCGCCGGGGTTGGTCGAGCTGGTGTCGGCCCGGATCGGCCGGCTGCCGCAGGCGCAGCGCGACGTGGTGGAGGTGCTGGCGTTCGGTGAGCCGCTGGGCATACCGCTGCTGGTGGGGTTGACCGATGCCCTCGCGGTGGAGCAGGTCGAGGCTCGGGGCCTGGTTGAGGTGTACCCGGACGGGCGGCGGTTGCAGGCTCGGCTGGCCCACCCGCTCTACGGCGAGGTGCAGCGGGCGCGCATCGGCACGCTGCACGCTCGGCGGCTGCGCGGTCGGATCGCGGGCGCGCTGGGCGCCACTGGCGGGCGGCGGGCTGGTGACACCCTGCGCCGTGCGGTGTTGATGCTGGACTCCGACCTGCCACCCGATCCGGTGTTGCTCACCGACGCCGCCCGCCGGGCCACCGGACTGGGAGACCTCGCGCTGGCCGTGCGGGTCGCGCGGGCCGCAGTGGCCGCCGGCGGCGGGTTCGAGCCGCACCTCCTCCTGGGCAACGCGTTGTCCTGGTCTGGCCGGGGGGCCGAGACTGACGCCGAACTGGCCCCGCTCAGCTCCTTAGCCCGCACCGACGCCCAGCGAGCCCGAGCGGCGATGCTCCGGGTGGCCGCATTGGCCTGGATACTGGCCCGTCCCGCGGAGGCCGAGGCCGTGCTCGACGCTGTGGCGAGTACCATCTCCGATGAGATCGCCGCCTTAGAGCTGGTCGCGCAGCGCTCGGTTCTCGCCGCCTACCTCGGACGGACCGCCCAGGCCGCCGAGGCGGCCGCCGGGGTGCTCGCCCATCCGCGATGCTCCCCGGCCGCGACGCAGCTGGCGAGCTGGGGTTTCGCGGCGGCGAGTGGGGGGCTGGGTCGCCTGGAGCGAGTGGACGAGGATCTGGGGCGGATCGACGCCCGCGCCGATCCGGGGCTGCATCAAGTGGGCGGCGCCCTGTTCTTTTGGCTGCGGGGGCTGCTCCTGGTCGGCCTGTTGGACCGAGCGGATCAGGCCGCGCGGCGCTACCGCGAGCGCTGCCAAGACACCCCCGGACCCGGGGAGGTGATGACCAGCTTCATGTGCGCGGGGGTAGCGATCTCCCGTGGCCAGGTCCAGACCGCGGCGCGGTGGTACCGCCAAGCTATCGCGGGAATTCACGGAAGGGACCCCGGCGGCTGGTCATTCGCCGGATTGGTGGGCCTCACCGGCACGCTCGGGATGGCCGGTGAGGCGACCTCGGCACGCCAGGCATTTGTAGAGATGACAGCTGCGCGGCATCCCACATTCGTCTTCCTGGAGCCGGAGGTCCTGCTCGCCCAGGCGTGGGTAGCCGCCGCCGAAGGCGGTGTCAGTGAGGCCGTCACGCTGGCCCGGCGGGCGGCCGAATTGGCTGCCTCGCAACACCAGCCCGCCGTGGAGGTGCTCGCGCTGCACACCGCGGTCTGCTTCGGTGACCACACCGTGGCCGACCGGCTCGCCCAGCTGGCCACCCAGGTCGACGGGCCCCGCGCCGCCCCTGCCGCCGCGCACGCCGCCGCGCTGGCCGCCGAGGACGGCGCGGCGCTGCACGCCGCCTCAGTCCAGCTCGAAGAGATGGGCGCGCTGCTGTCGGCCGCTGATGCCGCCGCCCAGGCCGCCGCCGCCCACGCCCGCCAGGACCGGCGCGGCTCCGCCCACACCGCCGCCACCCGCGCCCACCGGCTGGCTCAGGCCTGCGAAGGTGCCCGCACCCCCGCGCTGGCCGCCATCGCCGCACCACTGCCCCTCACCCACCGCGAGCGCGAGATCGCCACCCTGGCCGCCAACGGGCTGTCCAACCGCCAGATCGCCCAGCGGCTAGTCGTCTCGGTCCGCACCGTGGAGGGCCACCTCTACCGCGTCTGCGCCAAGCTCGGCATCTCCGACCGCACCACACTCGCCACCCTGCTCAACGGCCACTGACCCCGGCCGCGTACCCAGGCCGTCGGTGATGCGAGTAGCCGACTACTCGCATCACCGCGCCGCATCGCGACCACGCTCGACCGCGTGAGCGAGCACCGCCCACATAGTCGACACCAAGGGGCCGCGATTCCTCATGACAACCGCCATCATCAGTCACGTTCCCCCCGACGCCACGGACAGCGTGGCTGACCTGTTGCGGCGGATCAGCGACCGGGATCCGGCGGCTTGGGATGACATCCTGCGCCGGCACGGCACGCTCGTGTCGGCGACGGTGCGCTCGTTTCGGCTGCAGGAGGCCGACGCCTTCGACGCGGTGCAGATGACCTGGCTGCGGCTGGCCGAGAACGCCCACCGAGTGCGGTTCCCCGAGCGGCTGGGGGGATGGCTGGCAACCACCGCCCGTCGCGAATGCCTGCACATCCTGCGCCAGGCCAAGCTCGGACACAACCGCGCCGACGGGGCGCCGGACGATGTCGCCGACCCCTGCGCGGGTCCCGAGCAGCGCACCATCGACACGCTCACCACACGGACGCTGCGCACACTCATCGACGAGCTGCCGCCGCGCCGCGCAACCCTGATCCGGCTGCTGTTCACCGACAACCCCCGCTCCTACGCCGAGATAGCCCGCATCGCCGCGATCCCGCCCGGCGGGATCGGCCCCACCCGGGCACGGGCCTTGCGAGAGCTACGGGACAAGCTCGACGACCACGAGCTGAGACCCGGCGCCTGACTTTGATGCGGCAGCGGATCGAGGTCGCTCGACGTCACGGCGAGCATGGGGTCGAACAGCGCGGCGTAGCGGATTCGCAGCGCCTCCGCGGCCAGTCGCCAGGACTCCGGGTCGCCGTCGAAGGCGTGTGCCCTTCCGCGCTGCTCGAGGCGGACTCGTGCCTCTTGATCGCGGCCAAGTACTGCCTGGCCGGTCGGGCCATGCTCGTGACGGTAGGTCACCTCGACGAAGTTCGCCCCGAACCACTTGATCGACACGACGTCGACCGGGTAATCACCAGCGACGCCGGTTGCGCGGACGCCGGGAACCAACTGCTCGAGTCGGGTCCGAAGAGCGTCCTCACCGGCCGCATCGCCTGAACCGTTTGGGTGCTCCATATGCGCTGTCTCCCGGATCCTGGTCCCAGTTCCGCCGATTATCTGCCGAACGTCGTGATCAGCTACCGTAGCGGGAGCCGCACCTGGCCGTGGGCGCCCGCTGTGGCGATTCAATCGGAACCTCAGCAGCGTGAACCCCACGCTCCGCTGAAGGCTGGGAGACCCGAGGTCAACGGCCGTTGGCCGTGGTGGTGCCAGATGCAAGCGATCAGCCAGAGACTCTGATGAGGGTTTGCAAGCGCGAGCTCGCGGCAGAGCACATGGCGTCCAGTGTACGGACCGTTCCTCAGCACGACCTCCCACCACCGCGCTACGCGGCGTCGAGCGCGCTTGTAGCCTTAGAGCCAGCCGCCAAGCCAGGCGTGTGCTGCCGATGATGGGGACGATGCGTGACCGGGTCGCCGGCTGAGAACTGGGGCCGGTGGCGTCGGCAGATCAGCCCCACCGACTACGACGAGCGCTGGCGGCGCATGGAGGCCACCGGCGCGAACCCCCATGGTGAGGCGGACCTCGTGTTCTCCTACGGCCCACGCTCCGTGCTGGACGGGGGGTGTGGCACCGGCCGGGTGGCCATCGAGCTGGCTCGCCGCGGGCTCGACGTCGTCGGTATCGATCTTGATCCGGACATGATCGGTCTGGCGCGCGCCAAGGCACCCCGGCTCCCCTGGGTGCAGACTGATCTCAGCGAGCTCGAGCTGCCGGCCCGGTTCGATGCCGTCGTGCTTGCCGGCAACGTCATTCCGTTCGTGGCACGCGACCGGCGCGCGGCGGCGGTCATCGCGTGTGCGCGGCACCTGGCGCCGGGCGGTCGGCTCATCGCCGGGTTCCAGCTCCAGGAGGGCTGGCCGACCCTGGCGGACTACGACAGGTGGTGCGAGACCGCCGGTGTCACCCTCGAAGCCCGGTACGCCACGTGGGACCGCGACCCGTTCACCGATACCGGCTCGTACGCCGTGTCGGTGCACCGCCGTTCATAAGTGTTCGGGCTGGTGAACAGGGGACGAACAACTCAAGCGAGAGGGCCGAGAGTAACGGTCGTCTGCAACACCTCAGCAGAGGAGCCGATTGCCACGTAGTCGTCAAGGTGTCACAGAGCCGGCTTGGTGCTATCGGTCCAGACATCGGTGCCCACCGAGGGCTCCTGGGCGTGGCTAGACGACACCGCGGTGCACTGGCGACCCAAGACCTACTTCACCGCCAACACGAAGGTCACAGTCACCGCCACGTTGTACGGGCTGTCCTTAGGCAACGGCGCCTACGGCCGACAGGATCTCACCGTAAGCTTCAACATCGGCCGGTTCTCCGTGCTCAGAGACGACACCCGTACCCACCGGTTGGTGGCCTACGCCAACGGGATCAAAGTCGCCGACTATCCGGCCGGCTACGGCCTGGACTCTGATCCTCACCGAGTCACCCACAGCGGCACGCACGTGGTGATGGCCAAGTACCCGGTCTTCTTCATGACCAACCTGAAATACGATTACCGTAACGTCGAGGCGCGCTGGGCGGTGCGGATATCCGATAGCGGCGAGCTCACCCACTCCGCTCCCTGGTCAATCCACCAGCAAGGCAGGACAAACGTCTCGCACGGCTGCATCAACCTCTCTCCAGCCGCGGCGAAAGCGGTCTTCGACGCGGTACTGCCAGGAGACCCCGTCGAGATTACCGGCTCGTCCCCACAACTGGGAGCCGCAGACGGCGACTACTACGACCGGGCTATCCAGTGGGACGCCTGGGTCATCAAGTCCGCCCTCCACGACTAACCGGTCGAGGGTGCGAGACAAGAGCAGCGGCCACCGGCACGGGGGCACCTAGCGTGGTGATGCGCGCACTGACCGGCGCGACACGACCCATTCTCAGGTGTTCCGAAACGCCACTCGCCGACACCTACCCGCCGTTGGGCGCTGATCACCCTCTTTGGCGGAGCCCTCGGGCCTGATGCATGAGGTGATACCCCGCGAAAGCAGCCTGATCCCGAGCACACCGGCTCGTCCTTGGACGCGGCCGGGAATGGTAGCCCCCTGATGCCCTCCAAGCACCGTCGTGTCATCCCACGCCGCCACAGCGCCGTCACGGTCACGAGCGCCACGTTGGCTGCGGGTGGCCTCCTCGCCGGCATCGCGTCCGCCGCGCCGGATGTCCCCTGGGGCGCGGTTGCGGCGTGTGAGTCCGGCGGGAACTGGGCCGCCAATGCCGCCCGGGAGCCGCAGATCCCCGTGGCGCAGCGCGTTCCAGCGACCCACGGCATCAGCGCCTGGCCAGTCTGCGGACGTCACGCCAGCGACAGTGCTCCCGCCGCCCCAGCAAAACACGCTGCTCCGTCGCCGCCGAAGCATGCGGCACCCGACGCGCCGGTTGTGCCCGCCGCGCCGGTTGTGCCCGCCACACCGGTTGTGCCTGTCACGTCGCCCGTCTCGCCCGCTCCGAGTGGCCCCACCTCAGGCTACGTAGTGGCCAGCGGCGACACCTTGGCGCTGATCGCCATGGCTAAAGCAGTGCCCGGTGGGTGGCGGCAGATCTACGACGACAACCGAGACACGATCGCCGACCCGAACGTCATCGTCGCCGGCCAGCACCTGAACATCCCCGACGGTGACGCGGTAGTGGTGCCCGCCGTCACTCCACCGGCTATCAACTCGGTGGTGAAGGCCGCCGACACGGCGGCTCGGGCACTCAACCCAACACCGGCACCAGCGCCCACCAAGACACCCGCACCCAAGACACCCGCACCCACCAAGACACCGGCACCCGCCAAGACACCCGCGCCCACCAAGACACCAGCAGTGGCACCCGCAGCTGTCACGGTCGAGCTCGGTGTAGCGGCCCGCGCTGTCACCGAGGCACTGGCTCAGCAAGGCACGCCCTACGTATACGGCGGCAATGCACCGGGTGGCTTTGACTGCAGCGGCCTCGTACAGTGGGTCTACAAAGAGGTCGGTATCGCACTGCCCCGCACCGCTGCGGCGCAGGCCACTGTCGGCCACCCCGTCAGCCTCAGCCAGCTACAGCCGGGCGACCTGCTCTTCTTCTACCAACCAGTGGATCATGTCGTCATCTATGTCGGGAACGGCAAGATCGCGGAAGCCTCCCAGCCCGGCACACCGGTCCACGTCCGACCCATGTACCTCAACGGCTTCGTCGGGGCACGCCGGATCGTCTGAGACCGTCGGCCTGTCCCGACTGAAATGTTCACCGTCCGGCTGCCGACTCACAGCTGAGTCACAGCGATAGCACAAGGTCTGGACAGCTCTCACCGGCATCGTCGCCGGTATGACGACCACGCTGCCCGCGTCACCGCCCATCCCGGCGCCAGCGGCCTGCACCACCGGCCCGCGGTGGGTCGGTGGTGGGTCGGGTCTCGTTGCGCTGCTCGCCGGCACCGCGCTGCTCTACCTCGTCGACCTCGGCGCCTCGGGCTGGGCCAACACCTTCTACTCTGCGGCCGCGCAGGCCGGTGCGACGAGCTGGAAAGCGTTCTTCTTCGGCTCCTCCGATGCCGCCAACTCGATCATGGTGGACAAGCCGCCGGCGTCGCTGTGGGTGATGGAACTCTCGGCGCGGATCTTCGGAGTCAACCCGTGGAGCATCCTCGTACCGCAGGCGCTGGAGGGCGTGGCCGCAGTGGGTGTGCTCTACGCGGCGGTGCGCCGCTGGCACGGCCCGGGCGCCGGGCTCCTGGCCGGAGCGACGCTCGCGCTCACCCCGGTCGCGGCGCTGATGTTCCGGTTCAACAACCCCGACGCACTGCTCGTGCTGCTGCTCACCGTGGGCGCCTACGCACTGGTGCGGGCGCTGGAGGCCGCTCGCACCGGGTGGCTGCTCGCGGCCGGGGCGAGCGTCGGGTTCGCCTTCCTCGCCAAGAGCCTGCAGGCCTTCCTCGTCGTGCCGGCCTTCGTGCTGGTGTATCGCCTCGCGGCGCCGACCGGGCCGCGGCGCCGGGCGACCCAGCTTCTCGCGGCCGGGGTGGCGCTGGTCGTCACCGGCGGCTGGTGGGTGGCCATCGTCGAGCTGATCCCCGCCGCGGACCGACCCTACGTCGGCGGTTCGCAGACCGACAGTGTGCTGGAGCTGATCTTCGGTTACAACGGCTTCGGCCGGCTGACCGGGAACGAGACCGGCAGAGTCGGCGGTCCGCCGGGCGGCGGCGGTGGCGCCTTCGGTGGTGGTGGCATCACCCAGCTGGTCACCCCCACCTGGGGCGGTCAGATCGCCTGGCTGCTGCCTGCGGCACTGCTGCTGTTCGCGGCCCTGCTGTGGTTGAGCCGGCGCGCCCCGCGCGGCGACCGGCTGCGCACCTCGGCACTGCTGTGGGGCGGCTGGCTACTCGTCACCGCCGCAGTGCTGAGCTTCGGGCAGGGCATCATTCACCCCTACTACACCGTCGCGCTGGCCCCGCCCATCGGCGCGCTGGTCGGCGTCGGGGCCCTCGAGCTGTGGCGGCGCCGGGCCGCGACGGCGGCCCGCATGCTCCTGGCCGGCACCGTGGCGGTCACCGCGATGTGGGCCTGGGTGTTGCTGGCCCGCACTCCGGACTTCGCGCCGTGGCTGAGGGTCGCCGTGCTGACCGTCGGCCTCGTCGCCGCGGGCGGGCTGTGCGCCGGGAGCCGGCTGCCACGATCCCGGCTGGGCCGCCGCCTCGGGGTGGCTGTCGCCGGGGCCGCGCTGCTGACCGGGCTAGCCGGGCCGGCAGCCTACGCCCTGGACACGGCGGCCAGCCCGCACGGCGGCGCGATCCCGTCCGCAGGACCCAGCGCAGGCTTCGGCCCCGGCCGCTTTCGCGGCGGTCCCGGCCGCTTCGGACGCGGCCCGGGCGGCTCCCCCAGCTTCGGACCATTCCGTGGCGGCCCGCGGCGGGGCGGCTTCGGCGCCTTCCCCGGCGGCCCACCTGCCTGGGGCCGGTCGGGAGCCCACAACGGTCCCCGGGGCGGCATCGGCGGACTGCTCGACGGCAGCACCCCGAGCGCCCAGCTCGCCGCGCTGTTACAGGCCGACGCCACCCGTTACACCTGGGTAGCCGCAGCCGTCGGCTCCAACACCGCGGCCGGCTACCAGCTCGCCACCGGCGACCCGGTGATGGCGGTGGGCGGGTTCAACGGCACCGACCCGTCGCCCACCCTGGAACAGTTCCAGCGCTACGTCGCCCAAGGAAAGATCCATTACATGATCGGTGGCGGCGGGTTCGGCCGACAGAGCGGTGGAGCCGGCACAAGCCGCCAGATCGCGGCCTGGGTGGCGCAGCACTTCACCGCCCGCACGATCGACGGCGTCACCATCTACGACCTGACTACGACCTGACGGCGGTGACAGCGTACGGCGTCACGCGCTGCATGCGGGGACGTGCACGCGGCGGTCTTCGCCTACAACCACGACGAATGCTACGTACGCAACGTCCTGGCACAAGCACACACCTACGCCCACGCCGCCACAGGAACCGGGGACTGCACCACCATCCAGGCCGCCACACCCGCTGCGTTCACCGCGATCGATTACGCCTGCGGACAACGCGGCCTGCCCTACGTCTTGGCCGTCGAGTAAACTATCGCAACAACCGGAAAAACGATTCCACCCCACCGAAGAAGGAGGGAGTTAAACGTGCCGAGCCGCGGTGACCCGCTTGAGGGCTACGTTCAGCTTGTCTACCAGACGCTTCTCGGTGCGCAAGGCGAGAATATCTCGGCATCCCGAAGGGCGACAATCTATGATGATCGCGGGAACCCGTACGATATCGACGTGTTCTACGAATTTGACGTGGCTGGCGTACATCATCGTGTCGTTATAGAGTGCAAAGGCGCGCGGCGCCCAATCGAACGAGATGACGCCATTGCATTTGGGGCAAGATTCGCGATATGTCGAGCGCTATCGGGGTCTTCATCTCAAACGGCGGATTTCAGCCGGGGGCGAAAAAATATCTTCAAGATCACGGGGTGTTGCACCGCGACGGCGGGGGTATGCGCTACGGAGTCGCTACGGCCTCACGCGCTGCGCACCACCGCGCCGACCTCGGCGAGCTGGGCCAGCCGGTCGACCACGTCCGGGTGCGCGCCCAGTGGCGCGGCCACCACATCAGCCCCGGCCGAGAGGAGCCTGGAGGAGAACAGCCCTGGGGCGAGCAGCCACGAGGCCACCGCGACTCTGGGCTCCCCGGCGGCCCGCAGGCCGGTGACCAGGGACGCCACCCTGGGTGCTCCGGTGGCCACGAACCCCACCCGAACCCGGGTGCCGACCTCGCCGGACAGCTGACGGGCCGCAACCCGCACGTCGGCCACCGCCCGCAGGTCCGAGGAGCCCGCCGCGGCCAGCACCACCGCGTCACCGCGGCGCCATCCCGCCGCGCGCAGCCGGTCGGCCATCGCGCCCACCAGGAGCGGGTGCGGCCCGAGGGCAGCGCTGACGGTGACGTCCCGGCGACCGGTGGCGGCCACCTGGCTCGGTACGTCGGTCCGCACGTGGTACCCGGAACTCAGGAATGCCGGCACGACGGTGACCGGACCGGGCGCGCCGGCGAGCGCCTCGCGCACCCCGGGGCCGAGCACATCGACGAAGGCGAGCAGCACCGGTCTCCCCGGTAGCCGGGCGCGCAGCGCGCCGGCCAGCCGACGCGCCACCGCGACACCAGCGGGGTCCCGGGTCCCGTGCGCGGCCACCACGACCGACCCGTGAGTGGCGATGCGAGTCATGACTCGCATCGCCACTCACGGGGCAAAGCCCTCACCGGCAGTCTCCGGGGTCCAGGGCCAGCCGGTAGCCGCGCTTGACCACGGTCTGCACCAGCCGCGGGGTACCCAGCGCGGCACGCAGCCGGGCCACCGCGGTCTCCACCGCGTGCTCATCCTCACCAGCCGCAGGCATCGCGGACAGCAGCTCGGCGCGTGGCACCACCCGGCCGGGGCGGGCCGCCAGCAGCCGTAACAGGGCCATCGGGGTGGGGGGCACGGCGTGCAGCACCCCGTCGACCACCGCGGCATGCCCGCGCAGCTCCAGCACATGACCCGCGACCGGCCACCGCGGCGACCGGGCCGGCAGTGTCTCGGACAGCGTGCGCACCAGCGCGCCGATCCGGGAGCGCCCCGGCTGCACAGTGGGCACGTCTCGGGCCACCAAGGGACCCGCGGTGACCGGGCCGACACAGGCGGCGAGCACATCCCGGCGCAGGCGTCCCAGCAACGGCTCCAGTACCCCGAGCTCGCCTGCTCGGCTGAGCACGCTGGCCGCGGCGGGTGCGCTGGTGAAGCTGACCGCGTCGACACCACCGTCCAGCACCGCCGTGAGCAGCCGGTCCAGTGGCGCGAGATCCTCCGGGAGCACCCACCGGTAGACGGGCACCTGGATGACCCGCGCGCCCGCGCAGTCCAGGGCGTCGACGAAGTCCGGCAGCGGCTCACCGTGGAGCTGTACGGCGACCCGCACCCCTTCGAGGTCACCGGCCAACAGGTGCTCCAGCACCTCGGCGGAGGACTCCGAGGGGGGCGACCAGGCGTCGGTCAGGCCCGCGGCTCGGACCGCTCCGCGCGACTTGGGGCCTCGGGAGAGCAGGGTGGCGCGGCGCAGCGCACCGATCAGCACCTCGCCCAGCCCCCACCCGTCGGCGGCCTCCACCCAGCCGCGGAACCCGATTCCCGTGGTGACCACCACCACGTCAGGCGGGTTGTCGACCAGTTGCTCGGTGGCGGCGTACAGCTCGGTGTCATCAGCCAGCGGCACGATCCGGATCGCTGGGGCGTGCAGCACCTCGGCGCCCCGACGCTGCAGCAGGCCGCCCAGCTCCTGCGCCCGCCGCGCGGCGGTGACGCCGACGGTGAATCCCGCCAGCGGCAGTGGCTCGGATCTCGGCCGCAACGACACCACACTCATGCGGAGCAGACTTCCACGACCCCGTTGATCACCCGCGTCGGATAGGTCGGCACCCAGACACCGGGGTCGTCCAGGCATACCCCGGTGGCGAGCGCGAAGGCCTGCTTGTAGATCGGTGAGGCCACCGTCGCCAGCCCCGCGCGGTCGCCGACGATCCCCCGCGAGAGCACCGAGGCCCCGCTGAAGGGATCCAGGTTCGATAACGCGTACAAGCCATCATCATGGGTACGGAACACCGCCACCGCAACGCCGTCGACCAACGCCGCCACCCCCCGTTCCGGGATGAGGTCGTCGTAGCGGCACACCGCGGTCCAGTGCGCCCTGGCCTGCGCCGCGGTCATGGGACCACGGCCAGCCTCGGGCCGGCGATCAGGACCGGTTGGCCGGGCCGGCGATGGGCGGGTGTGGGCTGGCCGCGCTCCTGGACGAACTCGATGGTCGGGTCGGGCACCCCCGGCGCGTTGACGAACGAGGTGAACCGGGCCAGCTTGACCGGGTCCTCCAGCACGCCGCGCCACTCGTCGGCGTAGCCCTCCACGTGCGCCGCCATCGCGGCGTCGAGCTCCGCGCAGATCCCGAGTGAGTCATGCACGATCACGTCTCGCAGGTGGTCCAGGCCGCCTTCCAGCTCCTCCAGCCACGGCGCGGTGCGCTGCAGCCGGTCGGCGGTGCGCACGTAGAACATCAGGAACCGGTCGATGGTGCGCACCAGCGTCTCGGTGTCCACATCGGACACCAGCAGGTCGGCGTGCCGGGGCCGGAAACCGCCGTTGCCGCAGACGTAGAGGTTCCAGCCCTTCTCGGTGGCGATCACCCCGAAGTCCTTGCCGCGGGCCTCGGCGCACTCCCGCGCGCAGCCCGAGACCGCAGACTTGATTTTGTGCGGGGCGCGCAGCCCGCGGTACCGCAGCTCGAGCGCGATGGCCAGACCCACCGAGTCCTGCACCCCGTAACGGCACCAGTCGGTGCCCACGCAGGACTTCACGGTACGCAGCGCCTTGCCGTAGGCGTGCCCCGACTCGAAACCGGCGTCCACCAGCCTGCGCCAGATCGCCGGCAGCTGCTCCACCCGGGCGCCGAACAGGTCGATCCGCTGCCCACCGGTGATCTTGGTGTAGAGCCCGAAGTCCCGGGCCACCTCGCCGATGACGATCAGCTTCTCCGGGGTGATCTCCCCGCCGGGGATCCGGGGGATCACCGAGTAGGTGCCGTTGCGCTGCAGGTTGGCCAGGAAGTGGTCGTTGGTGTCCTGCAGGGTGGCCTGCTCGCCGTCCAGGATATGGCCGCCGGGAGACAGCACCCCGCTCAGCGAGGCGAGGATCGAGGCCACCGCGGGCTTGCAGACGTCGCAGCCGCGGCCGCGGCCGTGCCTGGTGACCAGCTCGGAGAAGGTCCGGATCCGGGTAGCGGCGACGATCTCGAACAGCTCCGCCCTGCTGTGCGTGAAGTGCTCACACAGTGCCTTGGACTGCTCGACGCCCTGCGCGGCGAGCAGCTTCTTCAACATCGGCACGCAGGAGCCGCAACCGGTGCCCGCCTTCGTGCAGGCCTTGAGGGCGGGGACGGTGGTGGCGCCCCGCTGGGTCACCGCCGCGCTGATCGTCTCGACGGTGACCGCGTGGCAGGAGCACACCTGGGCGCCGGCGGGCAACGCGCTCGCGTCGAGCTCACCGCCCGACGGCGAGATCAGCGCACCGGGGTCGGCCGGCAGCGCCGCGCCGACCAGCGCGCGCAGCGTGCCGTACAGCTCGGCGTCGCCCACCAGCACCCCACCGAGCAGCGTCCGCGCGTCATCAGAGACGACGAGCTTGGCGTAGCGGCCGGAGACGGGGTCGTTGTGGACGACCTCCAGCGCGCCCGGCGCGCTGGCGTGGGCGTCACCGAAGCTGGCCACGTCGACCCCGAGCAGCTTGAGCTTGGTGGAGGTGTCCGCGCCCGGGAAGGTGGCGTCGCCGCCGAGCAGCCGGTCGGCCACCACCTCGGCCATCGCGTAGCCGGGCGCGACCAGCCCGTAGCAGCGGCCCTCGACCGCGGCGCACTCCCCGATCGCCCAGATGTCCTCGTCGCAGGTGCGGCAGCGGTCGTCGACCAGCACGCCACCGCGCTCACCGATCGGCAGCCCGGCGTCACGAGCCAGCTGGTCGCGGGGACGCACCCCGGCGGAGAACACCACGACGTCGGTGTCCAGCTCGGTGCCATCGGTGAGCCGGACCAGCATCCGTCCCCGGTCGGGTTCGATGGCCGCGGTGGCGTGGCCGCAGTACACCCGCACCCCGAGGCCCTCGATGAACCGACGCAGCAGCGCCCCGCCACCCTCGTCGACCTGCATCGGCATCAGCCGGGGCGCGAGCTCGACCACGTGCGGGGACAGCCCGAGCCGGCGCAGCGCATACGCGGCCTCCAAGCCGAGCAGCCCGCCGCCGACCACCACGCCGGAGCGTCGACCGGCCGCCGTGGTGCGCATCGCGCGCTGCGCCGCCGCGCGGATGGCGTCGAGGTCCTCCGGGGTCCGGTAGACGTAGCAACCGGGCAGGTCGTGGCCGGGTACCGGCGGCACGAACGGCGCCGACCCGGTGGCCAGCACCAGCGCGTCGTAGGCCACCCGGCGCCCGGAGGCGGTACGGACGGTGCGTTTGCGCCGGTCGATCCGCACGCACGGGTCACCCAGCCGCAGCTCCACCCGGTCGTCCACGACGGCGGGCAGGCTCAGCGCCTCGGCGTCCCAGGAGTCCACATACGACGAGAGGGCGACCCGGTCGTAGGCCGCCCTGCCCTCCTCCGCGAGCACCACGATCCGCCACTGCCGCTGGACGTCCCGGCCGATCAAGGCCTCCACCAGCCGATGTCCCACCATGCCGTGGCCCGCGACGACGACAGTGCGCATCATGCTGCTCCCTCCTGCCCGGCGGGCACGACCGGTACCCTTGTTCCCGCGACATCCAGAGCCGCGTCCGAAGGTCGCCGGTCGGCCGTGCGCACCGGGCCGCTGGGCTGCTCGCGGCGACCGAGCAGCCCACCAGCCCGCCGACACCTGATGACATCGTGAGCGCGCTTCGTGAACGCGGCGTTTCCGTGTTGTTTCATCACGCCCTGCGTACGTCACACCTGGGCGTAGGCCGGCTGCACCTGCTCAGAACGCACGGCGACGGGTGCCCGGCGCAGGTAGGCGACGTAGGTGACGAGGATGCACACCGCGTAGACGATCAGGAACGACCAGAACGCGGGTATCCCGGACTTGGTGGTGAGGAAGGACTCCCGGAAGGCGAGGTTGATCAGCAGCCCGCCCATCGCGCCGATCGCGCCGGCGATCCCGATCACCGCGCCGGACAGCCGGCGCGCATTCATCAACGCGGACTGCTTCGGCTCACCAGAAGCGATCGCCACCCGGGCCTTCACGTTGAAGATCGACGGGATCATCTTGAAGGTCGAGCCGTTGCCGATTCCCGAGAGCACGAACAACGCGATGAAGCCGGCCATGAACAGCGGCAACGACTTCTGAGTGGAGGCTATGATCACTACGCCGGTGGCGGTCGCCATCCCGAAGAAGTCACAGAAAGTGACCTTTGCACCGCCGAACCGGTCAGCCAACGAACCACCGACCGGGCGGATCAGCGAGCCGATCAGCGGGCCGATGAAGACGACTGCGGCCGTCTGCAGCGGAGTGCGGTGGAACTGGGTCTGCAGCACCAGGCCGAAGGCGAAGCTGTAGCCGATGAACGAGCCGAACGAGCCGATGTAGAGGAACGCCACCACCCAGGTCTGCACCTCCCGGACCGCCGCACGCAGCGCCCCGGTGTCGTTGCTCAGCGAGGAGATGTTGTCCATGTACCGCGCCGCGGCGAACGCGGTGACCAGGATCAGCGGGACGTAGATGGCGAGCACCAGACGGGGGTGGCCGGCGCCGGCCGTCGCGATCACCGCCAGGCCGAGCAACTGCACCACGGGCACGCCGATGTTCCCACCGCCGGCGTTGAGCCCGAGCGCCCAGCCCTTGCGACCCTCCGGGAAGTACGCGTTGATGTTGACCATCGACGAGGCGAAGTTGCCCCCGCCCAGGCCACCGAGGACCGCAACGATCACGAACGTCGTGTAGGACGTGCCGGGATGCATGACGATGATCGCCGCGACGGCCGGGATGAGCAGCAACAACACGCTGACGACGGTCCAGTTGCCCCCGCCGAACCGGGCCGGTGCCATCGTGTACGGGATCCGGATCAGCCCACCGATCAGCGAGGGGAGGGACACCAGGAAGAACTTGCCTGCCGAGTCGATGCCGTAGGCCGGGCCCATGAAGAGCACCAGGACCGACCAGATGGTCCACATCGAGAACCCGATGTGCTCGGCGAGAACCGAGAACCACAGGTTCCGACTCGCCACCCGCTTGCCCGTCTTCTCCCAGAACCCGGGATCTTCCGGCTCCCAGTGGTCGATCCATCGCCCCCGGCGAGCCGGCTGTGCCGGCGCTGTCATCTCGGTCGTGCTCATCGCGCCTCCTGAGCTGGTGGGTACGACCAGGGACGCTATGCGCCGGTTATGTTCACGATGTTGCTGTTTATTGCGGGGCCGAGAACTCCCGTTCACATGGTCGGGCTGCGGGGACGTGAGATACGGCGGTGAGTGCGTGCTCGGCGACCCGCCGTGAAACGTGGATGCGCCGGGGGAAGGTCCGCGCTAGCGTGGTCGGCATGATCCGCTGAGGTTTCTCCCGCCGCGCCGCCCGGGCGCGTGGGCGCGGCACCGCAGCCGGAGCGGCCGCGCCGTAACCCCTGTACTGGTGAGGCCTCGGACCTGTCGGTCCGAGTGGGCCCAGCCGAATAGAGGAGACCTGATGGCAGAGCGACCCGAACCCCAGAACCAGCCCGACGATGCCGCTTCGCCGGTACCCAACCGCCGCGAGCGCCGCGGCGGCAAGTCCGGAACTCCGGCGCCCCACGGCGCCAAGTCCGCACTGCCGCGACGGTCCACCCCGGCAGCGCCCTCCCGCCAGTACTCCACCCGCCGCCGCAGCAGCTGAGCCCCGCACACCCTCATGGACGCCTGTGCACCGTCCAGCCCGGCCATGGGAGTCTCATGGATGCTTGTGCACTTCCAGCGCGGTGATGCGCGCGCGTTCCAGCCCGGGGTTAATCCGGCTGTGAACCCGCGATGCCTTCGAGGAGCTCGGTGATCCGCGCCATCCCGGTAGCCGTCATCGCAAAGCCTTGACGCATCTCGCGTTCCAGGCCGTCCACCCGCTGGGTCAGGCCGTCCACCCGCTGGGTCAGGCCGCTGAGCGCCACGCCCTGCTCGAGCTGGGTCTCCCGGAGGGCGTTGAGCGCTCGGGTGTGGGCGTCCAGCTTCGTCGCGAACGCGGAGACATCCCGATCCGCGCCGCCCGCGAGCACCCGAGCGGCGGCGGCGTCAGCCCGCACCAGACGCATCTGGGACTCCAGGGCGCTCACGCGGGCTTCCAGGTCGTCGTTGGGGCCAGCCACCGGGCAACCCTAACAGCCGAAGCGCTACTGTCAGTCAAGTGCCGCTGTCCGTGAGTAGAGCGGGCCTGCCAGAGGAACGACTACCCGGCCGAACGGCGTGAGGGACGCCGGGACCAGCGTGCGGCTCGCCGCAGCGAGTGGGAGGCCGATGATCACGAGGTCCCGCGAGTCGCCAGACCCAGCGAACCGTCAGGCCCGGCGCGACGGCCGTGAGCACGTGGGCGATGGCAGCCGGAAACCGGCGAAGACGACCCAGATCACCTGGCCGGTCGACGAGGGTGCGCCAGCGCCGCGTCGTCGCACGAGCGTCCGGCCGAAGGGCCACAACACAGGCCGCTCGCCGAGTGGGCGCAACCGACGTGCCCCTAGACTCACTGCAATGGATTTCGGCGTCGGATATTTCCCGACACATGACGGCATGAGTCCGGGCGCACTGGCGCACATGGTCGAGGAGCGCGGGCAGGACGCGGTGTTCTTCGCCGAGCACACTCACATCCCGGTCACCGGAGAGGACCCGCAGCCGGAGGGGCCCGAAGGGGGTCCCCTGCCGAGCAAGTACTGGCACTGCTACGACCTGTTCGTGGCGTTGGCGGCCGCAGCCGCGGCGACATCGACACTTCGCGTCGGCAGCGGCATCTGTCTCGTGGTCGAGCGCGACCCCATCATCACCGCCAACGAGGTGGCAAGTGTGGACCATCTGTCCGGCGGCCGGTTCGAGTTCGGCGTCGGCGCCGGCTGGAACCGTGTGGAGATGCGCAACCACGGCACCGACCCGCGTCAGCGGATGAAGCTGCTCCGGGAACGCGTCGAGGCGATGAAGGTGATCTGGACCGAGCACGAGGCCACCTATTGCGGCGAGTTCGTCAACTTCGAGCGCATCTGGTCATACCCCAAGCCGGCGCAGCGGCCGCACCCGCCCGTCCTCGTCGGCGGCGACGGACCGACCGTCCTGGACCGGGTACTCGCGTTCGGTGACGCGTGGTTCCCGAACTACCGCAGTGACGAGTCGATCTTCGACCGCATCGACGAGCTACGCTCGCGCGCCGACCGGCCGATCGAGGTGCACGTGATGTCCGCGCCCTGCGAGCCCGCCGTGTTCGAACGCATGGAGCGCGCTGGGGTACGGCGGGCCGACCACTGGCTGCCGTCCGGGCCCCGCAGCACCGTCGAGCGAGCCCTGGAGCAGTGGGAGGACGCGATCGGCCAGTTCATCGGCGGATGACCGACGAGCAGGCGCGGCGACGCTTCGCGCAGGCCCGGGTCG
This sequence comes from Pseudonocardiales bacterium, assembly GCA_019243635.1. Lineage (GTDB taxonomy): Bacteria > Actinomycetota > Actinomycetes > Mycobacteriales > Pseudonocardiaceae. The sequence goes on from JAFAUB010000121.1 coordinate 23,376, forward strand.
CCCGGCTGGCCACCGTGGACACCAGCGGCCGCCCGCACGTCGTACCGATGGTCTTCGCTGTGGTCGGCGGAACAGACGCCGGCGCTGACATCGTGTACAGCGCCGTCGACGCGAAACCCAAGCGCTCGACGTCGCTGCGCAGGCTCGCCAACATCGCGGCCAACCCGCGCGTCGCGGTGCTCGTGGACCACTACGGACCGGACTGGCACACGCTGTGGTGGGTGCGGGCCGACGGCACCGGCCGAATCCTCGACGCCCACCAGCCCGAGGCCCGGGACGCCATCGCCCGCCTGGTGGTTCGCTACCCGCAGTACCGTGAGCAGCCGCCGCTCGGCCCGGTGCTGGCGATCGACGTCGCGCGTTGGTCGAGCTGGTCGGCTGCCGGAGACTGACTTCTCGGGGCGAAGCCCGGCTAGTAGCTGGGCAGCGAGGGGTCGACCTGCTCGGCCCAGGCCAGCACCCCACCGCCGACGTGCACGGCGTCCCGGAAACCCGCCTTGTGCAGCGCGGCCAGCGCCTCGGCGGACCGCTGCCCGGACTTGCAGTGCAGCACCAGCGGCTTGTCCTGAGGCAGCTCCGCCAGCGCCTCACCGGACAGGATCCGGTCCTTGGGGATCAGCGTGGAGCCCGGGATCCTGACGATCTCGTACTCATGCGGCTCCCGGACGTCGATCAGAGCGAAGTCCTTTCCAGAGTCGATCATCTCCTTGAGCTCGACGGCGGTGATCGTCGAGCCCGCGGCCGCGGTGGCGGCGGCGTCGCTGACGGTGCCGCAGAACTCCGCGTAGTCGATCAGCTCGGTGATCGGCTCGCCCACCGGGTCCCGGCGGATCCTGATGGTGCGGTAGCTCATCTCCAGCGCGTCGTACACCATCAGCCGGCCCAGCAGTGGCTCGCCGATCCCGGTGATCAGCTTGATCGCCTCAGTCACCATGATCGAACCGATCGACGCGCAGAGCACACCCAGCACACCGCCCTCGGCGCAGGACGGCACCATCCCGGGAGGCGGGGGCTCTGGGTACAGGTCGCGGTACTGCAGTCCTCGGCCGTCGGGGGCGGCCGCCCAGAACACCGATGCCTGACCCTCGAAGCGGAAGATCGAGCCCCACACGTAGGGCTTGCCCAGCAGCACCGCGGCGTCGTTGACCAGGTAGCGGGTGGCGAAGTTGTCGGTGCCATCCAGGATGAGGTCGTAGCCGCAGAAGATCTCCAGCGCGTTGGACGAGTCCAACCGCAGCTGGTGCAGGTTCACCGCGACGAACGGGTTGATCTCCCGGATGGAGTCCCGGGCGGACTCCCCCTTGGGCCGGCCGATGTCGGACTGGCCGTGGATCACCTGACGTTGCAGGTTGGACAGGTCGACCTCGTCGAACTCGACGATGCCCAGCGTGCCCACACCGGCGGCGGCCAGGTACAGCAGAGCCGGGCTGCCCAACCCGCCGGCGCCGATCACCAGCACTCTCGCGTTCTTCAGCCGCCTCTGACCGACCATCCCCACCTCCGGGATGATCAGATGGCGGCTGTAGCGGGCCACCTCCTCCCTGGTCAGCTCCGCGGCGGGCTCCACCAGCGGTGGCAGGCTCATCGGCGCGCTCCTCACAGTGTCCAGTGCCGACCGAACGGCCCTCTCGCAGGGTGAACGTCCTCGGGGCCGCTGCTCTTCCCGGCTCAGTCGACCGTGGGGAACGGCCACGCGTTGGGCTGGCACACCAACCCGTCCGCAGTGACGTGGTCGGTGTTCAGCGCCGCGAGGTAGTCGTCAGCCACCCCCCAGGTCTGCTGCATCATCACCGGCGCCAAGCGCCCAGGCCCGTCACAGGCGATGTGGCCGAAGCCCAGCCCGTGCCCGACCTCATGGTTGATCGCGTACTGCTGATACTGCACCACGTTGCCCTGGAAGGCCACCGCCCCCCTGGCCCAGCGGGCGGTGTTGATCACGACCCGGTGGTCCTCGGGCCTCCAGCAGGACGCGTCGAAGGGGATCTGGAAGCCGCACAGCCGGCGGGTGGTCTCCTGCGAGGTCAGGCTGATCCGTAGGGTCGCCGCCCGGCTGTCATCGACCCGCTGGAACTGGTAGCGACCACTGCCGATCCAACTCTTCGGGTTGCGCAGCGTGCTGTCCACCGTGGTGGCGAAACCCGTCGGACCACCTTCCAGCTCGACCCCGTCCTCGATCTCGACGGTGTAGGTGAACAACCGACCTGTCCCGAAGGGCGCGCCGGCACCGGGGACCACCCGCCAGGTGCCGGCGCCGCGCACCGTGAACGGCCCGCCACCGGGCAGCTCAGCGGACTCCTTGGCCGCCGCGAAACCCGGGCCGCCCAGCGGGTTGGGGATCAGCGCCTCGCCGTCCGAGCCGGAGGTACCGGCCTGGTCCGACGCGAGCGGCGACCTGGCCGCGTCGAGCACCGCCAGCACGGTGAGTACCACGAGGATCGGCAGCGCATAGATCCGCCAGCCGTAGGTGGACACCGCCTGAGGCAGGCGCGCCGACACCGCCTGGGGCAGGCCTCTGGAGCCCTGCGGCCGGGCCGCATCGCAGGGTCGGGAAGGGCCGTGCCGCGACACCGGCCGGGAACGATCACCGGTGGCCGCACGGACCGCAGGAGCGGCTCGCGTCGGGCGGATCACCGCGCAAGGATGGCACAACCACGCTGGATCTGGTGCCAAGCCGTAGCGGTGGTGTGGCGCCCGTGACCGGTTCCGCCACCACGGGCGTGGGGATACCGGCGAGTAGGGTTTACCCGCGTCAGGTATGGAGGTGAAGGAGACCGATGACCGAGACGGCATCGAGCCGGGTGGATGCGGCGCCTCGCGGGGTGCGAATGCCCCGGGACGAGCGGCGCGCTCAACTGCTCGCCGCAGCCACCGATGTCTTCGTCAACAACGGGTACCACGCTACCGTCATGGACCATATCGCCGAGCATGCCGGGGTCAGCAAGCCGGTGCTCTACCAGCATTTTCCCGGCAAGCTCGAGCTGTATCTGGCGCTACTGGAGCGCCACACCGACGAGCTGGTCAGCCGGGTCCGGGAGGCGATCGAGGCCACCCACGACAACTGGCAGCGGGTCCACAACGCGGTTGGGGCGTACTTCGACTTCGTCGACAGTGACGATGAGGCGTTCCGGCTGGTCTTCGAGTCCGACCTGCGTGACCAACCCCCCGCGCAAGCCGTCGTGGAGCGGGCGTACACAGCCTGCGTGCAGGCCATCGCGCAGGCCGTGGCGGCCGATGCCGGGTTGGACGCCGACCGCGCGTGGCTGGTCGCGGTCGGCGTCGTCGGGATCAGCGAGGACAGCGCCCGGTACTGGCTCACCCGCCGCCACGACCTGCCCAAGGACGAGGCGGTCGCCCTCACCGCATCCCTAGCCTGGAAAGGCCTCGCCGGCTTCCCCCTGCACTCCCCCCCATGGAGCCCCGCCCATTGAGCGGGCTCAGCGGGGTTATCGGGGTGTCGATAACCCCGCTGAGCCCGCTGAATGCGTCACGCCTGGGCGGGGATCAGGAGGGTGAAGGTGGGGGGGGCGGGGCGGGTCAGACGGAGGCGGCCGCCTTCGGCCTCGGCCAGGCTGCGAGCCAGGGCTAGGCCGATGCCGTGGCCGTCGGCGAGGCGCGAGCGTCGGGTGAAAAGTTCCGGTTCGGGGGCGGTGATGCCGGCGCCCTCGTCGGACACGTCGATGGCCAGCGCCTCGGCGGCGTTGCGCACCGCCACCGATACGGTGCCCGAGCCGTGTGTGGCGGCGTTGTCCAACAGCACCGTGAGCACCTGCCGCACGGCGGCGGTCGAGGCGAGGGACACCGGGGCCTGGGGGTCTACCGCCACCCGGAGCGTGCGGTCCTGGGCGGCCAGCCGGTCATGCCAGCCCGCCTCGATCTCCTCGAGCAGGCCCGGAACGTCCAGCGGGGTGACATTGGAGCTGCGGGTGTCCCGAGCCAGGGCGAGCAGCTCCTCGATGGTCTGCTCCAGCCGGTCCGCGGCGGCGATCCCGTCGGTGATGGCGTGGCGAAGATCCTGCCCCGGCCGGTCCAGCGCCGCTTCAAGTCGCAGCCGCAGTCCGGTCAGCGGAGTGCGAAGCTGGTGTGAGGCGTCAGCGGAGAAGGAACGTTCGCGGGCGAGCATGTCGTCCAGACGCCCGGCGGTACTGTTCAACGCCGAGCCGACGGAGTCGATCTCGGGAATGTCCGCCGGTGTGGTTCGGACGCTGAAGTCACCTTGGCCCAGACGGCGCGCCGCGGCCGAGAGCTCCTCCAGTGGGCGGGCCAGCCGCCGGGCCTGGCGGCGGGCGACCAACCAGACCGTGCCGATCGCCAGGCCGGCTAGGCCGAGCATGCCCAGCCACACCAGCGCAACCTGCCGGTAGATAGTGGCGCGCGGGCTGGCGGCCCGCACCGCGCCGATCACGTCGCTGTCGTGGGTCACCGGCACGGCCACGACCAGGTCACCGTCCAGGTTCCCGGTCGTGATCTCGCTGTCGTGCAGGGCGTGGTAAACCGGTTTGTCCCCGCCCTCGGGCCCGATGCCCAGGATGCGGTGGCCGCGGTCGACATAGACCGCGAGGTGGGTCCCGTCCTTGGGTTCGTGCAGCTCGGTCGGCGTATTGCCGCGGAGCACGTCCGCGGTGACCGCCGCCGCCGCGCTGTCGGCCACTCGAAGCAGGTTCGCGCGCTCGTCGTTCAGCATGTACTTCAGCACGCCGGCGGCCAGCGGTACCCCGAACAGGCCGATGGCGAGCACGGCGGCGAGCACGGCGAGGCCGACGATCCGGGTGCGCACGAGCTCCTTCTACCCGCCCGAGCGAGGTCCTGGCAATTCACCCCGTCGGCGCCTCCAGCCGGTACCCGTGGCCTCGCAGTGTCGCGATCCGCGGCACCGAGCCCAGGGGGGCCATCCCGGCCAGCTTGCGACGCAGCGCGGCCACGTGCACATCGAGCGTCTTGGTGGGACCGAACCAGTTCTCGTCCCACACCTGGGCCATCAGGGTCTCCCGGCTGATCGCCACTTCCGGCGCCGACGCGAGGCGGGCGAGGAGGTCGAACTCCTTGGCTCGCAGCGGCATCTCGGTACCTGAGACACTCGCCCGCCGGCTGCCGGTGTCCACCAGCAGGTCTCCCACCACGAGCATCGGTGGGGCTCCCCCGGTAGCCGGCGCCACCCGCCGCAGGTGTGCCCGAACCCGGGCCAGTAGCTCGGCCAGCCGTACCGGCTTGGTCAGGTAGTCGTCCGCGCCGGCCTCCAGACCCACCACGACGTCCATCTCATCGGTGCGGGCGGTGAGGATCACCAGCACCGTGGTCGGGTTGCCGGCCCGTAGCTGCCGGCACACCTCGACGCCGTCCAGGTCAGGGAGCCCGAGGTCCAGCAATACCAGGTCGAAGTCCGTCTCGGAGGCCAGGCGGAGCGCGCCCCGGCCGGTGCGCTGCCACCCCACCTGGTGCCCGTGGGCGCGCAGGCTGGACTCCAGCACACTGCCGATGGTCTCGTCATCCTCTACTACGAGCAGTCGGGACACCTGACGAGCCTAAGGGATCGCTCCGCGCGGGTCGCTCAGGTGTTACCTGAAGTAACTGTTACTATGAGTAACATGTCGAAGGACACCGCTCCCGTCGAGGCTGAGCGCGGCTCGCCGGGTAAGGGCCACCAGCGCCGCGAGCAGCGCCGCGCGGCGCTGGTGCAGGCCGCCATGCGGGCGATCCGTCAGCACGGTCCCGACGTCGCGATGGAGGACATCGCCGCCGAGGCCGGGGTCAGCAAACCGATCCTCTACCGACACTTCCTGGACAAAGGTGATCTTTACATGGCGGTCAGTGAGACTGCCACCCAGCAGCTGCGAGCCGCCCTGTTGTCCGGTCTGGCCTCCGAGACCGACCCTCGGACGCTGCTCCGGCTGGCGATCGAGACCTACCTGATGTTCATCGAGCGAGAGCCGCAGCTCTACCGCTTCATGGTGCGCCGCTCGTTCACCGACCGGCCGTTGCCCCGGGACCCGATCACCACCAATGCCGCGCTCATCTCCGGGGCGCTGGCCACGATCTTCCGCGACCGGCTGCACGGTCTGGGCCTGGACCCGGGGGGCGCGGAGACCTGGGCGCACGCCGGGGTCGGCATGGTGCAAGCGGCCGGGGACTGGTGGCTGGAGCACCGCACGCTGTCCCGGGCGGGGCTGCGCGACTACCTGCTGATGATGGCGTGGGGAGCGCTGGACGCCATCCTGCAAGCCGGCGGGTCACCGGACCGGATGCTGGGCACCCTGTGAGTGGCGAACGGTGCTATAGCACCGTTCGCCACTCACAGGCGGTCAGTCGACAGCGAACCCGACCCGGCGGCTGTCCGCGGGTCCGATCTCGACGTAGGCGACCCTCGAGGTCGGCACCATGTACCGTCGGCCCTTGTCGTCGACCAGGGTCAGCATTCCCTGGGTATTCCGCATCGCCTCGGTCACCAGCATCTCCACCTGGTCCGGCGAGTCCGCAGTGGACACCGTCAGCTCGCGAGGACTGTCCGCGACGCCAATCTTGACCTCCACGCCGAACCTCCATGGTGTGATCGACCTTGACGTCACGGGGACACCAGGGGTCACCAGGCTAGTGGAGTGCTCACCCGAGCCCGAGAGCGGCCATCCGACGGCCGTGCAGGATCTCCACCCGACGGATCAGCGCGGCGAGGCCGGCCAGGTTCCCGGAACCGAGGATGACCAGCTCGGCCAGCGCGTCTCGCTCCGCCACGATGCGCTGGGCGTTCGTCACCGCCTCGCCGAGCAGCCACCGCGCCCACAGGGCCAACCGATCGCGGGTCGTCCGGTTCCGCTGGCAGGCACCGCGCACCTCCCGCTCGACGAACGCCGAATGCCCGGTATCGGCCAGTACCTCTTTGACCAGCGTGGCGGTGGCGTCGTCCAGCCAGCCACCCACCTCGCCGTAGAAGTCCGCCGCCAGCCCGTCCCCGACGTAGGCCTTCACCAGCGCCTCCAGCCAGGACCGCGGTGCCGTCGAGGCATGGAACTCATCGAAGCGCGCCACGAACGGGCGCATCGCGTCGTCCACCGAGACGCCCAAGCCACGCAGGTGGCTCTCGAGCTGCCGGAAGTGCCCGATCTCGGCGGCCGCCATGCCGGCCATCGCGGCCCTGCCGGCCAGCGTGGGAGCATGGCGGGCGTCCTCGGCAAGCCGGTCGAAGGCCGACAGCTCTCCATAGGCGAGGACTCCCAGCAGGTCGATGACGCCCTCACGTGCCACATCCACGGCGGCGAGCGTAGTGCCGCACCGCCGGGGTGTGCGGTGTCACGCACCCACTTGACGCTCGGACGGGTAGCATGCGTGCACAGGGCGTGACACCATCCCCTTGCCACGCACCAGCTCGGTGGCGGACGCCGCCGGGCGTAGGACATTGAGCGCGGACCTGGTGTCTACGTTCCCGGTCCCGTCGCGCCACCCGGCAGCGCGGGGCGGGTCGAGCGAGACGGCGGTGGACGCGCCGGTACGAGAGAGGCGATCACGCTGACCGTCAGCCACATCACACTGTCCGACAACTACCCCCTGTCCGACAACTACCCCCTGGCCGACACCCACCCCCTGGAGCATCCCGACCCCGGCGCCCCGGATCTCGTCGAGACCGGCCTCGGCGATACCGGTCTCGACGAACCCCACCCACCGAGTCCGTTGCAAGCCGGCGCTCCGGTCCGGGACGACTCCCCCACCTTCGCCGAGCTCGGTGTCCGCGAGGAGATCGTCCGGACGCTGCGCGCCGTGGGCATCGAGCGCACCTTCGCCATCCAGGAGCTCACCCTGCCGCTGGCCCTGGCCGGCGACGACCTCATCGGCCAGGCCCGCACCGGTACCGGCAAGACGCTCGGCTTCGGTGTCCCGCTGATCCAGCGGATCACCTCCGCGTCGCCGGCCACCGGGGACATCCCGCTCGACGGCACCCCGCGCGCCCTGGTCGTCGTGCCCACCCGCGAGCTGTGCCTGCAGGTCAGTGCCGACCTCACCGCCGCCGGCCGGGACCTCGGCGTGCGGGTTCTCGCGGTCTACGGCGGCCGGCCCTACGAGCCGCAGGTCAAGGTGCTGACCTGCGGGGTGGACCTGGTGGTCGGCACCCCGGGCCGGCTGTTGGACCTCGCCGAACAGCGCCATCTGGTGCTGGGCAAGGTACGGGTACTGGTCCTCGACGAGGCCGACGAGATGCTCGATCTGGGGTTCCTGCCCGACATCGAGCGAATCCTGCGGATGGTGCCCGAGCAGCGTCAGACCATGCTGTTCTCGGCCACCATGCCGGGTCCGATCATCACGCTGGCCCGGACCTTCCTGAACCAGCCCACGCATATCCGCGCCGAGGAGCCCGACGCCACCGCCATCCACGAGCGGACCCGGCAGTTCGTCTACCGGGCGCACGCGATGGACAAGGTGGAGCTGCTCGCCCGTATGCTGCAGTCCCGCGACCGGGGCCTGACGATGATCTTCACGAGGACCAAGCGCACCGCGCAGAAGGTGGCCGACGAGCTCACCGAGCGCGGTTTCGCGGTCGCTGCGGTGCACGGTGACCTCGGCCAGGGAGCGCGCGAGCAGGCACTGCGGGCGTTCCGTTCGGAGAAGGTGGACGTGCTGGTCGCCACCGACGTCGCCGCGCGGGGCATCGACGTCCCCGAGGTCACCCACGTCATCAACTACCAGTGTCCGGAAGACGAGAAGACCTACGTGCACCGGATCGGACGGACCGGGCGCGCCGGGCGCGCCGGCCTCGCGATCACCCTGGTCGACTGGGACGAGGAGCCGCGCTGGAAGTCGATCAGTGACGCTCTCGACCTGCACATGCCGGCGCCCTCGGAGACCTACTCCACCTCCGAGCACCTGTTCAGCGACCTGGACATCCCCACCGGCTCCACCGGGCGGCTGCCGCTGGCCCGGCGTACCCGAGCCGGGCTGGCCGCCGAGCCCAGCGACTCCGAGGACCGGACCCGCGGCCGGCGTGCCACCAGCGCCCGGCGTGGCCCGCGCGGGGGGTCCGCCGAGAGCCAGCTCCCTCCGGTGCGTCGGCTCAGGCGCCGCACCCGCAACGGTGAGGCCGTCGGCGCCGAGACCGTACCCCCAGCGGAGCACTCCGGGGAGCAGGGTGACGCCCGGCCGCGGCTCCGCCGTCGACGGCGGAGCCGCGGCCGGGGCACCGGCACCGGTCAGGAGCACGGCAGCCAGCCTCGCGCGGCGGGCTGAGCACCACCTCGGATGCCCGCGCCCGAACGCCGCACCCGGGGGGACCTGACCGCCGCGGCGGCGTTGGTGGTGGCCGTGCTCGCCGTGTCCACCGCGCTGTGGTGGACCAGCGACGTGCGAGGCACGACTGTTACCACCGCTTCTGGCAGCACCACCTCCAGGACGGTCGAGGCTGGGCCGGCGCACATCCCGGCGGCACTGACCGAAGCGTGGCGAGCGCCGAGTCCGGCGACTCCGGACCCCTTGATGCAGGGCGGCACGGTGGTCACCGGTGCCGCCGGGATGGTCGCCGGCCGCGACCTGCGCTCCGGCGCGGTCCGCTGGAGCTACCGGCGAGACCGGTCACTGTGCACGGTGGCCGCCGCGTTCCACCAGGTGGTGGCGGTGTACCAGCGGGGCGAGACCTGTAGCGAGGTGACCGCCCTGAACTGGACCGACGGCCGGCGTGGACCGCAACGCACCAGTCCGGTGCCGGCGCCGACCCGGCTGGTCGCCGCCGGCGACCAGGTGGCCGCCGGCGGAGAGCGCTACCTGGAGGTATGGCGCTCCGACCTGGTGCGCACGCTGGTCTACGGGCGAGAGCCCACCCCGGCGCAGCCCGCGACCCAGCCGCGGCCGGACTGCGTTCACGGCTCGATGGCACTGGGTGAGACGGCACTGGGTGAGACGGCACTGGGTGAGACGGCACCGGGTGAGACGGCACCGGGTGAGGGGAATGGGGGTCACGGGAAGCTGGCCGTGGTGGAGCGGTGTCCCGGGGAGCGCGCGCGGCTCACCGTGCAACGGGCCGATCCCAAAGACCCAGACCGGCCCGAGGTGACCTTCAGCACCCTGCTGCCGGGTCAGCAGGCCCGGGTCGTGGCGGTCAGCGGGGAGCGGGTGGCTGTCGCGCTGCCCGACCCAGCCCGCCTGGCTGTGATCGACGAGCAGGGTAAGGAGGTGGCCGAGTACCCGCTGGCCGTCCCGGAGGCCGACCTGCGGGGCGACCCACCCGGTGGCGTGGCCGAGGCCACCGTGACCACGACTGCGGTGTACTGGTTCACCGGCTCGGCCACCGTCGCGTTGGACACCGCTGACTTGCGGCCGCGATGGATCCGACCGGGATCCCTGGGGGCCGGCTCGGAGGTCGCCAGACGGTTGCTACTGCCGGTGCCGGGGGCGCTGGCAGTACTCGATACGAGCACAGGTGAGCAGGTCGGCGCGCTGCCGGTGGACCGAGGTGGCTACCGCGGCCCGGTAGGTACCGCCTGCTCCAGCGGTGTCGTGCTGGAGCAGCGCGGCGACACCCTGGTCGCGTTGCGCGAGCCACTCGTAAGCTCCCCCCGGTGACGGCAGCACAGATCACCCCGCACAGCGCCGGCCGGGTGCGGGTGAGGGTGGCCGGTGCCCCACTAGCGGCGCTACGAGCCGACCCCATCGACCCCCTCGGTGCCGTCGCCGTGCTGTTGCCCGGGTACACCGGGTCCAAGGAGGACTTCTCGGCGCTGCTCGATCCGCTGTGCGCCATCGGCCTGACCGTGCTGGCGCTGGACCTGCCCGGACAGTACGAGTCCCCCGGCCCGGGGCGTGAGGAGGACTACTACCCCGACCCGCTGGGCCGAACCGTCGCCGCGCTGGTGGCTGAGCTGGCCGCCGGCGGGGACCGGGTACTGCTGCTGGGGCACTCCTACGGGGGGCTGGTAGCCCGGTCGGCGGTGCTCGCCGGCGCCCCGGTGGCCGGGCTGACCCTGCTGGACTCGGGCCCGGGTGGGCTGCCCCAGGGGCAGCGCCGGTCGCTGATCGACGCCACCGAGCCGGTGATGCGCGCCGAGGGCATCGAGGCCGTCCAGCGGCTGCGGGAGGCTCACGACGGAACCGTCGAGCCACCCGAACTCGCCGCGCTGCTGCGGGAGCGCTTCCTGCGGTCGTCGAGCGCCGGCCTGCTCGGCATGGCGACCGGCCTGCGCGCCGAGCCGGACCGGGTCGCCGAGCTGGCGGCAGCCCTGCGCACCGGTGACATCGGGTGCCTGGTCGTTTACGGCGAGTCCGAGGACGTGTGGCCGGCACCCCTGCAGCGCGATATGGCGGACCGGCTAGGCGCCGCGGTCGCGATAGTGCCCGGTGCCGCGCACTCGCCGAGCATCGAGAACCCACAGGCCCTGCTCGACGCGTTACTGCCGACCTGGCGGCGTTGGCTGGCGACCACCCCGACGCCATGAGCGCCGAGAAGATGAACGTCCGGGCGGGGATCGTGGTCACCGGGACGGAGCTGCTCAGCGGCCTGGTCACCGACCGCAACGGCCCATGGCTGGCGCAACGGCTGGACGAGCTGGGCGTCGAGGTGGCTCATCTGGTCCTCGTCGGGGACCGGCCGGCGGACCTGGCCGCGACACTGCGGTTCCTCGCCGACCAGGGCGTCGAGCTGATCGTCACCAGCGGTGGGCTGGGCCCGACCGCAGACGACGTGACCACCGAGGTGGTCGCCGACTTCGCCGGGGTGGAGCTGGAGCTCGACGAGGCGATGGAGCGGCAGATCGCCGCCATCCTCGCGCGGTTTCGCTACCTGGCGCACTTCAGCCCGCAGGCGCTGCGGGCGGCGAACCGCAAACAGGCGATGGTGCCCCGCGGCGCGCTTGCCCTCGACCCGGTGGGGACGGCGCCCGGGCTGGTGCTCCAGGTCGACGGCGGCCCGACGGTGGTCGTGCTACCCGGGCCGCCCCGAGAACTGCGGGCGATGTGGCCCTCGGCGATGAGCTCCCCGGCCGCCACGAGCGTGTTGGCGCGCACCCGACCCTTCGAGTCCGCGCGGCTGCGGCTGTTCGGCGTGCCCGAGTCACAGATCGCGGCGACCCTGCGCGAGGTGGGCGAGACACTGGACCTGACTCCGTTGGAGATCACCACCTGCTTGCGGCGCGCCGAGATTGTGATCGACATCCGGCATCGACCCGGTGCCGAGGCGATCCGCGACGGGCTCATCGAGGCGATCCGCGCCCGGCACGCCCGGCAGCTGTTCTCCACCGACGGCACGTCGCTGGACGACCAGCTCGCCGTCCTGCTGCGGGGACGGCGGATCGGGCTCGCGGAATCGTGCACCGGCGGGCTGCTGGCCGCCCGGCTCACCGAGCGGCCGGGGTCGTCGGACTACGTCGCCGGCGGTGTGGTGGCCTACTCCAACACCGCCAAGACTGAGCTGCTGGGCGTGCCCACAGAGCTGATCGAGCGGCACGGCGCGGTGTCGCCGGAGGTGGCCCGTGCCATGGCCGACGGGGCACGGCACCGCTTCGGCGCCAGTGCCGGCGTGGGGATCACCGGGGTAGCCGGCCCGGGTGGGGGGACCGAGGCCAAGCCGGTCGGCTACGTGTGCATCTGCGTGACCACCGGCGACGGCGCGGTCCTGGCCCGCGACCCGGTGCTGCCCGGCGACCGCGCCGAGATCCGCGACCGGTCGGTGACCGTCGCGATGCATCTCCTCCGGCGAGTCCTGACGGGCGCTGCACGGTGAGAGACCACTCGTTGCGGCCAGTCCCGGTCTGGTCCTTACCGATCGAGCGCGTGAGGGTTCGACCTGCTCTTCACCGCGGCGTAGGCGGCCGAGCCGACGAACAGCACCCCGCCGATCACCACCGCCCAGAACAGCAGCGTGAACGCGGCACCCAGCACCCAGCCGAGCACCGTGAACCCGATCCAGATCAACGCGATGATCCCGAGCACCTTGATCGCTGTTTGCATGGTGGTCTCCTAGCTCGTGTCGCGGGCCCCATGGGGAGGACTCGGTGGGGGAGGGCACTGTGTCGGTGTCTACCGGGAGCTGACCCGCCGCTCTCCAGTAGACACCCATCCAGGCGTGGGCGTATCAGGGTGAACCCTGGATCGACCTCAGTGCCTCGATGACCGTGCGGCGGTCGACGCGTGCCGCTCGACGTGGTCACCCGGGCCCGGGACTGGCTGGCCGTAGTCGGGGCGGCTGCGCTCGGGGCGGCGTTGGCCCCGGCGCGGGGCACTAGCGCGGGACATCCGGGCGAGACCCGACGACGACGTCGGGATGGATCTCCGCAGGTGGCAAGGGTGGGACTTCGTGGGAGGGATGCCGGCTGTCCTCCGGCACCCTCGCCGGGGCCACCGCCGCCCACGCCGTGAGCAGCAGCAGGAACCGAGAGACGAAGTAGGCGAACACCATCAGCCCGATCACGGGGCCGAACAGCCGGCCGGTGGGGCTGTTGGTGACGCTGTTCAGGTAGATGGCGAAGGCCTGTTTCAGGATCTCGAAGCCAACCGCACCGAACCACGCGGCGCGCGTCACGCTGCGCAGCGGCACCGGCTCCCTCGGCAACCGCGCGATCACCCAGAGGAACACCAGCCACATGCCGGTCACCGACGCCGCCATGGCGAGAACGAGGAGCACCAACCGGGCCCCGACGACCTGCCCCAAGCCCAGCGCGTTCAACGCGACGCTGGCGAACGCGGTGCCGACGCCGGTCAGCGCGAAGGACGCCACCAGCGCCAGCCCCAGGCCGAGCAACGTCAGCAGGTCGAAGACCTTCCTGCGCAGGAAGCCCTCCGGCTTGGGCGGCCGCTCCCCCTGGGCGGACGACTGCCCCTGGGTTGTCGCTCCCCCCTGGGTTGTCGCTCCCCCCTGGGTTGTCGCTGGCTCCTGGGCTGTTGCTCCCCCCTGGGTTGCTGACCACTGGGCGGTGAGCGCCTCGCGGAGGTTTCCCATCCAGCCCAGCCCGGAGTACAGCGCGCCGAGCAGGCCCACGATCCCCACGCCATCGCGGGACTTGATCGCCCCGCTGACGACCTGGTCGAGAGTCGGGCCCAACCCGGCGGGCGCCGCCGACTGGATCTGATCCTGCAAGTGGCGCAGCAGCTCAGGGTTGCCGGCGAGCACGAAGCCCGCAGCCGCGAAGGCGATCATCAACAACGGCACCAGAGAGAGCACACTGAAAAACGTGATCGCTGCGGCGTAGTGGTCACCGTGGTGGGCGGTGTAGGATTGCGCGGCCCGCACCAGATGGTCCAGCCACGGATAGCGCAGCCGGTAACGCTGAAGCAGACCCGGCTGCCCCTGGGTTCGCTGTGGGCTAGTCCCCCGCATAACCCTCTACGCTAGCGCCCCGGGCCGGTCAGCGCCGGTCAGCCGCAGTCGCTGCCCGCCGTCGGGTCGAGGTACGCCCGCGCGGCCCAGCGGTCCGGCCCGAGTTGCCGGTAGTCGTTGCGGATGGTCCGTTCGGCCGACATCACCGCCCCCTTACGGTAGGTCTGTACCACGGGGGCGTTGCTGTCGGGGCTGGACCGCACGTTGAGCGAGTCCGCTGTGACCGTCACCATGCACGGCCGCGTGCCGCTGCTCCCGAGAGGGGTCTGGCTGTCGTGCGCGGCGATCAACAGGACAATGCCCAGCACCACGGCTCCCCCGATGACCCACTGCTGCCTGGTAGCCACCTGCCCATCACCGCCCTCAACGCTGTGCGACTCTCATTGTCACAACCCCATGACATGACGCAACCCCCCCTCGAGCTCGTCGAGGAAGGCCTCGGTGGTCAGGAACGGGGTATCCGGGCCGATCAGGGCGGCCAGGTCCTTGGTCATCCTGCCGCTCTCGACGGTGTCGATGCAGACTCGCTCCAGGGTCTGCGCGAACCGGGTGACCTCGGGGGTCGCGTCCAGCGTGCCCCGGTGACGCAGGCCGCCGGTCCACGCGAAGATCGACGCGATCGGGTTGGTCGAGGTGGGTTCGCCCCGCTGATGCCGCCGGAAGTGCCGGGTGACGGTGCCGTGCGCGGCCTCCGCCTCGACGGTCCGGCCGTCGGGGGTCATCAGCACGCTGGTCATCAGGCCCAGCGAGCCGAAGCCCTGCGCGATGGTGTCGGACTGCACGTCGCCGTCGTAGTTCTTGCAGGCCCAGACGTAGCCACCGGGCCACTTCAGCGCGGCGGCCACCATGTCGTCGATCAACCGGTGCTCGTAGGTGAGACCGTGCTCCTCGAAATCGGCCTTGAACTCCGACTCATAGATCTCGGCGAACACGTCTTTGAACATGCCGTCGTAGGCCTTGAGGATCGTGTTCTTGGTCGACAGGTAGACCGGGTACTCACGGGCCAGGCCGTAACGCAGTGATGCTCGGGCGAAATCCTCGATGGATCTGCGGTAGTTGTACATCCCGAGTGCGACACCGCCGCCCGCACCGAAGCGCGCCACCTCCACCTCCAGTGGCTCGCGGCCGTCGTCGGGGGTGTAGGTGATCGTCACGGTGCCCGGTCCCGGGACGGTGAAGTCGCTGGCCTTGTACTGGTCGCCGTGCGCGTGGCGGCCGATGACGATCGGCTTGGTCCAGTGCGGCACGAGGCGGGGAACATTGGAGCAGACGATCGGTTCCCGGAAGATCACACCACCGAGAATGTTGCGGATCGTCCCGTTGGGTGAGCGCCACATCTTCTTCAGGCCGAACTCCTCGACCCGCGCCTCGTCGGGCGTGATGGTGGCGCATTTGACGCCCACGCCGTGCCTGGCGATCGCGTGCGCGGCCTCGACGGTGACCCGGTCGTCGGTGGCGTCCCGATGCTGGATGCCGAGGTCGTAGTAGTCGAGGGCGATGTCGAGGTAGGGCAGGATCAGCTTGTCCTTGATGACCCGCCAGATGACCCGCGTCATCTCGTCGCCGTCGAGCTCGACAACGGTTCCCCTTACCTTGATCAAGGTGTCCTCCTTCGTCGGACCCGTGAGTGGCGATACGAGCTATGACTCGTATCGCCACTCACGGGGCGCAGCCCTCACAGGTCCCGCACGTCGGCCTGCTTGGCCGCGACGGCCCGCGCGGCCTGGCGCAGCCGCGCGAGCTCGTCGGCGGTCAGCGGGGTCTCCACCACGCGGTGTACCCCGTCCCGGCCTAGCTCGGCGGTGACACCCAGGTAGACCTGGGAGATCCCGTACTCGCCATCCACCCAGGCGCAGACCGGCAGCACGGCACCGGAGTCCTCGCGCACCGCGCGCACCATGCGGGCCGCCGCGGCGGACGGAGCGTAGTACGCCGAGCCGGTCCTGAGCAGGGCGACGATCTCGGCGCCACCGTTTCGGGTACGGGTGATCAGCTCTTCGATCCTGCCGGCGGGCAGCAGGTCGGCCAGTGGCGCGCCGTCCACCGTGCACGCGCTGGGCACCGGAACCATGGTGTCACCGTGCGAGCCCAGCGTCAGGGTGCGCACCGAGGACACCGGCACGGCGAGCTCCTCGGCGACGAAGCTGGTGAACCGGGCGGTGTCGAGCATCCCGGCCTGGCCCATCACCCGGTGCCGGGGAAACCCGGTGACGAGCTGCGTCAGCGCGGTCATCTCGTCCAGCGGGTTGGACACCACGATGACGACCGCATCCGGGGCATGCCGGGCGACGTTCTCCGCGACCTGCCGGACGATGCGGGCGTTGACCTCGATCAGGTCCATCCGGCTCATCCCAGGCTTGCGGGGTAGACCGGCGGTGATCACGACGATGTCGCTGCCGGCGATCGCCTCGTAGCCCGAGCCGTCCGCTCCGGTGGTCTGGCCGACGATCCTGGTCTCGAAGCCCTCCACCGGTCGGGACTGGTTCATGTCCAGCGCGAGGCCCTCCGGCCTGCCCTCGATGATGTCGGTGAGCACGACGGTGTCGAACAGGTCGTACTCGGCCAGCCGCTGCGCGGTGGTCGCACCGTAGAAACCGGCCCCAATGACCGCGACCTGCCCGAAACGTGCCATTACCGGAGGTTATCAAGCGCGGTGGGGGCACTCGACTCAGCCGCCGGCCAGTGGTCCCCCGGTGATGGTCAGCGCCACGGCCAGCATCAACAACCCGAAGACGCCGTAGGTGAGCACATCCATGGAGCGGCGGCGGATCCCGAGCAACCCGGTCCACTCGGGCGCGAGCACCGCCCGCAACCCCGCGGCGAGCAGCAGCGCACCTCCGATGATCACAGTGCCCTCCCGCCAGTGGTACTGCGTGATCCGCACCATGCCCACCGCGACCACCGCCAGGACGAGGCCGAACGCCAGCTGTGGCCGCAGGCTCGTCCGCCTGGTCATGCCTGCGCCGCCGGCCTGGTCACCGTGCCGTTCAGAACCGCCACGCTCACGGGGGCATCTTCGCACCGGGACTCACGTGCGCCGGCACCCGACCCGACGACGCCCAGGCAGCGCGATCACGGCGACCGCGACCAGCGTCAACGCGGTGCCGACCAGGGTGGTGGCGGTGAGGCGCCCGACACCGGCGGGCAGGAACAGGTCCAACAGCACCGCTCCGACAAGCTGCCCGGCCACTGATCCCAGTCCCAGCAGGAGCACCCCGGTGACCGGGACGACCGCCGCGGCGGCGCCGATGAACAGCACACCCAGCGGACCACCCAGGTAGAGCCACGGCTGCCCGGGCAACGAGTGGGGCAGCCCACGCAGCGCGATCTCCACCACCCAGACCAGCATCAGCGCGAAGGCGCCGACCACGAAGTTGACCAGTGCGGCCGGCAGCATCCCGGCCAGGGCCGGCCCGCCGTCCCGGGCGGCCGCGCCGACCCGCCCGTTCACCGCCTGCTGCCAGGCGGTACCCACCCCTGCCAGCGCGGGTAGCACGGCCGGCCACAGGGCCTGGGATGCGCCGATCCGGTCGGAGACGGCCACCGCCACGGCCACCAGCGCAAGCACCGCACCGGCGACCCGGTGGACGCTGAGCCGCCACGGTCCGCCCGGCCCGAGACCGGCCCGGTCCACCAGCAGGGCGCTGGCGCTCTGCCCGGCCACCACGGCCACGGTGAACACCGCCACCCCGATGACCGTGACGGTCAGGCTCTGGCAGAGCACCAGGAACGCACCGCAGATGCCGCCCAGCAGCTGATGGGGACGCAGCCTGCGGTCCCGGACGGCGTCGAGGACCCGGCCCAGCCCGCAGCGCATCCGGCGCCGGGTCACGGCCACCAACGCCAGTAGCAGCAGGCCACCCAGGAAGGACAGCAGGGCGGCGAGCAGGCCGTCGTCGATCCGCTGGCCGAGCTCGCCGTTGATCCGGGCCTGGACGGCCACCGCTACCCCGATCCCCACCGCCACCGCGACTCCGGCGCCGCGCGCGGCCCGGGTCGGTGCGGGCGCGGGCCGTTCGCTTCCGCGTGCGGTCACATTCCCGGTCACATCCCCAGGTCCACCCGCAGCCCGTTCGCCGCGGCGAAGCGGATCGCGGTGTCCGCGTCGATCCGGGCACCGGTCAGCCGCGCCTGCACCAGAGCGTCGGCGTCCAGCCGGGCCCCGCGCAGGTCGGCACCCTCCAGCCGGGCCTCCAGCATCCGGGCCCCGGTCAGGTCGGCCCCGGAGAGGTCGGCGCCCCGCAGGTCGGCCCGCACCAGGTTCGCCTCGGTCAGCCGCAACCCGGCGAGCACGGTCTCCCGGAGATCGGCGTGGCCCAGCGCGGTGAGGCGCAGGTCGACCTCGCGCAGCGTCCACGGCCGAAGCCGGCAGTCGCTGAGCGTGCTGCCCAGCAGCGAGCAGCTCTCCAGCACCGAGTCGGCCAGCACGGTGCGTTGGAAGGTGCAGCTGTGGAATGCCGTCGCGCGGTGCTCGGAGGCGCCCAGGTCGGCGAGAGTGAAGTCGCAGTCGGTGAACCGGCAGCCGCGAGTGCGCAACCCGCGCAGGTCGGCATCGGTGAACCGGCAGCCGACGAAGCAGCGCCCCTCCCACTCCCGGCCGGCGAACACCGCGTCGGTGAAGTCAGCGCCGGTGCAGTCCTCTTCGACGGTCTCGTCATCGCCGGTCATCGTCACGCACCCACCTTTCCAGCCCGTCCGTCGGATCGGGCAGCACCCCGGCGGTGCCATGGCAGGCGCGCTGGACTGCCTTGGAGCGGGTCGCGCGGGCCGCGCACCAACGGCTTGCCCCGCAGTAGGCGCCGGTGCTGCCGGCAAGCGGCGCTGGAGAACGTCGGCTGAATGGAGAAAAACTACGCCTCCCGCACGTACAGCACACCTTCGTGTGGCATGAGCGAGACCTTACCTGGTGCCGGCTGGCCGGTGGGGCCGCGCAAGCCTTCCGGCACGGAAAATTTCAGCTTTGCACGGCGTCGAGTGTTGAAGTTAATTGCCACCCAACCGTTGCTGAAACGGCGGGAACGGCCATTCCCGCGTCGGCGGATCTCCTCAAGCGGTTCACCGAGGTCCCAGTTAAGCTGCGGGATGAAGGGCGTGACGCTGTACTGGTCGTGGCCGGTGGCGGTGAACGCGGTGCCCGCGCCGCCACCGAAGACCCAGAACGCGGCTAAGCCGTAGGTGAAGTTCCGGTGCTCGTTCGTGCCGTCGGAGGCGACCCGCATGATCGTGATACCCGGGCCTTGCACTTCGCCGGCCTGGGCAAGCACTGTGTCGACACAGAAGTAGTCATTCGCGCCGTGCGCGAGCCAGACCTCTTCAAAGCCTCCACCATAGGCGCTGTGACGTTCCCAGCGTCCTGGGTCACGACGTGACTCGGCGATGTTCGGCACGAGCAGCTTGCCGATACCGTTCAAGGCGGACCCAACGATGGGGACGAACTCGTCCAAGGCGCGGCGAATATCACAGATTTCGCGCCCGCCGTCGAGCGGCGGCCGCAGACCGTAGTAGTCGTCGTACACGTCGTTGTCGGCCATCACGCCGTCCCACGCCGAGCCTTCCAGCTCGTTGATGACGTTGCGGCACCAGCGTGCGCGGTACTCGTCATCCCATACCGCCATCTGCCAATGACCCGGGTAGGTATTCCATTCGATACGCGCCCCACCGGGTCGATGGGCAAAGACATGCTCACCCATGACATCAGCCTCGCGGTAGCTGAGGCCGGAGGAGTAAACCGGGCCGGGCTCGTACCTGCGCGTGGAGGAAAGGCACTTGTAGCACAGCACCGTCATGTCCGGTCGTGCGTGCTTCAACTGTCGCGCGGCACCCGTCTCCCAAGGCTGCAGGATCGCCACTCGGTAGTTGGCGATCGCAAAGTCGATCTGCCTGGGGGTGACCGGGTCACCGTATCGGACCCACGCACCGTAACGTTTCGCCATTCGGCCGGGAACGACCATGCCCACTCGGACTCCAGCCTCCATAGGACGCCCACCTGCTCGGCCGCGGTCCACCCACCGGCTCCGCGCCGGCCGACACGCTCTTCCTTCCAGGCGGTAGCTTAACGTAAGTGACACTACGCCGAAAGGGTGATCTATAGCCCCGATCGGGTAACGAGATGACGCTGTACACCGATCTGTAGCCAGGGCGCCCGACCGCGGCCCAGGGAGTGATGACGGGTGACCTCAAGCCAGCAGATGCCGAACGTGAGGACGGCATTCGCGACTGTGCGCTCCCCTAACGGCTACCTCTCACTCGCTACGGCCGTACTGCTCGCCGCTACCGCACTCATGCCCCAGTTGTGGCGGACGCTGAACAGCGTGGCCGCCGAGCTGGCCGCAGTCGGCACGCTGGTGACGCTGCTCCTTGTCTGGCTCATGAAACCTCACCACATCGGTCGTCACCGCGCAGACCAGCGCCACGGCACGGTCATCGCCGCTCGGTCAATCCTGCAGCTGGTCCTGCACCTCTGGCCGGTGGGGATCCTGACGCTGATCTATCCGATCGCCAGCCAGCGCATGGCGGGGACGGCAGTGGGTGGAGTGAGATTGACCTCGCTGCTGCTCGCCGTCGCGCTGACTGTTCCGTGGCTCAGCCAAGGCGTTTGTATGCCTCTGTATCGGGCGATCGGCCCACTGATTCATGATGGCGATATGGACAAGATACGGAGCGAATTCTGCGAGGTTTGGCCCTTGACCTTCGCGCAGTCACTGCCGACGATCTTGCTATTCGCCATTCCCGTCCAACTGGCCACGCAGTGGTCGATGAAGGCCATGTCGGCCTACGTCGGCCTGTGTGTGCTCGACCTCGCGTTCGCTCAGTCTCTTGTGCTGACCAACATGGGTCACCACCGCTTCGGCTGGGCGCTGGCGTGGACGGGCTATGCGGCCCCACTGCTCGTCTTCCCTACCGCGTGGTTCCTGCCACCGCTGCTCGGCCTGGTGCCGCACCTGGTCCTGCTGCACCGGTTCCTGCGCGTCCGGCTCATCGCGCTTGACCGCATAGACGTGCTCCGGGACGTTGTGCGCGGCCTGCTGCTCGGCTCGGTGCTGTGGGCCGATAAGCTGTTCTACTTTCTCAGAGACGCCAACCACTTCGCCGTCGAGACGGTTTTCCTGGCGCTGCTGCCCGCAGTACTCGCCTACAACTACTACTTCGTCCGGCTGGCGCCGGGGTTCGACTCCTCCGTCGCGTCCCTTCGGGCGGCCATGGAGAATGAGCCGATCAGCAGCCTCGGCAGGTACTCGCAGGAGTTATTCGCGCTTGTCCAGACCTCGATCGTCCGCACCGCTCTCGCCGGCGCGCTGCTCTCCTTCGGCATCAGCTGGACTATGATCAACATCACGCCCGATCGCGCTGGCTTGATCGCTGGTGTGGCCACGGCGTCCTGGCTGTTCATGATGACCACGGTGCTGTGTTACAAGATCGACTACATCGGGGAGCATCGGGTCTCGCAGGGATTCAGCGGTGCGCACCTGGCCCTGTGTGGTGTGGCATTCGTTGCGATGCCCGCCGGACCGGCCCTGTACTTCGCGCTCGCCGGCATCGAGCTATTACTCTTCTTCGTCGCTCTCCGGGCCTGCCTCACCTCGTGGCGTATGCCTGAATACACATTCTTCTGGCGCCATGCAACCGCCTGGTGACCACCCTCCCGCACCCAAGCCCCGGCTATCACAGTCGAGGACCCACGGCCACGACGTCCAACCCCTGAACCTTAGAGACGAAGGCGACCGTGATCGAGATTGCTGACGAGAACGAGCTCCCTGACGTCGATGTGGCGATCGTCGCCGAGTCGACTTACCCTTTTCTCAAGGGTGGAGTATCAGCCGTCGTCCATGACATAGTGGAAGGCAATCCCGACCTGACCTTCGGCGTGATCCATATTTCATGGGACCGTGACAGGCCGGCGGTCGACCTCTACGGGGTACCGTCGAACGTGTTGTGGATCAAGACAGTCTATATCAGCATGCGTGAGCACCAGACCGACTTCATCCAGCTGCGCCCGAGGCACCTGCGCATGGGCAGCGCCGAGCGGTCTGAACTTGCGCACCAGCTGTTCGACGCACTCGAGGCGATCCTTGCCGGGGACATGAAGCCGGCCTGGCAGCTGTACGACGAAGGCCTGAACCCGCGCACTCGACGGTACCCCCTCTCGGCCTTGCTCGGCTCCGCCGAGTTCATGACCGCGCTGAGAGAACGAATGCCCGACATCGGGCTCCCGCTCACCGACGCCTTCTGGCTCATGCGCGAGTTCTTCTCTCTGGCGCACGCTCTGCTGAGCCGGCATTACCCGAAGGCCCGGGTTTACCACGCCCACACCACGGGCTATGCCTCGCTCGTCGGTGCCGCTGCGGCGCGGCAGCACGGCACATCCTTCCTGCTCACTGAGCATAACCTCTATGTCCGTGACACGGTTAACACGCTGCTTGAACGCAGCATGGCGCTGCCGGTCACCTCCCGCGACTGGCGGGAGCTCGATGTCACTCCCACTCAGCGGGCGTGGATGGCGTGGTGGATCGAGATGGGTCACTTCTGCTACCCCAGCGCGGCCCACATCACCTACCTCTACCCGGACGCCATCGCGGAGGCAGCGGCTCTCGGCGCGCCGACAGACAATGTCTCCATCGTCCCCAACGGCATGCCGGTCAAGAATTTCGACAGCGTGTACAACCAGCGGCTACAAGCCCTCGAACAGATCCTTACCGGTGATGAGACCCGGATCTGGCGCTTGGTTTACATCGCCCGTGTCGTGCCCATCAAAGGGTTGCTCCAGCTCATCCAGTCCGCCAGGCTCCTCCTCGACCGTGGCATCACGAACTGGCACCTGGACGTGCTCGGCCCCACCGACCACACGCCGACCTACTACGAGTCGTGCAAGGCCAAGATTGAAGAACTGGGGGTCGAGCGGTACCTCACCTTCCGCGGCACAGTCGACGTCCGCGCGATGCTCGGCGACTTCGACCTCCTTGTGCTGCCGAGCTACAATGAGGGCCAGCCCATCGTCGTGCTTGAGGCGATGACCGTCGGCATGCCCACGGTCGGCACCTCGGTCGGCGGTATGCGCCAGCTCATCGGTGACCCACTGACCACCGAGGCCGGAATCACCTGGGGCTCCTGCGGGGTGCTCGTCAACCCGGACAACCTCATCGAAGGCATGGCCGACGCCCTGCAGACCGTCCTCGCCGACCTCGACAGCTATGAGCAGCTCACCCGCAACGCACGAGGCCGGGTCGAACATTTCTTCCAGCTGCACGACGCGATGCGGCAGTACAACAAGATATACAGGCAGCTCGGCGGCTTACGACCGATGGCCGAGCAGGCCGACCTCCTCCACCCCACCACGGCACCGCTGGCTCGCATGACGGCCGGCCTCACTACCCCGAAAACCACTCATGACCTGGCTACTGACCGGTAGCGCCGGTTACATCGGCTCACACATCGCGCGCTCCGCGCCACCGGCCGCGCTGAACAATGACAGTCGGGACGGGTCAGGGGGTGAGGGTGGTGAGAAAGGCTTGCCAGGCGGGGGCAGGGACGGCGAGGGCGGGGCCGGCGGGGTTCTTGGAGTCGCGCACCAGGATGCCCTCCGACGCGGGCGCGACCTCGACGCAGTCACCTTGGTTCCCGCTGTAGCTGCTCGCGCGCCAGCCGACCTCGACGCAGGCACCGTGGCTCGCGCTGTAGCTGCTGGTGCGCCAGACGACTCCGCCCGGCTCAGGGGCGCTCATCATGGTCCTCCCGATCCGCGGCGAGCCCGGTTGCCAGGGCGGCAATCAGCTTCATGGATTGTCCCTCACCCAGCGCTGTCTGCGCCAGTACCCGCAGGATGTGCTGGTAGGCGGCGATCTCCTCGGGCCGCTCCAGGAACAGGCAGGCGGTCTCGCCCTCCAGGTAGGCCACCGGCTTGAACTCGGCGAACTCCATCAGGATGAACGGCCCGGCGACGCCGGCGTGCCCGCCGCGCGCGGCGGGCACCACCCGCAGCGTCAGGTAGGAGCGCCGCGACATCCGCAGCAAGTGCTCCAGCTGCTCGGCCATCACCTCGCGCCCACCGACCGGTAGCCGCAGCGCGAACTCGTGCAGGTAGTAGGTGAACCGCGCCGGGCGCTCCCGGCTGAACAGGCTCTGGCGGCCCAGCCGGGCGGCCACCCGGTCGTCGATCTCGCCCGGTGGAACGTTCCCGGCCTCCCGGATCAGCGCGCGGGCGTACTCGGCGGTCTGTAGCAGGCCGGGCACCACCATCGGCTGGAAGTCGCTGATCGCGATCGCCTTGTTCTCGTGGTCGATCAGCGTCATGAGCTGCTGGGGCAGCCGGGAGCCGTGCTGCTGGAACCAGCCCGGCGTGTCCTGCTCCCGGCACAGCGCGAGCAGCCGCTCCCGCTCGGGGCCCTTGACCTGGCAGGCCCCGAGGAACGCGGCGATGTCCACCTCGCTGGCACCGCGCTTGCCGGACAGCAGCATCGACACCATGCTCGGTGACACGTCGAGCCGCTGGGCGGCCTGCTTCCCGGTCAGTCCGGCCTTCTTCATCGCCTGGCGCAGCCCGTCACCCAGCTCCCGGCTGCGAATCGTCGGCTCACGATGCGGCATGATCATCCCTCCCGGCGGCAGAGCGTAAAGCGCACCATGGTGAAATTCAATTCAGCACACCAGGTTCACCAATGGTGAATATCTTGTGTGACCATAGGTGAAGCGGTTGCCTGGTTGTCAGCGGGGCACGAGACCTCGCCGCAACTCGGGGAGGTATCGATTGGGCACGCTCTCACCCGCAGTCGCCGCCGCGTTCCGGAGGCTGCGCGACGATCTCTGTCGCCACCTGGACGAGGCGGAGTGCCTGGTAGATCAGGACGATGAATGGTCTCGGGGCGACGTGGCGACCGCGCGCAAGCTGATCAACGGCCTGGTGGTGGTCCTGCGTGGGCTGCTGACCGAGCACACCCTGCAGCACAGCGGTGACTGTCGGACCTGCGTCGTGGCGTGGCCCTGCCCGGTGTTCACGACCGTCCACGTGCTCATGAAGGACCCGCAACGCCAGTTCCCGGCGCTCGTCTTCCGTTCCCAGGGCATTCGAACCAAGGGCACTGGGTGATCTTCGGGTGGGCTCATCGGAAGTCGCAGGAGCGTGAGCGCGCCCGCAGGTTCAGCGCCGCGGCGTGCTCAGCCAGGACGTTGGTCACCCCCTGCGCGGTCTGCAGCCGGCCGCGTAGCAGCAGCGCCGGGCAGGCCCGCACGATGGTGCGGTAGCGCACCCAGAAACCCGGCGAGCAGATCACGTTCACCATGCCGGTCTCGTCCTCCAGGTTGAGGAAGGTGACCCCGCCCGCGGTGGCCGGGCGCTGCCGGTGGGTCACCGCGCCGGCGACCAGGACCCGCTGCCCGTCCCCCCGCTCCCGCAGCCGCGCGGCGGGCACCACGCCCAGCCTGTCCAGCTCGGCCCGGAGGAACTGGGTGGGGAAGCTGTCCGGCGAGACCCCGGTGGCCCAGACGTCGGCCGCGGCGAGCTCCAGCGCGCTCATCCCGGGCAGCGGGGGGGCGACGATCCCCACCGCGGTGCCGGGCAGCCGGTCCGGGCGCTGCGCGGCCACCGCTCCGGCGGACCACAGCGCCTGCCGGCGCCCGCAGGTGAACCGGTCGAACGCCCCACCGGTGGCCAACGCCTCGGCCTGGGCGGTGCTCAGCCCCACCCGGTGCGCGACGTCAGCGATGTCGCGGTAGCCGCCGTGCGCCTCTCGCTCCCGCACCAGCCGGGTGGCCAGCGGCCGGCCCACCGTGCGCAGCATGGCCAGCCCCAGCCGCACCGCCTGCTCCGGCGCCCCCTCCGCAACCGGTTCCAGCCCCGCGTGCACCCCACTGGCGTTGATGTCCGGGCCTCGGACAACAACGCCGTGACGCCTCGCGTCGGCGATCAGGGACTGCGGGGAGTAGAAACCCATCGGCTGGGCTCGCAGCAGGGCGGCGCAGAACGCCGCCGGGTAGTGGTGCTTGAACCAGGCGCTGTAGTACACCAGCGAGGCGAAGCTGATCGCGTGGCTTTCCGGGAAACCGAAGTCGGCGAAGGCCAACAGCTTGGCGTAGATCTTCTCGGCGAGCTCGCCGGTGATGCCGTGGCGGGCCATCCCGTCGAACAGCCGCCCACGCAGGCGCTCCATCCGCTCGGTGGACCGCTTGGCGCCCATCGCGCGGCGCAGCTCGTCGGCCTCGGCGGCGGAGAAGCCGGCGACGTCGATGGCCATCTGCATCAGCTGTTCCTGGAACAGCGGCACCCCCAGCGTCTTGCGCAGCGCGTTCGCCAGCCGCGGGTGGTCGTAGTCCCAGGCCTCCCGGCCGTTGCGGCGCCGGATGTAGGGGTGCACCGAGCCGCCCTGGATCGGGCCGGGGCGGATCAGCGCCACCTCGACCACCAGGTCGTAGAAGCAGCGTGGTCGCAGCCGGGGCAGGGTGGCCATCTGCGCGCGGGACTCCACCTGGAACACCCCGACTGAATCGGCCCTGGCCAGCATCGCATAGACGGCCGGGTCGGTGGGCTGCAGGTCTGACAGCTGCACCCGGTGCCGGTAGTGGCGGGCCACCAGATCGACCGCATAGTGCAGCGCGGAGAGCATGCCGAGCCCGAGCAGGTCGAACTTGACCAGACCAGCCGTCGCGCAGTCGTCCTTGTCCCACTGCACCACCGAGCGGTGCTCCATCCGTGCCCACTCCACCGGGCAGACCTCGGCCACCGGACGGGAGCAGATCACCACCCCACCGGAGTGGATGCCCAAGTGCCTCGGGAACCCCTCCAGCTCGGCGGCCAGCACCAGCACCGGTTCGGGGATATCGGTCTCCGGGGTAGCCCCACCGGTGGGTCGCGGCGGTCCCCACCGGTCGATCTGCCTGCTCCAGGCGTCCTGGGCGCCGGTCGAGTAGCCCAGCGCCTTGGCCATGTCCCGCACCGCCGAGCGGGCCCGGTAAGTGATCACGTTGGCGACCTGGGCAGCGCGGTCGCGACCGTAGGTGTCGTAGACATACTGGATGACCTCCTCGCGCCGGTCGGACTCGATGTCCAGGTCGATGTCGGGGTAGCCGTCCCGATCCGGGGCGAGGAACCGTTCGAAGAGCAGGTCCATCGCCACCGCGTCGACACTCGTGATGCCCAGCGCGTAGCAGACCGCGGAGTTGGCCGCCGAGCCGCGACCCTGACAGAAGATGCCGGCCCGTCGGCAGAACCCCACGATGTCGTGGACGATGAGGAAGTAGCCGGAGAAGTTCCTCCCCCCGATGACGGCCAGCTCGTGCTCGATCTGGTGGTAGGCACCGGGGCGCTCGTCGTAGCTGCCGTACCGGGTGGCCGCGCCGAGCCAGGTGAGCTCGCGCAGCCAGCCGGCCTCGGTGTGCGGGCCGGGGACGGCGAACGGCGGCAGGTCCGGCGCCACCAGGCGCAGGTCGAAGGCGCACTCCCGGCCCAGCGCGGCGGCCCGCTCGACCGCCCCGGGCCAGCGGGCGAACCGGTCGGCCATCTCGGCGCCGGAGCGTAGGTGCGCCGTTGCCGCGGCCGGCAGCCAGCCGTCCATCTCGTCCAGGCTGCGCCGGGCCCGGACCGCAGCGAGCGCGGTGGCCAGCCGGTGCCGGAACGGGGTGGCGTAGTGCGCGGTGGTAGTGGCGACGGTATCCAGCCCGTGCGCCGCGGCCAGCGTGGCGAGCTCGTCGTTACGCTCGGTGTCCTCCGCCAGGCCGTTGGCGGTGAGCTCGACGACGACGTGGTCGGAGCCGAACAGCTCGGTCAGCCGGCGTAGCTGCGTGGCCGCGGCGGCCGGACCTGCACGCGCCAGTGCCCGACGCACCGCTGCCTTGCGGCAACCGGTGAGCACCACCCAGTGCCCGCCCGCAGCGGTGGCTACCGCGTCGAGGTCGTAGACCGGCCTGCCCTTCTCCTTTCCGGCGAGCTGGGCGTCACTGATCACCCGGGACAGCCGGCGGTAACCCTCGGGATCGCGGGCCAGCACGAGCAGGTGCTCACCCTCCGGGTCCGGTATTCCGTTCTGTGGCGCGGTGAGGCCGAGGCTGAACTCGGCCCCGAACACGGTCTTGACGCCCAGCTCACGGGCCGCCTCGGCAAAGCGCACCACCCCGTACATCCCGTCGTGGTCGGTGATCGCGATCGCGTCCAACCCCAGCCGGGCCGCCTCCTCGACCAGCTCCTCTGGGTGGCTGGCCCCGTCCAGGAAACTGAAGTTGGAGTGGCAGTGCAGCTCGGCGTAGGGAGTGCGCGGCTGGGTCTCCGTGGCCTGAACCGCGAACTGGGTCTCCGGGGTCGGGGTCTCGGGGGTCGGGGTCTCGGGGGTCAGGGTCTCCGGGATCGGGGTCTCGGGGGTCAGGGTCTCCGCGACCTGGACCGGCGTTAGCGGCGACGGCTCATACCCGGACAGTGCCCGCTCCCGGTCCGCCCACCGCACCGGCGGGTTGTTCCAGCCCATCACTCTCCCACTCAGAATGGGGGCGGGTCAGGCTCGGGTGGGTCGGCTCCGGTTTCGGGAGTCACGACCTTCGGCGGGAAGCAGGGGTCGGGTTGGTAGTTGTGGGGATGGCTGGTGTGGGTGTGCCCGGTGGGGGTGGTCCAGGTGATACGGCCGTCGGGGTGTTGGTCGATATTCCAGCTGGTGGTGTGGGTTTTGAGCCGGTGGTGGCGGCGGCAGCCGGCGTGCAGGTTGTGGTTGCTGGTGGTGCCGTCGGGCTGATAGGGGATGGTGTGGTCGAGATCGGCGGTGGCCGCACGCTGGCCGCAGGTGGGGAACCGGCAGAACAGGTCACGGGCGCGGACGAAGTCGGCTAGCCCGGCCGGTGGGGTGTAGGTGGTGCGGCCGTAGTCGAGCAGGGTCCCCGAGGCCGGGTCGGTGAGCAGCCGGCGCCAGGTTCCCTCAGCGGCGATCTCGCGGGCCAGGCCGGCGGGGATGGGCCCGTGACCGACCAGCTCGCCGGGTTGCTCGTCGAGCCCGAGCAGCATAGTGATCGGCACGATCACTGACACCAGCGGCTTACCCGGCCCGGTGGCGGAGGTGGGATCGTAGCGGTGGCCATGGCACGCTGGGTCAGCGCAACCAGTGCGCTGGGTGCCGGTGGGTGGGGCAGGCGTGGCGGTGTGGGTCCGGTCTGCGGGGTCGAGAGCTGGGCTGGTCGCGGCGCCGCTGGGATCATCACCGGGACCGTCGGTGCTGTCGCAGTCGCCGGGACAGTCCTCGTTCACACAGGTACCGGTAGCGGCGCAGCGTCGTCCGGTGAGCAGTTCGGCGAGTAGGTCGGCGCGGCGGGCGTCCATTCCCCGGGGGTCGTCAGCGCCGAGGTTGCGGGCCAGCTCGCAGAGCCGTTGGTAAGCCGCGGTGGCGTCCGGGGCGGACAGCAACGCCCATAACGTGGCCATGCCCTCCTCATCCGGGCTGACCACGACTCGTCGATCCTGGCGCCGTTGCTCGTACCGCTCTTGAGCGCCCTGTGGGTCAATCGCTAGCACCGCTCTGGCCAACGCCTTCCGTAGCTGGGTGATCGTCTGCTGGCCGGCGCGGGGCAGGACCCGGGCTTCGAGGGCACCGCGCTGCTCGCGCGGGAGCAGGTAGCTGGTCTCGGTGATGGCCCGAGCCTTGAGGGTGTCGATCGTGCCGGCCTGCCAGGCGGACAGTGTCCCGGGCAGGTCGACCACCAGGATCTCGGCCATAACTAGCCGCCCGGTCGCGGCGGTGCGGGACAGCCGTAGCGCCAGCCCGATCTCGTCGGGGGCGAACTCACTGGCCCGCGACGGAGTACCGCACCGGGCAGCCAGCGGGTGATCCCCCGGGCGGCGCCGGGCGAACTCGGCCAACAGCCTCGCCTGTCGCGCCGAGGCCCAGGAGGCGATGCGGTCAAACCCCATGACCGCGTCGATCAGCTCTGCATCCGACAACCCGGCCGGATCACTACAGCCCTGATCCAGCTCCAGCGCCAACCATCCCGACGGCGCACACTCCGACACCGGTGGCTGAGTCGTGTCCGGCAGCTCAGGGGCCTGGTCGAGCCAGGCAGGGTCGAACCAGTCCTCCTCGTAGGGAGCGCTCGAAAGGGGTGCCTCCCCAGAACCGACATCATCGAACACATGTTCGATGGTAACGGGTTGCCGTACGGTGGGCAAGTCATGGCTGGAAGCCCAGCGCGGGGTCGGCGAGGGAAGCGACCTGCCCGGGTGTCCTTACTGCTCCCCCTGCTCGCCGCGAAGGAAGCGCTCAATCTCGGCGGCGAGCTCGTCGCCTGAGGGAAGACCCGAGAAGTCGGACGGTGCGGCCGTTTCACCGTCGAACGCGGCCTCGAGACCACTCACGAGATCACGGTACTGCTCACTGTTGGCGATGATCTCGTCGATCTGGCTCGACACACTGTCAGCGGCGGCATGCAGCTCCCCCGTGTCGAGCTTCAGCCCGGCGACGGCTGCCAGCGCATCGACGAGTGCGGCGGAGGCCGCCGGGTATGGGATGGCTGCCAAGTAGTGGGGCACTCGCGCCCACACCCCGATGGCGGGGATGCCCGCGGCAGCGAAGCCCTCCTGGAGAGCCGTCTGGATCCCGGCCGGCGTCTCAGCGGTGCCAGGTACCACGCCCACCTGCGCCGCCAGCTCAGCCATGGTGGCGATCGCCATCAGACTGACTGGACGGGTGTGGGGAACAGGAGCGGCGTAGGCGCCGAGACCGACCACGAGCCGCACTCCTAGCTGCGTGGCCAGACCCACGACGGCCCGCACGAAGGCATGCCACGCCATGTCGGGCTCGGGCCCCACCAAGACGAGGACACTTCTTCCCGAGGCGTCCTGACCGGCCCGCAGCTGGATCTCGGGCCAGCTGAGGTTGTCGACGACCCCGTCGGAGATCCGCACGATGGGGCGACGAGACCGGAAGTCGATGAGCTCGTCCGTGTCGAAGGTGGCCAGCACTTCGGTGGGGATCGTCTCAAGGACATGGGCGATGGCCGCTTGGGCTCCAAGCCCTGCGTCGACGACCCAGCTCTCAGTCGCGAGGAGCAGCACCGGCGACTCCAGCGAACGGTGAGAACGCAGCTCGTAGAGGGATGACATCATCGACAGCCCCTGCCGAGAACCGGCTCGGATAGCATCCAACGCCGCTCAACGTCGACGGTACGCACAGCGCCGAAGAGCTTCCGCACGCGCAAGCCCTCCGCGCACGAGGGCCGCGGGGCAGCGCTCTCGTAGGTCGCGGCCCAGAAACTGCGCGCCGGGCGCGCGAGCGCCTCCTCGGAGCTGGTGGTCACCCGGCCATCTTTGCACTGCCCAGCGGACGCTCGAATACGCCGACCCAGATCGCGGCGGCCACCGCGACCGTTACTCATAGATTCCCTCGACCCACCAGCGGCCCGTCTCGCAGACCAGCAACACCGCGAGCGGCTCGGCGTCGAGCACCGCCTGCAGCCGCGCGCAGCGCCGCCCCCCACCGGGCTCCCACCAGCGCTCCTCGACCGGCCAGGGCCCGGCCCAGCTCAACACCCGGCGCGGCGGGTTCCCGTCCACCGCGATCCGGTACGGGACACCGGTGAGACTCCCCCGCCCGCTCACCCCGACGGCGCGGCCGGCATCGTCAAACACCTCGGCGGGCAGCGGACGGGCGGGCACCCGGGACGGGGACGGCGCGGGCAGCCGGCCCGGCCAGGGAGGGTTCGCATCGCGCGCCGGGGTCGGGTCGTCTCCCCAGGGCACCAGATGTACCCGGTCGGTGGGGTCCCGTCCGCCGCCGAGCACTCCGATGAGTACCGCCTCGGGCCCCAGCATTCCCTGCACTCGGACCAGCGCCCGGCCGGCCCGCTCGTCGTCTTCCCCCGACTCCCCCCACAGTCCACGCTGCAGTGCCTGCCCGTCGACCACCTCCTCCGGGACCAGCCGCAGCAGCGTGATGCCCGCGCTGGGGCGTGACCCGCGGGAGGTCAGCCAGCCATCCAGCTGCCAGCGAACCCGATCAGCGATGCCGGACGCGGTCAGCGGCTCGGCGCAGCGCCACACCCGGTGCAGCTCCTCACCCGCCCCGGTGCAGGAGCCGATCCCGAGCCGGACGCAGGCCAGACCGCGAGCGGCCAGTGCGGTGTGCAGCTGCTCCGCAGGTTCCCGGGAGGCGAACGCCGCCGCATCGACCCGGCCCAGCGGTGGGTCGAACCGGCGGGTGACGGTGAGATCGACCGGCGGGTCGCGGCGGGCCGGCGGGCGCTCGTCGAGCCCTCGGGCGAGCCGGTGCGCCCGCACCCCGTCGAGTCCGAACCGGGAGGCGACGTCGTCGACGGGCAGAGCGGCGAACGCGCCGAGGGTGCGCAGCCCCAGCCGGTGCAGCAGGTCCACCAGCGCGGCCCGACCAGCCCCGGCCCGGTCAACCCCGGCCCGACCAGCTGCGGATCGGTCAACCCCGGTGACGGCGGGCTGGTGCAGCTCGGCGATGCCCAGCATGGCGAGAAAGCCGGCCGAGCCATCCGGTGGCACCAGCAGGCCACGCTGCGCGGCCAGGGTCGCGGCGAACAGACCGTCGGCGATGCCGATCTGGCATTGCACGCCGGCCTGGGTGGCGACCATGTCGACGATCCGCTCGACCACCGTGGGCTCGCCGCCGAAGTACCGGGTCGGGCCGCGGGCCGGCACCGCGACCAGTCCGGGGCGCACCACCTCCACGCCGGGCGCCAGGGCCTCGACCGCAGTGACCACCGGCTCGAACAGCCGGGCGTCCCGGTCCGGGTCGTCGGCGAGCACGGCCAGCTCCGGGCAGCGGCCCTGCGCCTCACGGCGGCGTTGGCCGCAGCGCACCCCCTGTGCCCGGGCCGCCGCCGAGCAGGCCACCACCCGGTTGGCGGCCACCACCGCCACCGGTGCCTGCGCGGCCGAGCCCGCAGCGGCCGCCCCGGCCACCGCGGGCCAGTCCGGGCACCAGACCACCATCACCCGGGCAGGCGCCATCAGCCCACCGCTCTGGTTTCCCCCACCGCTCTGGTTTCCCCCACCGCCCTGGGCGACGGAGCCAGGTCCGCGAGCGCCTCCGCCACCGGGCCCCCGGGGCCGGGGAGCAGCAGGCGGGCGATGCGAGGCCGGACCGCCGCGCCGCGGCCCGCCGCGCGCACCACGACCTCGCGGCTGCGCAGCCACCCATATCCGGCCTCGGCGCCATCCCAGGCCTCGACGTGGCAGTCCAGCTCGACCTCCGCGCCCGGCCATCGACCGAGCGGGAGCAGTACCGACCCGCGCTGCCGCGCCCTGGCCGCCAGGGACCGCTGCGCGCCGGGGGACATCCGCTCCGCGCCGGCCAGCGCCACCAGACCCACCCCGTCGAGCAGGGCCGCAGCCACCGGTGCCGGGTCCGACCCAGGTCGGGGGACCAGCACCAGCCGCTGCACCACCACCCCCGCCTCAGTCGCAGCCAGTACCCCGAGGTCACCGACGCCGACCACTGCGGCCCACACCCCCCGCGCGGTGGCCGCGGACAGCAGCGCCAGCAGCAAGGCCATCGAGCCGTGCACCGCGACCACCGACCCTCGGCGCAGCCCACCGCCGGGCAGCAGCGACGCCAGCGGTGCGACCACCGGAAACGGCGGCCGGCCACCGGGGACGTCGAGCCGCTCCCCCAGCGTCGACGCGGGCACGACCGGTATCCGTTGCAGCAGCGACGCGATGTCCCCACCAGCCATCCGGCGACCTCCTCCACACGGTGGGGTACGTGCCGACGGCAAGCTGCTGGGGTTGGCCGCACCCGGATCCGCTGCGGGGAAGACAGCGTTGAACAAAAGACAGCATAGAACACATGTTCGATTAAATCCAGCGTGTCCCGAGTTCGTGGCGCGACGCTGAGGCGCTGCGGCGTCGCAGGTCCGTCAGACGGTGTGCAGCGAACCCGACGGTGCGGTTGCGCGCCGAACCGGCTATGCAGGACGTCAATGGTCGTGACTGCGTCGGCGATGGTGACAAGGGCAGTTCGATCGCCCCGTCGGGGACCCACATGTCGTAGTCTCAGCTGAACCATGGGTAGTTCGAGTGCCATCAGTGAGCAGGAGACCTGTCGGACCTTCGTGATGCCGAGGCTCAACGCAGCGGGGTGGGACAAGCGACAGATCCGTGAGCAGTACCGCATCACCAACGGGAAGATCATCGCGTCCGTCCGTCGGTACCGGCCCGGCAACCCCCTGGTGGCGGACTACGTACTCGAGTACCGCGACGATGTGCCGCTGGCCGTGGTCGAGGCCAGGCGCACCAAGATCGACGCTGCCGCCAGCATCGAGCAAGCGAAGCGGTACGCACAGCGGCTCGAGCTCTCCGTGGCGTACGCGACCAACGGGCACGAGATCTGGGAGATCGAGACCGGAGGGGCGATCCGCCGACGCCCGATTTCCCATCCCGGACGAACTGGGGGAGCGGTTCTGTGAAAGCGTAAGGTGTCGAGTCGCAGGTGGAGAAGGAGATGCTGCTCGCTCCCTTCGACTCGTCGCTGCGCGACTACAACCTGGAGCGCAAGCGTCCGCGCTACTACCAGCGTATCGCGGTCAATCGCGCCCTGCGGGCCATCGCCCGCAGGCAGCGCCGCATCCTGCTGACCATCGCGACGGGCACAGGCAAGACCATGGTGGCCCGCCAGCTGGTGGCGAAGCTCAGGAAGGCGGACTGGACGGCGAGCCGCATGCCTCGGGTGCTCTATCTCGCCGACCGCAACATTCCGGTCGACCGGCCCAAGGACGACTGACGAAGCCGTGCAGATCGGACTCACGGCCACACCGATCCGCAGGGACGATGCCGACACGTACGGTTATTTCGGCGATCCGGTGTACGAGTACTCGCTCCGCGACGGGATCGACGACGGGTTCCTCGCGCCCTACCGGGTGCGCCGGGTGCACCTGAACATCGACATGACGGGCTTCCGCCCGGCGGCTGGGCAGCGTGACGCAGCCGGAGACGTGACCCCGGACAGGCTTTACACACCCAGGCAGTAGAGAAGGTGCTCGCGGTCCTGGACCGCACCCAGGCGACTGCCCACTACCTGACACGGTATCTGCACGACACCGACCGCATGGGCAAGACGATCGTCTTCTGCGAGAACAACGATCACGCCCACCGGATGCGGGTCGCGCTGAACAACGCCAACCTCGACATGGTCGAGCGGTACCAGAACTACGCCTGCCGCATCACGGACGCGGACCGAGATCCGGGCAAGGCCCTGCTCGACGAGTGCAGCAAGATCAACTCAGATGAGCCCGTGATCGTGATGACGAGCCGGCTCCTCACCACCGGTGTCGACCTGCCCTCAGTCGAGGACATCGTCATCTTTCGGCGCATCGGCTCGATGCCGCTCTTCAAGCAGATCATCGGACGCGGCACCCGGCTCTGCCTGGAAGCCCACAAGGGCTCTTTCGACATCATCGACTTCGTCGAGGCCACCAGACTCGTCAACGACCCCGCCTTCGACGGACCACCGCTGCGGGTCATCAATGACGAAGTCGACGAGCAGGGTATCCGGGTAGTCAGCCAGGAACAGGCTGGTGAGGACGACGCTGAGCAGGTCGCGGAGACGGAGGCGGAGTACGAAACACAGGAGGAAGGCCCACTCCCGGACGGACCTGCTCGCTTGCAGGCGCTGACCACGGAGGACGACGACACCGCCGACCAGATCATGGCCCAGGGCAAGCGCATCTACGTCGACGGGATGGAGGTGTACGTCTGGAACGACGTGCACTACCAGTTGGAGTCGGACGGCCGGACACTGCGCCTCGTGGAGTACCGCGAGTTCGTGCGCGACCGGGTGCTGTCCATGAATCTCCCGCCCACTGATCCGCGGACCCAGTGGGCGGTAGCCCGGAGCCGGGCGGCCCTGCGCGAGGAACTCCAGAGCCGGGCCGTCGAAGCTGACGACCTGATGGCCGAGCTCGGCCATCCCGAGGCCGACCCCCTCGATCTGCTGATCAACGCGGCCTGGGAACTCCCGTTGGTCTCCCGCGCCGAGCGGGCGCTGCGCGTGCAGCGTGAGCACCAACAGTTCCTCGAGAGCTTCGGCCCTAAAGCCCGGGTCGTGCTCGACGCCCTGCTCGACAAGTTCACCGAACACGGGGCGGAGGAGCTGAGCGCACGAGCACTGCGCGTGCCGCCCTTCACCAAGATGGGAAACGTGATCGAGCTTGGCAGCCTGTTCGGCGGACGGGATGCCTTGCACGAGGCGATCGACGATCTCGGAAGACGTCTGTTCGACGTGGGTTAACTAGAGTTAAAGCTCAGTTCCGTGCACAGGTGCCGCGTAAAACTAAAGGTCAGCATGAGGACGTTCACTGGTAGGGTGCCAACGCGCTCACTGCGAGAGGCCCACGGGACCGCTCTGGCATGTCGCCAGCCGCCGGCGCGGCTACTTCACCGCCGCCCAGGCTCTCCAGGCCGGCTATTCGTACCAGGCCAGGCCCAACAGTTCCATCGGCAACGGGGTAACTGGCCGTGGAACGCGCCCTACGAGCGGAGGCGGGGTGAAGCGGTGGTACACGGGACGCGACCGCTCTGCGCCGCGCGCCGGAAACGCGACTCAAGCAGGAGTCAGACAGTACCGGGGGCGATCTCGGCAGGCTACGCCGCCGATCTTTCGCGAGCCATAGGCATGTCACCCCCGGTTCCGTCGAGCTGATCGACATCTCGGGTGAACAGCTGGTCCAGGTAGCTCCTCGAGCACAGCACATGCGACCGCGTTCGGTCCGCCTGAGCACGTCGGGAAAGCCATCCTGGAGCGCCAGTTCGTGATAGTCGCGCAGGTCGGGATCACACTGCAAGAGAACGGTCATCAGTGGCAGGTGGGCTGGTAGGGCAGGTCGGGGATGAGCCGGGCCCAGTCCGCTCGGCTTGGGCGCCCGATGATGTGGCAGAGCCGGTCGGTGACCCGGGTTGTGTCCGGGTCCCACAACCGAATGGTGTGGTCAGCGCCGCCGGTGGCCAGAGTCCGCCCGTCGGGGCTGAACGCCACCCCGTAGACGATGTCGCGGTGGCCGGTCAGCTGCCCGGCGAAGTACTGGCCTTGACTGCTCAGTAACGCACCACGGGTCTCCACCGTGGGCTGATAGTGGAAGGCCTCGACGGCGAGCAGCATCGAGCCCCCTGGATCCTTGGCGGCCAGCACGGTGGCGCGAGCCATCAGCTCACGGGTGGTCGCGATCCGGCGCTGCTGGATGGCGGTCTGTCGCTGGATGAGGGCGAAGGCGGCCAACACCGCCATCGCGACCGCCACCGCGGTGACCCCGATGCCGCGCTGGCGGCGGGTGGCGGCGCGCGGCTGGTCAGGACCAGCTGGGCCTGGGCGGGTGTGGCGACTGGCTTGCGGCCGGTCTGGTCCGCCAGCCAGGTCTCGGCTTGTTCCAGCTCGCCACCGCGCAGCAGCAGGCTGCGGTCGCGGTCACGGGTTTCCCACTCGCGGGCCTGGGTGAGCAGCCCGGTGTGCAGGTGGACGAAGGCCACCGCGTCCGCTTCGGTGACGGCGGTGCGGATCTCCTCCATCCAGCGCGCTGAGGGGATGATGCCCTCGAGGTCAACCCGGACCTCCCGGTTCCGGGCGTGCAGCGCTGCGGTCAACCGCAGGATGAAGGGCAGGTCCTCGCGCGCATAGGACAGGAACACGTCAGCCACGGAAATACCCCATCCCCCGCACGACCGTCGCAAATTATGATAAGCCAATAAGATCACCACCTCGTCAGGGGTCCATACTTGTGGGTCGACCCGTTCCTCGCCGCGGCGCCGCCGGGACCGCCCGGTGGCTGCGCCAGGCGTGGCGGCGCTACCGGGGGCAGGTCGCTGGGGGCACCGTGCTCGCCGCGCTGGCTCTCGGGGTGGTCGGATACGGGGAACAGAACCCGCACCTGTCGGTGGTCGACCGGTGCTACGCCGCCATCCAGCTGTTCTCGATGGGCGGTGACGGCGTCAACAAGCCACCGATACCGATACCCCTGCAGATCGCCCGCTGGCTGGCGCCGCTGACCGTCGCCTACGCCGTGCTCCGCACCCTGAGCACGATCTTCCTTCACCAGTGGACCCAGGCCCGGATCCGGGTCTTCTTCCGTCGCCACGTGATCATCTGTGGGCTCGGGGCGGCCGGTCTTCAGTTCGCCATCGGCTTCCACGACCGGGGCGACCGGGTCGTGGTCATCGACCACGCTCCATCCCCCGCCGCTGCCGAGAAATGCCGTGAGCTGGGCATTCCCGTCCTGGTCGGGAACGCCACCGAGCAGACCGTGCTCGCCCTGGCGGGGGTGCGCCGCGCCCGGTACCTGGTCGCGGTGTGCGGGCAGGACACGGTCAACGCCGAGGTGGCCCTGGCGGTCACGGTGGCCGCGGCCCACCGGCGATCGCCGATCAGCTGCCTGGTCCAGCTCGCCGACGAGCGGCTGTGCCGGCTGGTGGACCAACAGGCCCTCACCGCCACCGACATCGGCGCGGTCGCCTATGAGTTCTTCAACATCTACCAGGCCGGGCCCGCCGCGTTGTTCGACACCCACGCCGCCCTGCTCACCCCTCAGGGCGGCAGCCCCCCGCATCTGATGATCCTCGGGGCGGGGCGGTTCGCGACCGCCCTGGTTCTCGAGGCGGCTCGCCGATGGCGACTCGACCACACACACCCGGCGGGGCGGATCCGGATCACGTTGCTCGCCCCGGACGCCGACGCTCAGGCAGCGACCCTCGAGGCCCACCACCCGGTCTTGGCCACCACCTGCGAGCTGACGACCTGCCCGATCGACCCCTCCGACCCGGACGGACTCACACCACCGCCTCCGGAGGGGGGCTCGGGGGGTCACCCCACCGCGGCGGTGATCTGCCTGGGCGAGGATGGCGCGAGCTTGCGCGCCATGTTCCTGTCCCGCCAGGTTCTACCCGAGCAGTGTCCCGTCATCGTCTGCATCATCGGCCGGCCCAGCGTGGCGGATCTGCTCAACCGGTTCGCCTCGGGTATGTTGGCGGCAGTGGAGGGGTTCAGCCTGCGCGAACGGGTCTGCCGTCCTGAGCTGCTGCTCAACGGCCCCCGGGAGACTCTCGCCCAGGCCATTCACGCCGACTACGCTCGCCGGCGGCGCGAGCAGGGCGCGAACCCCGACGACCCGGCGCTGGCGGTCTGGGAGACCCTGTCCGAGGCACTGCGGGCCTCCAACCGCGCCCAGGCCGTCGACCTGGCGAACAAGCTGCGGACGGTGGGCTGCGATCTCGTCCCCACCACCGAGTGGGACTCACCGCCGTCGCCGTTCACCGAGGCCGAGGTGGAACACCTGGCCGCCTTGGAGCACCGACGCTGGGAGGCCGAGCGCCACCAGGACGGCTGGCGCCTGGGGCCCACTCGTGACCTGGACCGCAAGCTCTCCCCGTACCTGGTGCCCTGGGAGGATCTTGCCGAGGAGATCAAAGACCTCGACCGGGACGCCATCCGCGCCCTGCCCACCTTCCTGGCCCGCGCCGGGTTCGCCATCGTCCGCCGCACACCGCCCGCACGCTCAACCGACACCACGCCGTGATCGGCGATCCGGCAAGGTGAGGGCCAACAGCAGGCCGTCGACAACGCTCTCCGCGCGGCTCTTGACCTCCGAACCGGCGCTCTCGACCCCGCGGCCTTCGACACCGTTGTCCCGGTAACCGCAGGAACACCACACCCGGTCCGCATCGATGAAGACCTCGGGAGAGGTCGACAACCGGCTGATGGCCTGGGTTGAGAAGATCGGGGTCTACCCCGGGCAGCGCGACCACCTCCGAGCAAGCAACTACGGCCGCTACGCCATGCTCATCCACCCCGACACCGACGACCCCGACCGGCTCCTGCTGGCAGCACAGGGCCTGACTGCGGAGTTCGCCGTGGACGACCAGTATTGCGACGACGAACGCACCGGATCCGACCCCGCCGTGCTCGGTCGCCGCCTCGCCCTCGCTCAGTCGGCGATGGACCCGGTCTACATCCTCGACGAGGAATACGCCGCCCAATTCAACGAGGCCATGAAAGCGGACCCGGTCCGGTCCGGCCTCACCGCCTACATCGACCGCGTCGCCGAGTACGGCACTCCCGCGCAGGTGGACCGGGTCCGCCTCGCCACCGTCACCATGTTCATCCCCATGAACTGGGAAGCCGGCTGGCGAGTCACCGGAGGGCTCCCTCCGGTATGGGAGTACCTGGCCACCCGCCAAGCCAACAGCTTCGGCCCGTGTCTAACCCTGATCGACATCATCGGCGGCTACGAAGTACCCGAGGCCATCTACTCCCTTCCGGCCGTGCGCCGAGCCACCATGCTTGCCGGCAACGCGAGCATCATCCTCAACGACATCTACTCGACGGCCAAAGAACGCGAACCCGGCATCGGTGACGGCGGCCTGCCAGACCTCATCGCCGCCGAACGCGGATGCTCACTACAGGAAGCGGTCGACCGCACCGCAGTGATCCACGACGACTACATGTACACGTTCGAGGCCGCACAACGGCGGCTCATGGCCATCCCCTCACCCGAGCTCCGGCGATACCTAGCGGGACTACACGCCTGGCTCGGCGGGAGCCATGAATTCCACCGCGGCACCGGCCGCTACAACACCAACAACCAAACATGAACCAGCGCCTGGGACTTTCATCGCGTCAGCCTCGCCTATTCACGGGTACGTCGTTGGCCGCGCACGATGCGCCCAGCGGTGTGGAGTAGCTGGTAGCGCACGGTTCTGGGTTCGGCTGCGGCGGCGGCCGAAAAGATCATCGATCACCGCCGGCAACGTTGGTCGTGTCTCCCGCCGGTCCTGCGCGAAGCGGGCGGTGGTGACTGCGGCAGGTGCGATCGTGGTAGCGGGGGGTCGCCCTTGCGGCGGCGGCTGCCTCGGAGAGGAGCGGCCCGGGCCCTGGGTGGGAACCGGCTGGTGGGATCG
The DNA here is from genome assembly GCA_019243635.1 of Pseudonocardiales bacterium. Classification (GTDB taxonomy): domain Bacteria; phylum Actinomycetota; class Actinomycetes; order Mycobacteriales; family Pseudonocardiaceae. The sequence goes on from JAFAUB010000121.1 coordinate 64,514, forward strand.
CCGCGTCTGTTAGAGGCGGCTACGCCACCAGCTGTTGCTGGATCCAGCTCCCACCCCGACGAGATGCAATGCGAGGCACAGCAGCCCCGCCGTGATGAAGGCAAGCGCACCCGCCGGACCGAGCGTGAGACTGGCCAGTTCGAACACCAAGGCGATGAGGAACAAGACAGCGGCGACGACAGCGAGCATGGTGATCTCCTCAAGTCAGTCCGGTGGCGTTGCGCGCAGCACAGGACACGCGCGACTGCGGCTGCGGTGTCATACACGACCCGACGCACCGCTATGGGTGTAACCGAAAATCCACCGCTTGTCGACGTTCGCAACCAAACCCGGGCTGCCCGGGTGCCCAGGTCGGTGCACCCAGGTCAATGCGCGAAGTGCCGGGTCCCGGTGTGGTAGAGCGGCATCCCGGCGGCCGCTGCGGCGGCGATCACCTCAGCGTCACGGACCGAGCCCCCGGGCGTCACCACGGCGCGAACCCCGGCGTCGAGCAGCACCGCCAGCCCGTCAGGGAACGGGAAGAACGCATCGGAGGCGGCCACCGCGCCACGCGCCCGCAGCCCGGCTCGGCCGACCGCGAGCCGGGCCGCGTCCACCCGGTTCACCTGCCCCATCCCGATGCCGACGGTGGCCCCCGCCGTGGCGAGCAGGATCGCGTTGGAGCGCACCGCGCGGCAGGCTCGCCAGGCGAAGGCCAGGTCGTCCAAGGTCGGCCGGTCCACGGGGGCACCGGTGGCCAGCGTCCAGGACGCCGGGTCATCACCGGGGGCGTCGAGCGCGTCCCGGGTCTGCACCAGCAGCCCGCCGGACAGCGCCCGGAACTCGACACCGCCGTGCTCGGGAGGCGAAGCCACCAGCAGCCGCAGGCTCTTCTTGCGGGCCAGCACGTCCAGGGCACCCTCGGCATACGACGGCGCCAGCAGCACTTCGGTGAACACCTCGCTCACCTGCTCGGCCAGCTCGATGGTGACCTCCCGGCTCACCGCGATCACTGCCCCGAACGCGCTCACCGGGTCGCAGGCATGCGCCCGGCGATGCGCGTCGGCGACGTCCTCGGCGCCCGACACCGCGATACCGCACGGGTTGGCGTGCTTGATGATCGCCACGCAGGCGCCGTCGTGGTCGTGCGCGGCCCGCCAGGCCGCGTCGGCGTCGACATAGTTGTTGTAGGACATCTCCTTGCCGTGCACCTGCCGCGCGCTCGCCAGCCCCCGCACACCACCAGCGGCGTACAAGGCGGCCCGCTGATGCGGGTTCTCCCCGTAACGCAAGACCGCCGCGCGCCGCCAGGAAGCGCCCACCCAGGGCGGGAACCCAGCATCTCCGGGGGCTGACAATCCGATCCAGGACGCCACGGCGATGTCGTAGTCGGCGGTGTGCCGGAAGGCGGCAACGGCCAGCGCCTGACGCTGCGCCAGGGTGAACCCCCCGGCCCGGACCGCCTCCAGCACGTCGAGGTAGGCCGCCGGGTCCACCACCACGGCCACCGAGGGGTGGTTCTTCGCGGCGGCCCGCACCATCGCCGGGCCACCGATGTCGATCTGCTCGACGCACTCGTCGAAACCAGCCCCGGCGGCCACGGTGGCCTCGAACGGGTACATGTTGACGACCAGCAACTCGAACGGCGCGATATCCAGGGTGGCCAGCTGGGCCACGTGCTCGGGCTTGCGGGTGTCGGCCAGCAGCCCGGCGTGTACCCGGGGGTGCAGGGTCTTGACCCGCCCCTCCAGGCACTCCGGGAAACCGGTGAGCTCCTCGACCCCGGTGACCGGGACCCCCGCCGCGGCGAGCACGTCCGCCGTCGAGCCGGTGGAGACGATCCCCACCCCGGCCGCGTGCAACCCCGTGGCCAGCTCCAGCAGGCCGCTCTTGTCCGACACGCTCAGCAGCGCGCGGCGCACCGGCCGGCGATCCACGGGGCTCATGGCGACGAGACCTTCCCTCCGATGACAGTGCACCCCCGGCGGGCCACCTCAGCGACGACGTCCACCAGCAGCCGCCGCTCCACGATCTTGATCCGCTCGTGCAGCCGCTGCTCGGTGTCGTCGGGCAGCACCTCGACGGCGCGCTGGGCCAGGATCGGACCGGTATCCACGCCGGCGTCCACCAGGTGCACGGTCGCTCCGGTCACCCGGACCCCGCAGGCCAGCGCGGTGGCCACCGGGCGCAGGCCGGGGAACGCGGGCAGCAGCGCGGGGTGGGTGTTGAGGGTGCGCCCGCCGAAGCGGTCCAGGAAAACCGGGCCCAGGATCCTCATGAACCCGGCTGTGACGACCAGATCCGGTTGGTGCGCAGCGACCGCCTCGGTGAGCGCGCTGTCCCAGGACGCCCGGTCGGGATGCTGGGCCGGCTCGACTACGAAGGCGGGCAGCCCGCGATCCTCGGCGCGCCGCAGCCCATTGGTGCCGGCCCGGTCCGCGCCGACGGCGACGACCTGGGCGGGATAGTCCGGACCGGCGGCGTCCAGCAGGGCCTGTAACAGCGTCCCGGCACCGGACACCAGGACGACGACCCGGGTCGGGATCGGCAAGCGAAGCTGATGCACGGTTAAGAGTACCCGTGAGTGGCGATGCGAGTGATGGCTCGCATCGCCACTCACATGGGAGAGTGCCCCCATGGGGGCACTCTCCCTAGACGCCGTGGTCGTCGGTGGCGGCCACCACGGCTTGGTCGCGGCGACGGTGCTGGCCGATGCGGGATGGGAGGTGTGCCTGCTGGAAGCCGCCGACCGGGTGGGCGGTGCGGTGCGCTCGGCGCGGCTGCGACCGGGCTATGTCACCGACTTGTACAGCGCGTTCTACCCGCTCACCGCGGCCTCACCGGTGCTGCGCTCACTGCGGCTGCACGACCACGGGCTGCGCTGGTCGCATGCGCCAGCGGTACTCGCCCACCCGCCGAGACCCGACGCCGACACCGCCGCCGTGCTGCACCGCGATCCGCGGGACACCGCCGCCGGGCTGGCGGGCGAGCACCCGTCCGACGGCAGGGCCTGGCTGGAGCTGGTCGAGCAGTGGCGGCGGGTGCGGGACCCGGTGCTGCGCTCGATCTTCACCGCGTTCCCGCCGGTGCGCGGGCCCATCGGGCTGCTCCGCACGCTGGGCGCCGCCGGGGCGCTGCGGCTGGCCCGGTTCCTGGCGCTGCCGGCCCGCCGGATGGGCCACGAGCTGTTCCGCGGTGAGTCCGGCCGGCTGCTGCTGGCCGGAAACGCGCTGCACAGTGATATCGCGATCGATGCGCCGGGCAGCGGCGTCTACGGCTGGTTGCTGGCGATGCTGGCCCAGGACGTCGGTTTCCCGGTGCCGGTCGGCGGGGCCGGTGAGCTGGCGGCGGCGTTGGCCCGGCGAGCCGAGACGGCAGGCGCGCAGCTGCGCACCGGGCAACGGGTGGAGCGGATCGACGTGACCGGCGGCCGCGCCGTGGGAGTGCGCACCGCGACCGGGCTGGCGGTGCGCGCTCGCCGTGCCGTCATCGCCGACGTGTCGGCGCCCAGCCTGTACCTGGACCTGCTGCCGTCGCACGCCGTTCCCACCGCGCTGCGCGAGGATCTGGGGCGCTTCCAGTGGGACAGCCCGGTCGTGAAGGTCAACTGGGCGTTGCGCGGCCCGATCCCGTGGCGGGCCCCCGGCGTACGCGGCGCCGGCACGGTGCACGTCGGCTGCGATGAGCGGCAGATGGCGCACTGGTCGGCCGATATCGAGAACGCCACCATCCCGCGTACGCCGTTCCTCCTGGTCGGGCAGATGACGACGGCTGATGCCAGCCGCTCGCCCGCCGGGACGGAGAGCGCCTGGGCCTACACCCACCTGCCCCGAGGAGTCTCCGACGACGCGTCGGCGGACCTGCTCGCCCAGCGGGTCGAGGAGGTGATGGAGGGCTACGCGCCGGGGTTCGGCACCGGGGTGCTGCAGCGAACCGTGCAGCACCCCGGTGAGCTGCAACGCCAGGACGCCAACCTCATGCACGGCGCGGTGGGCGGGGGCACCGCGCAGCTGCACCAGCAGCTGGTGTTCCGCCCGGTGCCGGGTCTCGGGCGAGCGGAGACACCGGTGCCGGGGCTGTATCTGGGCAGTGCCGCCGCGCATCCCGGCGGTGGCGTGCACGGCGCCTGCGGATGGCTGGCGGCCCGCGCCGCGCTGGCCGACCATGGCGCACTCGGCGGGCTGCGCCGCGGGGTCACCTCAGCCGCGATGGAGCTGCTCTACCGGGAGCAGCCAGGCCGTCCGTCGTGAGCTCGGACATCAGGGCGTGTGTGAGCGCCGGCGACGGTTGTGGCGGCGCAGGACGAACGGCAGTGTCATCGACTCCCATTTGTCGGCCAAGCCCATCTTGCTCGTTCCCGTCAAGCGCTCCTCGAAATGGATGGGCACCTCGACGGCTACGTACCCGAGGTCTGCGCATCGGTAGTTCATCTCGACCTGGAAGCTGTATCCGCCGCTGCGCAAGCCGTCCAGGTCGATCTGAGCGAGCACATCCGCCCGCCACACCTTGAACCCCGCTGTGGCATCCCTGATGCGCAATGCGAGGATCGCGTTCACGTAGAAGTTAGCGAATGCCGACAGGAGCCGTCGATCGCGCCCCCAGTCGCTACTCAGGCTCCCCCCGTTGACGTAGCGACTACCGATGACGACCCCAGCGCCGAGTGACAGCAGGGTCCCCAGCATGCCGGGGATCGCCTCGGGAGGATGTGACAGGTCAGCATCCATCTGAGCGACGTAGTCGAAGCCCCGCTCCAACGCGGCGATCATGCCCGCGGCGTGCGCCCGCCCGATACCGGCCTTGCCTGGCCGGTGAAGGACGACCATACGATCCTGGCCCTGCCGGTTCTCAGCCGCCGCGAGGTCATCGGCGATGGCACCTGTTCCGTCAGGCGAGTTGTCGTCGGCCACGATGACCGTCAGCCCGGGCAAAGGCAGCGCGAACAGGTGTTTCACTAGGACGGGAAGAGTATCCGCCTCGTTGTAGGTCGGGATCACCACAGCAAGCCTGCTGCGGCTCCACTCCGGCGGAAGCTCGGCAACGCGGGGACTCCGGCTCACTTCACGAACACCATCCTTGCCTGAGGGTGCCGGTTAACCGTCGTGGAGGGTCTACGACAGTGTCCGAAGCCTAGCGACCTCGTCGCTGGGCGGGTGCGGGCTTGACGGCCCGGTGCAGCGCGACGATGCCGCCGGTGAGGTCGCGCCATTCGACGTCGGTCCAGCCTGCGGCGGCCACCCGTTGCGCCAGCGACCGCTGGTCGGGCCAGTCCCGGATGGACTCGGCGAGGTAGACGTAAGCCTCCGGGTTACTGCTCACCGCTCGGGCGAGCGCAGGCAGGGCGCGCATCAGGTACTCCAGGTACACGGTGCGAAACACCGGCCAGGTGGGAGTGGAGAACTCGCAGACCACCAGCCGGCCACCGGGCCGGGTGACCCGGGCCAGCGCGGCCAGCGCGGCGTGAGGGTCAGCCACGTTGCGCAGCCCGAAGGAGATCGTGACCGCGTCGAACACCCCGTCGGCGAACGGCAGCGCCAGCGCGTCGGCTCCGACCAGTGGGACTCCCCGGTGCCGGCCCGCGCGCAGCATCCCCAGCGAGAAGTCTGCGGCCACGCACCACGCGCCGGTACCGGCCAGCTCGGCGGTGGAGACCGCCGTGCCCGCGGCGAGGTCGAGCACCCGCTCCCCCGGGCCGGCGGCCACGGCGAGGCGGGTGCACCGCCGCCACCACCGGTCCTGGCCGAACGACAGCACCGTGTTGGTCAGGTCATAGCGGCTGGCCACCCCGTCGAACATCGCGGCGACATCATGAGGGTCCTTGTCCAACCCGGCTCTCGGCACAGCGCTGATGCCCTCTCTGCGACCTGGTCAGCGTGTCAGGCGCGCTACTCGACGTGGCCCTGGCGCCGGCGCAGCCACCAGGTGGCCGGGGCCGCCAGAGCCCACAGCGCCATCACCGTGACGGCCGCCGGTACCACGCCCTGCACCCAGCTCCGCCCGGCGACCCGCACCCGGTCGGGGTCGGTGCGGTCGTACTCCACTCGCACCAGCTGCCCCACCTGCGACTCCGATGGGTAGGCCAGCCCCACCTCGGGGCGGTACACCTTGCCGTCGGGCCGGGCGAACTGCACCGATGTCCGCATCGACGTCACCGCGAGCACCTGAGCGGTGGCGTGACCGGTGTGGGCGTCGATCTCGGCGTCGTCGAGCGCCGCCCCGGCCAGCACCAGCATGACGAGCCCGGTCAGCAGACCCGCCACCACGGGCAGCACCCACCACACCGGCCAGCGCCACCGGCCGAGGATCCGTCGTGGGACCCCCGCGAGGAACCCGGTACGCAGAGCGCTCATCCCAAGCAGCGTAGCGGCCACCGCGACGGTGGATCGTCGCGTGCGGCCGACGAGCGGCCCCGACACAGCCCTAATACCCTGTCGCCGTGACTACCGCCCCGCTGACCGACCGGCTGGTCGTGCGCTCATATCTGGTGCAGGGCGGTACCGGCCTGCTCGAGATGTTGCCCTCTCCGCACGGCGCGCTCTCCTGGGTCCGGGCCGGTGAGGGGCTGGTCGCCTGGGGCGAGGTGGCCCGGGTGTGCACCGAAGGGCCGCACCGCTTCGCCCGCGCGCAGGACTGGTGGCAGTCCTTCTGCGGGCAGCTGGACACCCGTGATGAGGTCGGACTGCCAGGCAGCGGCCCGGTGGCCTTCGTCAGCCTCGCCTTCGACGACTCCCCGGGCAGCTCGGTACTGGTGGTGCCGAGGGTGGTGGTGGGCCGACGGGACGACCAGACCTGGGTCACCGAGTTCGAGACTGGTGTCGCGACGAGGCCGGTGGTGCCGGTGAGCCGGCCCTACGGTCTGCGTTACCTCGACGGTGAGCTGCCGGTGACCGCATGGCGCGACGCGGTGGCCCGCGCGGTGTCGCGGATGCGCAACGGATCGGTACCGGCGAAGGTGGTCCTCGCGCACGACCTGCTCGCGGTCGCCGACGAGCCGCTGGATCCCCGGTTCCTGCTGCACGGGCTGGCCGCCCGGTACCCGCGCTGCTGGACGTTCGCGGTGGACCAGCTGGTGGGCGCGACCCCGGAGCTGCTGCTGCGGCGGCGCGGCACCGAGGTGCTCTCGCGGGTCCTGGCCGGAACCACCTGGCCGCATGACGGCGCCAACTCCGGGACGCTGGCCGTGGAGCTACTCGACTCGGCGAAGGACCGCGATGAGCACCGCTACGCGGTGGACTCGCTGGCCCAGGCCCTGCGGCCGTTCTGCACCGAGCTGGTGGTCCCCGCCGCTCCCAGCGTGCTGCGGTTGCGCAACGTGCTACACCTGGCCACCGAGGTACGCGGCGTGCTGCATCCCGAGGGCCCCCCGTTGCTCACCCTCGCCGACGCCGTGCACCCCACCGCCGCCGTGGGCGGCACCCCCACCCCGGACGCGGTCAGGGCGATCGGGGAGCTGGAGGCGATGGACCGTGGACGCTACGCCGGTCCGGTCGGCTGGATCGACGCCGCGGGGGATGGCGAGCTGGGCATCGCGTTGCGCTGCGCCCAGATCGCCGGCCGGTTCGCCCGGTTGTTCGCCGGCTGCGGAATCGTCGCCGGCTCCGACCCCGACTCGGAGGTCGCGGAGGCCGCCGCCAAACTGGTCCCGATCCGCGACGCCCTGGAGGGCTCGTGAACGGCGGCTCCGGTCAGGAGCGCCAGGTGCGGCCGCTGACCAGGTCATGCGTGGCGCTGGGCTCGACGACGAGACTGGCGAGCAGCGGTATGCCAAACACCAGCATACCGGGCGCCGCCGCGGGTAGCGGCTCGTCGCGCAAGCAGACGGCGAGGTCAAAGTCACCGCGCCATTATCGGTGGCAGGACGGGATCGCCGGCTCCGATTCGTTCTCGGCGCCTTCGGCGAGCACAGCCAGGATCCGGCCGGCCAACGACTCCGCGTTATCCGGCCGCGTGCCGACTTCCCACAACGCACGTTCAGTGTCTGTCTTCCGTCAACGCATCTGTGAGGATCGACCCCTTGGCGCATCCTCCGACCGGGTCGGTAGCTTGGGCGGGTAGCAACCGACGCTGGTTGGACAAAACCATCGCGGTGCCCTGGCTGGTCGGTGGCCGACGTGGTGCTTCACCTGGCGCAGACCAGCGAACTTGCCGCAGCCGTAAGTGACGCCTCGTTCGTCGAGCGGTTGGGTCGGTCATGCCGCCGAGGTCCGCACGGTCGACGAGGGCGCCGAACGACGCCCCGTCAGCCTCGGCTTCGAGCAGGTGACCGGCGTAGAACGCGGTTTGTGAGTGCAGCACGGCCAGGTAACGGAACTCAGCGGCGTCACCGAGACGTCGGGCGGTGTCGATGCCGCAGTCGAGCAACTGGAGTGCGTCAGGCCCCCGGTCGGCGATGCCAAGAGCAGCGACTGCCATGTTGACCAGGATCCATCTGTTGGCCCGGAAAGCGGGCACGTCGCTGCCGGCTCAGCCAGATGGGCGGTTTCGCCGGCGGTCCGGCCCCCGGTCACGCACGCACCGAAGGCAAGGAAAGACAGGACCAACCGATTGGTGTCCCCGTCACTCAACGATTGATCGGCTCTTCGATTCAGATTGTTCATCCACGTCCTGGGCGGCTCTATTGCTAACATGCCGGCAAGGGCGAGTACGGTGCGCAGCCGGAGCGGGAGCCCGGGGTCGCGACTGTCGATTAACTGGCGGGCTCTTTCCATTGTCTCAACGGCCTCGTCTCGTGGGACGCACGACCCAGCGTTCCAGCATCATCTCCTACTTCTCGGAAGGGCGCTAGGCGGATGGTTGTCGCGCCGGCGTTCTTGTCCGCAACACATGGCGTTGGTCAACGTCAGGCTCGGCTGCCGGTCCGAGCGGCCGCCGCCGGCGGTAGCCGAAGACGATATTCGAGAAAAGAATATCCAAACGGTCAAAAAAGCGAGCAGTGGGAAACGATCGCTCACCTCGGTATGCTGGGTTTAGCGGTCACACTGGGGCCACATGTGGAGGAGGAGGGTTGATGACGCAGATACGGCAGCGGGTGGGAGAGTTCTGCGACCGGTTCGGGTTGCGGTTGCCGATCCTGCAGGCGCCGATGGCTGGAGCTTGCCCTCCGGAGCTGGCGATTGCGGTCGCCGAAGCGGGTGGGATGGGCGCCAGCGGCGTGCTGAGGGACCACCCGGAGCGCATCGCGGAGTGGGTGGAACAGTTCCGGGCGAGCTCGTCCGGCGCGTTCCAGCTCAACATCTGGGTTCCTGATCCGCCGAGTCATGACCAGGACCGAATCGACGCCGCGCGGCGGTTTCTCGGGCGCTTCGGGACTGCTGGTAGCCCGGACAGCGGACCGGCTCCGGTGTTCCACGAGCAGTGCGAGGCGATGCTGACGGCCCGCCCGACTGTGATCTCCTCGATCATGGGCCTGTTTGACCTGGACTATGTCCGTCGGCTGCACGAGCAGAGCATCGGCTGGTTCGCCTGCGCCGCCACACTGGACGATGCGCTCGCCGCCCAGCGGGCAGGCGCGGATGCGATCGTGGCGCAGGGCATGGAGGCCGGCGGCCACCGGGGCAGCTTCGAGCAGGATGCCGCCGACCAGGCTCAGGTGGGACTGGTCGCTTTGCTTCCCCGGTTTGCCGACCATCTACGGGTGCCGATCGTCGCGGCCGGCGGGATCGCCGACGGGCGCGGCGTGGCGGCCGCGCTCGCGCTGGGTGCTAGCGCGGTGCAGGTGGGCACCGCACTGCTGCGCTGCCCTGAGGCGGGAATCAGCGAGCAGTGGTCGGCTGCGCTGGACGGGTTGGCCCCGGAAGCCACCGTGACCACGCGCGCCTACACCGGCCGGCTCGCCCGGGCCGCCCCCACGCCGTACCTGAGCGCATGGACCGAGCCCGGCGCGCCGCGTCCCGCGCCTTTCCCTGACCAGCTACGGCTGGTCGCCCAGTGGCGACGGGGCAAGACGAAAGGCCTGGACAAGGACAACTACTGGGCGGGGCAGAGCGCCGCGCTGGCTACCGAAGAACCGGCCGACGAGGTGATCACCCGGATGTGGCGGGATGCCTCCGCCCTGCTCGCCTGACCACGCGACGATCGCGCAGTCGTCCAGCGGGCCCGAGCACCACCGCAACCATAACCGTCACAACCTGACCTCCATGATAAGACAGGACAGCCGGATGACTGACAGCGACACATCGACGCGCCGGACCCGGTTCATCACCGGAACCTCCTCCGGTGTCGTGTCCATTCACGGGTCCCGTTGAGCTGGGCCGTCGCTACTGAGTTGATCTTAGTGAGTGACGGCGTGTCGGGTTCGTTGTTGGGTCGTAGATCGTCGATCATTTGGGTTGTGTCCGCGCCCGAGCCGTCCCAGCCCTCGTATGAGGAGCTTGCCGCGCTGGTGGTGGGGTTGGCCACGCGGGTGGAGGTGTTGGAGGCGAAGAACGCCGAGCTGCGGCGTCGGCTGGGGATGGACTCGAGGAACTCCTCGACGCCGCCGTCGAAGGACTCGATCGGGGCGAAGGCAGCGCGGCGGGCGGATCGCTCGTCGCGGGAACGCTCGAAAGGTCGCAAGCCTGGTGGGCAGCCGGGCCGCAAGGGCTCGGGGCTCGCGCCGGCGCTCACGCCGGATCGGAGACAGACACTGCCCCCGCCGAGTCAGTGTTCGGGCTGTGGCGGGGACCTGAGCGATGCAGCGGATGCCGGGATGAGCTGGGCGCAGGTGTGGGACATCCTGCCGATCATGCTGGAGAAGGTGCACTACCTGCTGCCGCGGCGACGCTGTCGCCGCGGGCACACGACCACCGCCGCACCACCGTTCGGGGCGGTGGGCAGCGTGAGCTACGGGCCGAGGGTCAATGCCGCAGCGATCCTGCCGGCCAGCGAGGGCGATGTCCCGATCGAGCGGAGTGCGATGCTGATGGCGTCCCTGCTGGGCACCCCGGTCTCCAGTGGGTTCGTGGCCCGCTCCCTTCAGCGCTTCGCCCAGCGCCTGGCCACTTCCGGGTTCGATGACGCCATGAAAACCGCGCTGCGTGATGAGGACGTGCTCTGCGCCGATGAGACCCCCACCAACGTGATCCGCCACGACACCGACACCCACGGCGAGCCGGTGGCGGGTTGCCCGCACGCGGTCACCGTGCGCACCCCCGATGCGCGCCTGGTGTACTACGCGCCGATCGGCTCCCGATCCAAAACCGCCCTGGCCGCTGTGGGCATACTCGATGGCTACGCTGGCCACCTGGTCCGCGACGACTACGCCGGCTACCACCAGTTCGACGCCCAGCTCGCCGGTGTCCAGCAGTGCGCAGCCCACTTGATCCGCCATTGCAAGGGCGTCCTAGAGCTGCACCCCACTCAGCAGAAATGGGCCGGCGAGGTCATCACCGTACCGCGCGAGGCCGCCGCCGCCCACGCCAACGACTGCGACCACCTCGACCCCGCGCTGCTCGCCGACCTGCGTACCCGCTACGACACAGCAGTCGCCTGGGGCATCACCACCAACCGCCACCGAACCTGGGCCAAGGGCAACCACCCCGGATACACCCTCGCCAAACGCCTGGCCGCCAAAGCCGACCAAGTCTTCACCTTCACCCGAAACCTCGCCGTACCCTGGACCAACAACGCCAGCGAGCAGGCCCTCAAAAGCCCCAAACGACATCAAGCCGTCTCCGGCTACCGGCACACCCTCACCACACTCGCCGACTACTGCCGCATCCGCTCCTACCTGGTCAGCACCCGCAACCACGACATCCGCGCCATCGACGCCATCCACACCGCCCTCACCGGCAAACCCTGGCTCCCCACAGTCTCAACGGCGTGACATCACAGCTCAAACCCCCGTGAATGGACACCCGGTGTCGGCCTGTTCGGCGCTGTCGAGGCGACGAGAGCGGAACAACCTGGGGAGACAGACCGTTGGCGGCGCTGAGCCGGGAGTCAATGTCGGCAGGCGCCGGCATCGCGGGCGCGTACCGGTTCGCGCAGACCCATCAGCCAGAAACATGCGGCGCACCGCTGCCGACCCAGGAGACGCTAACCATGGAATATCTCGTCACGATGACAACCCGCGTTCCGGATGGAACGTCCGCAGAAACCTTCGAAGACATCCGCGCCCGCGAGACGGCACGCGCGCGAAATCGCGGCGCAGGGCTACCTGCTTCGCCTGTGGCGTCCTCCACTGCAACCAGGCGAATGGCGCACGCTCGGACTTTTCGCCACAGACGGCGACGACCAGCTTAAGGAAGTCCTCGCCTCGATGCCGCTGCGCATGTGGCGCACCGATGAGGTCACGCGAATGACCCCGCACGGGGCTCGGTGTCGACCCTCTAGCACAGCCTTATGTCACCCGGCCGATACCGACTGGCTCGGCGCCGGCCGTACGGACCTGAATCAGCCGCAAACTGAAGCCAAGGAGAGAGCCGTGGAGTTTCTGACAACCCTCACGATCACTGTGCCGGAGGGCACACCCGGCCAGACTGTCGACGACACCAAGGCGCGCGAAGCACAACGCGCCCATGAACTGACCGAGCAGGGACACTCGCTCCGGCTCTGGACGCCGCCGGCCGAGCCCGGCCAGTGGCCGCCGAGATGCAGGCGATCTTGGAGTCGCTGCCCCTGTATGTCCGGACGACGGTGGAGATGACGCCACTCACCCAGCACCCAAACGACCCGGCGATCATCAAAGAGCTGACGACGTCTGTCCGCGACCGTCCGTCCGCCACCGAGCCCGGCTGACTATCACCCCCACGCCGCGCCATCACGCATTTGCGTCATTCTGTTCCACAGCACTACCGACATCGTCAACGGCATCCTCTTCCTCGAATCATCACCCTTCATCACCGGCGAAATTCTGCATATCGACGGTGGCCAGATCGCCGGTCACTGATCGGGCGTCCGGCGGAGTGACCGGCTAACCCCTATGAGCCCCGGCGGACCACTACCGTCTCACAGAGGTGTGACATCGATGAAGTTCCACGCGCAACCTGTGGAACTCAGGTTGGCGGAGAACCAGGTCGGGCTCAGCCAGGAGGCGTCGGCGGGCGCGCCGGGGTGAACAGCCAGGTCTGGGCTACGTCATCGATGTCCTTGCCGGAGACGTGCTTGACGAGGGCCAGGAAGTCCTGCACCGAACCGTTGCCACCGGCCCGCTCGGTGGCCCAGGCGCGTAGGGAGGCGAAGAAGTTCTGGTCCCCCACCGCCGTCCGAAGCGCCTGCAGCGCCATCGCGCCGCGCAGGTAGACGGCGTTGTTGAGCACCTCCGCCGCACCGCCGGGAGCCCCCGGCGGGATCCGCCAGAAGGCGTCGTCAGCGGGATGACGGTCGTAGTCCTGTGCCGCGGTCTGCGCTGCGCTGGGGCCGCCGGTGCGTTCGGAGTACAGCCATTGGGCGTAGGTGGCGAAGCCTTCGTTGAGCCAGATGTCACTCCAGTGGCGCACCGAGACGCTGTCCCCGAACCACTGGTGGGCCAGCTCGTGCACCACCACCGTGACGTCCTGGCCGGAGGCGAAGAACGTCGGCGAGTACACCGGGCGGGTCTGGTCCTCCAGCGCGAAGCCCAGCGTGGGAGCCTCCGGCACCACGCCGCCGAGCTGGCGGAACGGGTAAGGGCCGAAGATCCCGGAGAGGAGCGCGAGGATCTCCGGCGTCCGCTCCACCGAGGCCCGTGCCGCGTCGGCGACCTGCGGGTCGAGTCCGCGGTCGTAGGCCGCCAGGTACAGGCCGAAGCGGGTGTCCCGGCGCACGATGTCGTAGTCGCCGATCGCGACGAACGCCAGATAGGTGGCCATCGGCTCGCTCTCCTGCCAGCGCCACCGCTGCCGGCCCGGCCCGTCCGGCTCCGGACCACCGAGCAGCGCGCCGTTGGAGATCACCTGCAGGCCGTCGGGCACGACCGCGGTGATCATGAAGGTCGCCTTGTCCGAGGGGTGGTCGTTGGAGGGGTACCACCAGGCGGCGATATCAGGCTCGCCCACGGCGACCGCACCGTCGGGGGTACGCACCCACGGCGAGGGCACCCCGGGTCCACCCGGGATCGCGGAGGGCACCCCGGCGTAGTCCACCCGCACCGTCATCGGCGCTCCAGCCCGCACCGGCACGGCAGGAGTGACCTCCAGCTTGCCATCGTCCTGATGGATCCCGGCCGGCCGGTCATCCACCGTGACAGCCGACGCGGGCAGCCTCAGGTCGAGGTCGAACCGGGACAGGCTCTCGGTGGCCTGGGCGGTGATGGTGGTGTGCCCCTCGAGCCGGTCGGGGGACGGGTCATAGCGAACCTGGATGTCGTATCCGGTGACGTCGTAGCCGCCGTCACCCGCCCGCGGGAAATAAGGATCCCCGATGCCGTCGGCACCGATGCGCGGCGGTGTCGACGGCATCGGGGAAGGCGGTCGCGAGGTCGTCGATACCTGAGCCGATGGCGAGGTCCGCCACGTGATGACCAACGCCACCAGCACCAGCAGCACCGCTGGCACCGACCCGACCAGTACCCACCTTCGCATGGTCACCTCCCAGGCACCGACCCTAGGCCCTCGTCACCGGTCGACGGGAGCGACAGCCATCGCCACCGCGGTCCGGATCCGATGGTGCAGCGCGCGCAGGCCGGTTCGCTCGGTGCGCACCTCGACGACGCGCAGCCCCCGGGCGGGGACCAGGACCTCCGCCAGCTCCTGCACCGGCACCCGAACATGCGGGACGTGATGCGCCGCGCACAGGGCGGCCAGATCGGTGCCGTGCGGGGTGCCGAAGACCCGTTCGAAGGCGTCGGCATACGCCGGGGCGCCCTGTTCCAGCAGCCCGAAGATGCCGCCACCGTCGTCGTTGGCGACCACCACGGTCAGGTCCGGGCGGGCCTCGTCCGGGCCGGCCAGCAACCCGTTCGCGTCGTGCAGGAACGTCAGGTCGCCGACCAGGGCATAGCCCGGCCCGCTGTGCGCCAGCGCCGCCCCGGTCGCGGTGGCGATCGTGCCATCGATGCCGGCGACGCCCCGGTTGGCGAGCACGGTCAGGCCACGCCGGGGCCGAGCGGCCAGCGACACGTCCCGGATCGGGTTGGACGAGCCGACCAGCAGCAGCGCGCCCGCCGGCAGCGCGGCGACCAGCCGGCGCGCCACCACGAGACCGGTGCCGAAAGGGTGGTCCCGCACGGTGGCGCTCACTGCGGCGGCGGCCCGCTCGTCGGCCTGCCACCACTGGCGCAGCCACTCCGGATCAGGTGAGCCGACGCAGCGCAGCGCGGTACCCACCGCGACGGCGGTGCCCGCCACGTCGGTCCACTCCGGGCGGTCGGTGCGGACGGTGACCGCCACCGCCGGGTCGGCGAGCAGCCGCTGCACCGACCGGTGCAGGGTGGGGCGACCGAGCACCAGCACCTGTTCGGGTCGCAACCGCTCGAGCGCCGGCGAGCCGAGCAACCACGGTCCGGCCGCCAGAGCGCCCGACCAGTCGGCCGCGGTGGGCTCGGCCACCAGCGGTAACCCCGGGGGGGCCGGTGGCGCGCCGTGACCGGCGACCACCAGGGTGGGCCGCCCCAGGTCCAGCTCCACCTCGACCCGCACCGGCGACGCCGAGGGCACCGCTGTCCAGGCCACACCACCCGGACGCCCGCGCAGGGCGGCCGAGCGGTCCGGGAGTGCGGGGTCGGCAGGGTCTGACCGGGGCACCAGCGGCTCATCTGACCGGGGCACCAGCGGCTCGCGCAACGGCACGTTGAGATGCACCGGTCCCGGGCCGCCGCCCAGCGCGCCGCGTGCGGCCGCGACCGCGCGGTCCACGGTGGAGCGCCAGTGCGCCAGCCACCCGCAGTCCCAGGGCTCGTGCAGGGGGGTGGCCAGGGACGGTGTCGCGCGCACCGCGGCGCCGAACAGCCCGGTTTGCGCCACCGTCTGGTTGGCCCCGGTGCCGACCAGCTCAAGCGGGCGGTCCGCGGTGACCGCCAGCAGCGGGATCCCGGCATGGTGGGCCTCCAGCACCGCCGGGTGCAGATTCGCCGCCGCAGTGCCTGACGTGCACACCACCGGCACCGGCAGGCCCGAACGCAGCGCAAGGCCCAGCGCCAGAAACGCCGCCGAGCGCTCGTCGATCCGGACGTGCAGGGTCAGCCGGCCGGTCTGCTCGGCCGCGTGCAGAGCGAAGGACAGTGGCGCGTTGCGCGACCCGGGGCACAGCACGGCATGTCGCACGCCGCAGCGCACCAGCTCGTCGACCAGTACCGTGGCCAATGCGGTGGATGGGTTCACGAGTGCGCAGCATGCCTGATTCGTATGATCGCTGCCGTGAGCGTCTCCGAGCTGTTCGACCCCGCCGCCTGGCGCCGTGTCGAGGGCTTCGACTTCGCCGACATCACCTACCACCGCGCGGTGGCGCACGGCACTGTCCGGATCGCCTTCGACCGGCCTGAGGTCCGCAACGCGTTCCGCCCCGCTACGGTGGACGAGCTGTACCAGGCTCTGGACCACGCCCGGATGACGCCGGACGTGGGGTGCGTGCTGCTGACCGGCAACGGGCCCTCGCCGAGGGACGGCGGTTGGGCGTTCTGCTCGGGTGGGGACCAGCGGATTCGAGGCCGCTCGGGCTATCAGTACGCCGATGGCGAGACGGCCGACACCGTGGACCCGAGGCGCGCCGGGCGGCTGCACATTCTGGAGTGCCAGCGGCTGATCAGGTTCATGCCGAAGGTGGTGATCGCGGTGGTGCCTGGTTGGGCGGCCGGCGGTGGGCACTCCCTGCACGTGGTCTGCGACCTGACCCTGGCCTCGGCCGAGCACGCCCGGTTCAAGCAGACCGACGCCGACGTGGGCTCCTTCGACGGCGGGTTCGGCTCGGCCTATCTCGCTCGGCAGGTCGGGCAGAAGCTGGCCCGCGAGATCTTCTTCCTGGGGCGGGAGTACAGCGCGGCCGACGCGCACCGGATGGGCATGGTCAACGCGGTGGTGGCGCACGCGGCGCTGGAGAGCACCGCGCTGGAGTGGGCCGGCGCGGTCAACGCCAAGTCGCCCACCGCGCAGCGGATGCTCAAGTACGCGTTCAACCTGATCGACGACGGGCTGGTCGGGCAGCAGCTCTTCGCCGGTGAGTCGACCCGGCTGGCGTACCTGACCGACGAGGCCGTCGAGGGCCGCGACGCCTTCCTGGAAAAACGACCCCCCGACTGGTCCCCCTTCCCCTGGCACTACTAATGCCCGGCCGCCCCGCGCACGTCTCATTACCCGGCCGCCCTGCGCACGCCGAGTTCGACCACAGAGTCGCCGGCTGTCGGCCCCACAGCGCTGACGTCGAACTCGGCGCACTGAGAGCGCTCAAGATCGGGTCCGGCGACAGGGGTGCGCGATGACTGATGAGGGTATGCGGTCGATCGGTCGTCGAGTCGCAGAGATGCGGACCTGGCGTGGGATGACCCTGCGGGCCGTCGCGGAGCTCGCCGGGATCACCGAGAGCTACCTGTCCCGGATCGAGTGCGGGGAGCGCATCGTCGGCCGACCGTGGGCTGCGTGGGGCCTTGCACACCCGACGACGACGGCACCGAGTATCCGAGCCGCTCCGGCAACCCGTCGCTACCACGCCGATGACACCCCCGATACGGCAGCCGCACGATGTGATCTCGATCCGCAGCGACAGGACATGATCACGGTTTGGGTGCGGCCTGCGGTCGCACCGGAGATGTCACCCCAGCGTGCCACCGAGCATGCCAGGACTAGCGACAACACCTCGACAATCACAGGATGCGCGGTAGAGCTGGTGCAGGTCACGGCCTGAGCAGGCTTGTCCTGCGGCCGGCTCAGCAGCATAGTGTTGCGGTCTGCTCCACCATCGGGCAGTTCGCTCACCAGTACTGGCTGCCGGCCGTACCACCTCTCGCCAACGCGCCGCAACGCGAGGCCAATCAACAACACTCGTGACGCCGGCTCCTGCGGATCGTGATAAAAGTCGGCGCGGCCACAATGATGGCACGCAAAACAACCTCGGCGCGCCAAGTCGCCCGGCCGCTGTTATCCCCGATCCGTCAGGCACTCTATCAGCGGCCTCCCGTTCGCCTATTATCGCTCAGCATGGATCCGGCACGATCGCGACGTTCGGGTGACATATCATATGCCTGCCCTGTCCTATGCCTGCTCTGGCCCACGGGAAGCGTCTTGTTTGAGACGACTGAGCCAGGAGGCGCCGCGGCGCCGTCTCGGGCACCCACCGCAGGGCCGCACCGGGTACGGTGCTGATCGGTCGAGCACTGTCGGGGAGGGCAGCGGATCGATGCGCTCTAGACGTCCCGAACTCAGCAGCGGAGCGGTCGGAGGGCAGCGCGACGACGCTGATGTCGAGTTCGGGATACGGGGAGCGGTCGGTGTGGCGAGAGCGGTGTCGCAGTGCGCGTGATCCACCTGGATGGGTCCCGGGAGGCGGTGTGGGAGCTGGATGTCGCGCTGCGCGCGATGCTCGCCGGAGGAGAGGCAGTGGCCCCGCTGGGGCGAGGGCAGGCGCTCCCGCCCCGGGAACCGGGTGCCGGCCAGGTCGTGCTGGGCACCTCAGGCTCCACCGGAGTACCCAAGTGGGTGCTGCTCGGTGCGCCCGCGCTGAGTGCCTCCGCCGCAGCCGTCCACGCCCGGCTGGGAGGTCCCGGCCGGTGGCTGCTGGCGCTGCCCGCCCAGCACGTCGCCGGACTGCAGGTGCTGGTTCGCGCGGCGCTCGCGGGTGACCGACCCGTCGTGCTCGACCTGCGCGGCGGTTTCGATCCGGCCAGGTTCGGCGCCGCCGCGCGACGACTGGCCGCGCGGGTGGCCGGCGAGGCCGGGCGATGTTACACAGCGCTGGTGCCCACCCAGCTGACCCGGCTGCTGGACACCGACCCCGAGACACTCGCCCGCTTCGACGCGGTGTTGCTGGGCGGCGCCGCCGCACCGAAGGAGCCGCTGACCCGGGCCCGGGACTCGGGAGTGCGCGTGGTCACGACCTACGGCATGACCGAGACGGCGGGCGGCTGCGTCTACGACGGGTGGCCGCTGGAGGGGATGCAGGTCCGGCTGGACAGCGACGGGATCGTCGAGCTGGCGGGTCCGATGCTGGCCACCGGGTATCTCGATGCTCCCGAGGACACCGCAATGGCGTTCCGCGACGGCTGGTTCCGGACCTCCGATCTCGGCCGGGTCGATGGGCAGGGCCGGCTGCGGGTGCTCGGGCGAGCGGACGATGTGATCGTCACCGGTGGGCTCAACGTGGCCCCGGCGGAGGTGGAGGCCGTGCTCACCGGCCTGCCCGGGGTCGCCGCAGCCTGCGTGGTGGGCCTGCCCGACCCGGACTGGGGGCAGCGGGTGACCGCCGTGGTGATACCCACCGATCCAGGGCGGCCCCCGGACCCCGGCGCGCTGCGGGTGGCCGCCCGCCGGCTGCTGACCGGGGCGCAGGTCCCCAAGGAGATCATCCTGTTCGACACGCTACCGCTGCGCGGCGTCGGCAAGCCCGACCGCGGTGCCGTCCGGACCATGCTCGGCGCGCGAGATCACTGACCGGTGCTGACACGTTCAGTACATGTTCACCCACTCCGGGTATGGACGTCGACGTGCATCGCAGGTTCTGTGGATACCAACCGACCCAACAAGCGCATCTGTCACAGCGGAAACAGTCCCCCGACCGTCAGGAGCACCCCGTGGCGCCGCCGGCTCGTCGCTACCGCCGTGTCCCCGGTACCGCCCGGACTGCCACCCTGGCCTTCGTCGCGCTGCTCGCGGTGGTCGTCGGGGCGGACCCGCCGGCCCCCGCGCAAGCGCAGGACAGTGCGCCAGAGGACAGCGCCCCCGACAGGACCGACACCTGGTTCGCCCGCCTGACCCCCACCGAGGGCGACACGAACGTGCGCCTCGACGCCGGCGGGCTGCGGCTGGGCTCCAGTCCCGCCGGGCCGGCGAGCATCAGGTCCGGCCGGCCGGAAGGCATGCTGCTCACCGCAGCGCACCCACTAGCCGCGCTCAGCAGCCGAGTAGCGGCACAGCTCGCGGCCGACCAGCCGGCCGGCTCGGCGGTCGACGTCGACGTCCGCGGCACTCGTGGCGACGGGTCGTGGACCGAGTGGGTGGCCGCCGGCCTGAAGGCGCCCGCGATGCTGGGCGCCGCAGTGACGAGCGTGCAGGCCCGGATCTCGCTGCGCGGTGGCAGGGGGGGCGTGACCCCCCTGGTGCGATCAGTGCGGCTGACCGCACAACCCGGCGTAGCGCTGCTCGCCGCTCGCCCCCGGACCCCTCCCAGCTACCGGGTGTTCGCCACCCGCGAAGGCTTGGTCCGAGCCAGAACGGCCAACGGTCATGTGATCAACGAGCGGGACCACTTCGTCGCGCTGCCCTCACGCCGGGGGCTGTCCCCGCTCGGCTCGGGCGACTACACGGTGAAGGTCTGTGCGGACAACGACCGATGCGAATGGGCGCCGGTGTGGGACGTCGGCCCGTGGAACACCACCGACGACTACTGGAACCCCGCCGGCATCCGCCAGTCCTGGGCCGACCTTCCCCGGGGCCGACCCCAGGCACAGGCCGCCTACGAGGACGGATACCACGATGGCCTGGACCAGTTCAGCAGAGAGGTGCTCAACCCGGCCGGGATCGACCTGGCGGACGGCACGTTCTGGGACGGTCTGGGGCTGCGCGACAACAGCTGGGTCACCGTCACCTACCTGTGGGCTGACGGCGCGCCGCCCGCCATCGTGCGGATCCCGATCCTGCCCGTGCGCAGCGGTCCTGGCAACCAGTACCCAGCGGTGGGTCTGGCCGCGCAGCGCGCCGAACTGCTCGTGGAGTGCACGGTCGCGGGCCAGCTCGTCACCGACGGCCGAAACCGCACCGACCGGTGGCTGCGGATCGGCCCGAAGCAGTTCATCTCCGCCGCCTACGTCAGTGTGCAGGGAGTCCCAGGGGCCCGACAAGGGGTCCACCACCAAGCGCCGGGCACGCGCTGCGCGGCCCCGTAGGGTTGGCCTGTGACGAGTGTGGCGCAGTGGGTGGAGGGGGCACGGCCTCGCACGTTGCCCAACGCGATCGCCCCGGTGCTGGCCGGCTGGGGGGCCGCAGCCGCACCGCGCACATCGAACTGGGGCGCATCAGACTGGGCGCGGGCGTTGCTGGCGTTGGTCGTGGCGCTGGCGCTGGTGATCGGGGTCAACTACGCCAACGACTACTCCGACGGCATCCGCGGCACCGACGCCGTCCGGCTAGGTCCGATGCGGCTGGTCGGATCCGGCGCCGCAGCACCCGCGGCGGTGCGCACCGCCGCGCTGATCAGCTTCGCGGTCGCCGGGACGGCCGGGCTCACGCTGATCGCGCTAGCCGGACGATGGTGGTTGCTGGCGCTGGGCGCGGCATGCATCGCCGGGGCGTGGTGCTACACCGGCGGGCGACGCCCTTACGGCTATGCCGGGTTCGGCGAGCTGGCCGTGTTCGTCTTCTTCGGCCTGGTCGCGGTACTCGGCACCCAGTACGTCGTCGGTGGGCGGATCACCGTCATCGGGTGCCTCGCGGCCGTCGCCGTAGGAGCGATGTCGGCTGCGGTGCTGGTGGCCAACAACCTGCGGGACATCCCCAGCGACGGCGTGGCGGCCAAGCGCACCCTCGCCGTGCGCCTCGGCGAGCACCGGACCCGCATGCTGTACACCGCGCTGGTGGCCGTGCCGTTCGCGGTGACCCTCGGCTTGGCGACCACCCGGTGGGCCACCCTGGCCGGCCTGCTTGCCCTGGTTTTCGCGGTGCCCGCACTGCGCCGGGTCGGGGGCGAGGCGAGGGGACCAGAGCTGATCCCGGTGCTGCGGGACACCGCTCTGGCGCTGCTGGTATGGGCCAGTGCGACGGCCGTCGCCCTGGCGCTGGTGCGGGGGTAACGGGGTCACCCCCGCACCAGCTACTCACCGCGGAGTTGGCGGCGGAGTCGGTCCCGCTCGGCCCGTCGGCGCGCCCCCACCGCCCCCAGGCCGGTGTTCACCCGGTCCCGCAACGAGCCCAGGAGCACCATCGACAACGGCAGCGCCACCACCACCGCGAGTAGGACCGACACCAGCAGCGGGACGCCGGCCAGGAGCAGGAGCAACACCGTGACGGCCACCAACGCCAGCCGGGCCGCGCTGTACAGCGCCACGTCGCGGGCGAGCGCGGGAGGTCTCGGTGGGTTCCGCGGGGCCACCATGACCACCGAGCTTAACCCGCGGGCCGGAGTCCCCCGGCGGGCGTGGGCGTGGTGCTCCGGCTCGGCAGGTGGGGAGGCCAATGGGTGTGACGTGTGTGTAGTGCTTCCCCCAACGGGTAACCCCGATCAGGGACTTACTTGGTGGAGGCTCGTGATGAACACGGTCGCTTGGATCATCTTAGGGATCGCCGCGGTGGCGGTCATCGTGTTGGCGGTCGTAGCCGCGCGCTGGCGGAACCGGGCCCATCTGCAGGAACGGTTCGGGCCTGAGTATGAACGAGAGGTGGCGATGCGCGGCAGCGAGCGTGACGCGGCGCGCCACCTGCGTGACGTCGCTGATCGGCGCGACCAGCTCGACATCCGTCGTCTGGAGCCCACCGCCCGCGATCGCTACACCCGACGCTGGGCGGCTGTGCAGACCGAGTTCGTCGACCGGCCCGGACACGCACTGGATGAGGCGGACCGGCTGATCACGGACGTGATGCGGGACCGCGGCTACCCGGTGGAGGACTTCGGGGAACGGGCCGAGCTCGTGGCGGCCGACCATCCGCAGATCGTCAAGCATTACCGCGCCGCGCATGCCGCCCGACGAGACCACCAAGGCCACCCGGGCGCTGTGGGCACCGAGGAGCTGCGACAGGCTTTCGTGCACTACCGCGCGCTGTTCGACGAACTCGTCAGCGGGTGAGCGCCCGACCAGGAAGGTATGACCTAACGGAGGTATGGATGAACACCCGGCACGAGGGCGAGGAGCCCGAACGACGAGAAGGCCTAGGGGGGCGGGTACGCCGCTTCGTCGACAACGAGCTGAGCCGCGTCCTGGATAAAGAGGAACCAGAAGACGACCCGGGGCAGGCTGACATGCGGCGCGAGCCTGAGCGGTCCCCGAGTTCGACCGGCGCCCAGGAGCCCGTCACTCCTCACGCCGACGCACCCGGCCCCGTCAGCGTCAGCCAGCCGGTGCCGCCCGCGCCCGTCGACCCCGGGTACGACACTCCCGGAGCCGCATACGGCACCGCCGGATATGACGCCCCCGGACACGGCGCCACCGCGCATGACCCCAGCGCCGAGACGGCCGGGACCGCGCGGTTGCCCGGCCGCTCAGCCGACGAGGTCGCCGCAGAGGGCAGCGCGGAGCGCATGGGACTGCTCGATGACCCGGCCGGCCTGCGTGAGCAGTGGCAACGAGTGCAGGGCACCTTCGTCGACGACCCGCAGCGTGCGGTCCAGGAGGCTGGCGCGCTCGTCGAACGGACCCTGCAAGAGATCCACGAGAACGTCACCCGCCACCGGATCAACGATCCGACATCGACCGAGGATCTGCGGATGAGCTTCCAGCGCTACCGCGAATTCTTCCAACGGCTGCTGTCAGCGTGATGATCCACGTCAAGGGCACCTCGCGCTTGGCGCAAGGGCAACCTCGAGTGGGCCGGCGATAAAATCGAAAGACGCCTTCGAGTAGGTCCGCCGCTCGGACCTACACACAGGAGTCGGCCCCTAGGCGGCATGCACAGCATAGGGGCCGACTCCTGCTCACTCGCTCAGGTCTGGACCCTCTTCTCCTCACCCGCCTTAGGCTCGGCCGGGGGGGTCTCCGCGGTGGCCGGATCGGGCTCCTCCTCGCCCGCGCCGAGATTCGACTCCTCGCCGATCTTCTCGATGCGGTCCTTCAATTCCTCCGCCGAAGGCGCATTTGTCCGGTCCTCAGCCATGGTCGCTCCTCTCCGTACGGGCGTATAATAGGTGGCTTACCCCTTCAAGCTTGGTCGCAAACGCACGTCCCGAGCCCACCTTGGGCAGTGTACGACGCCAGCCGGCCACGTTAGAGTGAACGATCTCCTCGATGTAGGGCTAGATGTGACGGATGCCCGCCCGAGTGTGCTGAGCCGGGTGGCCGGAGTTGACCGAGCTGCCGAACGATTTGACCGGTTCATCCCATTACCGATACTTTACCTCAACAGAACCGTTCGAGTACCTGGCGCGCGACCTGTCACGATACTCCGGTAGGTCCCAACTGTGAGGTCGACGAGCTTGGGGAGGCCCGCGATGTCCCAGCCACAGCACACTGAACGCCTGCTCACTCCCGGGGAGGTAGCCGCACTGTTCCGGGTGGATCCCAAGACGGTCACTCGGTGGGCCTCCGCTGGCCGGATCGGCTCGATCAGGACTCCGGGCGGGCACCGGCGGTTCCGCGAGACCGAGGTCCGGGCGCTGCTCGCCTCGCTCACCACCCCGGCGCCGATAGATCGCCCAGCGGAGCGCGCGGCCCGCAAGACCGCAGGGTGACGCCAGCTCGCCGGCTTCGCTGAACGCTCCTAGGAGGAGGCTGCCGTGCAGTACATGATGGCGGCGATCGGGGTAGCTGGGGTCATCTCGCTGCTGTGGAGGACGTTGGTCCCGCGGCGCCCGGCCGCGCGTTCAGTGCTCGCACCGGACGACGACCCGGAGTTTCTCAGCGGCTTGAACCGCAGGCGGTCGCAGCCCGGCGACGAGGGCTGACGCGGATCGCTACCGGCGGGCCCAGGCGACCGCGTGCGGAAAGTCGTCAGCGACGGTCGCGGCCAGATCCAGGGCGGCCAGTCGCGCGGACTGACCGAGACGGTCGAGGTCGATCTCGCCACCCTCCTCGAGGTGCTCGTCGAAGGGCATCCGGCAGACCGATCGGCAGCGGGCCGCGAAGTGCGTGGCGACCCGCTCCAGGTCCACCTTGCCCGCGGGCGGTCGCACTGAGTTGATCACGGCGACCGAGCGGCCGACCAGCTCGCGGTATCCATGCGCGTCCAGCCAGTCCAGGGTGGCCGACGCCGAGCGCGCGCCGTCGATCGAGCTGGACGAGACGATGACCAGCGAGTGCGCCAGATCCAGCACACCTTTCATCGCGGAGTGCATCAGCCCGGTCCCGCAGTCGGTGAGCACGATGTTGTAGAAATGCTCGAGCAGGTTCACCGTGCGCCGGTAGTCGGCCTCGCTGAACGCCTCGGACACCGCCGGGTCCTGCTCGCTGGCGAGGATCTCCAGCCGGCTGGGGCCTTGCGAGGTGTAGGACCGGATGTCGGAGTACCGGCGGATCCGGTCGGCGTCGCGGAGCAGGTGCCGCACCGTGGCGATGGTCTCCAGCGGTATCTTCTGGGCCAGCGTGCCCCGGTCGGGATTGGCGTCCACCCCGATCACCCGGTCACCGCGCAGCGACGCGAGGGTCGAGCCCAGCGTGGCGGTGATGGTGGTTTTGCCGACGCCGCCCTTGAGGCTCAGCATCGCGATCTTGTAGCAACCGTTCAGCGGCTGGTTGACCCGAGAGATCAGTTCCCGACGCTGCAGCTCAGCGGCACTTTCCCTGAGGTTGACAGTGCCCCCGGAGGCGGCGAACAGCGCTCGGCGCCAACCGGAGCGCGGCGGCTTGCGAGTCTGCCGGAGCAACTGCGCGGAGGACAGGTCGTGCGAAGGGTCCACCGGCTGCCCCGGCAGCCGACTCGAGTCGGACGGGTCACTCACGGGCTCGTCGTGGCGTCCGATCACGCTCACGCCCCCCTTATCACGGTCAGATCCCGGCGTAAGAGTGCAGGCCGGCGATGACGATGTTGACGAAGAACAGGTTGAACAGCATCGCCCCGAAGCCGACCACGTTGATCCACGCCGCCCGCGAGCCACGCCATCCGGCCGTCGCCCTGGCGTGTAAGTACCCCGCATAGACCACCCAGGCGACCAGTGCGCACGTCTCCTTCGGGTCCCAGCCCCAGTAGCGGCCCCACGCCGCCTCAGCCCAGATCGCGCCGGTGATGATCGCGAAGGTCCAGATCGGCAGGGCGAGAACGGCGGTGCGGTAAGCCAGCCGGTCCAGGGTGGCGCCGGCGGGCAGCCGGGCGGCGAGCCGTGATCCGTCCCCTGAGCCGTTCTCTGGGCTGAGGAGGTACAGCACGCTGGCCACCCCGGAGACCAGCAGGATGCCCGACGCGGTGGCCGCCGCAGAGACATGGATCGTGATCCAGTACGAGTTCAGCGCCGGGATCAGCGGCGCGGCCTGCGCGTAGAGCACCGTGCCGCCCAGGAACATCAGCACCACGACGGGCAGCAGGACGAACCCGCCCAGCCGGCGCAACGAGCCCGCGGCGCTGGGCTCTCGGTTCGTCTTGGGCTCTCGGTTCGTCGTGGGCTGGCGGTCGGTCATGGACTGCCGGTACAGCGCGACCAGCCAACCGGCTACCGCGACGAAGCAGATCGCCGAGGTGAACTCGTACATGTTGGCCCAGGGCACCCTTCCGAGCGCGGCGCCCCGCAGCGTCAGTGAGCCGGCGTGCACCAGTACCGCGAGCCCGGTGAGCGCCACCGCGGACCGGCCGATCCGTTCGGGCTTTCCCCGGAGCGGTGCCCCTTGGGGGACGCCTTCTGGAGGAGCCAGTGTCGCCACAGCCCCACCGCCCTCGGCAGCCACTCGCCCCGCCGCGGCGGGCACCGGGACCCGACCGGACGCGTACTCCACGGCGTGCAGCACCAGCGCGAGGAGATAGAGCACCAGCGCGGTGCCGTAGGCGAGGTCGCTATAGGAGGCCAGAACCGGGTTGGTCGGCATTGCTCACCCCTCCTTCCGTCGGCCGCGGTCCCCGCTGGTGACCAGTGAGCACCGGTGGCACCGCCCGTCCTGGCGGTAGCAGCTCAGCCGCGATCCGATCGAACTCCTCGCCGTAGCCCGCAGCCTCGGTGCGGGCCAGCCCTCCCAGCTCGACCACGGTACCGGCCGGTCCAGCCGGCGTGACGCGCACCCAGAACCGGCGGCGCCGCACCGCCAGGGACAACCCGAGGCCACCGAGCACCAGCACCGCGAAGGCCAGCACCCAGAGCTGTGCCGGGTCATAGGAGACCTGCAGCGAGACGAACCGGGTCACCCCGTCGAAGCGCACCACTGTGCGGTCGGGCAGGGTGAGCTGCTCGCCGAGGCGTAGGTTGCTCCGCGCGACCTGCTTGAGCCGTCCAGAGTCCACCATGGACTCATCGACCGAGAAGATGGACTGGCCGCGGCCGGAGTTGTTGCCCAGGTCGCCCTTGAGCACGTCGACCGCGACGGCCGGATCGAGCAGGTCCGGGAACGCCGAGGACAGCAGCGAGCCCTGAAACGCCGCGGTCGGCGCGAACAGCCCGGTGACCGCGAGCTGGCGGGTGCGCCGTACGGCGTCGTCGGTCACCCCGGGCGGGTCGAACTTGGTCGTGCCCTCCGACAGCAGGGTGGCCGTGTCCACCGGACGCCACTGCACCACGCCACTGCGCCGCTGCCCGTCCGGGAAGGTGACGGTGAACCGCGGCGCGTAACCGTGGCCGATCAGGTAGACCCGGGTACTGCCGATCCGAAGCGGGTCGTTGACCTCCAGCTGGTAGGGATGCCAGGTTCCGGCGGCCAGATCGTCGGGGCCCTGGTAGGCGATGCCGGCGCGGAACCGCGTCGGCTGCCCGGTGGGCAGGTATGTCGGGGTGAAGGCGTTGACCTGCAGGCAGAACGGTTCTAGCGCGGTGCCGTCGACGGACCGGCCGGGGGTGAACGAGTCGTAGGCCAGCGGGCCGGAGTTGCAGAACTGCGAGCCGTTGGCGAGCACGATCACCTGGCCCTGGTAGCCGACCAACTTGCCGATGGCGAAAGACACCAGCAGCCCGAGCAGGGCGAGGTGGAAGACGAGGTTGCCGGCCTCCCGCAGGTAGCCGCGCTCGGCGGACAGCGTCCGGGCCCCGTCGGGCTCCTCCCGCTCGGCGACCCGCCAGCCCCGCAGCCGTCGTCGGGCGGCGGCGAGGACCTCCTCGGGGGCGGTGTCGGACTCAGCGCGTGCGTGGTGCGGCAGCCGGCCGAGGTTGCGGGGGGTGGCCACCGGGGCCCGGCGCAGCTGGCGGGCGTACTCGATACCGCGGGGCACCACGCAGCCCACCAGGGACACGAACAGCAGCAGGTAGATCGCCGCGAACCAGGGGCTGGCGAACACCTCGAAGGCGCCCAGCCGGTCCAGCACCGGCGCCAGGCTGCGATGCTGCGCCTGGTAGGTCCGGACCCGCTGGGGGTTCAGCGAGTACTGCGGCAGCAGGGCTCCCGGCAGCGCGGCCAGCGCCAGCAGGAACAGCAGTACCAGCGCCGTGCGCATGCTGGTCAGCCCGCGCCAGGTGTTACGCGCCGCGGCCGTGACGGGGTGCGTCCGAACCCTCTCAGTCGGCATCATCTTAGGTCGGCGTCATTGAGATCGGCGTCATCTAAATCGGCGTCTCGAAGCCGGCGAGCGGTCCACGCAGTACCGCGACGAGCTCCGCCCACAGTCCGGTGACCAGCGCCACGCCGACCACGATGAGCAACCCCCCACCGACCAGCTGCACCCCCCGGACGTGCCGGCGTAGCCAGGACACCGCCCGCACGGCGCGCCGGGCACCCAGCGCGAGGAGCAGGAAGGGCACTCCCAGCCCGAGGCAGTAGGCGACCACCAGCAGCACTCCGCGAGCCAGGCCCCCACCGGGAGTGCCGACGGCCAGCGCGGTCACCCCGGTGAGGGTGGGCCCGAGGCAGGGCGTCCAGCCGAGCCCGAACACCGCGCCCAGCAGCGGTGCGCCCAGCACGTGACGAGGTCCCAGCCCGGCCTGCGGGTGAAGCCCCGGTCGCGGGTGCGGCCCGGGTCGGGGATGGATCCGCAGGTCCCGCTGCAGCACAGGCACCAACCCGATGAAGACCAACCCCATCGCGATGGTGACCACCCCACCCACACGTTGCAGGATGACCTCGTTGACGACGAGCCGCTCCGCGACGCCGAGCACGGTCACCACGCCGGCGATGAACACCACCGAGAAACCGAGCACGAACAGCGCCACCGCGCCGAGCACCCGGCCCCGGCCGGGACCTGCGGCGCCGGGGCCCTCGGCGCCGACCAGCCCGGTGAGGTAGGCGAGGTACCCCGGCACCAGCGGGACCACGCACGGCGAGGCGAAGCTGGCCGCACCGGCGAGCACCGCCACCCCGGCCGCCAGCAGCAGCGGCCCGGAGATGACAAGCTCGGTGAGCCCCACGGCACTCAGCGTAGGTCGAGCCGGCCCTCCCCCTACCACCAACCCCGCACCCGGGCACTCTCAACCGGCTGCTCTCAGTGCGCCGAGTTCGACAAGAGAGCTGCGCGACGATCGCCTGACGTTGCTTACCAGGCGCCATCGTCAGCGACCGTGGTCCGGCGTTTCGATCACACGCACGAGGTGGGGACGCAGGCAGATCAGCCGATGATCGAGGTCGAAGCGCACGTATATCAGGTTGTGGCTCTGGCCGACGACCTGGCCTTGCTGGTGCAGCCGGGACGGTAGCGCTCCGTGGTTCTTGTCCACCCTGACCTGTTCGACCCGGCTCTGCAGCGGGATACGGGTGCCGTCGGCGTCGCGTGGTGGGCGGGAGGCCAGTGGTAGCGGCAGCTGCGAAGCGTCGTCATAGTCCACAGTGGTACTCCCCCGAGTGATCTGTCGTGTGGAAGGCGGCGGCCCCGCGCGGTTCGTCGCCCGAGAAGCGGGGCCGCCGCCACTCACCGCCGCCCTAGAGATCCGAGGCGAAGAGCGGCGGCGTGGTGGTGACTCTCCCGGCTTCAGACCCGCACGGGAGGAACGTGATCACGTGCGGCTCAAGGGCGGATCAAGGCGACGATTTCCACCCTCCCCACGGCCTGTCGGCGCACACCAGAGTCTTGATCCGGTGCCGCAGGTGCGCGACCTCATCGAGGTGCTGGTGCGCGGCGGCATAGTGGGCCAGTTCACGCAGGTCCTCGGTGACGCGGCGGGAGCGGAGAGTGCCGGCGACGTCCAAGGCCTCGTGTCCAAGGGCGGCGGCCTGGAGGGGGTCGCCGGTAGCCATCGTCAGGCTGGCCAGCGCGGTCAGAGAGATCGCCCGGGAGCGGGCATAGCCATCGGTGTTCCCGGCCACTGCCGCCGTGAGCCGGTCGGTGGCCTCAGCAGGGTTGCGGCCGAGTACCGCGAGATCGAACAGGGACCGCCCGGTGAGCTGGATGTGGCGCGTGTCGTTGTAGTAGGCCATGCACGGCGGGTCGTCGGCCGGGATGGAGTGCGCGAAGTGCTCATCGGCGGTGCCGATGGCGGTCAATGTCTCCTCAACTCGGCGCATCTTGGCCAGCGCGCGGGCCCGGTCGGTGTGCAGCATCGCCCGTCCGGTCGCGGTGAGCCGGTCAGCGCGGACCAGAGCCTGTTCGGCCAGCGTGAGCCCGTCATCGGGCTGCCCGGTCCAGATCGCCTGCTTCGCCATGCTCGACAGGACCTCGGCGCGCAGGGGCCAGTCTTTGGCCCGCTCCGCGCAGGCCAGCGCGAAACGGTGCACCCGGTGGGCCTCCCCCTGGGCACCAGCGTCGTAGGCCATGCACCCCGCCATATCCGCGAGGTCACCGACCGCGGAGAACAGCTCGGGGCGCAGCCGGTCCGGGCAGGTGGCCTCCAGCAGGCCGGCCGACCAGCGCAACTGGCCCATGACGGCATCCCGGACCAACCCGCCACCATAGGTGCGGCTCCACGACTCGAACACTTCCGTGGCGGCGTGGATCTGTTCGATCTCGGTCGCGCCGACCCGAGCGGGGATCGGGGTGGGTTCGCTACCCTCCGGCAGCGCCACCAGCAGCTCTCCCAGGGCGAAAGCACCCACCCCGAGCGTGGTGGCGCTGTGGATGAACTGTTTGCGTTTCACGTTGTCCAGCTTCACTGCCGCGCGGCGGGACCGGGCGTTGACGAACCCCAACGCGGAGTCGGTGGAGACACCGAAGATCGCCCGGAAGGCCTCCCTGTACAACGTACCCGGCCACCGAATGACGCCTTGTTCCAGTTTGCCGACGTAGTTCGCCGTGGCCTCCACCTTCTTGTCGTGGTGCTCCCAGACCCAGGTGTTGACCAGCTCGGCGAGCTCCTGACGAGTCAGACACCCCCCCGGATGGGTGAGCGAGGCGGTGCGCCGCCGCGCCACCCGAAGCCGCTCATTCGCCTCCGCCACAGCCCCGCCTCCCGTCAGATGACGCCGGTCGGCTGAGCACCGTCATGAGCACTGATCAAGCCCCCATCTCGCGTGTCGTGTCCTCGCGGGAGGACATTGTGCTACGGCGCGCAGGAGGCCCTCACCCACCTCGGCGGTGGGCCTTGAGTACGGGCACTAGGGCCGCTTGCGCGCGGACGCCGGTGAGACCTATGGCCGTGCCGGCGCTTCGGGTGTCGGGAGTGCCCAGCATGGGCCGTGGTGGGGGTCGCGGAGCCAGACCTGATGCGCAGTGGCGGTGACGGTCAGCCCGAACTCACGCCAGGCCGGGGCGCCCAGCTGTCGCCAGCGTCGCCAGGCCGTCTCCACGTTGGCCCACAGCGGGGTTGGTCCGGCTTCGCGCACGGTGTGGCGGCCGGTGGCGTCGGGCTCGCGGCTGACCTCGCACCAGGAGCCGTCCGGCGCACGCAGCTGGGTCACCGCGACATGCTCGTCACCGGTGGAGACGCTGCGGAACATCCCCGGTGGCAGGTAGAGCTGAGCCAGGAACGGGAAGTGTCTGCCCCCGTCCAGCTCGGCCGGATCGAGCGCCGTGTGGCGGGTCACCGGCGGCTCGGCGGTGCGGGCCGGTCGGGGTGAGCCGACCGTGGCGCCGGCGGTGGCGCGGCGACGCATGAAGCACCCCCACCACGGCAGGAACCGCCCCTGAAGCACCGGCGCCGCGGCGCGCCGCAGCGCGAGCAGGTTCCCGGCCCCCAGCGGCCCCTCGACGTGGACCAGCGCCAGCCCCCCGGGCCGTAACTGCTCAATCCACGCTCCAGGAACGGCGAACACAGCGCAGGTGGCGATGATCCGATCGAACGGGGCGTGCTCAGCCAGACCGTCGGCACCGTCCGCAGTCACCACCGTGGGGGTATAACCGAGCCGGGCCAGCCGGTGCCGGGCCTCCGACACGAGCTGGGGGTCGATGTCGACCGAGCACACCCGTCGGCTGCCGAGCCGGTGAGCGAGCAGCGCGGCGTTGTAGCCGGTGCCAGTGCCGATCTCCAACACCCGCATCCCCTCAGTGACCTTGAGGGCCTCCAGCATCCGGATCACCAGATCCGGCTTGGTCGCGCTCGACACCGGGGCCTGCACGCCCCGGTCCACATAGTCCGCCAAGGCGGTGATCAGCGTGGTCGGCGAGTAAACCAGATCGAGCCACCGCTGGGTACTCTCGGCACCCTGCGGTTCGTGCATTACCCAGCGCAACGGGCGAGCATCGGGTTCCGGCGCGTAGTAGCGCGGCACGAACTCATGCTGCGGCACCGCCAGCAGCGCATCCCGCCACTGGGGCGTGTGCAGGTCACCATCATCGTCCAGCTCGTCGGCCAGTCGTCGAGCCAGCGCCCGCCAGGTCGATGCGGGCACCGTCACCGCCATCAGCCACTCCCCCGGGCCGGCAAGCGCACCAGGCTGTCGGTGATCGGTACCCCGGTCGCTTCCTCAAGGAACCCGTACTGACCGCCGGGGTTGATCTCCAAGAACGACACGATCTCGCCGCCGGCCTCGTCCGAGCCGACCACGAGATCAAATGCCCCGTAGATCAACCCCAGCTCGGCCATGAACGCCCGTAGGCCGTCGGTCACCGCCGCCGGTAGCTCCACCACCTCGTAGGACAGCGCCGGATAGTCCGACCGCCAGTCCACATAAGATGACTCCGACCCGGCGTGGATCGCCACCGCGAAAATGTCCGCACCCACCACCACAGCCCGGCACTCCCACCGCTTCGGTGCCCAGTCCTGCACCTGGTGCGCGGTGACGGCGACGCCACGCAGGTCGGCCATGTCCACCGCAGACAGCCGCCGCGTCCAGCCCATCTTGTAGGTGTGGTCCTCGTAGATCAGATTTGTGCTCAACGGCTTGAGCACGACACCCGGTGCCGATGCCGCCGCGAACCGGGACACCGCCGCCGGGTCGTTGCTGACCAACGTTCGGGGCACCGTCAGCCCACACCGCGCTGCGGCGGCCATCTGCACCGGCCGGGGTGGTCTCTAGTGGTGAGCGCGACACCGGCCTTGACCTGGGACCCTCGCGAGGGCTCACATCGAGCTAATAGCGGGCAGGCCAGAGGCTGCCCGACCTAGATCATTCACGCTGATCCACTATTTCGTGATCTTCCGGGTTGTGGATCATGTTGTGGTGGGTGGGCGGTGGTGGGCGTGGTGGGCTGTCCGAGGGTGCTCGGGTGGGCGCCGGGTTCCACGGTTCGGCCGGGTGGTGCGGGTGGTCGGAACGGGTGGGGGTTGAGTCAGGCTGGGTGCAGGGCTTGCAGACGGTCCCAGGCGGTGGCCAGGTCGCTGGCCCATGCCCAGCCGGGTGGGATCTTTAAGATGCGACGGCGGGCGTGGATGATCAGCCGGGCTGGGGCGGACAGGATCCGAAACCGCAGCGTCTTGGTGGAGGCGCTGGTCAGCTCGCCGTCGTGTGCGCAGTGGCGTAGCCAGGCGGTCAGCGTGGTGGCCAGGGCGGCCAGTTGCAGCCAGGCGGCGTTGCGGCCGTAGTCGATCGAGGGCAGGTTGCGGGCGCCGCAGGCCTTGAACTGCTTCATCCTGTCCTCGACGTGGGCCTGGGTGCGGTGGCGAGCGTCGAGGAACTGGATCTGCCCGTGGGCGGTGTTAGTGGCGAACGCGCCGTACTCCCAGTCCGGGTGTTCGCCGAGCTTGGCCGGTTTGCCGAGTGGGCGCGGGGTGCGCCGGGCCAGGACGCGCATGTCGGGCGGCCAGGTCGCCGGCCGGTCACCACCCGGGCCGCGGCGCAGGAGTCCGGTCAGCTCCGCGACCCGCGCGGCGGGGTCGGGGTCGCCGTTGGCGTGCAGCGCGGCACTCCAGTCTCTGTTGCGCAGTTGCTCGATCCCGGTCATGGTCCGGTCGTCGACCGGCCGGCCGATGCTGTACTCCACCGGCCGGCCTCGCCGCCCGTGCTCGGGCGCGGTGTTCAACGCGGTCAGATACTCGATGACCTCGTGCGAGGCGCCCGCGCCGTCGATGCTGACCAGCACGTCGGTGCGCCACCCGGCCGGGACCTGGGCGAAGGTCGCCTTGAGGACCGCGAGGTGGTCGGCGGCGGTAAACGAGCCGGCGTTGCCTGGGCGCTGCATCACCGCCGGCGCGTCGCCGATGTTGGAGCACCAGCCGGTCAACGGGGGAAAACCGAACCCGCCCTTGTAGGTTCCCGCCGCCTGCGCCTGGGGGCTGGCCGCCTCGATCAACGTGGCGTCCAGGCGGATCACCAGCACCGGGCGCGGGCTCCCACCGGGCTCTGTGGCCGGTCGGGCCAGATCCTGACCGGCGACCCGCACCGCGGGCAGCTGCCCGTGCCGGGCCACGATCGCCTCCCACGCCCGGACCCGCGCCGCCGCGGTGACCCGGGCCAGGCGCCGCCCGGGAAGCCCGTCGCCGCCGAGTCGCTCGGCCGGCTCCTCGAGCGCCCGCAACATCGTGGAACCCGACGCCCCACCGCCGGGACCGAATAGCTCCTCCCGCGCGGTCATCGCCTCCACATCGGCCAGGCACGTCGCCCCGGCCGCCAACGCGCACGCCGCATCCACCAGCGCCCGCCCCCGATGTCGCAGCGGGAAGAACCCCGCTCGCGCCACCACCTGCGCCAGCCCGGCTGTCAAGCCCAGCCGATCAGCCAACAACCACGGCAGCACCACCCCCGCCGTGGCGAGGGTCCCGGCCCCACCGACCTCCACCTTGAGCCCCTGCGACCACGCCAGCGCGGCATCCCCGACCAGCCGCCGAGTACTTGTAGCCTTCACCTGCAGGGTGTTCCTCTCTGGGTTCATGCAGATCTCGACAATCCGCATCATCCCAGATCAGGGACACTCTCCCTCGTTCCGACACCATCAAAATCCATAATCTCAAGCCCGCCGTGAATACCCGAGGCCGATGCGCGGGCCGGCTTACGAGCCCTCGCCCCAGGCCAAGGCCGGTCTCGCGCTCACCGTTTGAACTCAAGGATCGTGCTATGATGTCGCCCGAGCAGTTTCCCGATAGAACGTGCCGACCGGTTCAGGTGCGGCTCCCGGGAGATCGTCTCCCGTTCTTCGGCGTACAACGGCTCAGCCCCACTCATCAATCATTCCCCCCCAGAAGATCCACCGGAAATGGGGTACCTTAGCAGGATCAAAATCTGCTAGGATAACGGGGGGTCGTTACGATCGTTTGAGCCCAAGGTCAACCATTTTCAACATGCCGTCCGCGTGCTGTTCTCCAGCGAATATTGAGGGTTATTCACGCGAGTTGATCGAGAACCTCTCGGCGCGCCTCCGTGAGTGGCGGCCCGTTTCTTGGAAGAATTGGGTTGCCACACTCAACCTCCAAGGAACGGACCGCCGGATTTGTATTATACAACAGGTTTCAGCAAGGATGAAATTGTCGAGCTGTGTGTCTTGGTCCGCGGCGGCTGTGGGCTTACCGGCTAATACATGGCCGCCGATCTTGGGGCTGTTCAAGCCTGTCGTCGTGGCATTGACGTATCTGCGTCGCAATCGAGCGCAGGCCGAGTCAGGTGAGACGTTCGGGGTATCCCAGCCGACGATCAGCCGCGCGATTTCTGGGGTGACGCCCTTGCTGGGCAAGGCGCTCAGCGGGTATGTGCCCACGGCCGACGAGCTTGACGGGCGCGCACAGTACATCGTGGACGGCACTCTGCTGCCGTGCTGGTCATGGGCCTCGCACCCGGAGTTGTACTCCGGCAAGCACAAGACCACAGGCATGAACGTCCAGATCGCCTGCACGTTGTCCGGACGCCTCACGTGGATCTCCGATCCGGTCGACGGATGTCACCACGACACTTATTGCCTGAGTGAGTCAGGAGTCCTGCTGACACTCGATCCCGGCAACTGGATGGGCGACAAAGGATACATCGGTAACGGCATGATCACTCCCATCAAAAAGCCCATGCACCGCGATCTGCTGGACTGGGAGAAAGAATTTAACACCCAGATCAACAAGATCCGCTACATCATCGAGCGGACCGTCGCCAACTTCAAGACCTGGCGCATCATGCACACCGACTACCGTCGACCGCTCGCGACATTCACCACGACCATCTCAACCGTAATTGCTTTGCACTTCTACGCCACCGCCTGAATAACCCTCATTACTAATGAGAACGTAAGTAACTGGACTCATGAACATTCCCGACCTGCGGCAACGCAATTTCTTGAGTCTGGAAACCTACGTTCCCCTTAGTAACTGATCGACGGGGGGAGCATGAGGTTGCGTCGCTCCTCGGTGGTCAGTTTCCGGAAAACGCGGCGGTGGGCGTTGGCCACCAGCTCCTCGATACCGATCGTCGCATCCCAGATTCGGCAGGTTCCGTCCTGCGAAGCGGAAGTGATTTGTCTACCGTTTGGAGACCACGATACGCTTTCGACTCCCTTGCCGTGAGCGCCGATGACGATGATTTCGGCGCCGGATTCGGCGTCCCAGATTCGAACTGTCCGATCGGCTGACCCGGTAACCAGCTGCCGTCCGTCCGGTGACCATGTCACGCCTCGAACCTCATCGTCGTGGCCGTGCAGCGCAAGCTCACTCCCGCTTTGTATCTCCCAGATCCGGGCTGTCCAGTCACGTGACGCGGTGGCCAGCCGTCGACCGTCCGATGACCACGCCACCCCCCAAACCCAATCGTTGTGGCCGTGCAGCACGGTGAGCTCGCTGCCGCTGTCGGGGTCCCAGATCCGGGCGGTGCGGTCGTTCGACGCGGTGGCCAGCCGCCGACCGTCCGGTGACCACGCCACTCCCTGAACCGCATCCTGGTGGCCGTGCAGCACGGTGAGCTCGCTGCCGCTGTCGGGGTCCCAGATCCGGGCCGTCCTGTCCTGCGACGCGCTAGCTAGTTGCCGACCATCAGGTGACCACACCACCGCCCGAACATCATCCTCGTGGCCGCGCAGCACTCTGCGCTCGTTGCCGCTGTCGGCGTCCCAGATCCGGGTGGTGTGGTCGTGCGACGCGGTGGCCAGTCGTCGACCATCGGGTGACCACACCACCGCACGAACATCATCGTGATGTCCGTACAACGCCGCGAGCTCGTTGGTACCTCGCGTATCCCAGATCCGGGCGGTCCGGTCGTTCGACGCGGTGGCCACCAGCTGACTGTCGGGTGACCATGCCACCCCCCGGACCCAGCCACTGTGGCCGTGCAGCACGGTGAGCTCGCTGCCGCTGTCGGCGTCCCAGATCCGGGCGGTGCGATCGCGAGAGGCGGTGGCCAGCCGCCGACCGTCCGGTGACCACGCTACCTCCCGAACCTCCGCGTCATGGCCATAGAGCACCAGAAGCTCGCTGCCACATCCGGTGTCCCAGATTCGGGTCGTGCGGTCGATCGACGCGGTGGCCAGCCGCCGACCGTCCGGTGACCATGCCACTCCCTGAACCGCTTTACGGTGGCCGCGCAGCACTGTGAGCTCGCTGCCGCTACAGATGTCCCAGATCCGGGCGGTCCGGTCGTTCGACCCCGTGGCCAGCCGTCGCCCATCCGGTGACCACGCCAGTCCACGAACCCCATCGCCGTGAACGCGCAGTACCGTCAGCTCGACACCGCGACTGCTGGTGTCCCAGATCCGTGCCGTGCCATCGCGCGACACGGTGGCCAGCCGCTGTCCGTCCGGTGACCACCCCACCCCCCAAACCTCATCGTCGTGGCCGCGCAGCACTGCGAGCTCGCTGCCGTTGTCGGCGTTCCAGATGCGGACAGTTCGGTCGCTCGAGGCGGTGGCCAGCCGCCGACCGTCCGGTGACCACGCCACCCCTCGCCCCCAATCGTCGTGGCCGCGCAGCACTGCGATTTCGCTGCCGTTGTCGGCGTTCCACATGCGGACAGTTCGGTCGCTCGAGGCGGTGGCCAACCGCCGACCGTCCGGTGACCACGCCACCCGGAGAACTCCATCATCATGGCCACGGAGGACGACACGCACCTGAGAGATGACCAGTGTGGCCATCAAAGCCCGTAAAGCAAGGGTCGTGGGCGCACATTCTTCACGGGCGGCGAGCGCTAGCAGCACGCTGTAGTCAGGATCACTGTCGACGCTGCCGAGTGCCTGCCGGGCGATGGCCTCGGAGAGGCGTTCCATCGTGGCGTGATCGGCTCGATTAGAACAGGCTAGAAACTCCGCCACGAGGGCAACGCCGTCCACCATTTCACTGTCCGATGCGGCCCAACGCTGGGCGGCTTTGAGGCGTTCATCGCGAAGCAGATAAGCGTCCTGGCGGTAGGAATTCTCCCAGTCCCTGGCCCACCGTTCTAAGTCTGCCCGCCAGCGCAGTTGGTCGGCGGATGATTCGATGGCTTGCCGAAGCGGCGCCCAGGAACGGAACAACGCCTCGTGCGCCACTTCAAGGACGGCGTCGTCGCCGTCTTCGTGGCTGGTCAGCAGTCGCGCGGTGATGAACTCCTCAGCGACACGAGATTGTGCCTCGGTCAGTGCGCTGCGCCGCACTCGGCGGCGAGTCGGCTCGTTTTCGCCGATCGTGACGAACTTCAGCAGCGTCGACAGCACCGGCCCGGTCGGGTCAGTGCCTCCCAGCTCCGTGGTGACCTTGTCGGCTTGCCGGGTCAGTACTCCTGCGACCCCGCCAATCCGCTGGTAGGCATCGGCGGTTAATGCCCGTCCCGGCCCGGCGGCGAGGCAAAGCTCCTGCAAGGCATACGCAAGCAGCGGCAGGGCATCGCCGCCGGCGGCATCGGTCGCCATCCGCTGCGGCAGAGTCGGTGGGTCGAAAGTCAGTCCCGCGCGTCGGGCCGGCTGCTCGATGACCTCGACTAGCGCCGCACGACCCAACGTCCCTACCGCAACGGGATCACGAAATAGCCGAGCCTGCTCGGTGCCCAGGAACACGGTCAGGAACTCCGAGCGCATGATCAGGATGATCCACAGCCGCGGGTCTGCATCCAGGGCGCCGGCCAGCAGCTCGAGAAAGGCGGCGCGCTCTGATTCCCCGCACAGAGTGATCAGCTCCTCAGCCTGATCAACGATCAGCAGCACCGGGGCGTGTGGACGTCCGCGAACGGTACGAAGCCCATCGGCAAAGTGATGAGCCGGCACGTCCTCGATCAAACGTCCTGGGTCTGCTGCCGCGAGACTCCGGGTCAGGCTACGCAGCGGATGGTTCCCGGGCACCATCGATGGCACCACGATCCAGCCGCCGCGGCGTTGCCGTAGCCGCGGCACTACCCCCGCCTGGATAAGGGACGATTTCCCCGCACCGGAGGGACCGACCACCGTCACCAACCGATTGACCCGCGCCGCAGCTACCGGATGAAGGCGACCCAACAGCTCGGTGATCTCAGTGTTGCGACCGAAGAACACTGCCGAGTCGTGTTCAGTGAACGCCTCAAGCCCGGGGAAAGGCGTCCGATCCGACTCCCAGATCGGCCGAGCCGGCGACGCCAAACGCTCCTCCACCCGATGCTGCCAGACCATCACCCCGATGATCAGCAGCACGGTGCTGCCAGCCAGTGGCAACGACTGTCGCCGAAGGAGCTCCAAGCCCCACGGAAGGACACCCGTGCTCTTGCTCAGGTTGCCGGTGGCAATCCCGAGCAACGTCACCAACAAGAACAACAACACCTGAACCAGCGGCAACGAGCACTTGCGGGACATACCCAAGCCTCCCAGCGTCCCGGCCTATCCGGGATGGCCCAAGGCTGGCCAGACAAGGGGTAGGCCCCGGAGACACGGGGATCCCATCCTACGGCGCCGCAGGCGTAGCGGCCCGCTCCGAGACAAACTCGCCGACGGTGAGGCATACCCGCTCCGTTCGCGCATCCTGCGGGACAGTAGGCACCTCACACTCACGCAGCCCCGTGCCCCCCGCGTGCCCCTTCCCAGGGTCGCCAGGGGTCGACAGCGGTCACTCACCTCACCTGTCCCCGAGTACCCGCAGGTCAGCATCAACACAGGCCAGATCCCTTGATCGCCGCCCGATCTTCCAAGCTGGCCATGCCGGTTCGATCCCGGTCGCCCGCTCCACCTAGGTCAGACCGGTCCAGGGCCGCAACTGCGCCGAGCTTGACCTTCGAGCGGGCCGGCGAGATGCAGCTCAAGCCGACCATCGAGAACTCGCCGTGGCTTCAGTGTGGCTTGTAAACATCACCACGATGATCCACATCTACGACCGTGACCGTCCGCGCCTTGTCGTCGATCCGGTAGATGATCCGGTAACTGCCGCGGCGAGCGCTGTGCCGATCATCCAGTGGCGCCAGGAGGCGTCTGCCAACACGGTGCGGATTGTCCAACAGTGGCCCGTTGATGAACTCGAACGCGGCAAACGCAACCGGCTCGGGAAGCCGCTCAGCGAGCGCTCGCCGAACGGCCGGAGTGACGCGAAGCGAGAAGCGCTCCGTCGACCGGTGACTCACGCCGAGTGTCGGCGTCGTGCCGCCATCGACTCCGCCAACTCCTCAGCGCCGACTACCTCGCCTCGCGCCAGCTCAGCGTCGGACTGAACCAAGCGCCGCAGAGTGTCAGGATCGGACAGAACCGACAATGTCTCCTGCAACGCCTCCAGATCCTCTACCGCGATCAACACGGCAGACGGTCGGCCGTGCACCGTCACCGTGACCCGTTCGTGGTGATCATGGACTCTACCCACCAGCTCGGATAAGCGCGCCTTGACATCAGCGAGCGACATTGTCGTCATGGTCAGAAGTATGACTAGAAATTGCCCGACTGTCGACCCAGGGGCCGTGTCCTGCGTGACGAGCGGTCACCAATGGCAGTCATACGGCCACGGTGTGACCCATCGCCAGCCACAGGCCAAGGCCAGGACGAGGCACCCCCGAAACAGTTTCCGAGCTCCCGATGGACCGCGCGGGCGCGTGCCCCCAGTGTGCCCCTTCTCAGGGTCACGATGGATCAATAGCGGTTACTCGTGTCACTTCCCCACCTATCCCCGCAGATCAGCGTCAGCGCTGGTCAGGACCTTGATCGTCGCCCGATCTTCCAAGCTGGGGCTCATGCGTGATCCTCGTCAGCGAGCTGTTAGCGCAAGCGGCACGAGGAGTTCGCGCTGGTCGAGGCCCACGGGCGTGTAGCCGCAGCTCAGCCGCACGCGGTGAGGCTCCCAGGCACCCCGACGCACGGGTGATCCGTGTTCACATCGAAGCTCGCCCGAGTTGGTGGCCCTGGTCAGGCCCATCCCCATCCGCCAGGACAACGGCGAGCCTGTGGGCGAAGCGCAGGGTGTGGGGGTGGTCGGCACCCAGGACCCGGCGGCAGTGGGTGAGGGTGTCCTCGGCGAGCCGGCGGGCCTGCTCATACCGCCCCAGCTCCCGCAGGATGCCGGCAAGGATGACGGCCGAGAACAGGGTGTAGGGGTGGTCGGCACCCAGGACCCGGCGGCAGCGGGTGAGGGTGTCCTCGGCGAGCCGGCGGGCCTGCTCATACCGCCCCAGCTCCCGCAGGGTGGCGGCAAGGATGACGGCCGAGAGCAGGGTGTAGGGGTGCTCCTCACCCAGGACCCGGCGGCAGTGGGTGAGGGTGTCCTCACCGAGCCGGCGAGCCCGCTCATACCGCCCCAGCTCCCGTAGGATGCCGGCAAGGCTGGCGGCCGAGAGCAGGGTGTAGGGGTGCTCCTCACCCAGGACCCGGCGCAGGCGGGCCAGGGTGTCCTCGCCGAGCTGGCGGACCTGCTCATACCGCCCCAGCTCCCGTAGGGTGGCGGCAAGGATGACGGCCGAGAGCAGGGTGTAGGGGTGCTCCTCACCCAGGACCCGGTGAACCACCCCGGGTTTGGTAGAGACTCGTTGTTGGGGTCAGGCGACTAGGCTGATCAGGTCGCCCAGCTCGTACAGGGTCTCGTACTCCACCGGTGGCCTGCCTCCGCAGGCTCCGTGCAATCGACGGTTGTTGTACCAAT